>NZ_MDSS02000006.1 GCF_001758425.2 Nesterenkonia sp. PF2B19 | reverse complement strand
ATCCGTCCGCGCCCAGACCCGGACGACTCCCGGACCCTGGCCGTGCCGGCCTGATCCCCCCCCCGGATCCTCCCCATCTGCTCGGGCGGCCCCGTGCCGTCCGGGTCGGCTGCGGGCGTCGCACCCGAGCAGCCCTGAACCCCTCACGTCCCGAAAGGACACCATGACCCTCACCGATGCCCCCTCCACCCGCTGGCTGCTGTCCCTGGCCGCCATCGGATCCCTGGCGCTGACCGCCTGCGGCACCACTGACGTCGACACCGACGAGGACACCGGCACCGACGCGGAGACCGGCCCGGTCACCGTCACCGACCACTCCGGCGAAGAGATCACCCTCGACGCTCCCGCGCAGCGCGTCGTCACCCTGGAATGGGCCCAGACCGAGAACGTCGCCCTGCTCGGCGGCAACCTCGTGGGCGTGGCCGACCTGGAAGGCTACGAGGCGTGGGCCTCCGCCGCGGAGATCGACGACGAGGACGTCGTCGACGTCGGCCTGCGCACCGAGCCCAGCATCGAAGCGATCGGCCAGGCGAACCCGGACCTCATCATCGGCGCCGAGGAGTCCGTGCCGGACGGCATGCTGGAGGACCTGGAGGAGATCGCCCCGGTGGTGCTGCAGGAGTCCGCCGACGCCTCCGACCCGCTGGGTCACATGGAGCGCACGTTCTTCCAGATCGGGGAGCTGATCGGAGCGCAGGACGACGCCGAGCAGGTCTGGGACGACTACGAGCAGACCCTCACCGACGCCCGGGAGACCCTCAACGAGGCCGACGCCGAGGACACGCCCTTCGTGGTCGTCTACCCCTCGGTGGAGGGCAACACCGCCACCTTCCGGCTCCACGGACCCGGCGCCATGGTCAGCGCCGTGGGCGAAGAGATCGGCCTCACCCCGGCCTGGGAGGAGGAGGGCGACGCCGGCTGGGCGATCAGCTCCTCCGACGTCGAAGGCCTCACCGCGCTGCCGGACGACACCGAGTTCTTCTGGTGGACCGCCTCCACCGAGCCGGAGGACCCCTTCGCTCCGCTGGAGGACAACTCCACCTGGAACTCGCTGGGCTTCGTGGAGAACGACCGCATGCACGTCATCGAGCGCACCTGGCTCTACGGCGGTCCCGGCTCGGCCATGCAGTGGACCGAGCAGCTCGCTGAGACCGTCGCCGACGACGCCTGAGCGCCGCTTCGGCTTCGACTGACACGAGACGACGGCGGACACCCGTGACCCAGCAGAAGGACGCTCTGGCGGTGCGCACCAGCGCCGCCGCGGCGCGCACCACCCCGGCGAAGGCCCGCTCCCTGGTGCTGCTCACCCTGATGGTGGGGCTGGGGCTTCTGGTGCTGCTCTCCGCGGTGCACCTGACTCAGGGCACCTCCGGGGTCAGCGCCCGGGACCTGCTGTCCGCCGTCGTCACCGGTCAGGACGCCCAGCTGACCGCCATCGCCCTGGACTCCCGCCTGCCACGGCTGGTGGGCGGTCTCGTGGTGGGCGTGGTGCTGGGCATCGCCGGCTGCGCGCTGCAGGCCATGACCCGCAACCCGCTGGCCTCCCCGGACACGCTGGCCGTCAACGCCGGGGCGCACCTGGCGCTGACCACGGCGGCGGCCTTCGGGCTGTCGCTGCCGCTGCTGAGCTCCGCCGCCCTGGCCTTCGTCGGGGGCTTCGCCGCCGCGGGACTGGTGCTGGCGCTGACCGGCTTCTCCGAGTCCGCGCCCATCCGCCTGGTGCTGGCCGGCACCGTGGTGGCCATGGGGCTGGCCTCGGTGACCTCGGCGCTGCTGATGATCCACGCCCAGTCCACCCAGGGGCTGTTCCTGTGGGGATCCGGCACCCTGAACCTCTCCGGAATCGGCGCGGTGCTGCGCCTGCTGCCGGTGGTGCTCGTGGCCCTGGCCGTGCTGGTGGTGCTGTCCCGGGCCACTGATGTGCTCTCCCTGGGCAGCGACACCGCCCAGTCGATGGGCGTGCGAGTCGGCCTGGTCCGCGGTGGGCTGCTGGTCTGCTCGGTGCTGCTGGCCTCCTCCGCGGTGACCATGGTGGGGCCGCTGGGCTTCGTGGGGCTGTGCGCCCCGGCCATCGTGCGGCTGCTGTCCACCCGGGTGATCCGCTTCGGCCGCTTCGGCTGGGCCATGGCGGGCTCCGGACTGCTCGGGGCGCTGATCGTCCTCGGAGCCGACGTCGGGGTGCGGGCCATCTTCCTGGGCGGCATCTTCGGCTTCACAGACCTCAACCTGGCGGTCGGCATCCCCACCGGAGTGGTGACCTCTCTGATCGGCGCCGTGTTCCTGGTGGTGCTCGCCCTGCGCATGCGCAGCGGCGGCAGCAGCCAGGAGATCGCCGCCATGGGGCTTCCCTCGGGGGTGCGGCTCTCGCGGAGGTTCGCCGTCGTCGTCACTGTGGGCGTCCTGCTGCTGGGACTGGTGGCCGCCGGCATGCTGCTGGGTGACTGGTGGCTGCGCGTGGGGGATCTGGCCCTGTGGCTGCAGGGGCAGGCGCCGCGGGCCATCGAGATCTCCCTGGACTTCCGCGCCCCCCGCGTGGCGGCCGCTCTGCTGGCCGGCGCCGTGCTGGCCGTGGCCGGAGGGTTGGTGCAGACCGTGACGCGGAATCCGCTGGCCGAACCCGGCATCCTCGGAGTGGCGGCCTCCGGGGGAGCGGGCGCGGTGATCGCGCTGATCGTGCTGCCGGCCTCCTCGGCGTGGACCATGTCAGCAGGAGCCGCGGCCGGTGCCGTCCTGGCCGGCCTGATCGTGTTCTCCCTGGCCAGCTCGCGCACCAGCTCCCCGGAGACGGTGGTGTTGGTGGGCATCGGCGTGATGACCGCCGCGCAGGCGATCACCCAGCTGCTCATCGCCACCACGCACCCGCACAATCAGGCCATGGCGATCTCCTGGCTCGGAGGGTCCACCTTCGGCACCGCCTGGCGGGATCTGGGGCCGATGCTGCTGCTCCTGGTGGTCGCCGTGCCGGTGCTGCTGGCGCTGCGGCGGGAGCTGGACCTGGTGGGCATCGACGACGTCACCCCGAGGATCCTCGGGGTCTCCCTCCCGGTGGTGCGCGGGGTGGCGCTGAGCATCGCCGTGCTGCTGGCCGCCGTCGCGGTGATCGCCGTCGGGGTGATCAGCTTCGTCGGTCTGGCCGCCCCGCACCTGGCGCGCATGCTGGTGGGCCGGGAGCACCGGTGGTTCCTGCCGGTCTCCGCCATGCTGGGCGCCGCACTGGTCTCCCTGTCGGACACCTTCGGCCGGACGGTGATCGCCCCGGACCAGCTGCCCGCGGGCCTGGTGGTCGCGGTCATCGGCCCCCCGTACCTGCTGTGGCTGCTCAAGCGGTCCACCTCCCGCACCACCCGGGCGACGACGCCGGCGCGGGCCTGAGCGCGGGGCCGGCCGGACGGCTCCTGTCCTCGCGGAGGGTGAAGCCCGTCACGTCAGGTCGGCTAGAGTCTGAAGGGAGAAGAGGACCAGCGGCGAGGATGCGAGGCGACGACATGCCGGAGACGATGCCAGACCAGACGCCGGAGCAGAACCCGGAGCCCAGCTACGAGGACCTGGCCCGGCATTTCGCCCAGGCGTTCACCATCACCGAGCCCACGCTGCTGGGTGCCACCGGGCCGGAGGTCCCGCTGCGCCCTGCCGACGGTGTCCCGGACCGTGAGCAGGCGCTGCGCCGCAATGACGGCGGATACCGCCTGCGCAACGTCACCCGGCCCACGCTGATCCCCTATCTGCCGGATCCCGGCACGGCCACGGGTGCAGCGGTGCTGATCGCCCCCGGCGGGGCCTTCCTGAAGCTGTCGATGGACAGCGAGGGAGCCGACGTCGCCCATCTCCTGCGGGAGCGTGGGGTGGCGGCCTTCGTCCTGAAGTACCGGCTGGGACATACCGGTGAGACGCTGGAGGACTTCGGAGCCCACCTGGCCAGCGCCTTCTCGCCGAGCGAAGACTCCGATGTGGTGGACACCCGGGGCGGACATCAGCGATTGGCGGTCGACGACGTCGAGGACGCGTTGGCGCTGATCCGGAGTCGGTCCGGGGAGTGGGGCGTGGACGCCGACCGGGTGAGCGCGATCGGCTTCTCCGCGGGGGCGTACGCCATCTCAGCCGCCGTCGCCGCCGAGGATCCGCAGAGGCGGCCGGGCTCCTTGGCCTGCATCTACGGGGGACGGTTGCCGGAGGCCGGATTCGAGGTGGAGCCGGGCCTTCCGGATCTGTTCACTCTGGTCGACGTCCACGACCCGCTGTGCGCCGGGGATGTGCTGGAGCTCATCGACACCTGGCGCCTCAGCGGCGCAGCGGTGGAGGGGCACATCTACCCCGGGGCGCTGCACGGCTTCGGAGCCCGGGTCACCGGCACCCCCGTGGACGCGTGGATCGACCTCTGGTTCGACTGGCTGGACCGTCAGGGGCTGCTCAGCCGAGTGTGATCGCGCGGGGCAGGGGGATGCGTCCTCTGCCGTCCGGCGCACCGGGCTGTGCTCTGAATTACGATCGAGGAGTGGACACCGGTACGGGAAAGCCCGAGCTTCGAGACGGCGAACGTTTCACAGCCGCGCACTTCCGCGACCCGATCCTCGGTGATCTGGTCGAGCTGATCGGGACGAAGTCTCCTGGTGACCGTCTGCCCGGCGAGCGGGAACTCGCCGAGCGCCTCGGTGTCAGCCGTACGGCGCTGCGCGACCGCATCGGGAGGTTGGAGGCGCTCGGGGTCGTGGAACGCAAAGAGCGGGCCGGTGCGGTGTACACGGGTCTGCAGCCTGAGCGGATGGGTGAGGCCCTCATCCTCGGGCTGATCTCCTCGGAGATCCATGTGGAGTCTCTGGTGACGGTGCGGCACGCCTTGGAACGGGAGGCGGCGATCCTGGCCACCACCGACCCCGTGCCGGAGGGACTGGCCACGATGCGCGGTGCCTTGGACCGGATGCGCGCGTCCGATGACGGCGCCGACATCCTGGCCGCAGACATCGACTTCCACGAGGGCCTCTTCGTGGCCTCCAACTCATCTGGTCTGATCTTCCTGTCACGCGTTCTGAGGGCGGTCCTGCGGGGCACCCTGCGGCTTGTGACCCTCGCCGACGAGCGAGACATGGTCAGGCAGGTCCACGCCCACATCCTGGAGGCGGTGGAGGCGCAGGATCCTGAGCGCGCACGATGTGCGGTGGACCGCCACTTCGCGCTGCTCGATGAGCTCTTCGCCACGCAGTCTCGTCAGCGGATGGCCGATGATCAGGACGTTCCCGGGACCCCCTGATGGAGGAATCCTCCATCCACGGGCAGGCAGACGCCGTTCACATACCGAGCCGCGTCGGAGGCCAGGAACAGCGCCGCCGCCCCCACATCCTCGGGCGAACCCATGGCGCCGGTGGGGGACAGAGCATCCCGCGCGGCGATCATCTCCTCCGCGGTGCTGTGGCTGCCGGTGATCTGCTGGTGCATCATCGGAGTGGCGATGAACCCGGGAGACAGAGCATTGGCCCGAATCCCGTCCCGGCCGTGCTGGACCGCAAGATGTGCCGTGAACTGGATGAGTCCGGCCTTCGCGGCGGCATAGGCCGGGTAGTCATACCCGACATGGCGCATCCCGCCGATCGACGCGATGTTGATGATGCTCCCTGAGCCCTGCCGGAGCATCACCGGCAGGACGTGTTTGACCGTCACGAACGCGCTGGTCAGATTGAGCCGGAGCGCTCTGTCCCAGTCGGCGACCTCCAGGTCCAGGGGCCCGCCCATCACCGCCACACCGACATTGTTGTGGAGGATGTCGATACGCCCTGAAGTCCGCAGCACCTCCGCGACGCATGTCCGCACGGAATCGGTGTCTGTGACATCACCCTGAAGGGCCGTGACCCGGGCGTCAGGCAGGGCGCGAAGGATGGCCTCCCTCGAGTCCTGGGCTGCCTGGCCTTGGAGATCGACGATGACGACCTCAGCGCCGGCCCCGGCATAGGCCTGGGCCGCAGCCAGTCCATTGGTGAGCTTCCCGTCGAGGGACCCGCCCCCGAAGATGAGTGCTGTCCTGCCTGTCAGTGTCATGGAGTCTCCGTCTCTGTGGAGGGCTGCGGGGTCGGACGACGGTGTGGAGTGCGTGGGCGGACGAGCGGCGAGAGGTGGAGGGGGACACCAGTCACGGGCTGAAGCCTTCGAGGAGGAGCTTCTCCCGCACGGTCCGCCGGGCGATCTTCCCGTAGCCGGAGCGTGGCAGGTCCTCCCAGAAGACCACGTGACGCGGCACCTTGTAGCGTGCCGTCCTCTCCCGCAGCCAGTCGCGGAGCTCGGCCCCTGTCAGGTGGGTGTCGGCTCGGCGGACGCAGACGGCGACGCCGACCTCGCCCCACTCCGGATCAGGCATGCCCAGGACCACCGTCTCCCGGATGTCCTTGTGCTGCAGGATGTGCTCTTCGATCTCCCGCGGATGGATGTTCGAGCCACCCGAGATGTACATGTCGGAGACCCGACCGGTGAGGAACAGGAAACCGGATTCGTCGAGCAGTCCCACATCGCCGGTGCGGAACCATCCGTTCCTGAAGGCGTCGCGGGTGGCGGTCGGGTTGTTCAGGTATCCGGCGAAGACGGCGGGGCCCGCCACACAGATCTCTCCCGGTTCCAGAGCAGGCAGGGCGCGGCCGTCGTCGTCCTGCACGCTGATCTCCATCCCGGTGCGTGGCAGCCCGCACGTCGAGAAGGGGACCCCTGGAGGAGAAGGGTGATCGTGGAGATCAGCGGGAAGGACCGTGATGTTCCCCGTGACCTCGCCGAGTCCGTAGTACTGCACGAGGACGTCACCGAGAGTCTCCCTAGCTGTGGCGAGATCCGGAGAGGGCATGGGAGCGCCGGCGTAGATGACATGTCGCAGACTCGAGTGGTCCCGCGAGCGGGCTTCAGGCGCCTCCACCAGACGCTTCAGAATCGTGGGGACGGTGAAGGTGTTGGTGACCTTCTCCCGCTCCACCAGCTTCCAGATCTCAGCGGCGTCCAGGCGCGGGGACGTCGGCAGCACCGTGGCGGCGCCTCGACTCACCTGGGAGAGCAGGTGGATCCCGGCGCCGTGGGACAGCGGCGCGACGACGATCGAGCGGTCCTGTGCGCTGAGGCCCGGCATCAGATCTGCCAGATGGTTGGTGACGACGAATCCGAGCTGGTCGTGGGAGAGCACCGCCGCCTTTGACCTGCCGCTGGTGCCGGAGGTGAAGAAGTACCAGGCATGGTCTCCGCGCTCCCGAGGGCTGTCGACGACGCGTCCTCGGGCTCGGGTCATCCGCTGCAGCGTGCCGTCCTGCGGCGCCTCGCTCTCTGGGCGCCCGTCCGGCTCCTCCGTCGGACCGTCGTCGAGCCAGAGATGCTGGAGCCCGGGGACGGCGGCGCGGACCGCGGCGACATGCGTGGCCGTCGAGGAATGCGCGATCATCAGGGTCGGCTGGCAGACCTCGGCCAGCCCGGCGAGTTCCGCGGGATGCAGCCGCGAGTTCACCGGCGCCACGGTGGCTCCCGCGCGCCAGACGCCATACATGGCCTGGATGTATTCCGGCGAGTTGGGCCCGTCGAGCATCACACAGTCGCCTGCGCCTACGCCGCGGCGGGCCAGCTCCTCGGCGACGGCGGAGCACCGCGCGTCGAGCTCCTGCCAGCTCCAACGATCGTCCCCCTGGATGATCGCGTCGTGGGCCGGAAGTCGACGGGCGATCTGAGTCAAGGCGTGGGAGAGATTGACCGCGCGGGCCTCCGGGGCCACTCCGCTCATACTGCCTCCAAGACGGAGGCATAGTTCGTGACCGCCGAACCTCCCATGGTGAAGACCGCGGCGACCCCGGCGTCCGCGATCTGCATGGCTCCGGCCTCTCCTGTCAGCTGCAGCGACGCCATGACGTGCTGCGAGACCCCTGTGGCGCCGATCGGGTGGCCCTTCGCCTTGAGGCCGCCCGAAGGGTTGACCGGCAGCGGCCCGTCGCGGTCCGTCAGCCCGTCGGCCAGGGCCGTGCCGGCCCGTCCTCGCGGAGCGATGCCGAAGGCCTCGTACTGCAGGAGCTCGGCGATGGTGAAGCAGTCATGCGTCTCGATCAGATCCAGCCCGCCTACGGACACTCCGGCCTCCGCGAGGGCTCCATGGAAGGCAGCCCCTGCGCCGGCGAACTCGAGAGGATCGGATCGGCGGGCCAGCGCCAGATGGTCGTAGGCCTGCGCGCGGCCGCGGAAGCGCACGGCTCGGCGAGCCCGGCGGGCGACGTCCGCCGAGGCGACCACCACCGCGGCTGCTCCGTCGGAGACGAGTGAACAGTCTGTCCGCAGCAGGCGTCCGACCACGCTGGGGTTGGCGTGAGACTCAGTAGCGCAGAATTCACGGTCGAGGGGGCGTCGGAGGTGAGCCCACGGGTTGTCGACGGCGTTGCGGTGGTTCTTCGCCGCGATCCGCGCCATCGCCTCACGGGGGTCGGAGAACGTCTCAGCGTAGAGATCCGCCAGCTGCGCGAAGATTCCCGCGAAGCTTCCCGCCGATTCTTCGGTCCGGCGGTGAGCGGATGAGAGGAGGATGTCATGGATCTCGGGACCCGGCGTCGCCGTCATCCGCTCCGCACCGACGACGAGCACAGCACGTGCCCGCCCCGCCTCGATCTTCTCGATGGCCGCGACCAGGGCCGCCGCTCCTGTGGCGCAGGCGTTCTCGGAGCGTGTGGCGGGGATGCTGGCGAGCTGCGGTTCGCCTGCGCCGACGAGCGCGGCTTCGAAGCCCTGGCGAGAGAACCCGTTGTTGTAGACGCCGACGCTGACGGCGTCGATGTCGGTGGTCTCCAGCCCGGCATCGGTGATCGCTTGGGTGCTGACCTCAGCCATCAGTGATTCCAGGTGGACATCGGCATGTTTGCCGAATGCTGTGTGCGCCCAGCCGATGAGATGTGGTGGTGAGGCCATCGGACGGTCCCTTCTCCATGATGCGCGGTGCCGGTGTGCGGGCGGACGGTCAGCCGATCGCGGATCCTCCACAGACCTTCAGAGTCTCACCGGTGACGAAACCGGCGCGGGGCGATGCGAGGTATGCGACGGCGGCTGCGATGTCATCCGGCGTGCCCATGCGTGGGACAGCCTGGTGGTCGAGCGGATAGTCGACGTCCTGGGTCAGGGCGGTGGCGATCGGACCGGGGGCCACCGAGTTCACGGTGATTCCGAGCGAGCCCACTTCTTTGGCCACCCACTTCGAGAACGCGATGATGCCGCCCTTGGAGGCGGCGTAGGCGGGACCGGAGCGGCCTCCTCCTGCGCCCGAGGAGAACGGGCCGCCCATGATCCCCGAGATGGAGCTGATGTTGACGATCCGCCCGTATCGTCGGTCCCGCATATGGGGGTATATCGCCGCCTGCGTCATCAGGTACGTGCCGGTGAGGTTGGTGTCGAGGTCGCGGGCCCAGGTCGCGTCGTCCATCGCTTCGAGGTCGATGCGGGCGGCAGTGCCCGCATTGTTGACGACGACGTCGATCCGTCCGTGCTCGCGGGCGACGGCGTCGACGCATTCGTGGACCTGACGGCGGTCGCTGACATCGACTGACCAGCCGGTGGCTCGGGGTCCGAGCGACTCAGCGGCGTCCTCCGCGCCCGCGATGTCCAGCACGTTCACCTGGGCCCCTCGGGAGAGCAGCTCATCGACGACAGCCCGGCCGATGCCTCGCGCGCCGCCGGTGACCAGGCAGACCTGGTCCTCGAACTCGCGCATCCGCACGGGGCTGGGCTGTGGCGTGTTCATGGTCAGACTCCCAGAAGGTCGGGCAGCCAGTTGCTCAGCTGAGGGATGAAGGTCACCAGCATCAGGACGACCAGTCCGGCGCCGAGGAAGGGCCAGACTCCGCGTGTGGCCTCCGCGTAGCTGATCTTGGCGATGCTTCCTGCGACCAGCAGATTGACTCCCACCGGAGGCGTGACGAGCCCCAGGGCGAGATTGATCGTCATCATGACACCGATGGTCGTGATGTCCATTCCCAGTTCCAGCAGGACGGGGACCAGCAGGGGGACCAGCAGGTAGAAGGCGGAGACTGCATCGAGGAACATCCCCGCGATGAGCAGGATGACGTTGATCAGGAGGATCAGCAGGATGACGTTGGTGGTCAGGGACAGCAGCGACTCGGAGACGCGGGCCGCGATGCGGTTGCTGGTGATGACGTAGGCGTAGAGGGAGGCGGCGGCCACGATGATCATGATGCGAGAGGACTGTACGCCTGCGGTGGTGAAGACCTTCAGCACGTCGGCCAGTCTCAGATCCCGGGTGACCACCAGGCCCACCAGCAGGGCGTAGACGCAGGCCACCGCAGCGGATTCGGTCGGCGTGAAGATTCCCCCGTAGATGCCGCCGAGGATGATGACGGGCACGAGCAGGCCGGGTATCGCCCGTAGGAAGGCCTGGAGGATCTCACGCAGGGAAGCACGGTCGGTCCGCCGGCCGACGTCGGCATCAGGATCCACCGTGTCCTCGAGGGTGATGATGCCTTCGGTGGCGTGGTCGCCTTGGGGAGAGCCAGATGCTGACTGTCGGTCGTGACCAGTGGTCGACGCAGGGACCGCGCCGAGACGCGCTGCACCGCGGCTCAGGTTCTCACCGGCTGTGTCGCGCAGACTCTCGAACTGCCGGGGGAGGAATCGGGCCACGAGATAGAACGCCAGCCCCATCAGAATTCCAGGGACGACGCCGGCCATGAACAGCCTGCTGATGGAGACCCGCTCGTGGTCGCTCGCCACGACGGCGAACACGATGAACGCGATGCTCGGGGGGATCACGATGCCCATGCCGCCGGCGCTGGCGAGGAGCGAGGCGGCGTGTCGCTTCGAGTAGCCGTGCTTCACCAGCGCAGGGATCAGCACGGCCCCCAGCGCCGCGACGGTCGCGGGGCCCGAGCCGGAGATCGCCGCGAACAGCAGAGCAGCGATGATCGCCGTGAGTGCGAGGCCGCTTTTGCGATGGCCCACACAGCGATCCGCGAGCTCGACGAGACGAGTCGAGATGCCGGTGAGCTCCATGATGACACCGGCGAGGATGAAGAACGGGATCGCCAGCAGGGTCTCCGAGGACAGAGAGGCGTACATGACGCCGGCTGCCGGATTCAGCGCGTGGGCGCCGGAAGCATAGAGGATCGCGATGACGGCGGACAGGCCCATGGAGAATGCGATGGGCATCCCGAGGAAGACCAGCACCAGGAAGCTGCCGACCAGGATCAGCTCGATCACGGCAGCACCTCCCTGCCCTCGGCCTGAGACGACGCGGCCGCGCGGCGCAGTTGGATGACTCCTGCCTGGACCGACCGGACGGCACCGAGTGCGGCGCCCACGGGCAGCGCCATGGAGAAGACCCACTGGGGAACCCCGAGCGCGGGGGTGACCCGCCCCTGAGCCATCTGGCGGGACGTCATCTCCCAACCCAGCCACAGGAAGACCAGGAAGAAGACCAACGTGCCGACCGCGATCAGGGCGATCAGAGACGTGCGGAGCACTCCCGTGGCCATGGCGGGGAGCAGATCGAAGCCGGGATGGGTGCCCAGCCTCACACCGGCGGCCGCCCCGACCATCGTCAGCAGGACCGCGAGATTCACGACGATCTCGGTGGTGAAGGCCAGGGAGCCGTGGAGGAAGTAGCGACTGACGACATTGGCGAAGTACACCCCGGTCATCGTGATGAAGGCCAGGACGATGACCGTGTTCTCCACCCTCGTGAGGACGGCGTCGACCATGGTCATTCCGGCTGGACGGCGTCGAGCAGCTCCTCGGTCCAGCTGTCCGCGTGGGCGTCGTAGACGGGCTCCATCGCGTCGCGGAAGACTTGGATCTGGGCCTCGCTGAGCTCGGTGATCTCCATGTCCTCGCTCAGCTCCTCGAGCTGCTCGGCCTCCCGTTCACGGTTCTGGCTGATCTGCAGCTCGTTGGCCTCGGTGGCGGCCTCCTGGACGATCTGCTGATCCTCGGCGCTGAGGGAGTCGAAGAGCTCAGCGTTCATGCCCAGGATCAGAGGATCGTAGACGTAGTTCCAGATGCTCAGGTGCCCCTGCACCTCCTGGAGCCCGCTGGAGTAGATGACGTCGAAGGGATTCTCCTGGCCGTCGATGGTGCCGGTCTGCAGGGAGGTATAGACCTCGGCGAAGTTCATGGTGGTGGGGTCCGCCCCGAGCTCGTTGAAGATGTCGAGGAAGAGGCCGGAGCCAGGGACGCGCACGACGAGGTTCGTCAGGTCATCCGGGCTGGTGACCTCGGTGTCCGTGGTGGTGAGCTGGCGGAAGCCGGACTCGCCGAAGCCCAGCATCTCCACTCCGAGCTCCCTACTGATCTCCTCGTAGGCTGCTCCGGCGCTGGCTTCGATGGTGGCTTCCGCCTGCTCGTAGTCGTCGTAGAGGAAGGGCGCGTTGATGGCGCTGAACCTGGAGTCGAGTCCGTCATAGATGATGGTCGAGTTGTACGAGAAGGCCTTGTCCCCGTTCATCAGCTGCTCGACGCCGGCTGCAGGGTCGCCGCCGGAGAGCTGCTCATTGGCGTGGACCGTCACCTGCATCCGTCCGTCAGAGCGCTCGTCGAGGACGTCCGCGAAATGTTCGGCGGCCTCATACCAGGTGGAGGTCTCGCTCGTGGTGATGGTGAAGTCCCAGCTGTAGGAGTCCTCTCCGTCTGCGGTGCCGTCGCCGCAGGCGGTGAGGGCCAGGCAGCCGGCTGCCGTCACGGCGGTGAGTCGAGCAATCGTCTTCATGGGTCCCCCTGAGGCGCAGATGTGAACTGGGACACGTCCCTGACTGTGAAGGCTGTCACATCTGGTAATACCAGTCAAGACGATCTCTGGGTGGTCCACGAGGGGCATCGGACTGGGCCCGTCCCGGCGGCGCGAACCGCCCCGTCCAGATTCCTGAGCCCCTCGAATCGTGTGGGGGCGGGAGAATCTTGTGGGGGCGTGGGAGCCTGCGTGGGGTGAGCTCGCTTCCGCTCAGGCGAACAGCCCCAGCGCGTTGATCGCCGTCTGCAGCACCCCGTAGGCCAGGGGGATCGCGACGACGGCCCAGGGCAGCCACAGTGGCACCCGCGGGGCTCCGGCCGGCTCGATGATCGGTGTCGCTGAGTCGTGGGCCGTCGTCGTCGGGTCCCCGGAAGACGTGCTGACGTGGTGCTTCTCGTCGACGGCACGGACCAGGACGTTCGCGATCAGCCCGATCACCAGCAGTCCCACCATGGTGAGCAGGGCGGGCCGGTAGTCCGCGGCGGTGAGGCTCCCGGGCTCACCTCGGGCGTCCAGGAAGCCGTTGATGATCAGCGGGCCCATCACGCCGGCGCAGGACCAGGCGGTGAGCAGCCGCCCGTGGATGGCCCCGACCTCCAGGGTGCCGAACAGGTCGCGCAGATACGCGGGGATCGTGGCGAAGCCGCCGCCGTAGAAGCTGAGGATGATGCCGGCCAGCAGGATGAACAGGATGACCGAGCCCGATCCCTGGAGTGCCAGCAGGGTGTAGAGCACCACGCCGCCGCCCAGGTAGAGCATGTAGATGTTCTTCCGGCCCACGAGGTCGGAAGTGGAGGACCACACGAAGCGGCCGGCCATGTTCGTCAGGCTGAGGAAGCCGACGAATCCGGCGGCCGCCGCACCGGCGAGCACCGTGGTCCCGTTCGAGCGGAAGAAGTCCTGGATCATGGGGGCTGCCTGCTCCAGGATGCCGATGCCGGCGGTGACGTTGCAGAACAGGATGATCCACAGCAGCCAGAACTGCGGAGTCCGCAGTGCCCGGTTTGCTGTGACGTGCCCGCTGGTGACCAGGGCCTTCTTCTTCTCCTGGGAGGGGTCGTAGCCCTCGGGCGTCCAGTCGGGGGCGGGGACGCGCTCCAGCCAGGCGCCGAACAGCATCACCGCCAGGTAGACGGCGCCGAGGGTCAGGAACAGCCCTGCGACGGCGGTCCCTGAATACACGCCGGTGGCGGGGTCATAGGCGGGGTCGTAGAGGCTCAGCAAGGAGGAGGACACGGGGCTGGCGATCATCGCTCCGCCGCCGAAGCCCATGATCGCCATCCCGGTGGCCAGTCCCGGGCGGTCCGGGAACCACTTCATCAGGGTGGAGACCGGAGAGATGTAGCCGATGCCCAGCCCGATGCCGCCGATCACCCCGTAGCCGAGATAGACCAGCCACAGCTGCGAGGTGAGGATCCCGGCCGCTCCGACCAAGAACCCGGTGGCCCAGCACACTGCCGAGGCGATCATGGCCCGCCGGGGCCCGTTACGGTCCACCCAGGTGCCGAAGATCGCGGCGGAGAGGCCCAGCATGACGATCGCCAGCGAGAAGATCACCCCGACGGCGGTCAGGCTGGTCTCGAAATGCGCCACCAACGAGGTCTTGTACACGCTGGTGGCATAGGCCTGGCCGATGCACAGATGGATGGACAGCGCCGCCGGTGGGATGAGCCACCGGTTGAACCCTGGGCCGGCGGTGATCCGCTGCAGGGACGCGGACCGCTCAGCGACGGCGACGGACATGGGACCTCCCGGGACGTGTGCTGCAGATCATGAAACCTGAGCGATGGTACGCCCCGATCCGTTGATTCTGTCAACAGGTGTGACCCGGAGATGGCCCTGACAGTCGGTTCAGCCCCGGACGATCCCCAGGACCTCGTCACGCACGGCCTCCATGACCTCGGTACTGTGCGCCTCGCCGTTGTAGCGCAGGAACGGCTCCGTGTTGGACGGGCGCAGGTTGAACCACCAGGTGCCGTCCTCGGCGCGGACCGTCAGGCCGTCCATGTGGGAGACGACGGCGTCTCGGTCGGCGAATGCCGCCAGCACCCGCTCGGCGGCGGCCTGCTTGTCCTCGACCTCGGAGTTGATCTCGCCGGAGGCCGCATAGGGGTTGTACTCGGCCGCCAGCTCGGACAGTGGGAGCTCCTGCTGCCCCAGGGCGGCCAGCACGTGCATGGCCGCGAGCATGCCGGTGTCTGCGTTGAAGAAGTCCCGGAAGTAGTAGTGGGCCGAGTGTTCCCCGCCGAACACGGCCTGCTCCTCGGCCATGACCGCCTTGATGAAGGAGTGTCCCACGCGGGTCTCGACCGCACGGCCTCCTGCGGACTCCACCAGCTCCGGCACCGCCCGGGAGGTGATGAGGTTGTGGATGATCACCGGGGTCTGCTCACCTTCGGTGCGGGCCCGGGCGATCTCCCGGCGCGCCACCAGTGCCGTCACGGCCGAGGGGGAGACCGGCTCGCCGCGCTCGTCGATGACGAAGCACCGGTCGGCGTCGCCGTCGAAGGCCAGTCCGATGTCCGCCCCGTGCTCCCGCACCGCGGCCTGCAGATCCCGCAGGTTCTCCGACTCCAGCGGGTTCGCCGGATGGTTCGGGAAGGTCCCGTCGAGCTCGAAGTACAGCGGCACGATCTCCAAGGGCAGTGTCGGCAGGATCTGGTCGCCCAGCACGGCGGGCGTGGTCAGCCCGGCCATGCCGTTGGCGGCGTCCACCACCACCTTCAGGGGCCGGGCCCCCGAGAGGTCCACCAGGGAGCGCAGATACTCCGCATAGCCGGTCAGCTGGTCGGCCGACTCCACGGAGCCGATCCGCCCGGCGGTCGGGATCGTCACCCCCGCGCAGCCGGGGGCGTCCAGGTACGCCTGGGCGGCGTCACGGATCTCCAGCAGCCCGGTGTCCGCGGACAGCGGCACCGCACCGGCGCGGGACATCTTCATCCCGTTGTAGGCCGCCGGGTTGTGGGAGGCGGTGAACACCACCCCCGGGGCCTGCAGGGTGCCGGAGGCGAAGTACAGCATGTCCGTGGAGATCAGGCCCAGCTGCACGACGTCGGCGCCACGGGTCCGGGCGCCTTCGGTGAAGGCGGCTGCGAAGGCCTCGGAGGAGGGGCGCATGTCCCCTCCCACCAGCACTTGGCGGCCGGCGAGGTCCAGCACGTCCACGAACGCGGCGCCCACCGCCCGCACGGAGTCTTCGGTGATGGTCTCGCCGACGAGACCGCGGACGTCATAGGCCTTGAAGGAGGCGGAAAGATCGATGCTCACCAGATCATCGTAAGCCAGTGCCGTCACAGATCGGCTCCTCCCACCGGGGTCAGGTCGCCCGGCGTACAGTGAGATGAGTGACAGCCGACGACGCCCGTGCCCCCGGCCCGGACCGTTCCGGTGCGGAGCCCGGGACACCCGCCTACCGCCGCCTGCTGGCCGCCCTGTTCGTCATCGGCGTCGCGACCTTCGCCCAGCTGTACTCCCCGCAGGGACTGCTGCCCGTCATCGCCGCCGATCAGGGCGTCTCCGCCGACCAGGCCGCCCTGATGATCTCCACCGCCACGCTCGGGCTGGCTCTGGGCGTGATCCCCTGGTCCTACATCGGGGACGCGAAGGGGAGGAAGCCCGCCATGGGCTGGGCCGTCGGACTGGCCTGTCTGTTCGCGCTCGCCGCCGTCGTCGTGCCCGAGTTCTGGATGGCGCTGGGTGTGCGCTTCCTGGAAGGGCTCATGCTGGGCGGAGTCCCGGCGCTGGCGGTGGCCTATCTCAGCGAGGAGGTCCACCCGCGGGCCGCGGCGGTGGCCGCGGGCACCTACATCTCCGGCACCACAGTGGGCGGACTCACTGGGCGGCTGGTGGCGGCTCCGGTGGGGGAGCAGCTGGGATGGCGCCTCGGCATGCTCGCCGTCACGGCGTTGGCGGTGGTGTGCGTGGTGGCGTTCCTGCGGCTGGCGCCTCCGGCGGTGCGCTTCACCCCGCGCCGGAGCCGCATCCGGGAGGCGCTGGCCTCGCTGACCGGCAACCTCCGCTCGGCGGCCCTGTGGGTCATCTACCTCCAAGGCTTCCTCACCATGGGCGGCTTCGTGGCGATGTACAACTACCTGGGCTTCCAACTGGCGGGGCCGCCGTTCCAGCTGCCGGTGTGGCTGGCCTCCTTCGTGTTCCTGGCCTACCTGGCCGGCACCTGGTCATCGCCGCGGGCCGGTCGGCTGGCGGCCCGGCGTTCGCGTCGGTCGGTGCTGCTGCTGGGCAACGCGGTGATGGCCTCCGGGGTGCTGCTGACGCTGGTGCCGAGCCTGCCGGTGGTGATCCTCGGCATGGTGGTGCTGACCGCCGGGTTCTTCGGCGCCCACGCGGTGGCAGCCGGATGGGCCGGCGCGTCCGCTGTGGCGGGGCGGGCCCAGTCGGCGTCGCTGTACAACCTGGGTTACTACGCCGGGTCCTCGGTGTTCGGATTCCTGGGCGGCACCTTCCTCCACCTGGCCGGATGGCCGGGGACGGTGGGCATGGTGTTGGCGCTGGTCGCCGTGGCGACGGCGGCGGCGGCCCTGGTGCTTCCGCGGGACTGAGCGCAGCCACGGCACCGGATGTGACCCCGCAGACACCGTCCAGGTGCCTGTCCTAGACTGGCCGTGTGGAGTTTCTCGCAGTTATCGCACTGGCCGTCCTGCTGTTCCTCGGGATCCGCCTGCTCCTTCAGCGCCAGGGGCAGCGCCTGAACAAGCGGATCAATGAGGCCGTCACCCCGGAGAACGCCCGGATGGCGGCGAAGGTGCTCACCGATGAGCAGCATCGCGAGGTTTATCAGGCCATCGCCGCCGACGATGGGCAACGGGCCCTGGCGCTGTTCAAGCACGCCACCGGGGCACCGGTGAAGGACTGCATCATCGCGGTGCAGGCCCTGCATCGTTACCCGCAGGCCTCCCCGTCGGAGCTGCGTCTCCAGGAGGAGCTGGACGGCGGGGCACCGGCCCCGGGCTCGGACACGGCCTCCTCGGCCGCCTCGCCTGCCGGATCTGCCGCCAGCGCAGACGACGGCGAGTACGTCGAGGACGTCATCGACGGGGTCCGCGACGAGGCCGGCCGGGAGGAGGGGCCCATCGCCGAGGCCGACCCGGAGACCGGAGAGATCCTGGGCGACAACAGCCAGGACGTGCCGGACATCCCCGGCGGCCGCCCCCGGATGACGGATCCGCACGGCTCAGCGGTCTCCGGAGGGTCCGCGGACTCGGCCACGTCGGCCGCCTCCGCCGAGTCTGCCGGCGAGGATGAGGTGGACGCGAAGGCACGCCGCCTGATGGAGGAGTCCGGCTTCTCCCTGGACGAGGAGCTCACCATCCCGGAGGACTGGGCCCAGGAGGATCAGGAGCTGGCGGGGTTCCACCTGGAGGTCCAGCGCGGAGATGAGAAGATCACGCTGTCCCACGAGGACCTCGAGCCGTGGGTCCATGACCAGCTCTATGCTCTGCTGCGCGACGACCACGTGGACGAGGCCGCCACGCTGCTGGCGGACCACTCGCCGCTCACCCAGGAAGAGGCACATAAGTTCCTGGTGGTGTTCAAGGATCAGAGCTGACCTGCCGGAGCTGATCCGCCGGCGCTGACAGGTCTGGGCCGGCGGCGAGCTCAGTCGCCGGAGAGCTGCTGCTCGAGCTCTCGCTGCAGGCGCTCCAGCTCCTCCTCGTCGATCTCGCCGCCCCACTGCTCCAGCAGCTGCCGGACGTCGTCGGCATCGGCGTCCTCGATCTGCTGTTCGATGTCGTCGAGCACATCCTGGGGCAGGAGGTCGGCGGGGCCGCCGCCGTCGTCCTCAGCGGGCTCCAGCGGGCCCTCCTCGTGCTGGTCGGCGTCCTCGACCAGGTTCTCCTGGAGCAGATCGACCTCCTCGAAGATGGCGGTGATGAATATGCCGCTGATGATGTGCACCGCGAGGGAGATGGCGGTCCCCAGTGCACCGGTGATGAGCCCGGCGATGCCGAACCCGCGCCCGTTGCGGCGCATGATCGCGATGATGCCCAGGATGACCGCCAGGGGGCCGAGAAGCAGGCTGAGCAGTCCGATGAGCGGGAGGACGCTCAGCAGCAGGGCGATGATGCCGAAGACCATGGAGGTGACGCCCAGGCCGGTGGGCGGAGTCGGGGCGGGGACGTAGCCGCCCCAGGTGGGCTGACCGGGGGCATAGCCGTACCCGTATCCCGCGGGCTGCCCCGCGCTGTCCCCAGGTCCGCCTCCCGACGGAACGGCGGAGTGGCCCTGAGGCTTCGGAGAGGGGTGCCGGGACCAGTCAGCGTGCGGGTCATGGGGCGTCGGATAGCGGGGTTCCTGGCCGGGATCCTGGCCGGGGTGGCGGCTGTGGTCATGACCCACGGGCCCGGGAGGGGCGGCCTCGTAGGGGGACGGGTCGTACGGCGCGTGGCTGTGCGGGGACGGGTCGTGCGGGGACGGATAGTGCGGCCCGGAGCCGAACTCCTCGGGCTCACCCGATCGGCGCGGATCGTGCGGTGCGTCTGGCATCGTCCCCTCCGTAGGTCCTGGACCGGTGTGGTCGGCCGCTGGACACCAGTGTGCCAGCATCCCCCGGACGTGCCTGACGGACGCCGCCCGGTGGTCAGGGCCGGTGTTCACCGCCCGGGTTCGGAGCCCGTGGGCGGTGACGGGAGGAGCCGATTCGCGGCGTCGTATGAGGAGGATTACACTCCTTGCGGGTCTGTCGCCGCCGCCACCCGGGAGCCGTCAGCCCTGCCCGCCCGACCCCGGCGGATCCGACTCGGGACGGACCGTCCCGGATGTGCGAAGGAGCATGCCTGTGTCGACACCCACCCACGCCGTGCCGCCGGAGAAGGCCATCCCCGAGGCGTCGGACGTCCCGCGATGGAACCAGTTCGACACCAGCTGGACGATCGCCCTCTTCGGCACCGCGGTGGGGGCCGGTGTCCTGTTCCTGCCCATCAATGCGGGCCTGGGCGGCCTGTGGCCCCTGCTGGTGGCCACGCTGCTGATCGGGCCGATGACGTACTTCTCCCACCGAGCGCTCTCCCGGATCATCTGCGCCTCCCCGCGGCCGGACCAGGACATCACCGGTGTGGTCCGGGCCTACTTCGGCGAGAACGCCGGCCGGGTGATGACGGTGCTGTACTTCCTGGCCATCTATCCCATCGTCCTCATCTACGGGGTCGGCATCACCAACACGGTGGAGAGCCTCATGGTCAACCAGCTGGGGCTGGAGCCGTGGCCCCGCTGGCTGCTCGCCGCGGTGCTGGTGCTGGCGATGTCGGCGGTCATGGTGGCCGGTCGTCGGGTCATGCTGGTGGTCACCCAGGCGCTGGTGTACCCGCTGATCGCCGTGCTGTTCGCCGTGACGCTGATGCTGATCCCGTCCTGGTCCCTGGACGGCTTCGGCGCCGCCCCGGCGTTGGGGGACTTCTCCCTGGCCGTGTGGATGATGATCCCGGTGCTGGTCTTCGCGTTCAACCACTCCCCGGCGATCTCCCAGTTCTCCGTCTCACTGCGTCAGCGCTACGGAACGGGCTCGGTGCGTAAGGCGTCGTCTGTGCTGCGCGTCACCACCCTGCTGCTGGTGGTGTTCACCATGGGATTCGTCTGGTCCTGCGTGCTGGCCCTCGGGCCCGAGGGGCTGCAGGAGGCCCGCGATGCCAACCTGCCGGTGCTGGCGCACCTGGCCAATGTCATGGACATGCCGATCATCGCCTGGCTGGGCCCTGCGGTGGCCATCGCCGCCATCGGCTCCTCCTTCTTCGGGCACTGGCTGGGTGCCGCCGAAGGGGCCAAGGGCATCGTCCGCGGGATGGCCGACCGCACGGGCGACCGGATCGGCGACCGTGCGCTGACCATCGGGGTGAGCGTGTTCCTCATCCTCACCACATGGTTGGCGGGCGTGCTGAACCCCAGCATCCTCTCCCTGATCGAATCTCTCGCCGGCCCGGTCATCGCCGCGGTCCTGTACCTGATGCCCATGTATGCGATCCACCGGGTGCCAGCCCTGGCCCGGTTCCGTGGCCGGGCCTCGAACGTGTTCGTCGTGGTGGCCGGCGTCGTCGCCGTCAGCGGGATCCTGCTGGGCCTGCTGCGCTGAACGGCCGCGGCGGTGAACAGCAAGAAACCGGGTGAGGCGCCGGCGCCGACGGAGTTGACGCCCCAACGGGCCAAGCGTTGACTGAAGACATGGCCACTGTGACGCTGCTCAATGGAGCTCCTGCCAGCGGCAAATCGACGTTGGCCGGCCTGCTCGCCCGTGACCGGGCCATGACGCTCGTCCTGGATGTCGATTCCGTCCGTGGGGCATTGGCGCGCTGGGAGGAGGACCCGACGGAGGCGGGCTGGTCCGCTCGTCGGCTCGCCCTGGCGATGTGCGAATGCCACCTCGCCGCTGGCCATGACGTGATCGTTCCCCAGTTCCTTCAGCGCGAGGAGTTCATCGACCAACTCGAAGACGTGGCTGCCCAGGCAGGTGCCCGATTCCTGGAGCTGTGCCTGGTGAGTTCGCGCGACCAGGCGGCGGCACAGTTCGACGCACGAGCCGGTTCCTTGCAGGCGAATCACCGTGCAGCCACGATGCTCCAGTCCGCGACAGACGCGCGGCCGGTTGAGGAGCTCTACGACGCGATGATCGCCATGATCGAGAACCGCCCCCAGACGCTTCGGGTGAACATCGTTCCGGGGGACGTGCACGAGTCCCTCATCCGGCTGCGGGACGCCACGGCACAGGGAGCACGCTGATGCGGCACCTTCACGCTGGTCGGCTCCGGAGCTCTTCTCGTGCTCGCACAGGACAGGCCCCTGACCAGAAATCCCTGGTCAGGGGCCTGCTCATGAGCGGAGCGCGTGGGATTCGAACCCACGGTACGGGGTTGCCGCACACCGGTTTTCAAGACCGGCTCCTTCGGCCGCTCGGACAGCGCTCCCGGTCATCAGGGTCCTCGACACGCTGGCGCGCTCGGAGATTCCTCCGCGGACGCACCTGCCGATGTGAAAACCTAGGCTCAGACTATACGTGAGACCCCGCCCCGGCATCGAGTCGGACGGCGTGGGCCGACGTCGGCCGGTCAGCGCCGGAGCGGCCCACTCCCGCAGCGGTGGGGCCGCACGTCCAGGAGGACCACCGATGATCGACTTCACCGCGGCACACAACGCACGCACCTACTCCGGGCGGCGCGCCCACCCCAGCTGGTCTGCGCACGTCACCGGGCTCGTGGACCCGCGCGCCGCCGTCGTCGTGGACCTGGGCTGCGGGGGCGGCATCTACAGCCGAGCCTGGCGGGAGCTCGGTGCGGAACGCGTCATCGGCGTGGACTCCAGCGCCCCCATCCTGGCCAGTGCGACGGCGGAGCACGGTGCCGATCCGCAGATCACCTTCCACCGGGGTGACGCCACCGCCACCGGCCTTCCGGAGGCCTGCGCCGACGTCGTGTTCTCCCGGGCCCTGGTCCATCACCTCCCGGACCTGCGGGCCTTCGCCGAGGAAGCCCGGCGCCTGCTGCGGCCGGGCGGGACGCTCATCGTCCAGGACCGCACCGTCGAGGACGTCTCCCAGCCCGCCGACGTCGACCTCGCCGCCGCAGAGCTCGCTGCGCCGGACCTCACCGCCGCGCACCTCACTGCGGCCGCCCTCCCGGGCGATGCCCGGCACGTGCGAGGCTGGTTCTTCGAGGCCTTTCCCCGCCTGCTGCAGGTGGAGGCCGCCCGTCGGCCCGGTGCTCAGGAGCTGACCGAGGCGCTGGAGGAGGCCGGGGTCCACGTGGAGGTGAGCACGCTCTGGGAGGTCCGCGCCGAGCATCCGGATCGCGAGAGCCTGCTGGCCGACGTCGCCGCCCGCACCGGACGCAGCATCCTGCATGAACTGGATGACGCCGAGCTGGCCCGCTTGGTGGACGTCCTGCGGGCCCAGCTGCCGGAGGGCGGAGTCACCGAGGTCGACCGCTGGACGCTGTGGACGGCCCGGACCCCGCAGTCGTCGTCCAGTGGCCAGCAATGACGCCGTCTGGCCTGTCGGACCGGCGTGTCAGAGCGCAGATGCCGTCTTCCGAGGCCACTCGTTCCAGAGGAAGGGAGCACCATGAGAGCAGTCGAATACACCGACGCCGGCGGCCCGGAGGTCGTCGCGCTCACGGAAGTGTCGGATCCGGTCCCTGCCGCCGGGGAGGTTCTCATCGACGTCGCCGCGGCCGGACTCAACAGAGCTGACGTCATGCAGCGCCGCGGCGTCTACCCGCCCCCGGCAGGGGCTTCCCCGATCCCCGGGCTGGAGGTCTCGGGTCGCGTGGCGGCCGCCGGACTGGGCAGCCCCGCGGCCGTGCAGGAGCTCGTCGGCGTCGACGTCGTCGCCCTGCTGGCCGGCGGAGGCTACGCGGAGAAGGTGGTCGTCGATGCCCGGCACGTGCTCCCCGTGCCGGCGGGTGTGGACGTGGTGGACGCCGCCGGGCTCATCGAGGTGGCCGCCACCGTGCACTCCAACCTGCGCGGAGAGGCCCGGGTGCAGCCGGGGGAGACCGTCCTGGTGCACGGCGGCACCGGCGGCATCGGCAGCTTCGCGCTGCAGTATCTGCACGCCCTCGGGGCCAGGACCCTCACCACCGTGGGCAGTCCGGAGAAGGCGCGGCTGGCCCGCAGCCTGGGGGCCGATCACGTCATCGACTACCGCGAGGAGGACATCGGTGACCGGGTCTCCGAGATCACCGACGGCCGTGGCGCCGACGTGATCCTGGACGTCATCGGAGCCAAGTACCTGCAGACCAACCTGCGCAGCCTGGCGGTGGACGGACGGCTGGTGATCATCGGGCTGCAGGGCGGGCGGAAGGCCGAGGCTGACCTGGGACTCATGCTCGCCCGCCGACTGCGGATCATCGCCACCACGCTGCGCTCCCGGGACGCGGCGACCAAGGCCGGCATCGTCTCCGGAGTGGGGGAGGAGCTCTGGCCGCTGATCGAGCAGGGACGGATCCGCGTGCAGACCGACCGCGTCTTCGCCGCTGACGACGCAGCGGCTGCCCACGACTACTTCGACAGCGGTGCCCACAGCGGCAAGATCCTACTGAGGTTCTGACGGGCTCCTGTCCTCTCCCCACGGCCCTGTGCTGACGTGGGTAGACTGTCTGATCGACGACGTCCGTCGCAGGTCCGACCGTCCGGCGCCGCCGGCCCAGCACGCAGGTGGAGGGAAGCATGAAGCTCTTCGCAGGCCGCCGTCGTGCCCGCCGACTGGAGAAGGAGCTGGGCGACGGACTCTGGCGGCAGGCCCACGACCGGTTCGTCCGGGGCCTGGATCGCTATCACCAGGTGGTCGAGGGTGTGGACGACGACGTCGTGCACAATCACCTGGTCGCCATCGGGGACGAGCTGGCCGACCAGCTCCCCGCGGTGCGAGACCTCTGCCGCCACGCCCACCGGCTCTTCCCCGCTGAGGGGATGAACATCCCGGGCCGGGCCTCGGAGCTGCACTCATGCCTGTCCAAGGCCGCCAACCACGTAGCCACCACGCCGAGGCCGCCGCGATGGTGCGCGTGGGCAGTGCGGAGGTGCTCTCCGTGCGCCGCCGCGCGGACCGGGTGCTGGCCAGCCTCCAGGACGCGGAGTCCGCTCTGGAGCGGGCGCACTGAGCGGCGCCCGCGACTGCGGGGTCTTCTGGTGATATCCCCGGCGCTGGCCTATAGTGGCCGGGCTGGAGCCCACGGGCACCGGCCCGCCCCCACATCAGGACCCAAGGAGCATGAGACCGCATGAGCACCCAGGATCCCCGTGCTCTTGCCGAGGACATCCTCGACGGCGTGGGCGGCGCCGCGAACGTCACCTCCTCCGCGCACTGCGCCACCCGGGTCAGGGTGGTGCTGCGCGACGAATCCGCCGTCCGTGCTGAGACGCTGAGGGCGCTGCCCGGTGTCATCACCGTGATCCGAGCCCACGGGGAGCTTCACGTGGTCACCGGGGAAGGCGCTGAGCTCGTCCACCAGGAGCTGGAGCTGCTGACCCGCCGTCCCGCCGGACCCATGCCGGAGCTGGAGCTCTCCACCGCGGTGCTGTCGGTCCGCGGGCTGGGCAGCCGCATCGTCACCATGCTCGCCGCGGTGTTCACCCCGGTGATCTGGCCGTTGGCCGCCGCAGGGCTGCTCAAGACCGTCGTCGTGGTGCTCGGCGAGCTCGGATGGCTGAACCCTGAGGCCGGGACGTTCACCGTGCTCAGCGCCGTCTCGGAGGGCATCTTCCTGTTCCTTCCTCTCTTCTTGGCGGTGACCGCGGCACGACGGTTCGGTGCCCAGCCGTTCACGGCCATGGCGGTGGCCGCCGCCTTGGTGTACCCCTCGATCCTGGACCTGGGGGAGGCCCAGTCACATACCGCCGCCCCCACGGGATCGTTGCTGGGGGTGCCGTTCCCGATCATGGTCTTCGCCGCCTCGGTGATCCCGATCCTGCTGGTGGTGTTCGTCCAGGCCTGGGTGGAGCGCACGCTGGACCGCATGCTGCCGGCCGCCGTGCGCAGCGTGGGCACCCCGCTGGTGACCCTGCTGCTGGTGGTCACCGGGGCGCTGGTGCTGCTGGGCCCCATGGTGGTGATCACTGGGGAGGCCTTGGTGGCGCTCGTGGTGGGCGTGCTGGAGTCCACCCCGTGGCTGGCCGGAGCAGTGCTCGGCGGCCTGTGGCACGTGCTGACCATCCTGGGGCTGCAGTGGGGCATGCTCGGGACCATCGCCGAGTCCGTGGGCACCGGCATCGCGGGAGTCCCGACGGCGGCGACGCTGCCCGCGGTCATCGCCGCCGCGGTGGTGGCCCAGGCCGGGGCCGCCGGTGCGGTGCTGCTGCGCACCCGTTCTGCCGCGCGTCGGAAGATCGCCGGGCCTCCTCGGTGGCGGGCCTGGTGGGCGGGTCTCCGAGCCGATGATCTACGGGGTCACCCTTCCGCTGAAGAAGCCGTTCCTGTTCGGCATGCTCGGCGGAGAGGTCGGCGGTGCGCTCACGGCGGCCTCCGGGGCGGCCGCCGTGAGCGCAGTCCCGCCCGCGCTGGCCGGTGTGCCCGCAATGACGGCCCACGGGTCAGCAGCGCTGCTGCTGGGCGGGCTGGCGCTGGCTCTGGCGGTCGGATTCGTGCCCACCCTGCTGCTGGTGGACCGGGAGGGACCCGACGAGGACCCCGACGCCGAACCCGACCCCGAACCGCCGACCACCACCTCGATGTCGCCGGTGGTGACGCCGACGCCCTCCGCGGCGGAGCAGCGGGGAGGGCGGGCCGACACGCCGTCGATGGTGGAGGTCATGGCCCCGTTGCCCGGGCGGCTGCTCCCACTGGACGCGATGGACGATGAGCTCTTCGCAGACGGCACCATGGGCCCCGGCGTGGCGATCCGCCCGGTCAGTGGCCACCTGGTGGCTCCGGTGGCAGGAGTGGTGATCGCCGCACCGTCCGGCGGGTACGCCTACGGGATCCGGACGGACGACGGCGTCGACATCCTGGTCCACTGCGGAAGCCGCACCCCGACGTTGAAGGGCGAGGGCTTCACCCCGGCGGTGCGTCCCGGGGACCGGGTGGAGGTCAGCCAGCCGTTGGTGGATGTGGATCTGGAGCTCGTGCACGGGGTCGGCTTCGACGCGATCACCGCAGTGGTGGTGACCAACGCGCAGGACTTCGCCTCGGTGACGCCCGTCGCTGTCGACGAGGTCGAGCCCGGTGACCTGGTGATGACTGTGATCACCGGGGAGAAGGAGCAGCCCGCGGACCAGGCCGACGAGGAGCGCGACGCCGGCGCTCAGGGCTGAGGCCGGTGCATCCTCAGTCGGTCCTCGCCACGGATCCTGAAGTAGTCGGCCGGCCCGCCGCCGCGCAGCAGCGGGTCCGCGGCCGCCGTCTGGTAGACCCCGTCGTCGAGCAGCGACTCGTCGAGGTGGACGCCGACGACCTCCCCGAAGACCATCCTCGCCGGGGTGTCCTCACCGGAGGCGTCCGTCAGGCGCAGGATCTGGGTGCGGCGGCACTCGAAGACCACGCGGGCCTGGCCCACATGCGGCACGCTCACCACCCGGGAGGGCGCGGCGGTGAGCCCGGCCAGCTCGAACTCGTCGATCTCGGTGTCGACGGCCGCCGAGGTGGCGTTCATCTGCTCGCCCAGCTCCGTGGTCACCAGGTTCCAGCAGAACTCGCCGGTGGCTTCGATGTTGGCGACGGTGTCCTTGTGCCCGATGCTGGAGAACGCGATGAGCGGCGGCGTGTAGTTGACCGCGTTGAAGAAGCTGTAGGGTGCCAGGTTCAGCCCTCCCTGCACCGTGCTGGTGGACACCCAGCCGATCGGGCGCGGGGCGACGATGGCGTTGAACGGGTCGTGGGGCAGCCCGTGCCCGGCGGAGGGCTCGTAGAAGTATGAGGTGCGCACGTGCGTGAGCCTAGCAGCGGCCTCGGCCGCGGACTCAGGCGGAGGTGAGCAGGCCGGCCCGGCGACGGGCCAGGTCCACCAGGTCCACTCGGTCCAGCATGTCGATCTCCTCGGGAGCGAACCATGCGACGTCGTCGGTGGTGCCGTCCTGCTCCACGCGCAGGGAGCCGCCGGTGATGCGGGCGCGGTAGATGATCCGCAGCGCCTGCAGCGGGGTGCCGCCGTGCTCGGCCCGACGCCGGTCGCCGGGGATGATGAGGCTGCCGACGTCGAGGAGCTCGCCGGGCTCGATCTCGTAGCCCGTCTCCTCCATGACCTCCCGCACCACGGTGTCGTGCGGGTGCTCCCCGGGGTCCATGCCTCCTCCGGGCAGGGTCCAGCCCGAGCCCAGGGTCTCGTCGCGCCAGTGGGGCAGCAGCATGCGGCCCTCGTCGTCGATGATCACGGCGTATGCGCCCACTCTCAGGTCCACGATCCCGCACTCTAGCATCGTGGACCGCGCGGAGCCGGTCCAGGTCGGAGCCTCACGACCGGTCGCTCGGGAGCGTCCACGCTCCATGGTCGTCAGTGGGTGGCGATAGTCTCGGCCGATGACGTCCTCCCGCCGACACACCGGCCGCCCCGCCAGCCGCCCAGCGGCCCGCTCCAACTCCCGTCGCACCTCCTCCGGCGAGATCCCGAGACCGCACCCACCGCGACTGGACCTCGCCGCGCCGACGGGCCTGGTCGACGGTGACGCCTCCGAGCTGCTGTTCAGCCAGCATGCCGAAGGCCTGCGCCTCATCGGTGAGACGCTCCACGGGGAGGACCTCACCGGGGCCCGGATCGTCGACAGCGAGCTCATCGACATCGTGCTGCAGGAGGTGACGCTGACGGGGGCGACGGTGGCGGAGACCCGTCTGCAGCGGCTGGCGAGTCCTCATCTGGCTGCGCCTCGCTCCACCTGGCGCGCGGTGGAGGTCCTCGGCTCCCGGGTGGGAGTGGCGGAGCTCTACGAGTCCGGCCTGTCCGAGGTCCGGGTGGCCGAGTCCAAGATGGATCTGGTGAACCTGCGCGGCGCGTCCCTGACAGACGTCGAACTCAGCGGGTGCACGCTGACCGAGCTGGACCTGGGTGGGGCCAGCGTGCGTCGGCTGCGCGTGACGGACACCGGCATCGGCACCCTGGACCTCAGCGGAGCGTCTCTGGATCATGTGGACCTCCGGGGCGCCCGGCTGGAGCGCATCATCGGGCTCACCGGACTGCGTGGGGCGACCATCAGTCCGGAGCAGCTCGTGGAGCTGGCCCCTGCGCTTGCCGAGCATCTGGGGCTGGATGTGCGGGTCTGACGGGCGTCGTCGCGCGTCCCGGATTCGGGGCCGGTCAGTCCTCCGCGGTGCGCCACCGGGCGAAACCGCCCTCGGTGTGCAGCACCTGCCCGGTGATCCATTCGGCCTCTGGGGTCATCAGCCACGCGATGAGGCGGGCCGGATCGTCGGGCTCTCCGAACCGGCCGCGGGGGAACATCGAAGCCACCTGGCTCCAGAGCTGGGGTGTCATGTAGCCGGTGTCCACCGGCCCGGGGTTGACGGTGTTCACGCGGATTCCTGTGGGGGCGACCTGTGCGGCGATCGTGGTGGTGATGCCGGCCAGTGCGGCTTTGGCCGCGCCGTAGGCGATCTCTCCGGTCAGCGGGCCCTGGCCCTGCCCCGAGGTCATGAAGACGATCGAGGCGTCCCTGCCGTCCCGGTGGTGGTGCAGGAATCGCTGGGCCAGCAGGATCGAGGCGCGAGCGTCCACGGCCCAGTGGCGGTCCAGCAGCTGCTCGGTCAGCTCACCGAGGCCGCCGTCCGAGCCGTTGAGCGCCTGGTTGCACACCAACCCGTCCAGGCCGCCGAAGGTCTCGACGGCGGCGTCGACCACGCGGTCTGGGGCGCCGGTCTCCGTGAGGTCGGCTCCGAGCTCCTCGATCCGCGCTCCCGGGATCGCATGGGAGGCCACGCTGGCCAGCACCGCCTCGAGATCGTCGGCGCCGTAGGGCTGGTCGGCGTCGTGGGGGCTGTGATGGTGGCAGAAGACGTCGGCGCCGTAGGCGGCGAGCCGGCAGGCGACGGCATGACCGATGCCGTCCCGGCGACTCACGCCGGTGACCAGCATCCGTCGACCCCGCAGGGGGAGAGGATCTCGGCGCAGGGGGCTGGGACTGTCGGTCATGCGCCCATCGTAGATGCGGTTCGTCGGGGAGCGGCATGAGTCGGCGAGTGGTGAGCTGGTCACGCGCCGGCGGAGCCGCCGCCGGCGTCGGGGTCGGCGTCCGTGTCGGCGTCGGTGTCCTTCCCCGCGTCCGCATCGGCGACCGTGTCGGGGCGGCGGTAGACGGGGATCAGGCGCCCCTCGGGGTCGAGACGGCCCAGCATGGCTTCGGCGATCTCCCGCAGCTGGTCGACCTGCTCGGCGGTGAGTGCATCGATGACGTGGTGACGCACCGTGGCCACGTGGCCCGGGGCGGACGCCTTCACCTTCTCCCAGCCGATCTCGGTGAGTTCCACATGGGTGGCGCGCGCGTCGTCGGACGACGGCGGCGCCGGACGAGGCCGCGGTCCTCCATGCGTCGGATGACATGGGACAGGCGGGGAAGTGTGGCGTTGGTGCGCACGGCGAGCGTGCTCATCTGCAGGGACTGGCCTTCGGTCTCGGAGAGCACCGCGAGCACGTAGTACTCGAAGTGGGTCAGGCCGGCGTCGTGGCGGAGCTGGGAGTCCAGCACGCCGGGGAGCAGTTCGAGCACGGCGGTCAGCCGCACCCAGGCGGCCAGCTGTCGGGAGTCCAACCATTGCGCGTCCACAGGTCGATTCTTGCGCACCGGGGTTGATGGGACAACTGTTGTACCCTACATTGATTGTCGCAACAACCTGCGAGTCGCGGGTCGGCCCGGTGTGTTCCGGGGCCCGCGGACGATTCTGTGTCTGCTGCGGCAGGTGCTGACGAAAGGACGTTCTGAGATGAAGACGCTGCTCAACCCGTCGGCCGGTGTCCCGGCGCTGACGGATCTGGCCCTGCTGGTCGCGCGAGTGGCGCTGGGGGTGATCCTGGTGGCCCATGGCTGGCAGAAGTTCGACGAGTGGACCGTGGCCGGCACGGCCGCCTCCTTCGAGGGGATGGGTGTGCCGGCCGCATCGGTGAGTGCTGCGGTGGTCACGGGCGCGGAACTGATCGGCGGTGTGCTGCTGATCGTGGGGCTGTTCACCCCGATCGCCGCGGCGGTCAACGCGGTCTCCATGGTGGTGGCCCTGTTCCTGGTCCATGCGCCGGCGGGCCTGTTCGTCTCTGAGGGCGGCTACGAGCTGGTCCTGGCGATCTTCGCCGGTCTGGTCATCCTGGTCGCCACAGGGGCCGGCCGCTTCAGTGTGGACCGGCTCATCGCCCCGGCACCGCGGCGTCGTGCGAAGGTGCGCAGTTGAGCTGTGCGAAGGTGCGCAGTTGAGCTGTGCGAAGGCGCGGAGTTGACCTGTGTGAGCCGGTGGACCGGAGGCTCGTCTCGGGCGTCCTGTCGGTGCGCGGTGGTAGCCTCCGTGGCATGAGGACGACGTGGGTCACGGTGGCGTGGGTCGCTGCGGCGCTCGTGGCGGTCGGATGTTCGAAGGACCTCGACCCCAGCGAGCTGGAGGTGACGGATGCCCGGCATGGCGCGGACCCCGGCGGGGACCTCGGGGAGCTGGAGGTGACCCTGGGTGGGGAGACTCATCGGGTCGCCCCGTCGGAGGTCCTGTGCTCAGGACCCCCGGGGGAGGTCCATCACCTGATCGCGACCACCGGTGACGACTCCTCGCGTGTCGAGGTCGCGGGCGAGGATTTCGCCCAGGTGCGCCTGGAGGGCGCCGAGCGTCCACAGGAGACGACGTCTCCCGACGGCATCGAGCTGGGGGAGGCGCAGGTGGAGTTCGCCACCGCGGCAGTGGGCGATGCCGAGGTGGAGGGCACGTTGCACTGCTCGGAGTGGGAGGACTGAGGATGACCACGGAGCTGGGACGGGAGCCCCTGCGCGGGCCGGCCCTGGTGCGTGCGGCAGCGCAGATCGCCGCCGAGGCGCACCGCGGCAGGTGGACAAGCTGGGGGCGCACTACATCGGGCATCCGGAGCGGGTGGCCGGGCATGCCGAGGTGGCCGGTGCGGCGCCGGAGGTGGTGGCGGCGGCCTGGCTGCACGACGTCATCGAGGACACGTCGGTCACGGCCGTCGATCTGCTGGCCAGTCGGATGCCCGAGGAGGTCGTCGCCGCGGTGGAGGCGGTCTCCCGAGGCGAGGGAGAGTCGTCCGAGGACTACTACCGCCGTGTGCGGTCTGATGAACTGGCGCTGCAGGTCAAGGCGGCGGACCTCGCGGACAACACCGATCCTGCACGGACCTCTCAGCTGGACCCGGAGACCCGCGACCGTCTGGCCGCGAAGTACGCGAAGGCCCGGGAGCTGCTGGGCCTCTGAGCACGCCCGACAGATGACAGAACCCCCGGCCAGCGTGCCTGACCGGGGGTTCTGCTGCATCCACGGAGCCACCTGCCGGAATCGAACCGGCGACCTATTCATTACGAGTGAATCGCTCTACCGACTGAGCTAAGGTGGCCTGCTCGCGTGGGCCGCGTGCCCTCGCGCGCGATGCACAACATTACTCGGCTCAGGGCGGACTGGTCAAAACGGCTGCGCGATCTCTGCTGTCCAGGCCTTTCAGCTCGGACGCGCCGGCTCAGGTCGCGACATCTTCCCGTGTCTCAGAGCACGGGTTCGTGCTCTCCGTGGTCGTTGAGACGGCGATCGGTCAGCAGCGGGACGATCTCCACGGGCCCGTGGGCCTCCATCAGCACGCTGCGGGACACCGAGCCCAGCAGTGCGCTGGTGATGCTTCCCCGGCCGCGGGTCCCGAGCACCGTGAGCTGGGCGCGTTCGGTGGCGTGGGCCATCACCTGGGTCGGCGAGCCCTGTTCGATGATTCCCTCGATGCTCAGGTCCGGGAAATGTCCGGTGAGCCAGCGGACGTCCCCGTCCAGCCGTTCCTGCAGGCCCTGCATCTCCAGTTCGGTGATGCCGGACTCCTTCGCGGTGCGGCCCGCGTACCAGAGCAGGGAGGAGTCGATCGTCGGCAGCGCGAGCAGCAGCTGCAGGGAGGTGCCTCGCAGCCCGGCGGCCTCGGCGGCGTGCAGTGCGGCCACTCGTCCGTGGGCGGAGCCGTCGACGCCTACGATCACCGGTCGTGCGTCCCGACGCGCGGTGAATCGGGTGTCGCCGCCCACCAGGTCGGGATCGTAGCGGCGGTTGACCACGGTGGTGGGGCAGTGGGCGTGGGCGGCAGCGCCGAGGACACCGAACCCAGCAGGCGTCCGACGAAACCACCGCGTCCGCGGCCGCCGACGACGGCGTGGGTGGCGTTCTCGGACCTCGCGATCATCACCCCGGCGGCATCCCCGTGCTCCACCCGGTATTCGACGTGGCCGGGATAGCCGTGGAGCTGATCGCGTGCCTCGTCGAGGACCTCCTCGGCGCCCCGCCGGGCCAGAGAGTCTCCGGTGATCTCCGCGGCGGAGTCCACATAGCCGGCGACGGCGCGCGGCACCGTGAAGGCGCTGATGACTGTCAGCTGGAGATCGCGCCGATGAGCCTCGACGGCGGCGTAGTGCAGCGCACGGGACCCCTGGTCCGAGCCGTCGAATCCGACGATCACGCCCAGTGCCCGGGATGCGGGGGTGTAGGGGACAGCTTTTCGATGCCGGGAATCCTCGTTCATGGCGACCTCCTGGACACGACGACGGTCAGAGCTGTCGACGACGGTGCGGCCACCGAGGCGACGTCACCGTCACCCAGCTGCCGCCATTCTAGCGGCGGCATGCCGCTCACCAGGAGGGATGCTGGCCGGGGTCAGCAGTCCTGGCGGCCCTCGAAGAGCGCCCCGTCGAGGAGGTAGGAGTCGACGATCTCGGTCACGCAGGTGTTGCCGGGCCGGTAGGCCAGGTGGCCCTCGCCGTCGTAGACCAACAGGGAGGAGGTGGGCGCCATGGCGTGCATGTCTTCGGCCCAGGACACCGGGGTGGCCGGATCCCCGGTGGTGCCGATGAACAGGATCTCCTCCACCTCGTCCAGCTGCGGCTCCCGCGGCTCGCCCACCGGCTCGAAGGGCCACTCGGAGCACGCGATGCCGGCGTGCCCCAGGTACGGGCCGAACGTGGGGGCGGCCTCCACGGTCTCCTCATACTCCGCCTCGATGGTCTCGGAGTCTTCCGAGACCGGGTGGTCCAGGCACATGATCGCGCGGAAGGCGAGCTGACTCTTCCACCCGTAGCTGCCGTCGGGCTCGCGGCCTGCGGCCAGGTCAGCCCACTGCTGGAAGGAGGAGAAGTCCTCCTCGTCGAGGGCGGCGCCCAGCGCCTGGTTCAGCATCGGCCAGCCCCCGGAGAAGTACATGGGCTGGATGAACCCGCTCACCAGCACGCTCACGGAGATGGTCCGCCCGTCGGGGCCTTCTGAGGGCTCCTCGGCGACATCCTCGAACAGGCCCGCCACGGCGTCGACGACGTCCTCAGCCTCACCGTCCACCGGACAGTCGGACTGCTCGACGCACCATGCTGCGTAGCCCTGCAGCGCCTCCTCGAACCCGACCGCCTGGTCCAGGGAGAGCTCGTGGTCGCTCAGAGCGGTGTTCATCATCCCGTCGAGCACGAACCGTCCCACCGAAGCCGGATGCTGTTCCGCGTAGGTCACCCCCAGGTGGGTCCCGTAGGAGAAGCCGAGGTAGTTGAGTCGCTCCTCGCCCAGGGCGGCACGGATGATGTCCATGTCTCGGGCGGCGGAGGCGGTGTCCACGTGTCCGAGCACCTCGCCGGTCTGCTCGAGGCACTGTTCACCCAGCCAGCGGGCGTCCTCGCGGGCCTGTTCGACGGCGGCCTCGTCGTCGAGCTCCTCGTCCCCTTCAGCGACCTGCTCCCGGTTCTCGTCCATCTGCTCGTCCGTGAGGCACTCTACGGGCGCCGACCGGTGGACTCCTCGCGGGTCGAAGCCGACGATGTCATAGTCGTCCAACAGGGCCGGGGTGAAGAAGTACTGCAGGTCTTCGGCCACCGAGTCATATCCGGAGGACCCGGGGCCGCCAGGGTTGATGAGCAGATGCGGGGCGTCGGGCCCGCCGGTGCCGGAGCTGATGATGCGGATCTGGAGAGTCTCGCCGTCGGGCTCGGCGTGGTCCAGGGGGACCTCCACATCGGCGCATCGCGCCCCGCGCTCGCAGTCCTCCCAGTCCAGCTCCTGATCGTAGAACCTGGCGTAGGCGGGGTCTGTGGCGTTCCCGCGCCCCACGTCCTCGGCGGTGTCGCCGGGGGAGGGCTGCTGCGTCTCGGGCGGTTCGCCCAGCGGCACGCAGCCGCTGAGCAGCATCGCGGCGACGCCGAGGGTCGCCGCATGGCGGAGCACAGGGCCTGCGGTGGTCTCCATGGGAAGGGCTCCCTTCAGCGTCGGTGGGCCTCCACGGGCAGGAAGGACATCATGAGAGCTTCCATGGCCAACAGCGGCGGGACGTTCTGACCGATCCTGGTGCGTGCGGCGCCGATCGCATCCAGACAGCCCAGGGCATGCTCCGGCTGAGGCTCTCGGCGTAGTCGGCCAGCTGCTCGCGCAGGTGGTCGTTGATGAGCTCGACGTCGGCGTCGAGCTTCAGGCTCAGCACGTCCCGGTACACCGCGGTCAGGTCGATCAGAGCCCGGTCGAGCGAGTCGGCCACGGCGCGTTTGGCGCGCCGGGTGTTCTCCTCTTCGAGCCTCTTGAACTGGCTGCGCAGCTTCGGCGGGATCTTCTCCTCCGGCTCCAGCCCCAACGAGCGCCGCAGCGCGGCCTGCTCCTCGGCGAGGCGGGCGTCGGCCGTCGCCTCGGCGTCGGCCTGGGTCATCGCCACCAGTGTGCCGGCGGCCCGGACGGCGTCGGTGGAGCTGCGCACCCGCAGCGGCAGCGTCACCACATCTTCCCGCCGCTGGCGCGCCTCGGGGTCGCGGGCCAGGCGCCGGGCCACCCCCACGTGGTTCTGCGACACCCGGGCAGCGAAGTGCGCCTGCTGGGCGTTGAGTCCGTCCCGCTCCACCAGCAGCCGGGCGACGGCGTCGGCCGGGGGGATCCGCAGGCTCACCAGTCGACAGCGTGAGCGGATGGTGACCAGGACGTCGGCGGGGCTCGGGGCGCACAGCACCCAGAGCGTGTGCGGCGGCGGTTCCTCGATGGCCTTGAGGAGCACGTTGGTGGCGCGCTCGGTCATCCGGTCTGCGTCCTCGACGACGATGACTCGCCAGCGTGCCCCCTGCGGGCTGTCCTGGGCGGTGGTGACGAGCTCGCGGACGTCATCGATCCGGTAGGTGACGTTCTCGGTGGAGACCAGCTTCACCGAGGGGTGGGCGCCGGAGGCGACCAGTCGGCAGGAGCGACAGGTCCCGCAGCCGCGCTCCGTCGGCTCTGCCACCTCACAGTTCAGTGCGGCGGCGAAGGCCCGGGCGGCGTTGGACCGACCCGATCCGGGCGGCCCCGTGACCAGCCAGGCATGGGCCGGAGCGCTCGCGGCCACGGCCCGGCGCAGCTGGTCCACCACGGGCTCCTGGCCCACCAGTTCGGCGAAGACCGCTGGCAGTTCGGCGAAGACGGCGGGCTCAGCCAAGACCGGCCTCCCCGGAGCTCTCGCTCAGCTCGGGTTCGTTCAGCTCGGGATCTGCGGCCTCGGACCCGGCGGGCCGGGCGGCGCGCAGAGGCTCGCCGATCAGCGCGGCGACTCGGCGCCGGATCTGCCGTTGCACGGCATCGACGTCGTCGTCGGCGTCGATGACGAGATAGCGGTCCGGCTCGGCCTCGGCCCGGCTGCGGAAGGCCTCTCGGATGCGGGCTCGGAAAGCGTCGTCGGCGGACTCCATACGGTCCCCGGGGCCGCCGTCGCGTCCGGCCCGCCGCCGCTGGGAGATCGTCGGGTCCACATCCAGCAGGATCGTCAGGTCCGCCTGCAGTCCGGAGGTGGCCCAGCCGTTGATCTCCGCCACCTTCTCCGGGCCCAGGCCGCGTCCCACGCCCTGGTAGGCCACCGAGGAGTCGATGTACCGGTCGCAGAGCACCGTGGCCCCGGACTCCAGAGCCGGAAGGATCCGCTGCACCACGTGGGCCGCGCGTGAGGCCGCGAAGAGCAGCGCTTCGGTGCGGGGGTCCACCTCACCGTGGCCGTGCTCCAGGACCAGCGCCCGGATCCGCTCGCCGATGGGGGTGCCGCCGGGCTCCCGGGTCCGCTCACAGGCGACGTCGTGGGCGCTCAGCCAGGATTCCAACAGGTCCAGCTGCGTGGTCTTCCCGGCCCCGTCGCCGCCTTCGACGACGATGAAGGCTCCGCGCGTGCTCGCTGGCTTCGTCTGTGTCACGCGGACAGCCTATCGGCTTCCGGTGACGCTTCCGGTGACGCGATCATCGAACGTCACCGGAGGCCTGTGTGAGCACCTCCGCCGGCGCCCCGCGAGCCCTGCCGGCGTCTCAGAGCCTGGACGCGGCCCGGCGGGCGGCCCTCGTGACGGGGGAGTCGACTACCGTGGCTGATGTGACTGACGAACGCACCTACCTCGTGTCCGGAGGCCGCGGCATCCATGAGGCCGGCTCCCCGGTGAATCCCCCGGTGGACTTCACCTCCACCTACAGCTATCGGCCCGGCGGCGACAACCGCTGGGAGTACGCCCGAGAAGGCGTGCCCTCCTGGCAGCCGCTCGAGGAGCTGCTGGCCCACCTGGAGGCCGGCACGCGCCGGGGCCACAGCGGTCAGGGCTTCGTCACCACCGCCGAGGAACACCCGGTGCCGGTGCTGCCGGGTCTGCTGTTCTCCTCCGGGATGGCCGCGATCTCCGCGGTGGTGCATCTGCTGCCCCCGGGCGGCCACCTGATCCTGCCCCGGCACAGCTATATGGGCTTCTCCACGTTGGCCCAGGAGATGGCGGACCGGGGCCTGCTGACCCTGCACCGGGTGGACATCGCCGAGACCGAGGCGGTGAGGACCACCATCGCCGACGTCGCCACCCTCGCCCAGGCGCAGGACGCGCCGGTGATGCTCTGGATCGAGTCCCCCACCAACCCGATGCTCGAGGTCGCCGACCTGCCGGCGCTGCTCGCCGAGGCGAAGCGGCGCGGCATCCTCACCGTGGTGGACAACACCTTCGCCACCCCGCTGCGGCAGCAGCCGCTGAAGCACGGAGCCGACGTCGTGGTCCACTCCGTGACCAAGTTCCTGGCCGGACACTCGGACCTGATCATGGGGGCGGCGATCACGGCCGATGAGCAGCTGCATCAGAGGCTGCACCAGCACCGCACCCTCCATGGCGCGGTACCCGGGCCCATGGAGGTCTTCCTGGCCCTGCGCGGGGTGCGGACGTTGGCGGTGCGCCTCGACGCCGCGGAGTCCAACGCCGCCGAGCTCGCCCGGCGGTTCGCCGCGCTGCTCCCCACCGGGGAGACGCCCCTGCGCGGCGTCCGGTACCCGGGGCTGGAGAGCCACCCGCAGCATGCGCGGCCGCGGCCCAGCTGGGCGGCTTCGGAGCGATCCTCACCATCGAGCTGCCCGACGCCGCCACCGCCGACGCCGTCCTCCAGCACCTGACCCTGTGGACCCCGGCCACGAGCCTCGGAGGAGTGGAGTCCCTGGCGGAGCGCCGCCGTCGGCATTCCACCGAACCGGAGACGGTGCCGGACGGGCTGATCCGGCTCTCGGTGGGCATCGAGCACGTGGACGACCTGTATGCCGACCTGCTGCAGGCGCTGCGGCTGGTCGCCTCGGAAAACCGCGACGAGAAGCGATAGCATCGACACATGTCCGGAATCTGGTACGCCGTCCTCGTCTCTGAGATCTACCTCTTCCTCGCCTTCGCCGTCGTCTGCCTGATCGTGGCGGGCGTGGCGCTGCTGAAATGCCTGCCGAAGAACGCGCAGCGCTTCGACATCGCATTCAAGCGCACCAAGGGGTTCTGGCTCGGCATGACCGGCGGCGCGGCGCTGCTGTGCCTGTTCGGCGTCTACTCCCAGCTGTTCGGAGGCCCCTTCGGCTTCCTGTTCCCGGTCATCGGCGCGACCATGGCCGCCGTCTACCTGGCCGACGTCGAGCCCGCCGTCTCCGAGTGAGCCGGATGAGCTGACGCGATCGCCATTCCACTCCGCGCCCGCCGACGTGCGCCCTGACCACCGACGTTCCACCCACATCACGCATCGGAAGGGATCACCGCCAGATGAGCTATGACCTCATTCTGCTCCGTCATGGACAGAGCGACTGGAACCAGAAGAACCTGTTCACCGGCTGGGTCGACGTGCCGCTGACCGACCAGGGCAGGGCCGAGGCCGCCCGCGGCGGCGAGCTGCTGGCCGAGAACGACCTGCTGCCCGACGTCGTCCACACCTCGCTGCTGCAGCGGGCCATCACCACCGCGCACCTGTCCCTGGAGGCGGCGGACCGGCTCTGGATCCCGGTCAAGCGGGACTGGCGGCTCAACGAGCGCCACTACGGCGCGCTGCAGGGCAAGGACAAGACCCAGGTGCGTGAGCAGTACGGCGACGACCAGTTCATGACCTGGCGCCGCTCCTACGACACTCCGCCGCCGGAGCTCGACGCCGACGACGAGTACTCGCAGATCGGCGACCCCCGCTATGCGGACCTCGGTGACGCCGCCCCGCGCACCGAATGCCTCAAGGACGTCGTCGAGCGCATGCTGCCGTACTGGGAGTCCGCGGTGATCCCGGACCTGAAGGCCGGCAGGACGGTGCTGCTCGCCGCGCACGGCAACTCGCTGCGCGCCCTGGTGAAGTACCTGGACGGCATCAGCGACGAGGACATCGCCGGGCTGAACATCCCCACCGGCATCCCGCTGCACTACCAGCTGGACGAGGACTTCCGGCCTGTGAAGCCCGGGGGCACCTACCTGGACCCTGAGGCCGCGAAGGAGGCCATCGAGGCGGTGGCCAACCAGGGCAAGAAGTGAGGCTGTCCGGGCCGCCCTGCTGAGCGGGACGGCCGCGCGACGCGCGAGCACCGTCCCAGCGACATCATCGAGCGGGAGACCCGACCACGGGTCTCCCGCTCGATGACGTCGGGGCCGTCTTCCTCACCTGCTCGGGCGGTCACATCCGGGCCGGAGAGCCGACTCAGCTCATTCGGCGTGGGCCTTCACGTCCCACTCTCCGGTGACCAGGTAGGCGACCTTCTTGGCCACGGAGACGCCGTGGTCCCCGAAGCGCTCGAAGTATCGGCTGGCCAGCGTGCAGTCCGCCGTGGTGGCCGGGCTAGCATCCCATTCGTCCTCGGCGATCAGGCGGAACACGGAGGCGTGGAGCGCATTGATGGCCTCGTTCTCCGCGGTGATCTCGTCCACGAGGGCGAGGTCCCGGGTCTGCAGGAGCCTCACGACCTTCTCAGCGAGGTCCTGCGCGTGCTGGGCCATCCGCGCGTACACCGGCTTCAGGTGCTCCGGAGAGACGTGGTCCGGGTAGCGCAGGCGGACCAGCTGCCCGATGTGGCGCGCCAGATCCCCCATGCGTTCCAGCGAGGTGCTCATCCGCAGGGCGCCGACGATGGTGCGCAGATCGGAGGCCACGGGCCCCTGCAGCGCCAGCAGGTCGATGGCACGCTCGTCCAGGTCGTTCTGCAGCGCGTCGATCCGCTGATCCGCGGCGATGACCTCCTCCGCCAGCTGCACGTCGGCCGTCTCGAAGGATCGGTAAGCCTTCTGCATCGCCTGGGAGACCAGGGTGGCGATGTCGATCAGCTGCTCGCCGAGGTTCTGGAGGTCTTCCTGAAAGAGCTTGCGCACGGGTGACGGTCCTTTCGTCGTGAGGGGGCCGCGGCCTGCCGTGGGCGCGCCGGGTCGTCCCGGAGCATCCCGACGCTCCAGGCTCACCGACGGACGTGAACGCGGGGCCGCGCCCCAGTCAACCACCAGGTGAACGCTCGTTGAACCCCTTGACGCATCGGGGCCCTGCGGCGACGAGCGCATGAACACATGCCTAAGCTGTAGGCGTGGACTCCCTGCTCATCGCCATCGTCTCCGGCCTGGTCGGCCTGCTCCTGGGCGTCGCCGGGATGCACGCGTTCCGGGTCAGCGAGCTGCAGCGCGCCGCCGGGATCGACGTGGACGAGCCGACCATGCCCGCCGGCGCCACCGAGGTGCTCGCCTCGCTGGGCCTGGCCTACATCGTCGTCGACACCGTCGACGGCGTGGTGCGCGCCAATCCGGCCGCCTACGCCTTCGGCCTGGTGCGCGGCCACACCGTGGTGCACCAGGAGCTGCTCGCCCTCACCGCGCGGGTCCGGGCCGACGGCGTCATCATCGATCAGGACCATGAGCTGCCGCGCGGGCTGCAGGGGGAGTCCTCCATCGTGGTGCATCTGCGTGTGGCTCCGCTGGGGGACGAGTACATCCTGGTCCTGGCCGACGACCGCACCGAGTTCTCCCGCACCCAGGCGGTGCGGCATGACTTCGTCGCCAACGTCTCGCACGAGCTGAAGACCCCGGTGGGCGCCATCTCGCTGCTGACCGAGACCATCGAGGACGCCGCCGACGACGAGGAGGCGGTGCGGCACTTCGCCCAGCGCCTGCAGCGCGAGTCGGCCCGCCTGGCGGCACTGGTCCAGGACATCATCGAGCTCTCCCGCGTGCAGGGCAAGAACGTGGTCCACTCGGGGCGCCCCGTGGACCTGGGAGAGGTCATCTCGGAGGCGGTGGACCGCTCCACGCTGCCCGCGGAGGCCAAAGACATCACCATCAAGGTCGGGGGCAGCCTGACCCGCTCGGTCCACGGGGACCATGATCAGCTGACCATGGCTTTCCGGAACCTCATCGACAACGCCGTGCGCTACTCCCCGGAGGGAACCCGCATCGGGATCGGGCTGTCCTCCCGCGACGGGATCGCGCAGGTGACCATCACGGACCAGGGCATCGGCATCGCCCCGGAGGACCAGGAGCGGATCTTCGAGCGCTTCTACCGTGTCGACGCCGCCCGTTCGCGTCAGACCGGGGGCACCGGTCTGGGGCTGAGCATCGTCAAGCACGTCATCACCAACCACGGGGGAGAGGTCTCCCTCTGGTCCCAGCAGGGCAAGGGGTCCACGTTCACCGTGCGGATCCCGGAGCTCGAGGAGGGCCAGGGACCCGGGGAGCCCGAGGAGGGCGCCCCGGAGGCCGACGCCGACGGCGCCCCCCGCACCGACCATCAACAGTCCGACCGCGCTCGCGCCGGTGAAGGAGGAACAGCGTGACCAGGATTCTCATCGTCGAAGACGAGACCTCGTTCTCCGAGGCCCTGTCGTACACCCTGCAGAAGGAGGGGTATGACGTCTCGGTCGCCGACGACGGCCTGCAGGCCGTGGAGCTCTTCGACAAGGAGAGCCCCGACCTGGTCCTGCTGGACCTGATGCTGCCGGGCCAGCCCGGCACGGAGGTGTGCCGGCAGATCCGCCAGCGCTCCAATGTGCCGGTCATCATGCTCACCGCCAAGGACTCGGAGATCGACAAGGTGGTGGGCCTGGAGCTCGGCGCCGACGACTACGTGACCAAGCCGTACTCCTCCCGGGAGCTGCTGGCCCGGGTGCGTGCGGTGCTGCGCCGGCACGTGGACACCGAGGTGGATGACACCTCCTCCGTCGCGGCCGGGCCCGTCCGCATGGACGTGGAGCGGCACACGGTGGAGGTCCGCGGAGACGGCGTGAGCCTGCCGCTGAAGGAGTTCGAGCTGCTGGAGATGCTGCTGCGCAACGCCGGACGTGTGCTGACCCGGGGTCAGCTGATCGACAGAGTGTGGGGCTCCGACTACGTCGGGGACACCAAGACCCTCGACGTGCATGTGAAGCGGCTGCGCGCCAAGATCGAGCCGGACCCCTCCCGGCCTCAGCACCTGATCACGGTGCGCGGCCTGGGCTACAAGTTCGAGGAGTGAGGCGCAGGCCAGTGCCGGGGCGCTAGACTGATCGAGGTCCGCCGCGCCCTCGTCCAGGGCGCCCGGGCCGCCGTGCCCCGCAGCGGCGGGACCCGCAGCGGTCCTGCCCTCCAGCCGTGTCGGAGAGTAAGGAGCGTGCGTGTCGAACGTGCAGAACACCAGTCCCAGCCCTGAGGAGAACTCCTCCGCCACGGATCGGCAGCCCATCCGCCGCGCCCTGGTCTCCGTCTTCGACAAGACGGGGCTGACGGAGCTCGCCCAGGGGCTGCACGCGGCCGGCGTCGAGCTGGTCTCCACCGGCTCCACCGCCCAGCGCATCGCCGACGCCGGCGTGCCGGTCACCGAGGTCTCCGAGGTCACCGGCTTCGCCGAGTGTCTGGACGGCCGGGTCAAGACGCTGCACCCCCGCGTCCATGCAGGCATCCTGGCCGACCGGCGGCGCGAGGACCACCGGGCGCAGCTCGACGAGCTGGAGATCCGGCCCTTCGACCTGGTGGTGGTCAACCTCTATCCGTTCGCGGAGACCGTGGCCTCCGGCGCGTCGGAGGATGAGATCGTCGAGAAGATCGACATCGGCGGGCCCTCCATGGTGCGCGCCGCGGCGAAGAACCACGCCTCGGTCGCCGTCGTCGTGGATCCGCTGCGCTACGGGGAGGTCATCACCGCCGCCGAGCAGGGCGGCTTCACCCTGGCCACCCGCCAGCGGCTGGCGGCCCTGGCCTTCGCCCACACCGCCGCCTACGACACCGCGGTGGCCCGCTGGACCTCCCAGCAGTACGACGACGACTTCGACGCCGCCTCGGTGCCGGCGCCCCCTCTGCCCCGGAAGGACAAGGCGCTGCAGTTCCCGCCCTACGCCGGGCTGGCCCTCCAGCGGATCACCGGGCTGCGCTATGGGGAGAACTCGCACCAGCCGGCGGCCCTGTACACGGAGACGCACGCCGCCCCTGGCCTGGCCCAGGCGGAGACGCTCCACGGCAAGGCCATGAGCTACAACAACTACGTCGACGCGGACGCGGCCGTCCGCACCGCCTACGACTTCGCGGGCCCGGCGGTGGCCATCATCAAGCACGCCAACCCTTGCGGCGTCGCGGTGGGGGAGACGGTCGCCGAGGCGCATCGTCGGGCCCACGCCTGCGACCCGCTCTCGGCCTTCGGCGGGGTCATCGCCGCCAACCGCACGATCACCGCCGAGATGGCCGGCACGGTCGCCGAGATCTTCACCGAGGTCGTCGTCGCCCCGGACTTCGAGCCGGAGGCTCTGGAGATCCTCACCCGGAAGAAGAACATCCGGCTGCTGCGGCTGCCGGAGGGCCACCGGCGGGACCGGGTGGAGTACAAGCAGATCTCCGGGGGGATGCTCCTGCAGGCCTCGGATGCCCTGGACGCCGAGGGCGACGTCGTCGACTCCTGGAAGCTGGTCTCCGGGGAGGCCGCCGACGAGGCCACGCTGGCAGACCTCGAGTTCGCCTGGCGCGCGGTGCGCTCGGTGAAGTCCAATGCGATCCTGCTGGCCCGTGAGGGCGCGACGGTCGGCATCGGGATGGGCCAGGTCAACCGCCTGGACTCGTGCCGTCTGGCGGTGCAGCGGGCCAACACGCTCGCAGGTGACGGCGTGGACCGCGCCCGCGGCTCGGTGGCCGCCTCGGATGCGTTCTTCCCGTTCGCGGACGGGCTGCAGAGCCTGATCGCCGCCGGGGTGCGCGCCGTCGTGCAGCCGGGCGGCTCGCAGCGGGACCAGGAGGTCGTCGACGCCGCCGAAGAGGCGGGCCTGACGATGTACCTCACCGGCGCGCGACATTTCTTCCACTGACCTGAGGGGCCGCGAGCCCCTCAGCGTGCGGGCCCGCTCGGCACCGGCCGGCGGATCCCGCCGGCGATGACCACTCATCGGTGCCAACACCCTCGGAAGGGGTGATGTCAGTGTCAGAGAGACTGGATGAGCTCGCAGACCTGGTCCGCCATGAGCGGCTGCGAGATCTGCGCGAGGCGCTGGACGACCTTCCGGTCGGCGAGATCGTCGACTTCCTGGAGCGCCTCGGCGTGCAGGACCGGGCCGTGGCCTTCCGCCTGCTCCCCAAGGACCGGGCGGTGGAGGTCTTCGACCTGCTCGACCAGGCGCTGCAGCACGAGATCATCGAGGGCCTGAAGGACGTCGACGTCGCGCTGTACTTCGACTCACTCGACCCCGACGACCGTGTGCGTCTGATGGACGAGATGCCGGCCTCGGTGGCGCGCAAGATGATGCGGCATCTGGACCCGCGCGAGCGGAGCCTGACCAACATCGTGCTGGGCTACCCCTCCGGCACGATCGGTCGCCAGATGAGCCCCGAATTCGTGGCGATCCCGGAGCACTGGTCGGTGGGGCAGGCGATGGAGAAGATCCGCCGGGCCGGGGATGAGGCGGAGACCCTCTACACGTTGCCGGTGGTGGACCGGCAGCGGCTGCTGAAGGGGGTCGTCTCGCTGCGGGACCTGGTCGCCGCTGACGCTGACGTGAGCATCTCCTCCCTGACCACGGAGGCGGACTCGGTGGATGCGGACCATGACGCCGAGGACGCGGCCCGTCTGTGTGCGGACCGCAAGCACCTGGCGATGCCGGTCACCGACTCCGAGCACCGGGTCGTGGGGATCTTCACCGTCGATGACGCCCTGGACATCCTCGAGCGCGCCGAGTCGGAGGACGCCGCCCGTCACGGCGGTGCCGAGCCGCTGCACCGGCCGTACCTGTCGACACCGGTGCTGACGATCATGCGCTCGCGCATCGTATGGCTGCTGGTCCTGGCGATCGGGGCCACGCTGACGGTGCAGGTCCTCGACGTCTTCGAGGAGACGCTGGAGGCCGTCGTCGTGCTGGCGCTGTTCGTCCCGCTGCTGATCGGCACCGGAGGCAACACCGGCAATCAGGCGGCCACCACCGTCACGCGCGCCATGGCGCTGGGCGATGTCACCACCCGGGACGTGTTCAAGGTGTTCTGGCGGGAGATCAGGGTCGGCATCACGCTGGGCTCCGTGTTGGGGGTCCTCGGGTTCCTGCTGGTCAGCTGGCGGTGGGAATGGCATGTGGGGGCGGTGATCGGGCTCACGCTGCTGGCCATCTGCACCCTGGCGGCCTCGGCCGGCGGACTCATGCCGATCCTGGGCAAGAAGCTGGGTGCGGATCCCGCCGTGTTCGCCAATCCGTTCATCTCCACCTTCGTGGACGCGACCGGACTGATCGTCTACTTCCTCATCGCCCGCGCCGTGCTCGGTATATGACCCGGGACATGACCCGGGAGATGAGCGCGTCGCCGCAGGCGACGAAACGGAGCACGGGCTCAAGCCCGCACTCCGGTAGATTTGGATCGTCGACTGACCGAAAACAGGCCGGGGCGACGCTCCAGCCTGTTCCCTGACCCCAGACCTCGAGGGAGATCACGCGCCGATGGCCAAGATCATCTACACCCACACCGACGAAGCGCCGATGCTGGCGACCTACTCGTTCAAACCGATCGTTGAGGCCTTCGCCTCGACCGCAGGCGTGGAGGTGGAGACCCGAGACATCTCGCTGGCCGGTCGCATCATCTCCCAGTTCCCGGACCACCTCACCGAGGAGCAGCGTGAGGCGGACGCCCTGGCCGAGCTGGGCGAGCTGGCCAAGACCCCCGAGGCGAACATCATCAAGCTGCCGAACATCTCCGCCTCGGTGCCGCAGCTGAAGGCCGCGATCGCCGAGCTGCAGTCCCAGGGCTACGCCCTGCCCGACTACCCGGAGTCCCCCTCCACCGAGGAGGAGAAGGACATCCGCGCCCGGTACGACCGGGTCAAGGGCTCGGCCGTGAACCCGGTGCTGCGTGAGGGCAACTCGGACCGCCGTGCTCCCGAGTCCGTGAAGGCCTACGTCCGGGCCAACCCGCACCGGATGGGCGAGTGGACCTCCGAGTCGAAGACCAACGTGGCCACCATGGGTGCCGACGACTTCGCCTCCAATGAGCAGTCGGTGGTCCTGGCTTCCGAGGACACGCTGACGATCCAGCTGGTCACCGACTCCGGCGAGACCGTGGTGCTGAAGGACGCTCTGCCGGTGCAGGCCGGGGAGGTCGTGGACGCCACCGTGATGCGCGCCGCCGCCCTGGACGAGTTCCTGGCCGCTCAGGTGGCACGCGCCAAGGAGGAGGACGTGCTCTTCTCCGCGCACCTGAAGGCCACCATGATGAAGGTCTCCGACCCGATCATCTTCGGCCACATCGTCAAGGCCTACTTCCCGCAGCTGTTCGCCCAGTACGGGGAGCAGCTCGCCCAGGCGGGCCTGTCGGCCAACGACGGGCTGGCCTCGATCCTCTCCGGCGTGGAGGACCTCGACGCCGACGTCGCGGAGGGTGTCAAGGCCGAGATCGAGAAGGGCCTCTCTGAGGGACCGCGGCTGGCCATGGTCGACTCTGACCGCGGCATCACGAACCTCCACGTACCCTCCGACGTGATCGTCGACGCCTCCATGCCGGCGATGATCCGCAACGGCGGCCACATGTGGGGCCCCTCCAACGAGGAGGACGACACTCTCGCCGTCATCCCGGACTCCTCCTACGCGGGTGTCTACCAGGCCGTCATCGAGGACTGCCGCGCCCATGGGACTCTGGACCCGGCCACGATGGGCACGGTGCCCAACGTCGGCCTGATGGCGCAGAAGGCCGAGGAGTACGGCTCCCACGACAAGACCTTCGAGATCTCCCAGCCGGGCACCGTGCAGGTGCTCGACGCCGCCGGTTCGGTGCTCATGGAGCACCAGGTGGCCGCCGGAGACGTCTGGCGCGCCTGCCAGACCAAGGACGCCCCGATCCAGGACTGGGTCAAGCTGGCCGTGACCCGGGCCCGCGAGTCCGGCACGCCCGCCGTCTTCTGGCTGGACGCGGAGCGTGCCCACGACGCCAACCTCATCGCGAAGGTGGAGGCCTACCTGGGCGACCACGACACCGAGGGCCTGGACATCCGGATCCTCAACCCTGTGGAGGCCACGAAGCTCTCCATGGAGCGCATCCGCCGCGGCGAGGACACCATCTCGGTGACCGGCAACGTGCTGCGCGACTACCTGACCGACCTCTTCCCGATCCTGGAGCTGGGAACCTCGGCGAAGATGCTCTCCATCGTGCCGCTGATGGCCGGCGGCGGCCTGTTCGAGACCGGGGCCGGCGGATCCGCTCCGAAGCACGTCCAGCAGCTGGTCCAGGAGGACTACCTGCGGTGGGACTCCCTGGGAGAGTTCTTCGCGCTGGTGCCCTCGCTGGAGAAGTACGCCGAGCAGGCCGATGCCCCCAAGGCGAAGGTGCTGGCCTCCGCGCTGGACCGCGCCACCGCGACGTTCCTGATGGAGAACCGCTCCCCGGGCCGGAAGCTGGGCACGATCGACAACCGCGGCTCGCACTTCTATCTGGCCCAGTACTGGGCCCAGGAGCTGGCCGCCCAGACCGAGGACGCCGAGCTGGCGGAGATCTTCGGTCCCGTGGCCGAGCAGCTGGTCTCCCAGGAGGAGACCATCCTCGCGGAGCTCAACGGCGTGCAGGGCCAGTCCGTGGAGCTGGACGGCTACTACCGGCCCGACGACGCCAAGGCGGCTGCGGCCATGCGCCCCTCGGCCACGCTCAACACCATCGTGGACGGCCTGAAGGGCTGACCGCCGCCCTCGGCTGAGACATGACGGGCCCGGGCTCCCTGAACAGGGAGCCCGGGCCCGTCACGTGTTCCGACGTCGGTGGCCTTGACCTCGTAGGATGGTGAGCCGGACCACCCCAGACGCGCCCGGACATGCTCAGGCATGATCGGGGGCCGACAAGTTCGAGACGCGGACGGAGACCTCGTGACCTCACGCATCCACCTCATGCCCGACGGCGAGCCGGAGCTCGTCGCCGGCCTCCAGGCCCAGGGAGCCGAGATCGTCGGCGCGGACGAGCAGCCGACGGCGGTGGTGGTCACCGGCATGTTCCGCAGCTTCAACCTGGCGGAGGTCCTCGAGGCCAACCCGCAGATCTCCTGGATCCAGCTGCCCAGCGCCGGCATCGAGAAGTACGGCGAGATCCTGCGTCGGTTCCCGGACCGGCTCTGGACCTCCGCCAAGGGCTCCTACGCCAAGCCCGTCGGCGAGCACGGGCTGCTGCTGACCCTGGCGGCCCTGCGCGGACTCAAGGTCCGGGCCCGGGCCACCAGCTGGGGCACCGAGGGCGGGATCTCGCTGAACGGACTGCGCTGCGTCGTGGTCGGGGCCGGAGGCGTGGCTGCGGAGATGGTGCGCCTCTACAAGGCCTTCGACACGCATGTCACGGTGGTCCGGCGCACCCAGGAGCCGCTGCAGGGCGCAGATCGGACCGTCTCCCAGGACCAGCTGGACGAGGTGCTCGACGGTGCTGACGTCCTGGCCCTCGCCGCCGCCGTCACCCCGGACACGGAGAACATGATCGGGGCCCGCCAGCTCGGTCTGCTGGCCGACGGCGCGGTGGTCGCCAACGTGGGGCGCGGTCGACTGATCGACCATGACGCCCTGGTGGACGCGCTGCGTGCCGGACGGCTGCGAGGAGCCGGGCTAGACGTCACGGAGCCGGAACCGCTGCCTGACGGCCACCCGCTGTGGGAGCTGGAGACCTGTCTGATCACGCCGCACACCGCGGACACCAAGGCCATGGTGGTTCCGCTGCTGCGGGACCGCGTGCTGGAGAACCACCGTCGCCTGCGCGACGGCGAGCCGCCGGTCGGCGTCGTCGACACCACCGCCGGGTACTGAGCGGGGAGAGGCCCCGCTGGACCGCAGGATCCGATCAAGGAGGACCGGAGCATGGCACACATCCTGACCGTCAGAGGCAAGACCCCCAGCATCGGTGCCGGGGTGTTCCTGGCACCCACCGCCGCGATCACCGGCGACGTCGTCCTGGAGCCGGACTCCTCGGCGTTCTACGGCGTCTCGGCTCGGGGCGACTCGGCACGCATCACCGTCGGCGCCGGGACGAACCTGCAGGACAATGTGGTGCTCCACGCGGACGAGGGGTACCCCTGCACGCTGGGGGCAGGCGTCTCCGTCGGCCACGGCGCCGTCGTGCACGGGGCGACGGTCGGGGCCGACAGTCTCATCGGCATGGGAGCGACCCTGCTCAACGGCTCCATGGTGGGCGAACAGAGCCTTGTGGCGGCGGGCGCCCTGGTGCTGGAGGGCACCGTCATTCCGCCCCGGTCCTTGGTGGCCGGCGTGCCCGCGAAGGTGCGGCGCGAGCTCACCGAGGATGAGGTCGCCGGGCTGAGGGAGAACGCTCAGACCTACCTGGAGCTGAAGGACGCCCACATCCACGCCGAACCGGCCTGAGCCGCCGGGCCGTGCGCGCATGCCGCGGCTCGTGGCAGACTGCGCACCGAGTCGTGACAGGTGACCAGGAGGGCGCATGGCAGAGGAGATCGCTGGCCTGCCTCACCCGCGCGTGGGGTTCCACGCCTCGCAGGAGCAGATCCCTCCGTCCCAGCTGCTGCGCGACGTGCAGCTGGCCGAGCAGGTGGGGTTCGACGCGGCCATGAGCTCGGACCACTTCATGCCCTGGTCCACCCGACAGGGGCATTCAGGCTTCACGCTGGCGTGGCTGGGGGCGGCGCTGGCCACCACCAGCTTCTCCCTGGGCGCGGTCACGGCACCCGGACAGCGCCATCATCCGGCCGTCGTCGCGCAGGCCTACGCCACCTTGGCGGAGATGTTCCCCGGCCGGGTCTGGGCGGCCCTGGGCGCCGGCCAGGCGATGAACGAACATATCACCGGGGACCCCTGGCCTGACCGGGAGACCCGACGGCGCCGACTGGCCGAATGCGCCGACATCATCCGTCGTCTGCATCGGGGGGAGCGGGTCAGCCACGACGGCCTGGTCCGCGTGGACGACGCCGTCCTCTACGACCTGCCCACCGACCCCGTGCCGCTCTACGCGGCCTGCATCACGGTGGAGTCTGCGCAGCGGGCCGCCGAGTGGGCGGAGGGCGTGATCACGCTGAACCAGCCCGACCACGCCGAACGGGACGTGCTGCAGGCCTATCGGGAGGCCGGCGGCGTCGGCCCGGCGATGCTGCAGGTCCACCTCAGCTGGGCGGAGACCAGAGCCGAGGCGGAGGCTCTGGCCCATGACCAATGGCGGACCAACGTCTTCGGGCCCCCGGTGGATCAGGACCTGCCCTCCCCGGAGCATTTCGACGCCGTCGCCGAGGATGTTCCGCTGGCGAGGGTCCGGGAGGCGGTGCGTATCTCGGAGTCCCCGCAGTGGCACCTGGAGCACCTGGTCGAGGACGTGGAGGCCGGCTTCGACACCCTGTACCTGCACCACGTGGGCCAGGATCAGCGCCCCTGGCTCGACACCGCCGGAGAGCACGTGCTCCCCGGGCTCCGGTCCGGCTGAGTCAGCACCGGCCGCCGCCGTAGGAGGACCCCAACATGCGTATCGCCGACACCGCCGACCTCTGGTACAAGAACGCCGTGGTCTACTGCCTGGATGTGGAGACCTTTCTGGACGCGGACGGAGACGGCGTCGGGGACTTCGCCGGGCTCACTCAGCGGGTGGACTACCTGGCCGAGCTGGGGGTGACCTGCCTGTGGCTCATGCCCTTCTACCCGTCTCCGCGGCGCGATGACGGCTACGACGTGCAGGACATGTACGGGGTGGATCCGCGCTACGGCGACCACGGCGACGTCGTCGAGTTCATCCGGGTGGCCCATGACCGCGGCATCCGGGTGATCATCGACCTGGTCATCAACCACACCTCGGACCGGCACCCGTGGTTCCGACGGGCCCGGTCCTCGAAGGACAGCCCGTACCGGGACTTCTACGTATGGCGCGCGGACACCCCTCCGGACACCTCCGATCAGACCATGTTCCCCGATGTGGAGGACGGGATCTGGACCCGTGATGAGAAGACCGGCGAGCACTACCTGCATCACTTCTTCCGTCATCAGCCGGATCTGAACACCGCCAATCCGCAGGTGCGGGAGGCGATCGAGCGGACCATGGGGTTCTGGCTGCAGATGGGCGTCGACGGCTTTCGGGTGGACGCCGTGCCCTTCGCGCTGAACGAGAACACCATCGACCTGCAGCAGCACCATGCCTTCGACGAGCCGCATGACTATCTGCGGGCTCTGCGCGGCTTCCTGCAACGACGCTCCTCCGGCAACGGCGCGGGCATCATGCTCGGTGAGGTCAACCTCCCGCATGAGGAACAGGTGGAGTTCTTCGGCGGCGACGGCGGCGACGGCGGCGACCAGCTGACCATGCAGTTCGACTTCCTCACCAACCAGAAGGTGTTCCTGGCCATGGCGCGGCAGGACGCCCGGCCGATCGCGGAGGCGCTGCGCAGCCGCCCCACCGGCCTTCCGGAGACCTGCCAGTATGCGACCTTCCTGCGCAACCATGACGAGCTCACCCTCGACCTGCTCGACACGGACGAGCGGGAGGAGATCTTCGCCGCGTTCGGCCCTGCGGAGGAGATGCAGCTCTTCGGCCGCGGACTGCGCAGGAGACTCCCGCCCATGGTGGACGGAGACCCCCGGCGCCTGAAGATGGCGTACTCGCTGCTGTTCGCCCTGCCCGGCACTCCGGTGCTGTTCTACGGTGAGGAGATCGGCATGGGGGAGGAGCTCTCCCTGGAGGGGCGGGCCGCGGTGCGCACCCCTATGCAGTGGTCCGCAGAGAAGAACGGCGGCTTCTCCGCGGCTCGTCCCAGCCGGCTGCCGCGGCCGGTGGTGGAGGGCCCCTATGGCCCGGAGCATGTCAATGCGGCCGATGCCCGCCGGGACGCCGGCTCGCTGCTGCAGCACATCACGCGGCTCTGCCAGCGCTACCGGGAGTCACCGGAGCTGGGCTGGGGCACGATGGAGATCATCGAGCAGCCGCACCAGCAGGTGCTGGCCCACCGGATGGTCTGGCGGGGCTCCTCCATCGTCCTGCTGCACAATCTGAGCCCGGAGCCGGTGGTCGTCGGCTTCGAGCTCGAGGACCTGTCGGAGGGCACGGAGCTGGTGGATCTGCTGCAGCCCGGGGCCTGCCGGCTGGATGCCGGCCGTCGCTCCGAGATCGACCTGGAGGGCTATGGGCACCGCTGGCTGCGTGTCAGGAGGCAGGAGGACCCGCGGCTCGTCTGAGGCCCCAGGTCATGTGGAGGCACGGACCAGGTTCCGTGGGTATAGTCACGCTTCGGACCACTCTGCCGCGAGGCGTCGGTGGTCCGACAGCACCCTGTGATCCGTTGCTGAGAGGCACCTGACGATGAAGCCCACCGCCGTGACGTCCCTGGCGATCGCCGGGACCCTGCTGCTCACCTCCTGCGCGTCGAACCCCTTCGCGGACGACGCCCCCGAGGACTCCGACGACGGCACCGTCGCTGAGGCCGAAGTCCCCAGCCTCGGCGAGATCCAGGACGAGATGTGGGAGACGATGCTCGCCGCCGAGACCGTCACCATCGAGGGGCAGGTCGAAGCCGGGGAGGCCGATCTGGACGAGCTGTTCGAGCAGATCGACGAGGACGCGGTCGGCGACATCACCATCACGGGTGCCCTGGACGGGACGGATTCGGAGATGAGCTACGCGGCCGGGGAGGGCAACACCTTCACCCAGCGTGCGGTCGGTGGTGTCGAGTACTTCCGCGGGGAGGACTTCGGCGCCCTGCTGTACGGCAACCTGGACGACGACGTCGCCGCCGCGGTGGAGCCGGAGTTCATCGAGGACCTGGTCGCCGACCAGTGGGTGGAGTTCTCCGCCGACGGCTCGGCCTCCATCTTCTCCGCCGAGGACTTCCTGGGCATCTGGCAGCGCGAGCTGCGCGAGGAGGACACGGACGCGATCTCGGGAGTCCGGGAGACCCGAGACGGGCAGGAGGTCTACGTCTACGCGCAGCAGGACGGCGAGACCGAGTACGTGGTGGCCGCGGACGGACAGCCGCACCTCCTGGAGCTGCGGGATGAGGACAGCACGTACACCTTCACCGACTGGAACTCCGCGGACATTCCCGAGGAGCCTGAGAACGTCATCACCCTGGACGACATCTTCGACGCCATCGCCGACCATCAGGGGTGGCCCACCGAGGAGGACGTCTCGGACCAGTGATGGGGTCGCGCGGCGACGCGCGGCGGAACGGAAGAATCATGCACCGCCTGAAGGAGGCACGACGTGACTGAGGAGATGGAGACCGCTGCGGTCCCGACCACGGTGAGGACGCTGGGGATCGTGGGGATCGCCCTGCTGGCCCTCACCGGCTGTGGGGCCGGCGAGGCCGAGGAGGACGCCGGCGAGCAGGACGCCGGTCAGGAGGATGTGGATCCGGACGGCGCCGAGGACCAGGGCGACGAGCCGGACGAGATCGCCGAGGACGGGGCCGACGAGGAGCCCGAGGACGAGACGGAGGCTGAGGCGGGAGACGCTCCGGCCATCGAGGAGATCGAAGCCGACCTGTGGCGTGCCATGGAGGAGGCCGAGTCCGTGGTGCTCGACGCCGAGGTGCCCGCCGGCGCCGAGGAGGTCGAGGCCGACATCGACGCCGAAGAGGGTGCGGACACCATCGTCCAGCACTACTCGGGGCAGATGGACGGCTCGGCGCTGACCCTGCGGGAGGAGGCAGGCGGCGCCTCGGCCGAGTACATCTCCTTCGACGACGGCACCTATCTGCGCGGCGAGGACGAGCTGGCCGCCGTGGCGCGACAGTTCCCGGGTGAGATCGACGAGGACGAGCTGGCCGGTGAGTTCGAGGGCAAGTGGGTGGACTACTCGCAGATCTTCCCCGAGGGCTTCACGGTGGACGAGTGGATGGCCGACTTCCGCGGCAGCCTCGAGGAGGCCGGAGGATTCGGCGAGCTCGAGGCGGAGGCGGACACCCGCGACGGCGAGGACGTGTGGATCTACACCGATGACCGCCGGGAGATCGTGGTCCGGGCCGGGGATGACCCGGTGCTGCTGTCGGTCTACGCGGACAATGACGGCGACGTCTTCGACGTCCGGTTCAGCGACTGGGACGAGGCTGCCGAGCCGGAGCGACCCGCTGACGAGGACATCCTGACCGTCGACGATATGGAGGACATCCTCAGCTGATCGGTGCGTCGACCCGGCGCCCCGGTTCAGCGGAGCTGTTGCTCGAGTGAACCGACCGCCGAGTGGACGTTCAGGTTCCGTCCAGATTCAGCGTGATCCGGGCGACAACCTGGACGATTCATGGGAGCGTCCTCATAGATTCGGGAGAAAGCTTTTGCAGAGCTTTCTTTCAGGGAACTTCTATGGTGAGAATGGTCACGAGTCATCTGGTCGAAGGCAGGCGACTGCCGCAGAACGGTCAGATCAGGTGACCAGCGGAAAGCCCGCGATGCATCGAGAATGCACCTGGACGGAGGTACTGATCCTATGGTTACCACCGACGACAACAAGCTTCGCTCCCTGGCTGCCGCCATCGGAGTCGGATCCCTGGCACTGTTCGGCGTCACAGCCTGTGACACCAACGGGGACACCGGCGAAGAGGACCCGGCGGTCGAAGAGGAAGAGGGTATGGAGGAGGACCCGGCCGAGGACCCGGCTGAGGACCCGGCCGAGGAGGAAGAGGAGGGCTGATCCCTTCTCCGACGTCCGGTTGAGGTCGTCTCCTGCAGGGCACGGTCCCGGCGGGAGAGCTTCTCCAGTACGACGATGGTCGGTGCGGCTCGGCCCATGGTGGACCGAGCCCACCGATCCAGTGCGGCCCCGGCGGTGCATACCGCCGGGGCCGTTCTGTGTCCGGAGGGCGTGCCCGTGGTCACCCCGGCGCGTCGCTGCGCACGTCCAGCGCACACCCCGGGGCTCTCCAGGGCCTTTTCGGCGGGCCTCCTGAGGGTGGTCTTCGGGAGGCTCCCTACCCCGTATCGGCCTGTACCCAGGGTCTGACCAGGGAGGATTGCCAAGGTGGGCACTTCCTCGATGCTCCGTAAGAGGTTCCCGAGAGTTTCCCGATCTGCCCGTGCTGAGCTTTTCCGAGCCCCTCTCCGTGTGGTGATGATGGGGACAAGCCATCCGGACGGCGTCGCGGTCAGCGGCCGAGGCGCCAGGCTCGGAAGGCCTGGAAGACAGACGCGGAGAGTCCGCGGAGCATCACACACGATGCATGACCACGGAGGTGCACACCATGGCTGCAACCGACGCGAACAAGCTTCGTTCCCTGGCCGCCGCCGTCGGCGTCGGCTCGCTGGCGCTTTTCGGCGTGACCGCATGCGACACCGAGGGCGAGGCCCCGGAGGACGCACCGGTCGAGGAGGAGGGCGCTCCCGAGGAGGACCCGGCTGACGAGGGCCTCCCGGAGGAGGACCCGGCTGAGGAGGACCCCGCCGAGGGTGACGCCGGCCTCGAGGAGGACGGTGCCGCTGAGGACGACGCCGCCGACGAGGAGCTCGAGGGCGGCCTGGAGGACGAGGGTGCTGAGGAGGAGGACGGCCTGGACGGCTGATCCGCCCGAGGCGCCCCGGTGCGGTCACGGTCTCCGTGACGCACCGTCGGGACACACAGGAGGCCCCCGACCGGGATCAAGCCGATCGGGGGCCTCCTGCTGTGTGCGTCCGTGGTGACGTCACACGGTCAGGTCACCGGATCAGCCGCTCTTCACGGCGTCCTGGATGCGCTGGCCGATCTCGGCGTCGACGTTCTTCCAGTACTGGAAGGCGTTGGAGAGCACCGGCTCACGGACGCCGTCCAGTGCGCCGGAGACGGTCTCCACGAGGCGATCACGGGCGGCGTCGTCGAAGACCTCCCGGACCAGGATCCCCGGCTGGGTGAAGTCGTCGTCCTGCTCACGCAGCGTGTAGGCGGAGCGGACCAGCTCGCCGTCGGCCTCCCAGCCGTTCTCCACGGGTCCCTGCTCGTCGGACCAGGTCGAGCCCTCCACGGTGTTCGGGGCGTACACCGGCTTGTCGCCGCTGTGGTCGAACCACATGTTGCCCTCGAAGTTGTAGGTGTGGACGGGGTTCTTCGGGCGGTTGACCGGCAGCTGCTGGAAGTTGGTGCCGATGCGGTAGCGCTGGGCGTCCGCGTAGGCGAAGTTCCGGCCCAGCAGCATCTTGTCCGGTGAGTTGCCGGTGCCGGGGACCATGTTGGCCGGGGAGAACGCCGCCTGCTCGATCTGGGCGAAGAAGTTCTCCGGGTTCCGGTTCAGGGTCAGCTTGCCCACCGGGATGCGCGGGTAGTCCGCCTTCGGCCAGGTCTTGGTCAGGTCGAACGGGTTGATCTTGTAGGTCTTGGCGTCCTCGTACGGCATGACCTGCACGTAGAGGGTCCAGGTCGGGTAGTCGCCGTCCTTGATCGCGTCGAACAGGTCGCGGCGGTGGTACTCGGCGTCGGCGCCGGCCAGGCGCTCGGCCTCCTCGCCGGACATGGTGTCGAAGCCGGCGTCGTTGATGAAGTGGTACTTCACCCAGAAGCGCTCGCCCTCGGCGTTGACCCAGGCGTAGGTGTGGGAGCCGTAGCCGTTCATCCGGCGCCAGGAGGCCGGCAGGCCGCGGTCACCCATGAGGTAGGTGACCTGGTGGGCGGACTCGGGGTTCTGGGTCCAGAAGTCCCACTGCATGTGGGCGTCGCGCAGGCCGGAGTCCGGCAGGCGCTTCTGGGAGCGGATGAAGTGCGGGAACTTCATGGGGTCGCGCAGGAAGAACACCGGAGTGTTGTTCCCGACGATGTCCAGGTTCCCCTCCTCCGTGTAGAACTTCAGCGCGAAGCCGCGCACGTCGCGCCAGGTGTCGGGCGAGCCGATCTCACCGGCCACCGTCGAGAAGCGCAGCAGGGTCTCCGTGGTGCGGCCCGGCTGGAAGACGTCGGCCTTGGTGTACTTCGAGACGTCTTCGGTGACCTCGAAGGTGCCGAAGGCACCGGCGCCCTTGGCGTGCGGACGACGCTCGGGGACGTTCATCCGGTTGAAGTGCGCCAGGGTCTCGACCAGGTGGTGGTCATGCAGCAGCAGGGGACCGTCTGCGCCGACGCTGAGCGAGTGGCGGTCGCTCACCGCGGGGATGCCGGCCTGGGTCGTCGACCCGGTGGCGTTCGGGGTGTTGCCAGTGGTCATCACTGTTCCCTTTCTCTCTTCCTTGGGTGTTTCTCGGGTGAGGCAGGTCTGGTCGGCCGCGCGCCGTGGGCCACGACGGCGGACAGCAGGCTCAGCGGGCGGCTGAGCTCTCGGCGGGGGAGGCGGGCGCGCTCTGACGGGCGGCGCACTCGTCGCAGATGCCGCGGAACACGACGTCGGCGACCTCCACGGTCATGCCGAGACCGGGAGGCGGCTGCAGGCATGGGGCCTCACCGGGGACGCATTCGACGTCCTCGATCCGCCCGCACACCGTGCAGATGGCGTGGTGGTGATTGTCATGGGTGCGCGTCTCGTAGCAGGCGGGCGAGCCCGGCGGATCGAAGCGGCGCAGCAGGTCGTGGGCGGTGAGGTCGTGCAGCACGGTGTACACCGACTGCACGGTGATCTCCGGGAGATGCTCGGTGACCTTGGCGTGGATGGCCTCCGCCGGGCGGTGCGGCTCATCGGCGACGGCGTCGAGCACGGCCAGGCGCTGGCGGGTGACGCGCAGTCCGCGGTCGCGCAGCTGGGAGGGCCAGTCGGTCGTCAGGGTCACGAACACCAGTCTGCCCTAGATCTGAGTGATTCACAATTACTGGGGAGCCGTAAGTTCGGCAGGGTTGGCGCCGTTCACCCTCCAAAGGCTGTCGAGTCGACCGCAGGGCTACTTCTTCGCAGGTCAGGTGGATTTCAACTGGCGTTCACGCCTCGTCTGCGTCACCTCTTCCCGCCCCTGGCATCGTGAGGGCGTTCTGCCCCGTCGTCAGTGAGAGGATCCATCACGATGCCCGTCCGAGAGCTGCTCCCCATGCTCGGTCATGTCCGCGGCAAGCGCAGCGCCGTCACCTGCGCGCTGAAGTGCGCCAACGCCTGCGCTGGAGAGGTCTGCAACACCTCCGGCAATGAGACCTTCCGGGAGGTCGCCTCGGCGGCCCTGACCCGACGCCAGCTGCTCGGCGCCTCCGCCGCGGGCGCGCTGGCCATCGCGGTGGGGGCGGCCGCCGGGCCGCAGGCGGCACCGGCGTCCGCGAGCACAGGATCCCGGCTGACGTTCCGTCCGATCAGCCCCGTCCACCGCGACGTCGACGGGCTGATCGTGCCGGAGGGCTACACCTGGGAGCCCGTCATCCGCTGGGGCGACAAGGTCTTCGCCGACGCCCCGGAGTTCGACGCTGGACACCAGACCGCCGAGGCGCAGGCGAAGCAGTTCGGGTACAACAACGACTACCTCGAGATCGTGGAGGTCCCCGGATCGAAGGGGCGTCGGGCGGTGCTGTTCGCCAACCACGAGTACACCAACGAAGACATCATGTTCCCCGAGGGCACCGACGAGGCCACCCGCCGGTCCGTGGGCATGGCCGCCCACGGGCTGACCGTCGTCGAGGTGACGCGGAAGAATCGGAACCATGCCTGGCAGGTCGACGTCGACGGCGTGCGCAACCGCCGCTTCCTGCTGGACACCGAGTTCGAGCTCACCGGTCCGGCCTCCGGCTCGGAGCTGCTGGTCACCGCCGACGACCCCGAGGGCCGGAGGGTCCGCGGCACGCTGAACAACTGCGCCGGCGGTCTCACCCCCTGGGGCACGTTCCTCTCCGGGGAGGAGAACTTCCACGGGTACTTCGTCTCCGAGGGGACCTCCGAGGCGGACCGTCGGTATGGCATCGACGCCGAGCCCACGGTCCGCGGCTGGGAGCAGGACGAGCCCCGATTCGACACCCGGAACCCGGGGTATGAGAACGAGAAGAACCGTTTCGGCTGGATCGTGGAGGTCGACCCCTGGGACCCGGAGTCCACCCCCGTGAAGCACACCAGCCTGGGCCGGTTCAAGCATGAAGGCGCCACCGTCATCCTCTCGGAGTCCGGCCATGCGGTGGCCTACGCCGGTGATGACGAGCGCTTCGACTACCTGTACAAGTTCGTCTCGCGCGGGACCTACGTCGAGGGGGACCGGGCGCACAACAAGACCCTGCTGACGGAAGGCGACCTGTACGTCGCGAAGTTCACCGGGAACTCCCCGGCGGCCGAGATCGACGGGACTGGGGCGCTGCCCTCCGACGGCGCCTTCGACGGCACCGGTGAGTGGCTCCCGCTGCTGGTGGACGGCGAGCCTCAGGTGCCGGGCTTCACCGCCGAGGAGGTGCTGGTCCATACGCGGCTGGCCGCCGACGCCGCGGGGGCCACGGCGATGGACCGCCCCGAGGATGTGGAGCCCAACCCGCACACCGGCAAGGTCTACATGGCCTGCACCAACAACTCTCAGCGCGGGCCGGACGGCGCCGCCGGCGCCGACGAGGCGAACCCGCGGACGGCGAATCGCGACGGGCACGTCGTGGAGATCACCGAACGCGGCGGTCAGACCTCCACGGTGTTCGACTGGACGCTGCTGCTGGTCTGCGGAGACCCCTCCCGGGATGACTCCACCTACTTCAGCGGGTTCCCGGCGGACCAGGTCTCTCCGATCTCCTGTCCGGACAACGTCGCCTTCGACTCCCAGGGGAACCTATGGATCTCCACCGACGGCGCCCCCAGCGGGATCGGTCTCTGCGACGGGCTGTTCAAGGTCCACCTGGATGGGGAGGCCCGCGGCAAGGTGGAGCAGTTCCTGTCCGTGCCCGCCGACGCCGAGACCTGCGGGCCGGTGATCCACGATGACCAGCGCAGCGTCTTCGTGGCCGTCCAGCACCCCGGCGAGGACGGCGTCTGGGGCGACCAGCGGTCGGCGTTCCCGGACTATGTGGGCGAGGACGGGCCGGGGCTGGCCGCCGTGCCGCGCCCCGCCGTGGTGCAGGTGCTCCCCGGCAGGCCGAAGAAGGGAACGGCCGACGCCCGACAGCGCCGGCTCATCGGCGACGTCCACGCCGGGGAGGAGCTGAAGCACGGCCTCGCCACGGGCTGAGGCGCCGGGAGGGATGCGTCGGACCCCGCCGCTAGACTGGTCGCGGAGTCCGACGGATGAGGAGACGACGTGCAGCGACAGGTGCGCCGACAGGTCACCGCGGCGGACGTCGCCGCCCGGGCCGGGGCGTCACGCAGCGCCGTGTCGCTGGTGCTCAACGGGCGTGCCGACGGCAACGTCGCGCCAGCGCTCCAGGAGCGCATCCGAGCCGCCGTCGAGGAGCTCGGCTACATCCCGCAGAGCGTCGGGCAGTCGCTGCGCAGCCGCAGCACCCGGACCATCGGCGTCATCACCGATGAGATCGTGACCTCGCCCTTCGCCGGCGGCATCATCAGCGGGGCCGACGCCGTCGCGCGGGAGTCCGGCTACATGGTCATGGTGGCCGACACGGAGGGCGAGGAGGCGCGCATCGGGCGGATGTGCGAGGTCTTCTTCGCCCGCAACGTCGACGCGCTCATGCTCGCCACCGGAGGGCTGGTGACGGTGGACCCTGCGGAGACGTTCTTCTCCGCGCCCGCCGTGCTGGCCAACTGTCTGGATCCCTCACGACGTGCTCCCGCGGTGATTGCCGACGAGGCCGACGGATCGGTGCAGGCGGTGCGCCATCTGCTGGAGCTCGGTCACCGGGACATCGCCCTGCTGTGCGGCACCGAGGAGTCACCGGCCACCCCCCTGCGCAGGGACGGTTTCCTGCAGGCCGCCGGGGAGGTGGCCACGCAGGTGGTCCCCTGCGGCTGGGAGATCGCCGAGGGCTACCGTGCTGCCTCCGCGTTTCTCGACGGCGCCGCGCCGCCCACCGCCGTGCTGGCCTCGAACGACCGCACGGCGGTGGGAGTCCTGCTGGCTGCCGCGCATCGCGGCGTGGACGTCCCCGGTGACCTCTCGGTGGTCGGGGTGGACGACCAGGCACATGTGGCCGCTCAGGTGGTCCCTGCGCTGACCACGGTGGCGCTGCCCCACCAGGACATCGGGCGACGGGCCATGGAGATCCTGCTCACCGGGATCTCCAGGGCGGACACGCAGGCGCCTCACGAGCCGGAGCTGCTGCCGACTCAACTGATCAGGCGGGACTCCACGGGCGCAGCGCCCACCAGGTGACGGCGGCACCCTGGGGGATCAGCTGCCACTGCTGCCCCGGCGCGGGTTCCGCCCGCACCGTGCGCGCCGGCCCGTCCTCCCGGTAGACCTCGATGATCGACCGGTCGATCACGATCCGGGAGGCGGGCCCGCTGTAGACCGTCTCGGCCGTCTCCGATCCCGTGTCCGATCCCGTCTCCGACCCCGTCAGCGGACTCGTGGGCATCCGCAGCGTCACGACTGCCGGGCTCCCCGTCGAGCCGTGGGGCTCGAGACGACGTCACAGCGTCCGGGAGGACGACGACGTCGTCGTCGGCACGGTGCGCCGGGCCCTCGCGCCATCCCTCGCATTCCGGGGCGGGCCGGCTGACCAGTGCGCCGTCCTGCAGCGTGAGCACCCGGGGCCAGGTGAGCAGTCCCGACCACCCGGCCGCGTCGCTGAGCTCCTGAGCACGGCGCTCGCGGGCCCACCCGATCATCAGCGCCCGGTCGGGCTCGGCGAGCACCTGCGGCGCGTAGAAGCTGGGGCCGTCGTCGACCGCCGAGGTGCCGACGATGCGCGGAGTGGGGACCGTCGTGGGGGCTCCATGCGGCGCGGCGTCTGCAGGGGCGGCGTCCTCGATCTCGAGCAGCAGAGCCTGGGTGTCGCCGAGCTCGTGGCCGCCGTCGGGCCTGCGGTGCCACCGGGACACGACCAACGCCCAGGTCTCGGTGCCCGTCAGCCGCACCAGCTGCGGGCACTCCCAGATGTCGCGTCGACGGCGGCGGGAGCCTGACCGGAGCTCAGCCAGACGCCGTGATACGTCCACCGGTCCAGATCCTCGGCGTCATAGAGCAGGACGGCGGCCTGTCCGTCCGCCAGTCCTGCGCCCTGCAGCGCCCACCGGCGTCCCGCGATGCGCACCAGGAACGGATCCCGCACCCCGATGACCCGATCGTCCTCGGGCATGCCGGCGGCCACGTGACGCTCGGCCGACCACTCACGCAGGTCCGCGGAGCCTCGGGCCAGGGTCACCTCCGAGGCGTTCTCGATGCCCTGGACCCCGCTGTAGACGGCCACGGGGGCGCCGTCGTCGTCGAAGCCCATGACGCCGGACCAGCACCCGTCGCGGTCCGGACCGTCGGTCGAGGGGACGAGTGCCACGGGTTCCTCGGTCCAGTCCACGAGGTCCGGGGAGGAGAGGTGGCCCCAGTGGATCCGGTCGTGTCGGGCGGAGCGCGGATTGTGCTGGAAGAACACGTGCCAGACGCCGTCCACCCGGCACAGGCCGTTGGGGTCGTTGAGCCATCCCCTCGCGGGCCGGGGGTGAGCCACGGGGAAGGCGGGGTCCGGGTGGGAGGCGGTGGGGCTGGGCATGGAGTCCTTTCCGTGGGTGGCCACGAGCGGGTCGGTGGTGAGAGGGGCGGCAACGGTCATTTGCCGGCTCCGGCGGTGAGGCCTTCGCGCAGATAGCGCTGCCCGAAGAGGAACACGATGAGCGCCGGAATCATGGAGAGCACCACACCGGCCAGCACCACTGAGATGCTCCCGGTCCCGAGGTGCCCCTGCAGGGAGACCAGGCCCAGGGGCAGCGTGAAGTTCTCCTCCGAGTTGACCAGCACCAGCGGTCGGAAGAACTCGTTCCAGTGGTAGTTGAAGGCCAGGATGCCCACGATCGCCATGCCGGGAGCGGAGAGCGGCAGGTACACGGATAAGAACACTCGCCACGGCCCGGCGCCGTCCAGGGAGGCGGCTTCGGCGTAGTCGCCGGGGAGGTTGAGGAAGTACTGCCGCATCAGAAACGTCCCGAAGGCCGTCGGGACCGCCGGAATGATGAGCGCCAGCAGGGTGTCGGCCAGCCCCATGCCCCGGATGAGCATGAACACCGGGACGATCGTGACCTGCACGGGGATCATCATGGTGGCCAGCACCAGGGCGAAGAGGAGCCCGGAGCCCCGGAACCGCATGCGGGCGAAGACGTAGCCGGCCATCGCCGCGGTGAGCATCTGCCGCCGGCGATCAGCGCGGTGACCAGCGCGGAGTTCAGCACCAGCCGGGTGACGTCGATCTGGGTGAAGACCTCGCGGTACGCCGAGACGTCGAAGCCGAGGGGGATGAAGTGCGGCGGCAGGTCGAAGGACTCCGCCGGCGCTCGCAGGGAGGTGGACAGCGTCCACATCACCGGGCCGAGCACGGCCACGGCGGCGACGATCATGAACAGCAGGGCGGCGGCCCGCGAGGGAGAGGGCAGGCGCAGGCGTCGGCGGGGTCTGTCGGTGACAGGCTGGAGGGTGGTCATGGGTTCAGAGCTCCTTCGTCCACGGCGCGACGGCACGGAGGCGGCGGCGTCGGACGGTTCACTGGTAGAAGACGAATCGGCGGGAGAGGCGGAACTGCGCCCAGGTGATGAGCATGATGATGAGCATCAGCACCAGTCCGGCGGCCGAGGCCAGCCCGAACTCCAGGCGCTGGAAGGCGGCCTCGAATACCACCATGACGGCGGAGCGGGTGGAGTCGCCGGGTCCTCCGCGGGTGAGCACGTAGGGCTGGTCGAAGACCTGCAGGGCCATGATCATCGCGGTGACGGAGGCGACCAGCAGCGAGGGGGAGACCAGCGGGAAGGTGACGTTCCTGAAGGCTCCCCAGCCGCGGGCGCCGTCGAGCTCGGCGGCCTCGTAGAGCTCCTTCGGGATGGAGGCGATCCCGCCCAGCAGGATGAGGAAGGAGAATCCGAAGTTCTGCCAGACGAAGACGAAGATGACGACGGCGGCGGCACCGGTCGGCGTCGTCAGCCAGGGGACGTTCGGGATGCCGACCAGGCCCAGCAGCCAGTTCACGACGCCGAACTGCTCGTTGAACAGGTAGCTCATGAAGATGGAGACCCCTGCGGCCGAGAGGACCAGCGGGAAGAAGAACGTGGAGCGGAAGAACAGCCGCAGCCACTCGGGCATCCGGGACTGGACCATCACGGCCAGGAACATCGCGAGGCTGAGCTGCAGCGTCACGGCGACGATCACGAACACGATGGTGTTCAGGAAGGCCGTGCGCACCGTGGGGTCGGCGCCGAGGGTGAGGAAGTTGTCCACGCCGGCGAATTCGGGGGCTGAGAGCAGGTCCCAGCGGAAGAACGCCAGGGCCAGGGAGCCGGCGATCGGCAGCAGGGTGAAGATCCCCATGCCGACCACGGTGGGGGCCAGCAGAAGCAGGATCACCCAGCGTTCGGAGCGGGAGCGGCGACGGGGAGCGGGGGAGGCTTCGCCGACGACGCCGCGGCGTCGGCGGGTCCGGCCGGCGGTGTGACAGGTGCGGTGGTGGTCATGTGGTCTTCTCCATGGCGACGGTGAGTTCACGGTCGAGGCGGTCCAGGGCCGTCTCCAGCTGGGCGGGGCCTCCGCTCATGCCGAGGGCGACGTTGCGGGCCAGGGCGTTCTCCACCTCCGCCTGCTGGGGCGGGGCGGGAATGGGCCCGGAGGAGGGGAACTCGTCGAGGGTGTCGTAGAAGACCTTCCAACTGCGGGGCCCGGTCTCGCGGTAGAAGGCCTCGTTCACCATCGAGCGGCGGGTCGGGGTGGTCGTGGGCTCTGGCATCGCCAGCTCCATGGACTCCTTGCGCGTGGTGAACTCCAGCCAGCGCCAGGCCTGGTCCTTGCGCTCGGAGGTGCGCATGATCGAGTAGCCGGCGGTGCCGAACTGGTGGCGCTGGCTCCGCCACCGAGGGAAGTACTGGACGTCGAAGTCTTCCTCCGACATCCCGTTCTCATGCAGCCCCTGGGCCCAGTAGCCGCCGGCCGGGGTGGCGCCGATGCGGTCTGCGGCGAACAGGCCGATCAGCGATGTCCCGCCGCCCTCCTCCGGGCGGATGCTCAGCCCCTCGGAGACCCAGCTCTGCAGCCGCTCGAAGGTCTCCACGACGCGGGGGTCGCCGACGTTGGAGGACGTCCACCGGTAGCCGCCCTGGCGGCCTGCCGTCTGCTCCGGGGTGTAGAACCGGTCCCAGAGCCAGTCGCCCCCGTCGAACCGCTCCTCGGTGAGGATGCTGGTGTCGTTGGCGTAGAGCAGGGGACGATTCCGCCGAAGAGCCGGTTGGTCCAGAAATAGGGGACGAACCCGCCGTCTGCGGTGTCCCGCATGGTGCGCAGCATGTGCTCGAACTCGTCGATGTCCCAGTCCGGGGAGGGCATGTCCAGCCCCGCCCGTTCCAGGGTCGGCAGGTTGAGGTACATGTTGGCCGCGTTGAAGTCCAGCGGCAGCACGTAGAGGCTGCCGTGGTACATGAAGGCTTCGATGAGGGATGGGTGGACGTCGCTGAAGTAGTCGGTCAGCCGTGTCTGGTCCTGGGTGATCCAGTCGTCCAGCGGTTCGGCGAGCCGCTCGGCGAAGAGCTGCGCGCCCTCGGTGGCGACGTAGACGACGTCGGGTGCGGTGCCCGCGGCCACCATGGTGAGGATCTTGGTGAAGAAGTCGCCCCAGTCCACGGCCTGGATCGCCTCGATTCGGACCGGAATGTCCGGGTGCTCGGCGGTGAACTCGTCGGCCAGGGCCTGGCGGCGGCGGCGTCCGCGCCGGTGCCCTGGATGGCGACGCGCAGGACGTCCTCGCCGCGGCCCGGGATGTCCTGGCCGGAGAGCCGGGGCCACGCGGCGACCGTGCCGCCCAGGGCGGCGAGCCCGCCGACGCCGAGCAGCGTGCGTCGGGTGATGGTCCGTGACTGTGATGAGATGTGCATCCTGCCTCCTAACACGTGTGAGGAAATGTACTGTGAGTCAGAGCACACGTCAAGCCGCGCAGGTCAGCGCTGCGAGATGCAGGCCGGAGTCGTGATGCGGCAGATCGACGCGGAGAGATTCCGCAGGAGTGTGGGACGAGGAGGCGTCGCGGCGATAGACTGTCTCGGGACTGCGGCCGGGAGCCGGAGCTCCGTCTCCCACGGCATGTCTCTGCGACGTGCCAAGCGCCCCTCCACGAGGCCGGGCCGCGGTCGTCCCTGAACGCACAGCGAGGAGACCGCGTCGATGACCACTGCCGAGTCCACCGTGAACATCAACACTGCGCCACTGTCCGAGGTCGACCCCGAGATCGCCCAGGCGATCTCCGACGAGCTGGGGCGCCAGCGGGGGACTCTCGAGATGATCGCCTCCGAGAACTTCGTGCCGCGAGCGGTGCTCGAGGCGCAGGGGTCGGTGCTGACCAACAAGTACGCCGAGGGGTACCCGGGTCGGCGCTACTACGGCGGCTGCGAGTTCGTCGACGTCGCGGAGAACCTCGCGATCGAGCGCGCCAAGGCGCTCTTCGGCGCGGACCACGCCAACGTCCAGCCCCACGCCGGCGCGCAGGCCAACGTCGCCGTGATGACGGCCTTCCTCAAGCCCGGGGACAAGCTCATGGGCCTCTCGCTGGCCCACGGCGGACACCTGACCCATGGCATGAAGCTGAACTACTCGGGCAAGTTCCACGAGGTCGCCGCCTATGAGGTGGACCCGGAGACCGGTCTGATCGACATGGAGAAGGTTCGGGAGCAGGCGCTCGCCGAGCGTCCGGACATGATCGTGGCCGGCTGGTCCGCCTACCCGCGGCAGCTCGACTTCGCCGCGTTCCGTGAGATCGCCGACGAGGTCGGCGCCATCCTCTGGGTGGACATGGCCCACTTCGCCGGCCTGGTGGCCGCCGGCCTGCACCCGAACCCGGTGCCTCACGCCGACGTCGTCACCACCACGGTGCATAAGACGCTGGCGGGCCCTCGCTCCGGCATGATCCTCTGCAAGGAGGAGCACAAGAAGAAGATCAACTCCGCGGTGTTCCCCGGCCAGCAGGGCGGGCCGCTCATGCACGCCATCGCCGCGAAGGCCATCGCGTTCAAGATCGCGGCCTCCGAGGACTTCGCGGCGCGCCAGCGGCGCACGGTCGCCGGCGCACAGATCCTCGCCGAGCGCCTGGTGGCCGACGACGTCACCGCCCACGGGGTCAACGTGCTCACCGGGGGCACCGACGTCCACCTGGTGCTGGTGGACCTGCGGAACTCGGAGATGGACGGCAAGCAGGCCGAGGACCTGCTCCACGAGGTCGGCATCACCGTCAACCGCAATGCTGTGCCGAACGACCCGCGCCCGCCGATGGTGACTTCCGGGCTGCGCATCGGCACCCCGGCGCTGGCCTCCCGCGGCTTCGGCGACGTGGAGTTCGCCGAGGTGGCGGACATCATCGCGGAGGTGCTCAAGCAGGGGGCCGCCGGCCAGCCCGACCTTGAGCCGCTCAAGGCCCGGGTCGCCGCGCTGGCCGCCGACTTCCCGCTCTACGAGGGCCTCGAGGAGTGGTGATGGCTCAGCAGGACACGACGACGGCACGTCGCCTCGACGGCAAGGCGGCCTCCGCACAGATCCGCGCGGAGCTGACCGAACGGGTGGCGGCGCTCAAGGAGCAGGGCGTCACTCCGGGCATCGCCACCGTGCTGGTGGGCGCGGACCCGGCGTCGCAGCTCTACGTGGGGATGAAGCACAAGCAGTCCCAGGCCATCGGGATGAACTCGATCCAGCGGGAGCTGCCGGAGGACGCCACGCAGGAGCAGGTCGAGGCGCTGATCGACGAGCTCAACGCGGATCCGGCCTGCCGCGGCTACATCGTCCAGCTGCCGCTGCCGAAGCACCTCGACACCGACCGGGTGCTGGAACGCATCGACCCGGCCAAGGACGCCGACGGGCTGCACCCGGTCAACCTGGGTCGTCTGGTGCTCAACGTCAACGAGCCGATCCACACGCCGCTGCCCTGTACTCCGCGCGGAGTCATCGAGCTGCTGCTGCGCCATGACTATGACCTCGCCGGCAAGCACGTGGTCGTCGTCGGCCGCGGCGTGACCATCGGCCGCTCCATCGGGCTGCTGCTGACCCGTCGCGAGCTCAACGCTACGGTGACCCTCACCCACACCGGCACGGTGGACATGTCTCACCACCTGCGGCAGGCTGACGTCATCGTGGCCGCCGCCGGAGTGAAGCACCTGGTGCGTCCGGAGGACGTCAAGCCCGGCGCCGCGGTGCTCGACGTCGGCGTCACCCGGGAGCCGGACCCTGACGGAGGCAAGGCGAAGGTCTACGGGGACGTCCACCCCGACGTCGCCGACGTCGCCGGCTGGCTCTCCCCGAACCCCGGGGGAGTGGGCCCCATGACGGTGGCGCTGCTGATGACCAATGTGGTGGAGGCCGCCGAGCTGCAGGCGGGCTGAGGCGGCCGTTCCTCCCCCATCGAGTGGCCACGAATCCCGGCTTCTCCCCACGCGACACGGCGTGTCCTCGGGGAGATCGCGGGATTCGTGGCCACTCGCGTGTCACCCGTCGGCAGTGTCGCCCGTCGGCAGTGTCACCCGTCGGCAGTGTCACCCGTCGGCAGTGTCACCCGTCGGCAGTGTCACCGGCCGGCAGTGTCAGGTTGCTCGTAGGCCCGCCCAGTTGAGGCGGGTCAGCCGGGCCGCCTCCTCGGCGTCGCCGGCGCGCAGCGCTGTCAGGATCTGCTCATGCTGGGCGGGGGAGTCGGCGCCGGTGAGGCTGCCGAAGTGGAGGTGCTCGGTGCGTCGCAGCAGGGCGACCACCTGGTCCAGGGCGTCATCCAGGACCGGGTTCTCCGCCCGCTGCAGCGCCACGGCGTGGAACGCCTCGTCTGCGGCGACGGCGGCGGGCGCGTCCCGGTCCTCCAGCGCCCGGGCCAGTCTGTCGTTGGCCTCGGCCATCTGCACCAGATCCTCGGGTGTGATCCGGGGTGCGGCGCTGCGGACGGCCAGCTCATGGAGTGCTGCGGCGACGTCACGGGCATGGGCCACACGCTCCGGATCCTCCTCGGCCACGGTGGTGCGGCGACCCGGCTGGGCGTCGACGAGCCCCTCTCGCTCCAGGCGCAGCAGGGCTTCCCGGATCGGAGTGCGGGAGACTCCCAGCCAGTCCTCCAGGTCGGCATCGCGCAGCAGCTCACCGGGGGAGAGATCCCCGGTGACGATCGCCTGACGGATGGTGCGGTGGACCTCGTCGCGCAGCAGGGTGCGGCGGTGGACGCCGCGAGCCGCGGGGACGGGCATGGTCGGCTCCTCAACAGGTGGGGCGGCGTCGGGGGCCGCGGGCGGGCAGGGTCGTCTCGGGCAGGAACGTCTCGAGCAGAATCGCGACTCGAGCAGGGCCTTGACATCATCGCATCCACCGCGTGGAATGCTGAGTGCAATATATCGCATATCGTCGGGACGGCCGGTGCCGCCCTGGCCCATCCCGAGGAGCCCCATGGCCATCACCGACTTTCCCCGCTACGAGCTGACCTTCGGCCCCAGCCCCGTCCATCGGCTGGATCGGCTCACGGCTCATCTGGGCGGGGCACGGATCTGGGCGAAGCGGGAGGACGTGAACTCAGGCCTGGCCTTCGGCGGCAACAAGACGCGGAAGCTGGAGTACATCGTCCCGGACATCCTGGCCTCCGGCGCGGACACGCTCGTCTCGATCGGTGGCTACCAGTCCAACCACACCCGTCAGGTGGCCGCCGTCGCCGCGCGGCTCGGCCTGAAGGCGCGTCTGGTCCAGGAGCGCTGGGTGGACTGGGACGACCCCGTCAACGACAGGGTCGGCAACATCCTGCTCTCCCGCCTCATGGGCGCCGACGTCCGTCTGGACGACGCCGGCTTCGACATCGGCATCCGCTCCAGTTGGGAGGAGGCCATCGCGGAGGTCGAGGCCTTGGGTGGCACGCCCTACCCCATCCCGGCCGGCGCCTCGGAGCACCCGCTCGGTGGCCTGGGCTTCGCGAACTGGGCCTATGAGGTCGCCGCCCAGGAGCGCGAGCTCGGCGTCTTCTTCGACACGATCGTGGTCTGCACGGTCACCGGATCCACCCATGCCGGGATGATCGCCGGATTCGCGGCCCTCGAAGAGGCCGGCGGTGGCCCCCGGCGGGTGATCGGCATCGACGCCTCCGCCACGCTGGAGAAGACCCGCGCCCAGGTCGAGCGGATCGCCCGGCACACCGCCGAGCTGATCGGGCTGGGTCGGGAGCTGCGCGCCGAGGAGATCACCGTGCTGCCCGGCTGGGCGGGTGAGGAGTACGGCATCCCGGTGGAGTCCACCGTCGAGGCGATCCGCACCACCGCCCAGCTGGAGGGTGTCATCCTCGACCCGGTCTACGAGGGCAAGTCCATGGCAGGGCTGATGGACCTGGTCCGCGAATCCGAGATCCCCGCCGACTCGACGGTGCTCTATGCGCACCTCGGCGGGCAGCCGGCGCTCAACGCCTACAGCCAGGTCTTCTGAACGGCGCCCCGGCTGGGCAGCTGTCCAGGGCCGCAGCCGCTCAGCGCAGGAACAGCCGACGCATCCGCAGCGTCGCCACGGTCATCCCGACGGCGACCATCACCAGGTAGTAGCCGATGTGCACCAGGGTGAGCCCGCTGAAGGAGAAGGCGGCGATGTCCCGCATCAGCTCCACCGCGTGCCACAGCGGCAGCGCCTGGATCATCCACTGGACACCGGCCGGGTAGACGTCGATGGGGAACAGCGTGGCCGAGAACAGGAACATCGGCATCATGACCATCATCATCCAGTCCATCTGCTGGAACCGGCTCATGAAGGAGGTCACCGCCATGCCCACCGACGCGAAGCCCAGGGCGATGAACAGGGCCGTGACCAGCATGATCACGGCGGCCAGCGGACTCACCAGGCCTGCGGCCACCAGCACCGTGAGGAAGCCGAGCGCGTAGATCCCGCCGCGGAACAGCGCCAGCAGGATCTCCCCGACGGCGACGTCCAACGGGCCCAGCGAGGTTGCCATCATCGACTGGTAGAGCTTGGTGATCTTCAGCTTGAAGAACACGTTCCAGGTGGAGTCGAAGACCGCGCCGTTCATCGCGGAGACCGCCAGCAGAGCGGGCGCGATGAACGCCGCGTAGCTCATCTCGCCGCCGTCGGCGGCCTGCACTCCGGAGATCATGGGGCTGATGCCCAGGCCGAAGGAGGTCAGGAACAGCACGGGCTCCAGGAATCCGGAGAGGAAGATGACCCCGCGGTTGTTCCGGATGGCCGACATCCCCCGGGAGAACACCGCCCGGATGTTGCCCGAGTAGTAGTTGCCGACCGGTCCGGTGCGGACCTTCACCGGTGGGGTGCCCGGTGCGGGCGGCCCGGCCGCCAGGTCCTTGGCCTCCAGTCGGGCCTCCCGCTTCAGTCGAGACTTCTCGCCAGGGGTGCGGCCCCGCCATTCGCTCAGCCCGAGACGTCGGATGTAGATCCTCCGCACCCACAGCCAGGCCGCGCCGGCCAGGACCAGCAGGTAGCCCAGATGCACCGCGGCCATCCCCAGGGTCATCGGCTGCCCGAAGGCCAGCAGGCGCCCGAGCTCATTGGCATGCCAGATGGGGGAGACCCAACCGATGAGCTGCAGCGGTCCGGGCAGGTTGGTCAACGGGTAGAACGTGCCGGAGAACAGGAACAGCGGCATGATGATGAACCGCTGGATCAGCGCCGCGTGGCCCTTCTCATCCCGCAGGGAGGCGATGTAGGCCATGATAGGCAGCCCCAGGGCCAGCGACCCCAGGGCTGCGGTGAACACCTGCAGCCAGGCCCAGGGGCTCGTGGTGGCCCCGAAGGCGACCAGCACGGCGGTGAACACCACGCCGTGGACGCCGAACCGTGCGCAGACGGCCAGAATGTGCCCGGAGGCGATCTGGGTGGGCGTCAGCGGGGAGGCCTGCGCACCGTAGTAGATGCGCCGCCACTTGAACTTCTCCATGACCGGAAAGGTGAACTCGATGCCCGCTGACATCGCCATGGTGGAGGCCAGGATCGCCGGACCGATGTACATCAGGTAGGACTCGGCGCCGTAGGCGGTCAGGTCCGCGCGGTCGCCCACCAGCACACCGAGGCCCAGGCCCATGGCCAGGATGTACAGGATCGGCTGGGCGATGGAGCTGGTCAGGATCACCACCGCATAGGCGCGCATGCCGCGCAGCGTGTGCTCCGCCTGGTACAGGATCCCGCGGGACCGCACCCGGGAGGCCAGCGCCGCCTTGTCCGCGGCCGGCGACGACGGCGCGGCGCCGGGTCCCGAGGAGGTGACGTCGGAGGGCCGCGTCTCAGTCAATGAGGCTCCTCCCGGTCAGCCGCAGGAACACGTCCTCCAACGAGGACCGGCGCACCAGGGAGGTCACCGGACGGTGACCGGCGGCGTGGACCTGCTCCAGGGCCTCCTCGGCCCGCTCGGCGTAGACCAGCAGGCGGTCCGGCAGCACCTCGATGCGGTCGAAGCCGGCGTCGCCGGGCGTCAGGACGCCGGTGAGCTCCTCTGCCTGCTCGGCGTTGCGGTCCATGCCGAAGCGCAGTTCCAGGACCTCCCGGGTGGAGTGCTCCCGGATCAGCCCCGAGGGGCTGCCCTCGGCCATGATCCGGCCGTGATCCACCACGATGAGCCGGTCGCAGAGCTGCTCGGCCTCATCCATGTGGTGGGTGGTCAGCACCAGGGTGGTGCCGGTCTCCTTGAGCCTGAAGAGGCGGTCCCACAGCACATGGCGGGCCTGCGGGTCCAGCCCGGTGGTGGGCTCGTCCAGCAGCAGCACGTCAGGCTCGTTGACCAGGGCGCGGGCGATCGTCAGACGCCGCTTCATGCCTCCGGAGAGGTCCTCCACCCTGGCCTTGGCCTTCTGGGTCAGCTGCGCGAACTCCAGCAGCTCCTCGGCCTTGCCCAGCAGCCAGCGGCGCGGCAGGCCGAAGTAGCGGCCGTACATGATGATGTTCTCCCGGACCGTGAGCTCCTCGTCCAGGTTGTCCTGCTGGGGGATCACGCCCAGCCGGGCGCGGACCTCCGGGCCCTGCTTCTCGGGGTCCAGGCCGGCCACGGACAGCTCGCCGGCGGTGCGGGAGGCGACGGCGGCGATCATCCGCATCGTGGTGGACTTTCCGGCACCGTTGGGCCCCAGCAGACCGAAGGACTCGCCGCGGGCCACGCTGAAGTCGATTCCGTCGACGGCGGTGAAGTCGCCGTAGCGCTTCGTCAGGCCGACGGCGGTGATGGCGTCGGAGGGGGCGGCTCCGCCGTCGGGGCGGGAGCTGACGGCGTCGGCGGCCGCGGGCGCACGGGTGGCACGGGCAGAATCGGGCATGTGGCGCAGTTTACGCGGGCAACCACCGCCTGACCAGGGCTCCGCCGGGTTCTCCGCTGTCAGCGGCGGCGGGTGAATCATCCTCACGGTCGATGTGCCCGGCGCCCTCATCCTGAAGAATGATCACCGTTCCATCACCCGCTTCCATCCCATGGAGAGGACATCACCATGTCCACCCCTGTCCTCGAGACGGAGAACCTGGTCAAGGTGTACGGCCGAGGGGCCGCACGCTTCGACGCGCTGAAGGGGCTGACCTTCGAGATCCACGACGGCGAGTCCGTGGCGATCGTCGGCAAGTCCGGCTCCGGCAAGTCCACCCTCATGCATCTGCTGGCCCTGCTGGACGAGCCGACCGCCGGCGTCGTCGCCTTGGAGGGCAGGCCGGTCTCGCAGCTGGACCCGAAGAAGGTCTCCCGCCTGCGCAACGAGACCTTCGGCTTCGTGTTCCAGCAGTTCTTCCTCAACGCGAACCAGTCTGTGCTGGACAATGTGACCCTGCCGCTGAAGATCGGCGGGTGGGGCCGATCCCAGCGCAACGAGCGCGGCATGGAGGTCCTGGAGCAGCTGGAGATCGCCGACAAGGCGAAGAACCGCGCCACGGACCTCTCCGGCGGGCAGAAGCAGCGCGTCTGCATCGCCCGTGCCCTGGTGAACCGGCCTTCGGTGATCTTCGCCGACGAGCCCACCGGCAACTTGGACACCGCCACCTCCGAGGTGGTGGAGGACATCCTGTTCGGCCTGCACCGTGATCAGGGGATCACGCTGGTGGTCGTCACCCACGACGAAGATCTGGCCGGCCGGTGCGAACGCCGCCTGCATATGCAGGACGGGCTCATCGTGGCCGAGGAGCACGGCGTCATCACGCCCGGGCAGCTGGACACGACGTTCGACCCGGCCCAGCTGGGCCTCGAGGATGAGGAGGACCGGGCATGAGGGCTCTCGACGTCACCCGGACCGCATTGGGGAACACCATGCGGTCCAAGCTCCGCACGTTCCTGACCGTGATCGCCATCGTCATCGGCGCGTTCACGCTGGCGGTGACCACAGGGCTGGCCGCCGGTGTGAACCAGACCATCGAGGACATGGTCGACGGCTACGGAGACCAGGACCAGATCTATGTGATGCAGGCCAGCGCCATGGGCCAGGGAGAGGACACCGGCCCGGGCCCGCAGGAGTACGACCCGGACACCGCCGGCCAGCAGAGCGAGTTCGGTCAGGCGATGCTCACCGAGGAGGACATCGAGACGATCGAGGGGATCGACGGGATCACGAACGTGGACCCGATCTTCTTCGTCTCGCCGGACTACCTCGAGGCCCCTGACGGCGGGCAGTACCTGCTCAGCGAGCTGGGGCTTCCTGCCGACGCCTCGGGCATGGAGCTCGTGGCCGGCGAGACCCCGGCCCGGGACTCCATGGAGATCACGGTCCCGGAGACCTGGCTGGCCATCTTCGACGACGCGGACGACGACTACGAGGACGTCGACCCGGAGTCGGTCCTGGGCGAGACGGTGGAGCTGGGCATCTCGGACATGGTCCGCGAGTCGCACACCGTCGAGGCCGAGGTGGTCGGCGTCTCGGTGCAGAACCTGGCCGGCATCGGCGGGTCACCCATGCCCTCGCACGCTCTGAACGATGAGCTCTACGAGATCCAGAGCTCCGGGCTGGACGTGGAGCAGGACGACGCCTTCGTCCAGGCCGCCGCCGACGTCGAGGACATGGAGGCCTTTGAGGACTCCATCAAGGAGGCCCTGCAGGAGGAGGGCCTGGTCGGTCTCACGGTCGAGGACTTCATGGGCATCATCCAGACCGTCATCGACGCCATCGCGTGGGTCCTCTACGGCTTCGCGGTGATCGCCCTCATCGCGGCCTCCTTCGGCATCGTGAACACTCTGCTGATGTCGGTGCAGGAGCGGACCCGGGAGATCGGGCTGATGAAGGCGCTGGGCATGTCCGGCGGCCGGATCTTCGGGCTGTTCTCCATGGAGGCCGTGATGATCGGTCTGCTCGGATCGCTCATCGGCGTCGGCGGCGGTGTGCTCACCGGTGTGGTGGCCAATGCCCTGCTCACCGGCAGCGGCGGGCCGCTCGGCGACGTCGGCGGACTCATCCTCTATGCGGTGAGCCCCGTGGCGATCCTCAGCATCACCGGGCTGGTGGTGGGCATCGCCTTCCTGGCAGGAACCCTGCCGGCGGCGCGTGCGGCGAAGAAGGACCCGATCGAGGCCCTACGCTACGAGTAGGCGCCCAGGTAGTGTGAAGGACATCATCGTGAGAAGGAGAGAGTCGTGACCAGCTCGCCCTATGGGGACCCCCAGCATCCGAACCCGCAGGACCCGAACCAGCAGCCGGGTCAGAACCCCTACCAGCAGCCGAGCCCCGAGGGGCCCAAGTTCGGCACCGACCCCTATGACCCGAACGCGGTCGGCGGGCCGATGGCCGAGCCGACCAAGTTCGGCCTGCTGAAGAAGCTCACCCTCGTCTCTCTGGGGATCTACGTCCTCTCGGGACTCGTCGGGATGTTCCAGGCGACGGATGAGGACGCGGTGCGTGAGCAGTTGGCGGCCCAGGGCATGGCCGTGGACGAGGAGACACTCTCCTTCGCCATGGTCGGGGGATGATCTTCGCCGCCGTCATGCTCATCATCCCGGTGGTGCTCTACATCGTGGCCTACCTCGGCATCACCAAGGTGAAGAACTGGGGCAGGATCCTCGGCACCGTGTTCGCCGCACTCGGCACCCTGTTCACGCTGTGGGGCCTCACCGGCATCGGGATGATGCTGGACACGGGGGCGATCGGCATCCTCTCGCTGGTGCTGTCCATCGCGTTCATCGCGGTGAACGTCTACTGGTTCCTCACTGCGTTCACCAAGGACGTCAGCAGGTACTTCGAGCAGGGGAAGGTCGCCTGACGGCCCACAACCGCTGGAGAGCATCAGAAGGGGCGGGGTCCACCACAGGGGTGGGTCCCGCCCCTTCTGCCGTCCGGGGTCGCACACGGTCGGGAACCGGCCCGGAACCGTTGCCCGGGGACCGGGCGTCGGGAAGACTGCTTCCGACCATCGCCGACCGGAGGGCAGATCCATGACCATGGAGTTCACGGTGGACGAGCAGGGGCGCCCGGAGGCCCCGCTCGCCGGCGGGGAGCTGGAGACCCTTCTGGGGTTCCTGGAGTTCCATCGGGCGACCCTCGCCCACAAATGCGCGGGGCTCGACGCCGCGGGGCTGGCTCAGCGGGTGGAACCCTCCACCATGACGCTGGGCGGGCTGTTCAAGCATCTGGCCTTGGTGGAAGACCACTGGTTCTCCGTCACGCTCTTCGCCCGCGAACCGGCGGAGCCCTGGCTCAGCGCGGACTGGGAGGCAGACGAGGACTGGGAGTGGCACTCCGCGGCCGCAGATTCTCCCCAGGAGCTGCGGGCTCTGTGGGAGCGGTCTGTGGAGGCGTCGCGGCGGCTCACCCAGCAGGCCCTCAACGACGGCGGCCTGGAGAGATCCGCCGACCGCGCCCGGCCCGACGGCGCCGTGGTCACGCTGCGGTTCATCCTGGTGCACGCGATCGAGGAGTACAGCCGGCACAATGGCCACGCAGATCTGCTGCGCGAGTCGATCGACGGTCAGCGGGGGGAATGACGAGCCAGGGGTGAACCGATCAGATGCCGGTGCCGGCCGACGCCCCGTCATCTCACGTCCCGTACTGATCAGCCTACGTACTGATCAGCCCATGTACGGATCAGCCCACGTACTGATCAGCCCACGCGCTGATGATCTTCCCTGCCCGCGCGGCCTGGCCGTCAGCAGTCAGCAGGTGGTCCGAGCCCTCGAGGGCGACGAAGCTGCGGGGATGCTTCGTGGCCCAGAAGAGCGTGCTGGCGTTGTCGATGCTGACAGTGTTGTCCGTGGGGGAGTGCATCACCATGAACGGCAGGGACAGGGCGCGGATCTTGTCATCGATGTCCGCACGGCGCACGTCCTCGACGAAATCACGTTTCAGCGTGAGCGCTCGGCCGCCGACCAGCCACTCGGCCTCACCGTCAGCCACAGCACGGTCGGCGATCGCGTCGAAGTGATGCTCCACATGGCTCGGATCGGCGGGCGCCCCGATGCTCACCACGGCGCGGGTGCCGGGGGATCGCTCGGCTGCGGCGATCACCGCGGCCCCGCCCCAAGAGTGGCCCACGAGGATGTCCGCCGGGGTGCCTCGCTCCGCCATGAACTGGCACGCCCGGACGGTGTCGTCGACCTTCACGGTGAAGGATCCGTCGCCCCAATCGCCGTCTGAGTCTCGGAGGCCGAGGGCATCGAAGCGGAGCATGCCGATCCCTTCGGCGGCGAGCTGCTTGCACATCCGCGAGGCGGCCGGAGTGTCCTTGCCGAGGGTGAAGCCGTGGACGAACACGCCCCACCCGCGGACAGCACCCTCGGGCAGGTCGATCCGGCCGGCCAGCATCGGCCCGGTCGAACTCGGAAACTGGACTGATTCACCCATGATCACTCCCGACGACAGACACCATCATCAGCGCCAGCCTAGCGGGGGTGCCACCGCGGTGAGGATCGACTCCATCAGGTGCGCGTTGTAGTCCACCCCGAGCTGGTTCGGCACGGTGATCAGCAGCGTGTCCGCGGCGGCGACGGCCTCGTCGCGGGCCAGCTCCTGCACCAGCTCCTCGGGCTCGCCGATGTAGCTGCGCCCGAAGATCGCCCGCGTCCTCTCGTCGAGCATGCCGACCTGGTCCTGGGCCTCGCGCTGCCCGAGGAAGTAGGCCCGGTCCTGGTCGCTGGTGAGCGCCACGATCGACCGACTCACCGAGACGCGCGGAGTGAAGCCGTGGTCGTGGCCCTCCCACTCGTGGCGGAAGGCCTCGATCTGTCGCCGCTGCTGGACGTGGAAGGGCTCCCCGGTCTCGTCGTCCTTCAGGGTCGAGCTCATCAGATTCATCCCCTGCCGGGCGGCCCAACGAGCCGTGGCGTCGGAGCCCGCGCCCCACCAGAGGCGTTCCCGCAGTCCGGGGGAGTGCGGTTCGGGCCGCAGCAGCCCGGGAGGGTTCGGGAACATCGGCCGTGGATTCGGCTCGGCGAAGCCTTCACCGGTGAGCACCTGCAGGGCTGCCTCGGTGTGGCGGCGGGCCATGTCGGCGTCGGACTCGCCCTCGGCGGGACGATGCCCGAAGTGTCGCCAGCCGTCGATGACCTGCTCGGGGGATCCCCGTGAGATGCCGAGCTGCAGCCGGCCCCCGGAGATCAGATCCGCCGCCCCGGCGTCCTCGGCGAAGCGCAGCGGGTTCTCGTAGCGCATGTCGATCACCCCGGTGCCGATCTCGATCCGGCTGGTGCGTGCGCCGATCGCGGCCAACAGCGGGAACGGGGAGGCCAGCTGGCGCGCGAAGTGGTGGACCCGGTAGTACGCCCCGTCGGCGCCGAGCTCCTCGGCGGCCACGGCCAGGTCGATGGACTGCAGCAGCGCGTCCTGCGCTGACTGCGTCCTCGAATGGGGCGAGGGCGTCCAGTGTCCGAAGGAGAGGAATCCGATGCTCTTCACCTCCGCAGGAACCGGCGACGGCACCGGGGTATTCCTCCTGCCGAAAGGGGTGGGCCGACCGGAGACAGCGGCGGGCCCCGACCGCGGAGCGGGACGACGTGTTGCGCGTCACGTCATACGACCCTAAAATGAATCACGATCATTAAAGCGAGGTGCGGAGTCTCTGGCCTTCCGGCCGGTCTCGTCCCTCGGCATCACAAGACATCACCACAGGAACAGGAGCGTCATCATGGGTGAGCGGTTGGAGAACTTCATCGATGGTCGGTTCGTGCCGGCCCAGGGACAGGAGGTCTTCGAGGTGGTGGATCCGGCCACCGGGGAGATGGTGGCGGTCTCGCCGATCTCGGGGGCCGCTGATGTGGATGCCGCGTTCGAGGCGGCTGAGCGGGCTTTCACCGGGTGGAAGCAGGTGACCCCGTCGGTGCGGCAGAAGCATCTGCTGGCGTTGGCCGATGCCATCGAGGCCCACAGTGAGGAGCTGGTTCAGGCTCAGCATCGCAACACTGGTCAGCCGCGGGGGATCATCGCTGAGGAGGAGGTCGCCGCGGGGGCGGATCAGCTGCGGTTCTTCGCGGGGGCGGCCCGGATGCTGGAGGGCCGGGGTGCCGCGGAGTATATGGAGGGTCATACCTCCTATGTGCGGCGGGAGCCGGTGGGGGTGGTGGCGCAGATCGCGCCGTGGAACTTCCCGTTGATGATGGCGATCTGGAAGATCGGCCCGGCTCTGGCGGCGGGGAACACGGTGGTGCTCAAGCCCTCGGAGACGACTCCGGAGTCCACCCTGGTGTTGGCCCGGTTGGCTGGGGAGATCTTCCCGACCGGGGTGGTCAATGTGGTCCTCGGTGATGGTTCGACCGGGCGGCTGCTCACGGAGCATCGGGCTGCGGCGATGGTCTCGTTGACCGGGTCGGTGCGGGCCGGGGAGGCGGTGGCCGCCTCGGCGGGGTTGAAGCGCACGCATCTGGAGCTCGGTGGGAAGGCTCCGGCGGTGGTCTTCGGTGATGTGGATCTTGCGGCGGTGGCGAAGGCTGTGGTGGAGTTCGGGACCTTCAATGCGGGGCAGGACTGTACGGCGGTGACTCGGGTGTTGGTCGAGGAGTCAGCTCATGATGAGTTGGTGGAGCATCTGGTGGCTGCGGCGGAAGCGACCCGGACCGGCAATGTCGATGATGGGCTCAATGATTATGGGCCGTTGAACAATGCGCGGCATTTCGCGGCGGTGCAGGCCAAGATCGAGGGGTTGCCGGGGCATGCGCGGATCCTCACCGGGGGTGGCCCGGTGGAGGGCAGTCCGGGGTTCTTCTTTGAGCCCACGATCATCACGGGGGTTGAGCAGTCGGATGCGATTGTGCAGGAGGAGGTCTTCGGGCCGGTGCTCACGGTGCAGTCGTTTGCCTCGGAGCAGGAGGCGTTGGAGCTGGCCAATGGGGTGGAGTATGCGTTGGCTTCGAGTGTGTGGACGGCTGATGGGGCGCGGGCGATGCGGTTCACTCGGGATCTGGACTTCGGGTGTGTGTGGGTCAATACGCATCTGTTGTTGGTCGCGGAGATGCCTCATGGGGGGTTCAAGGCTTCGGGGCATGGGAAGGATCTCTCCGGGTATGCGGTGGAGGAATACACCCGGGTCAAGCACGTCATGCACGCCATCGAGGTCTGAGCGGCCGCTCCTGAGCATCCGCCCGAGCGGCCGCCCGAGGGGCTCATGCCCGCGCCTCCCCAGAGGTCGCGCGACGCTCACTCGGTGGCCACGCGGCGGCGCAGTCCGTCGATCAGAGAGTCCAAGGTGAACAGGAAGGCGCGGTCCGCCGCGGCGCGGGCGTCTCGTCCCGCGCCGCAGCGGCCCGGCCGAAGCGCGGGGCCAGGTCTGCCCGGCGCCCGGGGTCGAAGATGTCGGCCGGTGCCGAGGCGTCGTAGGCGGCGCCGAAGACGAGGGCCTCGACGCCGACGATCACGTCCACGGCGTCCGGCCCGGGGATGCCGGCGTCCTCCAGTGCGGCGGTGACACGTTCGTACATCACCAGCGTCTGGGGCGCGTCGGCTACCGGGAGGACAGCCATGATCGGGATCAGCTCGGTGTGCCGGATGTAGCAGTCCCGGTAGGAGATCGCCCACCGGCGCAGCGCCTGGTCCCAGGGCAGGGACTGGAAGCCGGTGGTGTCGATCTGTTCGTTGAGCCGATCCTGCAGGAGCAGCATCACATCTCGCTTGGAGGAGACGTGGTTGTACAGCGCCGAGGTGGAGACGCCGAGCTCGCGGGCGAGGGACGCCATCGTCAGGTCCCGGTAGCCACGGGTGCTCACGATCCGGATCGCCGCGGTGGTGATGCCCTCGCGGGAGAGTACGGGGGAGGACGGTCGGCCGCGTCGTCGGGGTCGGGTCTGCTCCGGGCTCACGGTGGTCCTTCGGGTCGAGGTCAGCTGGCGCCCTCAGTGTAGGCGGCGCCTGGGTGAGAACCACGACGACGGCCCGCAGGGCGGGGGAAGTCATCGCAGGGCTTGACAAGGTGGGTGTCCATGCCCGTTAATGAATATAGTTCATTTAATTGTGAAGGAGAGCACAGTGACAGGGATCCGCTCCGTGGGAAGCATCGAGGCACTCGACCGTGACGTCGTCGTGGTGGGGGCCGGACCGGCCGGGCTGCGCGCCGCCCGCGCCCTGCAGCAGCAGGGCCGCAGCGTCGCCGTCCTGGAGGCTCGCGACCGCGTGGGAGGCCGCACCTGGTCGCAGGAGATCGACGGCGCCTTCCTGGAGGTCGGGGGCCAGTGGGTCTCGCCGGACCAGACCGAGCTGCTGGGTCTCCTCGACGAGCTTGGGCTGGAGACCTTCCAGCGCCACCGCGACGGGGCCAACGTCTACCTGGCCACCGACGGCACCCGCCACGAGTTCACCGGTGAGATGTTCCCCGTCGGGGAGCACACCGAGGCCGAGATGGAGCGCGTCATCGAGATCCTCGATCGGCTGGCCGCCGAGATCGGGGCCCAGGAGCCGTGGGCGCACCCGCAGGCCCGGGAGCTGGACTCGGTCACGTTCGCCGAGTGGCTGCGGCAGCAGACCGACGACGCCCCGGCCCGCGAGAACCTCGCGATCTTCCTGGCCGGCGGCATGCTGACCAAGCCGGACCACGCCTTCTCCGCGCTGCAGGCGGTGCTGATGGCCGCCTCCGCAGGCTCCTTCAGCCACCTGGTCGATGAGGACTTCATCCTGGACCGTCGCGTGGTCGGCGGCATGCAGAGCGTCTCCGAGACGATGGCCGCTCAGCTCGAGCCGGGCACCGTGCACCTGGAGACCCCGGTGCGCACCATCGCCTGGGAGGAGCCGCACGGGGTCACCGTGTGGTCGGACCGGGTCACCGTCCGCGCGCAGCAGGTGATCGTGGCCGTCCCGCCGAACCTGTACTCCCGCATCAGCTTCGAACCGGCCCTGCCACGACTGCAGCACCAGATGCACCAGCACCAGTCCATGGGCCTGGTCATCAAGGTCCACGCCGTCTACGACCGCCCCTTCTGGCGCGAAGCAGGCCTCTCCGGCACCGGGTTCGGGGCCGCGGAGATCTGCCAGGAGGTCTACGACAACACCAACCACGGGGACTCCCGCGGAACCCTCGTCGCCTTCGTCTCCGACGAGAAGGCCGACGAGATGTTCGCCCTCCCTGAGGAGGAGCGTCGTCGGCGGATCCTCGAGTCGCTCGCGCACTACCTGGGTGATCAGGCGCTGAGCCCCGAGGTCTACTACGAGTCCGACTTCGGCTCGGAGGAGTGGACCCGCGGAGCCTACGCCGCCAGCTTCGACCTCGGCGGACTGAGCCGCTACGGCGCCCATCAGCGGGAGGCCGTCGGTCCGATCCACTGGGCCTGCTCGGACCTTGCCGCCGAGGGCTATCAGCACGTCGACGGCGGACCTGCGCCAGGGCCGCCGAGCCGCCGAGGACGTCCTGGCCGAGCTGCCGACGTCAGCCGCCACGGTGTGAGCGACGAGCCTGCGAGAGGAGACCCCCCGATGAGCCCCCACACAGAGACCGGCACCGGCACTGACGCCGGCGCTGAGGCCGTCACCGTCACGGAGACGGAGACCCCGCCCGCGGTGACGGCCCCCGCCCTGCGACGCATCCTGGTCGGATACGGCGGTGACGAGCGCAGCCGCGATGCGGTGCGACTCGGCGTCGCCCTCGCCCGGGCCGCCGACGCACACCTGCACCTGCAGCTGATCCTGCGGCAGCACTCCGCCTTCACCCCGGCGTACCCGCCGGTGGGCGACGTCGGCGGGATCATCGCCGACCAGGCACGCGGCTGGCTCGCCGAGGCGCAGCAGATGATCCCCGACGACGTCGCGCACAGCAGCGCGATCAGCCCCGCCCCCTCGGTGGCCGAAGGTCTGATCGCCGCCGCCGAGGAGCACGGAGCCGACCTGCTGGTCACCGGTTCCGGAGTGGGGGCCCGTCGGCTCACCACCCACCCGGCGGTGGACGCTCTGCTGCACAGCTCCCCGGTGCCGCTGGCGTTGGCGCCTGCCGGCCACCGCGACGAGACACCGGTCGGCCACGTGCTGGCCGCCGTCTCCCCGGGCGGTGGCGTGCACCAGGTCGCCGACGACGCCGCCGCCTGGGCGGCCCAGCTCCAGGTGCCGGTGACCCAGGTGACCTTCCCCCAGGGCGGGGACCCCGCCCGCGCCGTCGCCGCCCACGACTGGCCCGAAGGCGGCCTGCTCATGATGGGCTCCTCCCGCCTGGCCGGCCGACGTCGACTCTTCCTGGGTGACACCGCCGCCCGCATCCTCACGCAGCTGCCGATCCCGCTGATCGTCATGCCGCGCCATGACACCCCTGACCACCGGAACGACCACCCGAACCCCGCGGACGCCGTCCGCTGAGGGAGGACACCACCATGACCCAGATCGGCAGCGGCGCCGCCACCGGCGCCCCAGGATCCGCACCCGCAGGGACGGACCACAGGAAAGGCCTGAGTGCCGGAGCGATCGGCACGCTCGGCGCCGTCGTCATCGGCGTCTCCACGATCGCACCGGCCTACACGCTCTCCGGCGCGGTCGGACCCACCGCCTCGGCCGTTGGTGAGCACCTGCCGGCGGTGCTGATCGTCGGGTTCATCCCGATGCTGCTGGTGGCCCTGGGCTACCGCCAGCTCAACCGGGCCATGCCCGACTCCGGCACCACCTTCACCTGGGCCTCCCGGGCCTTCGGCCCATGGATCGGGTGGATGGGCAGCTGGTGCCTGCTGGCCTCCACGATCCTGGTGCTGTCCAACCTTGCCGGCATCGCCGTGGACTTCTTCTACTTGGCGATCAGTCAGCTCACCGGCCTGGACTGGATCGCGGACCTGACACGCAACGTGCCGGTCAACATCCTCACCTGCCTGGCCTTCATGGCCGTGGCCGCCTACATCTCCTACCGCGGACTGGAGGCCACCAAGGCGTTCCAGTACCTGCTGGTCTCCTTCCAGATGCTCGTGCTGGTCTGGTTCTCCGTGGTGGCCTTCCGCCACGTGGGCAGCGGCACCGCCTTCGACGCGACCCACTTCAGCTGGGACTGGTTCAACCCGTTCGGTGTGGAGACCTTCTCCGCCTTCGCCGCAGGCATCGCCCTGTCGGTGTTCATCTACTGGGGCTGGGACGTCGTACTGACGATGAACGAGGAGTCCAAGGGCACCACCACCACGCCCGGCAAGGCGGCCGTGCTGACCATCCTGGTCGTCGTCGGGCTCTACACCCTGGTGACGCTGGCGACCCTGTCCTACGCGGGCGTCTCCACCGGGGACTTCGGCCTGGGCAACCCGGACATCCAGGAGAACGTCTTCGCCGCGCTGGCCGGCCCGGTGATGGGGCCCTTCGCGATCCTCATCTCCCTGGCAGTGCTGTCCTCCTCCGCCTCCTCGCTGCAGTCCACGATGATCTCCCCGGCGCGGACCATGCTCGCCATGGGCCACTACGGAGCGCTGAGCCCCAAGTATGCGAAGGTCAGCCCCAAGCACCAGACGCCGGCCTACGCGACGATCGTCTCGGTGGTCATCGCCGCGGTCTTCTACGCGGTGATGCGCGTGATCTCGGAGAACGTCCTGTGGGACACCATCACCACTCTGGGCATGATGGTCTGCTTCTACTACGGCGTCACGGCGCTGGCCTGCGTGTGGTACTTCCGTGCCGAGGCCACCGCCTCCGTGGGATCCTTCATCAACAAGCTGCTGGCCCCGCTGCTGGGCGGCATCCTGCTGCTGATCTTCTTCTTCCAGACCGCCTGGGACTCGATGGACCCGGCCTACGGCTCCGGCTCCGAGATCGGCGGCGTCGGCCTGGTGTTCATCCTGGGCGTGCTGATCTTCGTGCTCGGCGTGGCCGCGATGCTCTACCAGCACCGCCGCAACCCGGAGTTCTTCCGCCGCCGTTTCGAGACCACCGAGCACCCGACCGCCTGACCGCCCCGCGGAGGACCCTGAGGAGAGACATGGACACCCCCATCTCACAGCCGACGACGGCGCAGCCGGTCGGCGCCACGACGGAGACGACCGTGATGCCGCCCGAGTGGGCGCCGCATGAGCGCACCTGGATGGCCTTCCCCCCGGCCAACGAGACCTTCGGTCCGCACGGCTCGCAGTCGCTGGCACGCGCCCGGCGGGCCTGGTCCCAGGTGGCGCGTACCATCGCCGCCGTCGAACCGGTCACCGTGGTGGCCGACCCGGCGGACGAGCAGGCCGCCCGGGAAGCGCTCGGCGAGGTCGCCGAGATCGTCACCATCGCCCTCGACGACGCCTGGATGCGTGACATCGGGCTGACCTTCGTCCACACCGCCTCGGGCGCCGTCGCCGGAGTGGACTGGATCTTCAACGGCTGGGGCGACCAGCCCTGGGCCCCCCATGAGCGGGACGCCAAGGTCGGAGTGGAGATGGCCGGTCCCGCCGGCGCCGAACGGATCGGCAGCCCGCTGGTCAACGAAGGCGGGGCCTTCCACGTGGACGGCCGCGGCACCGTGCTGCTCACCGAGACCGTCCAGCAGGATCCGGGGCGGAACCCCGGGCTGAGCAGGGAGCAGATCGAGGCGGAGCTGCACGCGAAGCTGGGCACCCGCCACGCCGTCTGGTTCCCCCGTGGTCTCACCCGGGACTACGAGGAGTTCGGCACCCGCGGTCATGTGGACATGTTCGCCTGCTTCACCCCGTCCGGCAGCGTGCTGCTGCACCGGCAGGACGACCCCCGGCACCCGGACCACGCGGTCACCCGCCGGCTGCGCGAGGTCCTGGAGGCGGCGCGCGACGCGGAGGGGAACCCGTTCGAGATCATCGACGTCCCGGCCCCGCGCACCATCGTGGACGCCGACGAAGAGTTCGTGGACTGGACCTACATCAACCACTACGTGGCCGACGGCCTGGTGGTGCTGTGCGGCTACGACGACCCCCACGACGCGCAGGCCGCCGAGATCCTGGCCCGGGCCTACCCGGACCACCGGATCCAGCTGGTGGACGCCCGGGACATCCTCTGCTTCGGGGGCGGCATCCACTGCATCACCCAGCAGCAGCCGCGGCCGCGCCTCCGCCCGGAAGCACCCGGCCGGGCGCAGGCGACCCCTCACGCGTGAAAGGAACAGATCAGCGATGACGGCAGCATTCGACGTCGTGGAGGCCGCGATCCCGCAGATGCGCGCGGCTCTGGAGCGCGGCGAGACCACCAGTGAGGAGCTGGTGGGCGCCCACCTGGCGCGCATCGAGGCCTACGACCAACAGGGCCGCGGCTCAACGCCGTGGTGGTGCGCAACGAGCAGGCACTCGCCGAGGCCCGCGCCTCGGACGCCCGCCGTGCCCGCGGCGAGCTCCTGGGTCCGCTCGACGGCATCCCCTACACCGCCAAGGAGAGCTACCAGGCCGCCGGGCTGACCGTCTCGGCCGGCTCGCCGGCCTTCGCGGAGCTCGTCGCCCAGCGGGACTCCTTCACCGTGGAGCGGCTGCGAGCCTCAGGGGCGGTCCTGCTGGGCCTGACCACCATGCCTCCGATGGCCAACGGCGGCATGCAGCGAGGTCTGCGCGGCCGGGCCGAGAGCCCGTACAGCGCCGAGCACCTCACCTCCGCCTTCGCCTCCGGCTCCTCCAACGGATCCGGCACGGCGACGGCGGCCAGCTTCGCGGCCTTCGGCCTGGCGGAGGAGACCTGGTCCTCCGGGCGCGCGCCGGCGTCGAACAACGCCCTGTGCGCCTACACCCCGTCCTGGGGGATGATCTCGATCCGGGGGAACTGGCCGCTGGTGCCCACCATGGACGTGGTGGTGCCGCACACCCGCAGCATGGAGGACATGCTGGAGGTGCTCGACGTCATCATGGTCGACGACGCCGAGACCCGGGGCGACTTCTGGCGGGTGCAGCCGTGGGTGGAGATCCCGAAGACCTCTGCTGTGCGTCCGGAGAGCTTCACGGACCTGCGTCCGGCCGATCCCGCGGAGGCCGCGCGGCTGCTCGCGGGGCTGCGGATCGGGGCGCCCGCCCTGTACTTGGGCCTGGACGCCTCGGCCGGGACCGCTGAGCCGTCCCCCGAAGGGGTCACGGGCATCGGCGGCTCCACCGGGCGGCCGATTACCCCGCGGCCCAGTGTGCTCGACCTCTGGGAGCAGGCGCGCGCGGACATGGAGCGCCACGGGGCCGACGTACGCATCACGGACCTGCCGGTGGTCACCAACTACGAGGGAGACCGCCCAGGGGCCCCGACGATCCGCACCCGAGGGCTGGTCAGCTCCGAGTATCTGGACCGAGAGATCCTCGACCTCTCCGCCTGGGGGTGGGAGGACTTCCTGAACGCCAACGGGGACCCCGGGCTGTCCAGCCTCGCGGCGGTGGACGGGACGCAGATCTTCCCGCACCCGGAGGGCGCCCTGGAGGACCGGTACCACGGCTTCGACGACGACATCGCCGCCTACCCGCAGTTCATCCGGGACACCCCCGAGCTGTCGATGCATCAGATCCCGCACCTTCAGGAGGGCCTGCGTGGTCTGGTGCGCACCCGGGAGGTCGATCTGGAGGCCTGGATGGACCGGCTGGGCCTGGACGTCATCGCTTTCCCCGCGGTGGCCGACGTCGGACCTGCGGATGCGGACGTCAACCCAGACTCGGCGGAGCTCGCGTGGCGCAACGGCGTCTGGGTGGCCAACGGGAACCTGGTCTGGCGGCACCTGGGGGTGCCGACCGTCACCGTGCCGATGGGCACCATGGCCGACACCGGGATGCCGGTGGGGCTGACCTTCGCCGGGCGCGCCCACGACGACGTCAGGCTGCTGCAGATCGCCGCGGCCCTCGAGGCCACCGGGCGCCGCCGCACCGAGCCGCCGCGGACGCCGCGGCTGGATGCTTCGTAGGATGGAGGCGCCGGCGGGTCAGCGGAGCCGGCCCGCCGCGAGTCGGGGCTGACCTGCTCCGGCCCGCCAGACGCCCCGTCCTTGCGAGGAGAGACATGACCGAGCTTCCTGAGACCACCGTCGGCGCCGAGGAGACCCGGCGCACCACCTGGATGCGCCGCTACAGGCTGGACCCGGAGCTGGCGCAGGAGTTCGTCGCGTTCCTGCGCGACGAGGTCTTCCCCGCCCGGGAGGAGCGCGGCTTCACCGTCGAGTCGGTGTGGCTCGCCGCGGACAGCACCGAGCTGACCTGGTATGTCAGCCGCTTCGGCACTGCCGAGGAGTTCGCGGCCGCCGAGAAGGAGTGGGAGGAGTCCGAGGAACGGGCTCGGATCTTCTCCGGCCGGCCGAAGTACGTGCTCGACAAGGACCTCACCCAGGTCACGCGCCTGCGCTGACCGGGCCCCTCACGAGGCGGCCGCCGGGGCCCGTCGCGCCCGGCGGGCCGCCAGCACTGCGGCGAGCACGGCGCTGAGCATGCATGCGGCGATCGCCAGGGAGGCCACCAGCACGGCGGCATGGTGGTCCACGGCTGCCGCGATGCTGAAGTAGACCCCGGTGACCAGAGCGATGCCGACCGCCGTGAACAGCCTCTGGGAGGTCTGCGCGACGCCGCCGGCCGCGCCTGCCATGCGCGCCGGCACATCCTGCATGGACAGGGTCTGCGCGCTGGGGATGATCAGCGCCTGGGAGAGCCCGTTGAGCGCCAGGGCGGCTCCCACCAGCCACAGGGACCCGGAGCCGGCGCCCATCAATGCGGTGGCCCCGGCCAGGGCGAGCATGGAGAGCACGGCGATCACCGTGCCGACCACCAGCATCCGAGGGCCCGAGGTCTCCACGCGGCGCCCCACCGCGGTGGAGAGCAGCATGACCATCACCGCCGAGGGCAGGGTCACGACGCCGGCCACCAGCGCCCCATGGCCCAGCCCCTGCTGCACATAGACCGCGACGACCGCCCACACAGCCGGCATTCCGAGGAAGTACAGGGACAGCACCAGGGTGTTGAGGGTGTAGCTGGGACGGGTGAACAGGGCCAGGTCCACCATGGGCGCCTCGGCGTCGAGCCGTCCCAGGCGGCGCTCCCAGAACGCCCAGACGGTCATCAGCGCCAGACCAGCGGCGCCGAGGAACGCTCCGGTTCCGGAGCGGAACTGGATGAACGGCAGCATGACCAGCACCACGCCGCGGAGAGCAGCGCCACGCCCAGCGGATCCAGCGCGGCCAGGCCTCGGCGGCCGCCGCTGCCGGTGCGGGTGCCGGTGCTGCTGGTGGTGCCGGTGACGGCCCCTCCACCGGTGCGCGGGAGCCACAGGAAGGCGAGCACGAAGGCCAGCAGGGTCAGCGGCACATTGATCAGGAACGTCGTCCGCCAGCCCAGGTCGTCACCGACGACGTCGATGATCAGCCCGCCGATCGCCGGTCCGGCCGCCACGGCCACGCCGATGACGGTGCTCATCAGCCCGTAGGCCCGGCCGCGGGCCGACCCACGGAACAGCTGCTGGATCATGCCGATGATCTGTGGGGTCAGCAGCCCCGCCCCGACTCCCATGAGCACGCGGGCGATGTTGAGCACCATCGGGGTGGGCGCCAGGGCGGACATCAGGGAGGCCAGCCCGAACACCGCCACGCCCAGCAGGAAGAAGCGGCGGCGGCCCCACAGGTCGCCGGCCCGGCCCGCAGGCACCAGCACCACCCCGAAGGCCAGGGCGTAGCCGGACAGGACCCACTGCAGATCCGAGGACCCGGCGCCCAGCCCTGATTCGATCGCCGGCAGCGCCACGTTGACGATGCTGATGCTCATCAGCGCGGCGAACAGCGGAGTCAGCAGCGCCACCATCACCCGACGGGCCGGGGGATCAGGCGGCGCGCCGTCCGGGGCGGCTGAGCCGGCGTCGTCGGGTGTGGGGGAGGCTGAGGTCACACTCTGCCCAACCGTGCTGACTCGGGAGATCTTCCCCCGGGTGTGACCCCGGGCCTACACTCACCGGCACAGCCGTCGGCGGTGAAGGAACAGGGGTGAGGGAGATGCTGAGAGCCACGTTGATCCTGGAGGTCCCACGCGGGCTGCTGATCAAACAGGAGGAGCACCACGACAACGACGTCGAGGGCTACACCGGGCAGCACCTGATCCGCGGGGAGGAGGGGTTCACCTTCACAGTGGACCAGTACACCTACTCGCAGCATGAGGAGCACGTCGACATCAGGCTCTCTGAGCCGGTGGACGACGAGGGTCTCCACCGCGATCCCATGCAGGCGCTCCCGAGGCACGGCTGGGAGCACCATCTGACCTGGCCGACCCGCTGACGCGATTCGCCGTCCCACCCCGGTCTCGGAGATAATCGGGACCATGAGTTCGCAGCCTCCTCTCGAATCCGGGTCCACGGGCCGTCGTGCCGACGACGCCCTCCGCAGCTTCGGGCGCCGATCCTCCGGCATCACCTTCGCCGTGATGATCACGGTGCTGCTGGTGGCGCTGGTGTTCGCCGCCAACCAGAACGACGTGATCGGGTGGATCATCGTCGCCATCTCCGCCGGCTGGCTGATCCTCGCCGCGATCCTGGTGACCTCGGTGCGCCGAGGGGCGCAGAAGATGAGCCAGACGCTCGACTCGGCGCGGGCCGACGCCGCCGCGCGCCACAGCCAGGACGCAGGCGGAACCGCCGTCGTGGACGAGGACGCCCACACCCGCAATATGAAGCTGGACCACTCCTTCAAGATCGTGCAGGTCCAGCGCAGGGTCATCGGACAGGAGCTCGCCAAGGGCGAGGAGGCCGACCTGGAGATGGTCGAGCGTGCCCTGGACACCATCGAGATGACCGCGACCAACGGTCGTGACATGCTCGCCGAGCACGTCGGCCGCGGCGGTGAGGAGCAGCGCCGCGGGCGGGAGCAGCGTGACGACCGCCCGCGCGATGACGATCGGCCCATCAGCGGCGAAGTCGTCGACTGCGCGGCACCGGCCGGAGCCGGCGTCGCGGGCCGCGGCGCCGGTGCACACCAGACTGAGCTGACAGACGAGAGGATCCTCCGTGCCTGACGAGACCACCCCCTTCGGCGAGTTCCCGCATCGCGTCGTCGACCCCAAGCCCGAGGGCCTGACCCGCGTGGCGTCGGTGAACGTCAACGGCATCCGCGCCGCCCACCGCAAGGGGATGGGGGAGTGGCTGGCCTCCCGCGACGTCGACATCCTCGCCCTGCAGGAGGTCCGTGCCGACGAGTCCATCGTCACCAAGCTCATCGGAGAGATGACCGAGCCCACAGGCGTGGCATGGCACGTCCACGAGGAGGAGGCCGCACAGAAGGGGCGGGCCGGCGTCGCCATCGTCTCCCGCACCGAGCCCACCGAGGTCCGCAGCGGCATCGGCGACGGCCACCCGGAGGACCAGGGCCGGTGGGTGGAGGCGGACTTCGCCCTCGGAGACGGCAGCACGCTGACCGTGGTCAGCGTCTACGTGCATTCGGGCGAGGTCGGCTCCGTGAAGCAGGAGCACAAGATGCGGTTCCTGGAGTACATGCGTCACCACCTGCCGCAGCTGGCCCGCACCAAGGACCACGTGCTGGTGGTCGGGGACCTCAACGTCGGGCACACCGAGCTCGACATCAAGAACTGGAAGGGCAACGTGAAGAACTCGGGCTTCCTGCCGGAGGAACGGGCGTACTTCGACGGCTACTTCGGCGACGAGGGCGGATACGTCGACGTCGCCCGCACCCTGGCCGGTCCCGTGGAGGGGCCCTACACCTGGTGGTCCTACCGCGGGAAGGCCTTCGACAACGACACCGGCTGGCGCATCGACTACCAGATGGCGACCCCCGCACTCGCGGAGACGGCCGAGAAGTCCGCCGTGGACCGGGCGCTGGACTATTCGCTGCGCTGGTCCGACCATGCGCCCCTCGTGGTGGACTACCGCCTCCCGTAGGCTGAGCGGGCCACCCCACTGATCACGAGAACTCGATGAGGAGCATGCGATGGTCACAGCCTTCGTGATGATCAAGACCGACCCCCAGGGCATCCCGGAGGCCGGCCAGCAGATCGCCGACATCGACGGCGTCCAGGCCGTCTATTCGGTCACCGGACCCTGGGACCTGGTCGCGATGGTCAAGGGCCCCAGCTTCGACGAGCTCGCCGAACTGATCCCGGACCGCATCTCCAAGGTCTCCGGGATCCGGGACACCGAGACCCTGCTGGCGTTCCGCACGTACTCCGATCAGGACCTCGAGGCCGGATTCGCCCTCGGGCTGGACGACTGAGTCCCGGTCCGGGGCAGAGAGGCGCCATGACAGAGTCGTCGACGGCCCGACCCAGTGAGACGGCCGAGCACAACGAACGTGAGCTTGAGGCCGGGATCCACACCGACCTGCGGGACCGCATGACCTACGGGTCCTATCTGGGGCTGGAGCGGCTGCTCTCCGCCCAGCATCCGGTCAGCGAGCCCGAGCACCATGACGAGCTGCTGTTCATCATCCAGCACCAGACCACCGAGCTGTGGCTGAAGCTGGTCATCCATGAGCTGCGCGCCGCCCGGGACCTGATCGCGGCCGATCAGCTGCAGCCCGCGCTGAAGTGCATCGCCCGGGTCAAGCACATCCAGCGGACGCTGACCGAGCAGTGGTCGGTGCTGGCCACGCTCACTCCCAGCGAGTACGCGGAGTTCCGCGACTTCCTGGGCAGCTCCTCGGGATTCCAGTCCTGGCAGTACCGGGCCGTGGAGTTCCTGCTCGGCAACAAGAACGCCGGCATGCTGAAGGTCTTCGACGCCGAGCCCGAGGCACAGCGTCAGCTGGCCGAGCTGTTGGAGCAGCCCAGCATCTATGACGAGTTCATCCGCCATCTGGCCCGCCTGGGGCACCCGGTGCCCCAGGAGCTGCTGGCCCGGGACGTCTCACGGGCCCACACCGCCCACGACGGCCTCACGGAGCTCTTCCGCGGCATCTACGAGGATCGCGAGCAGCACTGGCTGATCTATGAGAGCTGCGAGGAGCTGGTGGACCTGGAGGAGAACTTCCAGACCTGGCGGTTCCGCCACCTGCGCACCGTGATGCGGATCATCGGCGGAAAACCCGGCACCGGCGGCTCCAGCGGGGTCGCGTTCCTGCAGAAGGCACTGGAGCTGACCTTCTTCCCTGAGCTGTTCGCCGTCCGCTCCGAGATCGGACGCTGAGGTCACCGAGGAGATGCCCATGGACGCCCAGCAGCCTGCCCAGCACCACGCCCGGCAGCACGCACCAGCCGCAGCGCCGGCCGCCGTCGACCGCGCCGCCGTCGACCGTGCCCTCGTCGACCGTGGCCGCCGCGCTCGTCGCCGCCGATCCGTTGGCCCACCTCCGGGACGAGTTCGTCCTGGACGAGCAGGTCCGCTCCTACCTGGACGGCAACTCCCTCGGGCGGCCCACCAGGACGGCGGCCGAGCGACTGGGCCGCTTCGCCGTCGAGGAATGGGGCGCTCGGCTGATCCGCGCCTGGGACGAGTCCTGGATGGAGCTGCCGCTGCGCCTCGGGGACCGGATCGCCCGGCTCACCCTGGGAGCCGCCGAGGGGCAGACCTTCGTCGGGGACTCCACCACCGTCATCCTGTACAAGCTGCTGCGCGCCGCCGTCGACGCCCAGGCCGCGGCCGGCCGTCATGAGATCATCCTGGACACCGGTAACTTCCCCACCGACCGGTATCTGCTGGAGGGCATCGCGGCCGAACGCGGCATGACGCTGCGCTGGATCGACACCGACCCGGTGGAGGGCGTGGCCCTGGCAGACGTCGAGGCGCTGCTGGGGGAGCGGACCGCCGTCGTCGTGCTCAGCCACGTGGAGTACCGCTCCGGGCATCTGGCGGATCTTCCGGGCATCACCGCCGCGGCGCACCGGCACGGCGCGCTGGTGCTGTGGGACCTGTGCCATTCGGTCGGGTCGGTGCCGATCACCTTGGACGCCCATGAGGTGGACCTGGCGGTGGGCTGCACCTATAAGTACCTCAACGGCGGCCCGGGCTCCCCGGCCTTCGGCTATGTGGCTCGCCGTCACCTGGGCCGCCTGCGGCAGCCGGTCCAGGGCTGGATGGGCGCGGCAGACCCGTTCGCCATGGGGCCGGAGTATGCCCCGCACCCGGGCATCCGGGGGTTCATCAGCGGCACCCCGCCGGTGACCGGCATGCTCGCCATGGAGGGGATGCTGGACCTCATCGAGCAGGCCGGGATGGAGGCGGTGCGGGAGAAGTCGGTGGCGCTGACGGCTTCGCCGAGGAGCTGGTGGACGAGCTGCTGACACCGCTGGGCGTGCGTCTCTCCTCCCCACGGGATCCGCAGCGGCGCGGGTCCCACGTCACCGTGGACCACGAGGACTTCGCCGCCGTGCTGCCGGGGCTCTGGTCCCAGGGCGTGATCCCCGACTTCCGGCCTCCGCACGGGCTCCGGCTGGGCCTGTCCCCGCTGTCCACCAGCTTCGCGGAGGTGGAGGTCGGCATCCGCGCCATCCGGGACAGCCTGGTGGAGGTTCGCGACGGCGCAGGGTCGGCATGAGCCGCGCCGGCACGCGCAGGGTCGGCGCGGGACATGACGGTACGACGCCGGCGCAGCGGGAGTCCGCCCAGCTGGCCTCCCTGCTGGCCCGCGGGATCGCCGCCGGGACGCGCCACACCTACGGGGACCGGCCCGATCAGCACCTGGAGCTCTACGGCGACCCGGCCACCGCCGAACAGGGGATCATCCTGATCCACGGCGGGTACTTCCGTCAGCGTGTCGACCTCACCCACGCGCGCCCTCTGGCCGCCGCGCTCGCCGGGGGAGACGCGTCCGGGCGAGGGGGCGCGTCGTGGCCCTGCTGGAGTACCGGCGGGCCGGCGGAGACGGCGGGCATCCGCGCACGCTGGCGACGTCAGCACTGCGGTGGCGCACTGTGTCCGGCTGTGGCAGGAGCTCGGGATGCGTCCCGAGGGGGCCGCCGCCCCGCTGATCGTCGGGCATTCGGCCGGAGGGTGTCTGGCCCTGGCCTGGGCCACCCACCACGGGGCGGACCTGCCGCAGGCCCGGGTGCGGGCGCTGGCGCCCATCACCGACCTCATCCGTGAGGCGCGCGGTGGGCTCGCCGAGGGTGCGGTGCTCGACTACATGGGTGCGCTCCCGGACGAGGCGCCTGAGGCGTACCGCTGGGAGGATCCGCGCTCGCGGGCCGCGCTGCTGCCGGACGGATTCGACGCGCGGATCATCCACGGCACCGATGACGCCACCGTGGACATCGGATTCTCCCGAGACATGCCGCTGCCCGCGCACCGAACTCGACGGCGCCTGCCACTTCGACGTCATCGACCCGGCGTCGCCGTACTTCGCCGGCGTGCGGGACTGGCTGGCGGGCTGAGGCGCGGTCCGCCCTCGCGGCACCCGACGCGCTGGTAATCTGACGGAGGCAGCGACACACCACGCCAGGGACTCCTGGCACGATCGATGAGGGAGAACATGGCCGAGCAGAGTGCGCAGCTGGTGGGCATCTCCGACGAGCACCGAGTGCTCTCCGGGATGCAGCCCTCCGGAGACTCCCTGCACCTGGGGAACTACGTGGGCGCACTGGTCAACTGGGTGAAGATGCAGGAAGACTATGACGCCTTCTTCTTCATCCCGGACCTGCACGGCATCACCGTCCCCCACGACCCGGCGGAGCTGCGGCATCGCACCCGAATGACCGCCGCCCAGTTCCTGGCCGGCGGGATCGACGTGGAGCGCTCCACGCTGTTCGTGCAGTCCCATATGCCGGAGCACGCCCAGCTGGCCTGGGTGCTGACCTGCCTCACCGGAATGGGCGAAGCCTCCCGGATGACCCAGTTCAAGGACAAGTCCGCCAAACAGGGGGCGGACTCCGCCGGAGTGGGTCTGCTGACCTACCCGATGCTCATGGCCGCCGATATCCTGCTCTACCAGCCCGACGGCGTGCCGGTGGGTGACGACCAGAAGCAGCACGTGGAGCTGGCACGCAACCTGGCCCAGCGGTTCAACCACCGGTTCGGAGAGACCTTCCGGGTCCCGGAACCCTTCATCCCCGAGGTCGGGGCCCGCATCTACGACCTGCAGGACCCCACCACCAAGATGAGCAAGTCCGCCTCCTCACCGAACGGGCTGCTCAACATCATGGACACGGACAAGAAGATCGCCAAGAAGATCAAGTCCGCGGTCACCGACGACGGCACCGAGATCCGCTTCGACCGGGATGCCAAGCCCGGGATCTCCAATCTGCTGAGCATCTACTCCTCGGTCTCCGGAAAGAGCATCGACGAGCTTGTCGAGGAGTACCAGGGGAAGATGTACGGCCACCTGAAGGTGGATCTGGCCGACGCCGTGGTGGCGACGCTGGGACCGATCCGTGACCGGGCCCTGGAGCTGCTGGAGGACACCGACGAGCTCGACGCCCTGCTCGCCCGCGGTGCGGAGAAGGCACGCGGCATCGCCTCACCGCTGCTGGCCGACATCTATGAGAAGGTCGGCTTCCTGCCCGCATCCGGGGCGTGAGCCGAGGCAGTGTCGACGGTGACGCGGGAGGTAGGCCTGAGATGACCACGAACCCTTCCCGCCTCCGCCCACGGAACTCCCACCACAACGCCCTGCTGCAGTCTGCGCGCTCCAGGATCGAGAAGATCGACGATCGCACGGAGGTCCGCGCCCGGCCGGACCCGATCGATGCCGCGGCGCTGAAGCAGGAGGAGCTGCGCGCCCGAATGGCGTTCGGCCGCGCCCGCCGCGACGCCCGGGGGACCCTGGCCGTAGGGATGGCCCTGGTGGAGTGGGGACTGGCGCGGTGGGCGCGGTTCCGGCCGGTCCGGGCGATCAATCTGTTCTTCTTCCACTACGGCACGGTGATGGCCGCCGGCGCCGCCTACATGATGTTCTTCTCCGTGGCCGCCATGCTGGTGGCGGTCTTCTCCGTGGCGGGTCTGGTGATCGGCGGGGACGAGGAGATGCAGTCCTTCATCGTGGAGGCGGTGGAGACCGCGGTGCCCGGGGTGATCGACACCGGCGACGGTGGGCTGGCGCGGCCGGAGACGCTCTTCGACACCGCCGGATTCAACGCAGCCCTGGTGGTCTCGCTGACCGTCATGGTGGTCGCCTCGCTGAGTTGGATCCACGGCCTGCGCTCCGGGATCCGCAGCATCTTCGACCGGCCGCTGATGGCCGAGTACATCTGGGTGGTGAAGTCCCGGGACTTCCTGATCATGCTGGTGCTCGGCGCGGTGCTGGCCAGCACGACGGCGGCGAACCTGCTGACGACGGTGTTCCTGGACGCCACCCTCGGCATCCTGGGGTGGGAGGCGCTGGACGGGCCGCTGACGCGTCTGACCACCATCGGAGTGTCCTTCGTGCTGGACGTGCTCGTGGCGGTGCTGCTGATGCGGGTGGCCTCCCGGATCGTCATCCCCGTCTCTGCGCTGTGGCAGGCCGCGATCATCGCCGGGCTGGGGTCCTCGTTGCTGCGGCAGCTCTCCACGCAGCTGATCTCCGGGGCCACCGCCAATGAGCTGCTGCTGCCGTTCACCACGGTGCTGGGGCTGTTCTTCTACTTCTACGTGTTCAGTCTGGTGTACCTGCTGGCGGCCGCGTGGGGCGCCGTCGTCGCCGCCGACCGTACCGCGAAGGACTGACCAGTGCCGCCCGGCTCGCCCGTTGTGCGCCGTCCAGCACGACGCCGAGCGAAAGATCGTCCCTCTATGAGAGATCGTGCCTGTATGGACGGGCGATTTCTCATAGAGAGACGATCTGTGAGGACGGCAGCCGCGGGACGCCGGCGGCACACAGACGCGTGCCGAGCGTGGTGGGGCGTCGCAGGTCCTCCCATCCCCATCGCACCACCGTGCGGCCGGTGCGGCGGATCCCGTCCTCGCGGATCTTCTCTTCATAGACGGCCAGGGCCGCGCTCCGTCCCGTCTGATCCTGCTGGCTGAAGTACTTGATCCGGCCGTCGAACTCTCCGACGACGCCGGCGTCACGCCATTCGAAGTCCAGTCGGGCGTGTCCCGTCTCCAGCGCCACTCGGGTCTGAAGCTCCGGCGTGACGAACCCCAGCTCATGGATCCTCACGCGCGACCATGATTCTCCCGGAGATTCGGCCCGCGGGTCGGTGAACGCGAGACGCTTCTGCAGCAGAGCGCGCCGGCGTCGTGAGCTGACGTGGTCCTTCCACGCGAGAAGCAGACGCCGCGCCTCATCTTCCGCCGTACCTTGCGCCATGAGCCGGGCGAGCACGGCATCGAGGATGACGACGGCGTCCGCGGCGGGCACCCTGGTCGCTGTGTCCACCGCGGCGAGTTCCAGAGGCTCAGCTCGGTACCCGGCGGCAGGGCCCTGGCAGATTCTCAGCGCCGTGGGCGGGAGCATCTGCTGGGGGAGGAGCAGCTTTTCGGCAGATCGCCTGTCCTGCTGGGCCTGCGACCGCATGGCAGAGCGGTGCTGGTCAGGTGGAATCATCGGCTCATGGCGCTGCGTGGGCATGCCCTGCAGAATCGCTGCCCGTGCCGGAGGATGGCGGTGCTTGGCCAGAACGGCGTCAGCGGAGAGCCGGCCCGTCATCGGCGTCTGCCGTGTGATGCGCACCGAACTCCTGCGCATCGTCCGCACGTGGATGCGCTGAGGAGGATGCAGCAGCGGGATGCCGTGCAGAAGCAGGGCGCTGGTGCGGCAGAAGACCGTCTCAGGGTCGGCCAGGGCCGTGGCTGCGATCATCAGGACGGGTCTTTCCCACGGTGCGGCGTCGAGCCATTCCTGCGCGGGGACGTAGACGCCGCGTCGCAGCCTGAGCATGTCGCCCGTCCGCACTCCGTAGCTGAGGTCGGTGCCGGTGTGCAGACCGTCAGGGGTGGGCCGGGCGAGGTGCAGGGGGATCTGGGGCCGGGAGGGGATCTCCATGGAAGCACTCTGCCGCACATCGGCCTGATGCCGCCCACGTTATCCACAGGTCCGGGGCACCGGCCGCTGGGGGGAGGGGCGGCGAAGGAGCAGACGCAGAGGGTGCAGACGCAGAAAGTGCAGACGCCAGGAGGGGCCCGCCGCATCATGCGGCGAGCCCCTCCTGGTGCCTGGGAACGTAGGTCAGCCGGTCACATGGCCCGGGTCAGGATGGCCGTCTTGACCTCCTGGATGGCCTTGGTGACCTCGATCCCGCGCGGGCAGGCGTCCGAGCAGTTGAAGGTGGTGCGGCAGCGCCACACGCCCTCCTTGTCGTTGAGGACCTCCAGGCGCATGTCGCCGGCGTCGTCGCGGGAGTCGAAGATGAAGCGGTGGGCGTTCACGATCGCCGCGGGGCCGAAGTACTGGCCGTCGGTCCAGAACACCGGGCAGGAGGACGTGCAGGCCGCGCACAGGATGCACTTGGTGGTGTCGTCGAACCGCTCGCGGTCCTCCGGGGACTGCAGCCGTTCCGCCGTCGGGGCGGGGGAGTTGTTGACCAGGAACGGCATGATCTCCCGGTAGGACTGGAAGAACGGCTCCATGTCCACGATCAGGTCCTTCTCCACCGGGAGGCCCTTGATCGGCTCCACCGTGATCGGCTTGGAGGTGTCGAGGTCCTTCAGCAGGGTCTTGCAGGCCAGGCGGTTGCGGCCGTTGATGCGCATGGCGTCGGAGCCGCAGATGCCGTGGGCGCAGGAACGACGGAACGTCAGCGAGCCGTCGATCTCCCACTTGACCTTGTGCAGGGCGTCCAGCACACGGTCCGTGCCGTACATGGTCAGGGTCCACTCGTCCCAACGGGCCTCATCCGAGAACTCGGGATCGTAGCGGCGCACCTTCAGGGTGATGTCGAAGCTGGGGATCTCCCCGCCTCCGCCCGAGCTCTGGGCGAGATCGACCTTGGAGGCAGGCTCTGCGACGTCTTGGGTGGGGGTGCTCATCAGTACTTACGCTCCATCGGCTCGTAGCGGGTGAAGACGACCGGCTTGGTCTCGAAGCGGATGCCCTTCGTGCCCTCGGTCTCCGCCTCGGGGTCCTGGTAGAGCATCGAGTGCAGCATGAAGTTCTCGTCGTCGCGGTCGGGGAAGTCCTCGCGGTAGTGACCTCCGCGGGACTCCTGCCGGTGCAGCGCGGCCACGGTCATGACCTCGGCCATGTCCAGCAGGAAGCCGAGCTCCACGGCCTCGAGCAGGTCGAGGTTGAACCGGCGGCCCTTGTCCTGGATCTGCACCTGCTGGTAACGCTCCCGCAGGTTCTCGATGACGCCGAGGGCCTCCTTGATGGTCTCCTCGGAACGGAACACCTGCATGTTGGCGTCCATGGTCTCCTGGAGCTCGGCACGGATGGCGGCCACCCGCTCTCCGCCGTTGCCGTTGCGGACCGTGGCGAGCATCTCCTCGGTGCGGGCGGTCGGGTTCTCCGGCAGCTCCACGAACTCGGCGGTGGAGGCGTACTCGGCGGCGGCGATGCCGGCGCGCTTGCCGAACACGTTGATGTCCAGCAGGGAGTTGGTGCCCAGACGGTTGGACCCGTGGACGGAGACGCAGGCGACCTCGCCGGCGGCGTAGAGGCCGGGGACGGTGGTGTCGTTGTCCTGCAGCACCTCGGAGGTCACCGTGGTGGGCACGCCGCCCATGGCGTAGTGGCAGGTGGGGAACACCGGAACCGGCTCCGTGTACGGCTCCACACCGAGGTAGGTGCGGGCGAACTCGGTGATGTCCGGCAGCTTGGCGTCGATGTGCGCCGGCTCCAGGTGGGTCAGGTCCAGCAGCACGTAGTCCTTGTTCGGGCCGCAGCCGCGCCCCTCCCGCACCTCGTTGGCCATGGACCGGGCGACGATGTCACGCGGGGCCAGGTCCTTGATGGTGGGGGCGTAGCGCTCCATGAAGCGTTCACCCTCGGAGTTGCGCAGGATGCCGCCCTCACCGCGGGCCGCCTCGGAGAGCAGAATGCCCAGCCCGGCCAGTCCGGTCGGGTGGAACTGCACGAACTCCATGTCCTCCAGCGGGATGCCGGCGCGGTAGGCGATGGCCATGCCGTCCCCGGTCAGCGTGTGCGCGTTGGAGGTGGTCTTGAAGATCTTGCCCAACCCGCCGGTGGCGAACACCACGGACTTGGCCTGGAAGACGTGGATCTCACCGTTGGCGAGGTCGTAGGAGACGACGCCGGCGACGCGCTTCTGCTTGTAGGGGGTGCCGTCCTCGCGGGTGGCGTCCTCCTCCACGGTGAGCAGGTCCAGCACGTAGTACTCGTTGTGGAACTCCACGTTGTGCTTGACGCAGTTCTGGTAGAGCGTCTGCAGGATCATGTGGCCGGTGCGGTCGGCCGCATAGCAGGCGCGGCGCACGGCGGCCTTGCCGTGGTCGCGCGTGTGGCCGCCGAAGCGACGCTGGTCGATCTTGCCCTCGGGGGTGCGGTTGAAGGGCAGCCCCATCTTCTCCAGGTCGAGGACGGCGTCGATGGCCTCCTTGGCCATGACCTCGGCCGCGTCCTGGTCGACCAGGTAGTCACCGCCCTTGACGGTGTCGAAGGTGTGCCACTCCCAGTTGTCCTCCTCGACGTTCGCGAGGGCGGCGCACATGCCGCCCTGGGCGGCGCCGGTGTGGGAGCGGGTCGGATAGAGCTTCGTCAGCACGGCGGTGTGGGCGCGCTGGCCGGATTCGATGGCGGCGCGCATCCCCGCGCCGCCGGCGCCGACGATGACGACGTCATACTTGTGAACCTGCATCAGCTTGGGTGTCTCTCTTCGGTCGGAAGTGGTGGAGGCGTCTCGGACGGGGCCCGCGCTCCCCGCCGTCGTCGTGCCCTGGGCGGAGCCCGGGGTCAGCCCGGCGGGGAGGGGCGCTCGTCGATCAGTTCGGGCAGACCGCCCGCGGCAGCGGCTCGCCGGTGGTGCTGTCCAGCAGGCACGGCTCGAAGGTGAAGATCACCATGGTGCCCAGGATGATGATCACCGTGCTGCCGATGTAGAGGATCGACTTCAGCCACAGGCGGGTCGAGTCCTTCTCGGCGTAGTCGTTGATGATGGTGCGCATGCCGTTGGTGCCGTGCAGCATGGCCAGCCAGAGCATGGTCAGGTCCCAGAACTGCCAGACCGGGTTGGCCCACTTGCCGGCGACGAAGCCGAAGTCGACCTGGTGGATGCCGTCACCCACCATGAGGTTCACCCACAGGTGCACGAAGATGAGCACCACCAGGGCGATGCCGGAGACGCGCATGAAGACCCAGGCGGCCATCTCGAAGCTGCCGGAGGTCGTCTTGCTGCGCAGGTACTTGGGGTCCACTCGTCCCGAGCGGGGGGCCTCGATGCCCTGTGCCGGGAGGACTGCTTCAGAGTTGGTGGCGGTCATCGATCAGTTCCACCCTTCCAGGAAGAGCATCAGGTGACGGGCGCTGAAGGCGACCATCGTCACGATCCAGAGGGCGAGCACGCCCCAGAGCATCTGCTTGTGGTAGCGCGTGCCCTTCTTCCAGAAGTCCACCAGGATGATCCGCAGACCGTTGAAGGCGTGGAAGACGATCGCGCCGACCAGGCCGATCTCGCCCATGATCATGATGGGGTTCTTATAGGCGCCGATGACGGCATCGTAGGCCTCCGGAGACACGCGCACGAGCGAAGTGTCGAGCACGTGGACCAGGAGGAAGAAGAAGATGCCGACGCCGGTGATCCTGTGGCCGACCCAGGACCACATGCCTTCTCGGCCCCTGTACAGGGTGCCTTTGGATTGCGTCACGTGTGTAAACCTCCCTGCATCGTCGCATGGCGTTCCGCCCGCCCTTCCTTGGGTGCGCATCTGATCGCAGTTGGCGGAGCGGATGTGTGTGACGCCTGTGCGAGTGCGATCTACGTACCAGGGTAAGCCACCGTCGCCGGTGACGCGGGCGTCGGCACATTCCTGGACGCAATGTTGCGCGGATCATCGTAGACCTTCCGCCCGGGAGGAGATGAATCATGACCTTCGCCACAGGACGGACCGCCAATATTTCTACGTGACGTAGAAATTCGACTTTCCCGGGGGCGCGAGAGCGGCCACAGGAAGGGATGCGGGCCCGAGAGGGAGGCTCACGTCGCTCCGGGCGGGAGAGGACCCGCAGCGCCGGAACGGGCCGATGTCGCCGGACACGTCTACCCTGGGGGAGTGACTTTCGCACATGATGCCTCTCTGGCCGGGGCCGAGGCCCGGCACGCCGGGGACCACGACGTCGTCGCGGCCTCTGCTGCGCCCCCCGTCAGCTTCGAGCGCTTCTACACCGTGATCCCCGCCGGAGGAGTGGGCACCCGGCTGTGGCCGCTCTCGCGCGCGAACGCGCCGAAGTTCCTGCATGACCTCACGGGCTCCGGCACCACCCTGATCCGGGGCACCTACGAGCGGCTGGCTCCGCTGACCGGCGAACGCGTGGTGGTGGTCACCGGTGAGCAGCACCGGGACGCGGTGCGCGCCCAGCTGCCCGAGGTGGACGAGGACGATCTGGTCCTCGAGCCCTCGCCGAAGGACTCTGCGGCCGCAATCGGACTGGCCGCGGCGATCCTGCACCGGCGCAGTCCGGACATCATCATGGGGTCCTTCGCCGCCGACCAGGTCATCGCCCCGGTGGACGCCTTCCAGGCGGCCGTCCGGGAGGCCGTCGCCACGGCGGCCACCGGCAAGATCGTGACCATCGGGATCACCCCCACCCATCCCTCCACCGCCTTCGGCTACATCCGCCGCGGGGAGCGGCTCGAGGTGGACCACGCGCCGAGCGCTCGTCAGGTGGCCGAGTTCGTGGAGAAGCCGGGGGAGGCGCGGGCCGCCCAGTACGTGGCCGACGGCGACTACCTGTGGAACGCGGGAATGTTCGTGGCCCCGGTGGGGCTGCTGCTGCAGCATCTGCGGGCCGCCGAGCCGCAGCTGCACGCCGGTCTGGTGGAGATCGCCGAGGCCTGGGGCACATCGCGGCAGGACGAGGTCATGCAGCGGATCTGGCCGTCGTTGCCGAAGACCGCCATCGACTATGCCGTGGCGGAGCCGGCCGCCGACGCCGGGGACGTGGCCGTCATCCCCGGGGACTTCACCTGGGACGACGTCGGCGACTTTGCCGCCATCGCCCGACTGAACCCCGCGCATGAGCAGGATGAGATGACCGTGCTGGGAGAGAAAGCACGCGTCTATTCGGACCAGTCCAGCGGCGTGGTGGTCTCCGACACCCAGCGGGTCGTCGCGCTCATCGGCGTCCAGGACATCGTGGTGGTGGACACCGAGGACGCCCTGCTGGTGACCACCACCGATCACGCCCAGTCCGTCAAGCAGGCGGTGGAGGCGCTGCGTGAGAAGGGAGACTCCGATGTCCTCTAGCCCTGTCACCACCGATGAGGCGCTCCACGGGGCGGCCGCCGTCGTCGAGGACCTGGAGCCCCGGCTGCTGGCCATGCGCCGGGAGATCCACTCCCATCCGGAGCTCTCCTGGCAGGAGGTGGAGACCACGAACCGGATCGCCGCCTGGCTGCGGGAGGTCGGACTGGAGCCGCAGATGCTGCCGGAGACCACCGGGCTGTTCGTCGACGTCGGCGACGGGCCGCTGGTCGCCGGATTCCGCGGGGACATCGACGCGCTGCCGGTCACCGAGCTGACGGACCTGGACTACGCCTCGCAGCACCCCGACGTCGCCCACGCCTGCGGCCATGACATCCACACCACCGTCATGCTGGGGCTGGCACTGAGCCTGCAGCGGCTGCACGACGAGCGGCCCCATGGGTTGGGCGGCAGCGTGCGGATCATCTTCCAACCGGCGGAGGAGACCATGCCCGGCGGCGCGCTGGAGGTGATCCGTCGCGGCGTGCTGGAGCCGGTGCGCGGGTCTTCGCGCTGCACGCGGACCCGCGCATCGACGTGGAGACCATCGGCACCCGCATCGGTGCGATCACGTCGGCGGCCGACGTGGTGCGCATCGAGGTCACCGGCCGCGGCGGACACACCTCCCGGCCACACCTGACCGAGGACGTGGTTTCCGCCCTGGCGCACATCGCCACCACCGCCCCCAGCGTGCTGTCCCGCCGGGTGGACGTCCGCTCAGCGGTCTCCCTGGTCTGGGGCCAGATCCAGGCCGGCAGCGCGCACAACGCCATCCCGTCGACCGGCACGCTGGTGGGCACCATGCGGGTCCTCGACGCCGAGGCCTGGCGCGGTGCCGGAGAGCTGCTGGAGGAGATCATCGGCCAATGCGCGGCACCCTTCGGCGTGGACGTCGCCCTGGAGCATGTCCGGGGCGTGCCGCCGGTGAACAACGCCGAGGCGGAGACCATGCTGCTGGAGGAGTGCGGACGGGCCATGCTGGGCGCCGACGCCGTCGAACTGGCCCCGCAGTCCATGGGCGGAGAGGACTTCGCCTGGATGACCCAGGAACGGCCCGGAGCGATGTTCCGGCTGGGAACCCGCACCCCCGGCGGGGAGGACTTCGACCTCCACCGCGGAGACTACGCCCCGGACGAGCGGGCGCTGGCGGTCGGCACCAAGGTCATGGTCGCCACGGCGCTGCGCTGCCTGGCCGCCGGGCCGTCCGGAGCCTTCGGCAGGACCTCATGACGCCACCCGCCCCGGTCCACTCCCTGTCCGTACCACCCGTAGGATGACCCCATGAACGTCGATCACCCCCGCGACTCCGCCGAGCGCTCGACAGATCCGGCCGGCGGCCCTTCCGCGGAGCATGAGGATCTGGACTTCACCGGCAGCCTCCGGCTGGCCCCCGGCGGGGGCTCCGTGGACTGGGATGCATTGCACACCCAGGCGCGGATCGCCATGACCAAGGCCTATGTGCCGTACTCGAAGTACCCGGTGGGAGCGGCGGGGCTGCTGGACACCGGCAGCATCGTCTCCGGCTGCAATGTGGAGAACGCCTCCTACGGGCTGACGCTGTGTGCGGAATGCACCATGGTGGGCCAGCTGCAGATGTCCGGAGGCGGCCGTCTGGTGGCGTTCACCTGCGTCAATGGCGACGGCGAGCCGATCACCCCGTGCGGCAGGTGCCGTCAGCTGCTCCATGAGTTCGCCGCCGAGACGCTGTTCATCCGGACCGCGGACGGCGTGACCACGCTGCAGGACCTTCTGCCGCAGGCCTTCGGCCCGCGGGACCTCGAGGACTGAGCCCTCCCGCGCCGCCCTGTCCGATCCACGACACCGTCCACTCGAGAGGACACCTCCCCATGACCTCTGACGTCGCCTCCGCACCGACCGGCTTCGACCCGCAGGCCTTCGACGTCGTCGACCTGATCCGCACCAAGCGCGACGGCGGGGTGCTCTCCTCGGCGGAGATCGACTGGGTGATCGCCGCCTACACCGCCGGCCGGGTGGCCGATGAGCAGATGTCGGCCATGGCCATGGCGATCCTGCTGCGCGGCATGGGCCGGGACGAGATCTCCTCGTGGACCCGGGCGATGATCGCCTCGGGGGAGCGGATGGACTTCTCCTCGCTGACCACTGCCGACGGCGCCCGCCGCCGCACGGCGGACAAGCACTCCACCGGCGGGGTAGGGGACAAGATCACCCTGCCGCTGGCTCCGCTGGTAGCGAGCTTCGGGGTGCCGGTGCCGCAGCTCTCCGGCCGCGGCCTGGGCCACACCGGCGGCACGCTGGACAAGCTGGAGGCCATCCCCGGCTGGCGGGCGTCGCTGAGCAATGAGGAGATGCTCGCCCAGCTGGACGACGTCGGCGCGGTGATCTGCGCGGCCGGAGCCGGGCTGGCACCGGCGGACAAGAAGCTCTATGCCTTGCGGGACGTCACCGGCACCGTGGAGGCGATCCCGCTGATCGCCAGTTCCATCATGTCCAAGAAGATCGCCGAGGGCACCGATGCGCTCGTGCTGGACGTGAAGGTCGGCTCCGGTGCCTTCATGAAGTCCCGCGAGGACGCCGAGGAACTGGCCCGCACCATGGTCGCCCTGGGCACCGACGCCGGAGTGGCGACCACCGCCCTGATCACGGCCATGGAGACCCCTCTGGGACTGACTGCCGGCAATGCCATCGAAGTTCAGGAGTCGGTGGAGGTGCTCGCCGGGGGCGGACCGTCCGACGTCGTGGAGCTGACCGTGGCACTGGCGCAGGAGATGCTCACCGCCGCCGGGGTTCCGGATGCGGACCCTGCGGAGGCGCTGCAGGACGGACGGGCCATGGACACCTGGCGGCGGATGATCGCCGCCCAGGGCGGCGATCCGGACGCGGACCTGCCGACTGCGGCGCATCAGCACACGGTGACCGCAGGGGTCTCCGGGACGGTGACCCGGATGGATGCGATGGCGGTGGGCCTGGCCGCCTGGCGTCTGGGGGCGGGGCGCGCCCGCAAGGAGGACGCCGTGCAGGCCGGAGCTGGGGTGCGTATGCACGTCAAGCCCGGTGAGGTGGTCCAGGAGGGCCAGCCGCTGTTCACGCTGCTCACCGATGAGGAATCGCGGATGGCCCGTGCCGAGGAGGCGCTGCAGGGAGCGGTCGACGTCGATGCGGAGGGTGGTCCGGTGGAGCTCGGGGACCTGGTGCTGGACCGCATCAGCGCCGAGGACCTCTAAGCGGCACCGGCCGCGGCGCTGCTGAGGGGACCCCGATGACGCGTTTCCAGGAGTGGAGCGAGTTCTTCAACGCGCTGGTCATCGAGGTGGCCTCCGGCTGGTGGACCCTTCTGGGCCTCGGGGGCTTCGTCTTCATCAATGGGGTCTTCCCGCCGCTGCCGTCGGATTCGCTGATCATCACACTCGGCTCGGTCCAGGACCAGCCGGGGACGCCCTGGTGGCTGTGGGTGATCCTGGTGGCAGCAGGCGCCGCCGTGCTGGGTGACTTCGTGGCCTACCTGTTGGGCCGACGGATCGGCACCGATCGGTGGGCATGGCTGCGTCGCCCGGCGATGCAGCGGACCCTGACCTGGTCCCGCCATGAGCTGGACAAACGGGGAGTGCTGCTGATCTTCGTGGGTCGCTTCATCCCGGGCGCGCGGGTGGCGATCAATTTCGTGGCCGGGTCCACTCGGTACTCCAAGCGACGGTTCCTGCTGATCGACGCGGTCGCCTCCCTCGTCTGGGCGAGCTGGCTCATCGTGCTGGGTGCAGTGGGCACCGAGCTGCTGGGCAGCCAGCTGCTGGCGATGCTGGTGGGCATCGGGGTGGCGGTGCTGCTGGGTCTGCTCTGCGACCGGCTCTTCCGCCTGCTGTCCGTCTGGCTCGATCGCAAGGGTGTGCACATCGACCCGGAGGGCTATCAGGACACCGGTGTCATCGAGGTGGAGCGGCCGATCCGGCTGCGGCGACACCATCGGGAGCACGACGACGAGGGGTGACCGGGCTCTCCGAGCGCTGACGGTGGGTCGGTTTGACGGACACGGTCATGTCGGTGTGAGCTGTTCGGGGTGAGCAGCAGGCCAGGGGGGACTGGTCTGCTCACGTACTGGTCGAGTCCTGAACGGGAGGGAACGGGCGTTGGTCTTCTACGACGTCAACGTGTCGCAGTGCATCACGATCTTCGGTGCGGCAGAGGATGAACCGCCCTGGGTTCTGTTCCGGTCTTTATGCGGGTGCCCGGGCGGGCTCGTGTGATTGATAGTAGGCGGCCTCGGCCTCTGCTGGGGTGCGATAGTCGAGCGCTTCGTGCAGGCGCTGCGTGTTCCACCAGTTGACCCAGTTCATGGTCTGGAACTCGACCTCGGTCGTCGAAGGCCAGGCGGGTCGAGCGTGGATGAGTTCGGCCTTGTAGAGGCCGTTCACGGCCTCAGCGAGGGCGTTGTCATAGCTGTCTCCGACGGTGCCGACCGAACCGGTGATCCCGACCTCGGCGAGGCGTTCGGAGTAGCGGATGGACACGTACTGACTCCCGCGATCGGAATGATGCACGAGCCCATCTAGGGCGTGTTGCTAAAGGGTGGAGCGTCGGTCGTCGGCGAGTCTGTCCTTGTGGCACGCAGAGAGATATCTGACGAGACCTGGGCAGTGATCGGCC
>NZ_MDSS02000069.1 GCF_001758425.2 Nesterenkonia sp. PF2B19 | reverse complement strand
TCGGTGAGCTGCGGGCCTGGCTGCGTCGCTACACCGCCACCCTGGACCCCGCCCAATACCAGGCCGACTGCGACCGTGCCCGGGCGGATCGATGGGTACGCCTCCAGCACGACGACCACGCCATGAGCTACCTCGAGGCCCGACTGCCCACAGTGGCGGCCGCAGCGATCGCGAATCGGCTCCGCGCGGTCGCCCGCGGCCACCAACACCACACCATCCCCGCCCCGGCAGACCCCGATGCGCACTGCACCACCCACACCACCCGTGGAGACAGGACCACCGGTAGCGCCAGCACCGCTGGGGCCGGGACCACCGAGACAACCGCGATGACCGAGACGATCGAGACGATCGAGACCGCCGAGTCCCAGAGCCCGGGGCGCCACCCGGTCCAGCAGGTGTTGCCCGTCAAGCATCCCCAGCTGCCCGTCGAGCACCCCGAGCTGCCACCGATCACCGACCAGATTGATGCCGCCGGTCCCATCCGCGGGGCCACCAGGATCCCTGTCCAGGTCCAGGACGGTCCCGAGGTCCTTCCCGGTGAGACCCCTGCCCCTGGCGAGTCCGACCGCCTCGAAATCCCCGCAGACGGCGCGGATCCTCGGACCCTGGCCCAGCTGGAGGCTGACCTGTTCGCCGCTTGGCTGCTCTCCGGTCGGGTCGAGGGCGCCCCGGTGGAGGCGAAGATCGCGGTCATGATCCCTGAGACCACCCTGACCGGACACAGCGACGACCCCGGCATCAGTGCCGACCGGAACTGGGTGATCCCAGCCAGCGATGCCCGCCACCTCGCCGGTGATCCCCGCACCTGCCACGACTGGTACCAGGCCACCACCGGCCCGCACCAGCCGGGCGCAGGGGACGTCTCTCCGGACATCCTCTCGATCACTTACACCGGCCGCTACGCTCCGGCCCGGCTCCGCGATGCCATCATCTTCCGCGACGGGGTCTGCCAGGCACCGGGGTGCACCATCCCGGCGCAGCGCTGCGATCTTGACCATCGGCTCCCCTACCCGGCAGGCCCCACCAGCGGGCCCAACCTGCAGGCCCTGTGCCGCAGGCACCACCGGCTGAAGTCCCACGGACTTCTGACCAGTACAGACGATCCACCCACAGCCCTGAACACCCCAGCACCGCCGAAGACAGGAACGCCGCCGAATCCCCCGCCAACAACACCGTCGCCACCGTCCATTCAGCGGCCGGCAGCTCCACCGGCGCATCCCGATCAGCGGCGTCGTGGGCTGCCGCCTGCCTGGCAGCCCGCGCGACGGCGCACCCCGGCGCCCCACGGCCGTGTCGACCTCATCGCAACGCACCACGCCACCCCGGGCTCCCGTAGGGGCGTGACCGTCCTCTACGAGACCAGCAGACGACGACACTGAGCCATACCTCTGCTGCCTGATCCCGGCCTGGCCACCACTACCGCCGGGTCACTTCCGCGCAATCACGTCGTACACATGCCAGTGCTTGGGGCCCCGGCCGCTGGGACCGTCGTACTCGCGCTCGTCGAGTTGCAGCACGGTGAGTCCACTCACCCATGCCTCCACGTCGTCGCGGGTGTGGAACGTCATCCCCTCCACGGCGGTCTCGCCGGTGGCCCAGGAGTCCCGGTCGCCGAAGAGCTGAGCGGCCAGGATCCCGCCAGGATGCAGCGAGGCGAGGAGGCGTTGCCACACCTCGACCAGATCGTCCTCCCGCAGGAAAGGCAGACTCAGGCAGGCCAGCACCAAGTCCACGCGCGGCAGATCGGCTGAGCACAGGTCGGCGCACACGGTGGTGAGGCCGTCACCGAGTTCCGCGTCCTCGGCGCGAGTGGTGACCGTATCCACCGCAGTCTGCTCACGGTCGATCGCGGTCACGTGGAACCCCGCGCTCAGCAGGTGAAGGGTCTCGGTGCCGTCGCCGCAGCCCAGGTCCACTGCATGGTGGACATCGCCAGCGCGGCGGGCCGCGGTGGACAGGTGCGCCAGAGCATCACGAAGCAGGGGGCGGGGCGGTCGGTCGGCGGTGCGCCGATAGTAGGCGGCCCAGTCGGCGTCGTCAGTGCTCGGGGAGGTGGCCATGAGAGTCACCGTAGCGGCCGATTGGAAATCACCCTGCCCAGGAGTGATAATCTCTACTCAGAAGTTCCTCGGGTCCGTGGATCCGGGTTCTGCGCGGATGTAGCTTAATGGTAAAGCTTCGGCTTCCCAAGCCGACGACGCGGGTTCGATTCCCGTCATCCGCTCCACCACTCAGGGTGATGCACACGATGCATCACCCCTGATCACGTTTCGGCCCCTGTGCGCATTGCCGCAGAGAGAGCGCGCCAGTAGCGTGAACGGATGGACTCCTCAGCTCTCGACGACGTCATCCAGCGGGCCGTCTGGCATGGCCTGGCGCTCGACCAGAACAGCGTCGAGATCGTCGACGCGGGCCTCGACTTCCGCGTGGCGCTCGCCCATGATGCGGCGGGAGAGCGATGGGTCCTCCGGGTGCCGCGCCGGCCGGACGTCCTGCCGCGCATGGACGAGGAGGCCCGCATCCTTGAGTTCGTGCGCCCTCATCTGAGCGTCGCCGTCCCGGCCTGGGAGGTGCACTCCGAGGAGCTGATCGCCTACCGAGCGCTGCCCGGGCACCCGGGGCTGACCCTGCGTGGCGGGGAGCCGCAGTGCACATGGATGCTGAGTCCCATGAGTTCGCCTCCGCGCTCGGCCGACTCCTGGCCGAGCTGCACAGCATCGACCCCGAGGAGGCCCGCGCCGCTGGGCTGGAGGTCCGCAGCCCGGAGGACTCTCGGGCCCGTTGGCAGGAGGAGATCGACGCCGTCGCCTCCGAGTTCGACGTGGCTTCAGACCTGCTGGCCCGGTGGCGTACCTGGCTCGACGCCGATGAGCTCTGGCCCCAGCGTGCTGTCATGACCCACGGGGAGCTGTACCCGGCGCACATCCTGCTCGGTGAGACCGGGCAGATCACCGGCATCCTGGACTGGACCACCGCCCGGGTGGACGACCCCGGACGGGATTTCTCGTACCAGTTCTCCATCGCCGGGCAGGAGGCGTTCGAGGTCACGGTGGACGCCTACGAGGAGGCCGGTGGCACCGTGTGGCCTCAGCTGGCCGAGCACTGCCATGAGCTGTGGGCCGCGTCCCCGGTGGCCTACGGGATGTTCGCGCTCACCACGGGAGATCCGCAGCACCGGATCGCCGCCGCGGCGCTGCTGAATCCCGAGGCGACGGGCTGAGGGTCTCGTCCAGAATTCGTCATGCCCCCGGCTCGGCGTACCTCCTCGGCGCCCCCTAGAATGGAACTGGAATTCCGTGGGAGCCCGGGCAGGCCGGGCTGAGAGGGCGAAGCCGCCGACCACTCGGACTCGATGCGGGTCATGCCGCCGTGAGGAGGAGATGTGGGCGTCACCGTCGTGGGAGCAGGAGTCGTCGGTCTGCTCTCGGCGTGGGAGCTGCGCCGGCAGGGGCACCGGGTCACGGTGATCGCGCCGGACATCGCCCAGGGCGCCAGCTACGCGGCCGCCGGCATGCTCGCCCCCATCAGTGAGGTGCAGTACGGCCAGGACCGGCTCTACCCCCTCATGACCGCCTCTCGGGCGGAGTATCCAGCTTTCCTGGCCACGCTGGCCGCCGCCGTCGACGCCCCCACCGGGTGGCGGGAGAACGGCACGATCCTGCTGGCCGCCGATCGGTCCGACCGCGACGCTGTCGCCCGGCTGGTGGCCGTCCAGCAGGCCCACGGCATGGAGGTGGAGCCGCTGACCTCCTCGGCGCTGCGGCGTCGCGAGCCGGGCCTCGCGCCCGGGATCTCCAAGGGGTGGGACGTCCCCAGCGACCACCAGGTGGACCCCCGGCTGCTCGCGGACTGTGCGGTGCAGGCCCTGCAGGCGCCGCTGGACGGCGCGCGGTTCCCCGCGCCGGCCCGCCCGCCGATCTCATCCAGGCCCGCGTCACCGCGGTCCACGCCGACGGGGCGGGGCGCACCGGGGTCCGGCTCACCCTCGACGACGGCACCGAGCGCTCCGAGTGCACCGAACTCACCGACGACAAGATCCTCCTGGTGCCGGGGCTCGGCTACACGGACATCGCCGGACTGCCCGAGCAGACGCCCCTGGATCTGCGGCCCGTCCACGGGGACGTGCTGCGCCTGAAGGTCCGCCCCGGGCAGCTATTGCCCGGGGAGCAGCACATCGTGAGTGCCACGGTCCGGGCCACGGTGGCCGGCCGCAGCGTCTACCTGGTGCCGCGGGCCGACGGCGGGCTCGTCGTCGGGGCCTCCTCCCGGGAAGACAGCCTGCCCGGCACCCACGCCGGCTCCGTGCAGGAGCTGCTCGACGACGCCGTCGCGGTGCTGCCGGGCGTCAAGGAGACGGAGCTGGTGGAGATCACCACCCGGGCCCGGCCGGGCACCCCGGATGACATCCCGTACCTGGGCCGCTGCGAGCAGGCGCCCGACGTCGTCGTCTCCACCGGCTATTCTCGACACGGCATCCTGCTGGCGCCGCTGGCCGCCCGGCTCGCGGCGGCCCTGCTGAGCGACGACGGCGAAGCGGCCCTGAGCGAGGAGGACCGCCGGATGCTGGCCCATATGAGCCCCACCCGCTCGCTGACCGCACCACAGATGACCCCCACAGGATTGTGAGAGACATGCTCACCGTGACCATCAACGAGGAAGACGTGAAGTTCGACGACGGCGCCACCGTCGTCGACGCCGTCGCCCACACCACCGGGCGTCAGCTGAACCCGGACGGCACCCCCGCCGACGGCGGCCGGCTGGGCGTGGCGGTGGCCATCAACGCCGCCGTGGTCCCGCGCAGCGCCTGGGCGTCCACCACGCTGAGCCACGGCGAGGAGCTCGAGATCGTCACCGCAGTGCAGGGCGGGTGAACGCATGACCGCACAGACTGCGCCGACCACCCCGCCGCCCCTGCAGGTGGGCGACTACACCCTGGCCAACCGGCTCATCATGGGCACCGGCGGCATCACCGACCTGGAGGCCCTGGAGCGCGCGCTCATCGCCTCCGGCACCACGCTGACCACGGTGGCGATGCGCCGCTACAGCCCGGAGACCAAGACCAGCGTGTTCGCCATGCTGGAGCGCCTCGGCATCGACGTGCTGCCCAACACGGCCGGCTGCTACACCGTGAAGGACGCCGTGCTCACCGCCGAGCTGGCCCGTGAGGCCCTGGAGACGAACCTCATCAAGATCGAGGTCATCGCCGACGAGCACACTCTCCTGCCCGATGTCATCGAGACCTTGGAGGCCACCGAGCAGCTCGCCGACCGGGGCTTCATTCCCATGGTCTACACCACCGACGACCCGGCGGCCGCGGTGCGCCTGGAGCAGGCCGGGGCCGCCGCCGTCATGCCGCTGGGCGCCCCCATCGGCACCGGCCTGGGGATCCTGAACCCGCACAACATCGAGCTCATCGCCTCCCGGGCGAACGTGCCGGTGGTGCTCGACGCCGGCGTCGGGGCCGCCTCCGAGGCCGCACTGGCCCTGGAGCTCGGCTGCGACGCCGTGCTGGTCGCCTCCGCGGTCACCCGCGCGCAGAAGCCCTCTGACATGGCCCGCGCGATGCGGCTGGCCGTGGAGTCCGGGTGGCTCTCCGCCGGGGCGGGGCGCATCCCGCGCCGTCGTCACGCCCTGGCCTCCTCCGCGATGGAAGGAAGGATCGGCACCGTTGACTGAGACACGCCGGACCCAGATCAGCGACCTCTCCCGCACCCAGCTGGAACGCTTCCAGCGGCACCTCTCGCTGACCGGCTTCGGTCCGGAGGCGCAGCTGCGGCTGCTCGACTCCCGGGTGCTGGTGATCGGCGCCGGAGGGCTCGGGGCGCCGATCCTCACCTACCTGGCCGCCGCCGGGGTGGGGACCATCGACATCGTTGACCATGACGTGGTCGACCGCTCCAACCTGCACCGGCAGGTGCTGCACTCGGAGGCCACCATCGGCCGGCCCAAGACCGAATCCGCCGCGGCGGTGATGCGCGGGCTGCACCCGGAGGTCACCGTCCACGAGCACCGCGAGCCCATCGGGCCGGACAACGCCCTGGCGCTGGTGGAGACCGCGGACATCGTGGTGGACGGCTCCGACAACTTCGCCACCCGCTACGTGGTCTCCGATGCCTGCGAGATCGCCGGGAAGCCGCTGGTCTCCGGCTCCATCCTGCGCTTCGCCGGGCAGGTCAGCCTGTTCTGGTCCGCTCCGGATGAGGCGCACTGGCCCTCCGGCGGGCGCGGGCCCACCTACCGGGACCTCTACCCGGAGGCCCCCGACGCCGGGGAGGTCCCCACCTGCGCGGAGGCCGGGGTGCTCGGTGTGCTGCCCGGGGTCATCGGCACGCTCATGGCCACCGAGACGATCAAGTTCCTCGCCGGCGTGGGGGAGACCCTGCTGGGCCGGGTGATGACCTATGACGCGCTGACCGCCTCCTTCCGTGAGGTGCGGCTGCTGCCGGATCCGGACCGGGAACCGGTCACCAGCATCGGCGCCGACGTCGCCGGACTGGGCGGCGGACCGGGTGGCGCCCCGGCCTCCGCAGGAGCCGCCTGCGCGGTGGAGGAGGATCCCGCTCTGCACCCGGTGGAGGGCGAGACCGATCCCTACACCGGGCATCCGTATGGCCCGGAGGACATCGGGATCCGTGACCTGCAGGCCGCCGTCGAGGCTGGACGCGTGGCCGGCGTGGTAGACGTCCGCGAGCCCTGGGAGTATGCGGCCGGGCATGTCGACGGTGCGGTCAACGTGCCGCTGGGGGAGCTGTGGCACGGCTCGCCGGTGCCGGGCCTTGAGGAGGCCAGCGAGGACCGCCCCGTGGTGCTGTACTGCAAGATCGGCGTCCGTTCGCGGCAGGCGCTCGCGGTGCTGCGCCACCGCAATCCCGACGCCGGGCTGCGGAACCTGGTGGGCGGCTACGAGCAGGTCAAGGCTGTGACGGAGGCGCCGAGCCGCTCTCGGTGAGGAAGCCGCGCAGCAGCGAGGCGGTTCCCTCCAGGTGCTCCCGCATGAGCTCTTCGGCGCGTACCGGATCGCCCTGCAGGATGGCGGAGACGATCCCCTGATGCTGTTCCTGGGAGTGGGCGATGTTCGTGTCCAGGAACGGGATGCGGTCCAGCAGTCCGCTGGCGGCGGCGCGGGCCTCGGCCACTGAGGCGGAGAGCATCGCCGAGCCGGAGAGCTCCGCGATCAGGCAGTGCAGGCGGGCATCCAGCGGCCGATACTGGGAAGCCTCGGCGGCTTCCACCGCGTCCAGGGCCTGCACCAGGGCGGAGCGCAGGGCGTTGCTCAGCGTGGCGGAGGCCGCCAGGGCGGCGGCGGCCGGCTCGACGACGCCCCGGAAGGTCAGCACATCGTCGACGGCGGCCGCGTCCTCTGCGCCGAGGGAGGTCGCCGGAGCGGGCAGCTCCTCGGCGACGAACGTTCCCCCGTAGCGGCCCCGTCGTACCGAGAGGTAGCCGGCGGTCTGCAGCTCCGCCAGGGCGTCTCGCAGCGTGCTGCGAGAGACCCCCAGGGATTCGGCCAGCTCGCGCTCCGGCGGCAGCTTATCGCCTGGGGCGAAGGTGCCCAGTCGGATGCCGCGCAGGACTCGGGCGATGGTCTCTTCGAGCACGTTGCCGCGCCGCGCCTGACCCAGCACAGAGCCCAGCACAGGAGTGAGCGAGGCCATGGGCTCCGCGGGGGACGACGCATCCGGCATGCCATCAGCATGCCACATGGCCAGCCTCAAAGGTCTCCTCTCGGTAATTTTGCGAGCGATCTTCTCGCTGACTCTTGACACTCTGCCGTGCGGCACCTCACAGTAGTGCTGTTCAAAGGACTGAAAGCAGTCCATTGGGAGAGGGTGTCATGTCGCGAGCACCAGGATCCACGGCCCACGTGGACTACACGCACCTCGGCGAGAGCTACATGAAGCACCGACAGCTGCGTCGAGGGGCGGCCGGATGGATCCTGCTCGCCGGCCTCGGCGTGGCCTATGTGATCTCCGGAGACTTCTCCGGGTGGAACATCGGCCTCTCGGTGGGAGGCTGGGGCGGGCTGCTCATCGCCTTCGTCCTCATGGGGCCGATGTACACATGCATGGTCTTCGGCCTGGCCGAGATGTCCTCCACCATTCCCACCGCCGGAGCCGGATACGGGTTCGCCCGCCGAGCCTTCGGCCCACTCGGCGGCTTCGCCACCGGCATGGCCGTGCTCATCGAGTACGCCGTCGCCCCGGCCGCCATCGCCACCTTCATCGGAGGCTATGTGGAGGCCCTCGGGCTCTTCGGCCTCACCAACTCCTGGCCCATCTACCTGGCCGCCTATCTGCTGTTCATCGGCATCCACCTCTGGGGCGTCGGCGAGGCGCTGAAGGTCATGTTCGGCATCACCCTGATCGCCGTCGTCGCGCTCGCGGCCACTGTGTTCGGCCTGCTGCCCCACGTGGAGCTCAGCAACCTCTTCTACATCGCCGCCGACGGCTCGGCCGGTTCCAGCGCGTTCCTGCCCTTCGGCATCACCGGCGTGATGGGCGCCCTGGTCTTCGGCATCTGGTTCTTCCTGGCCATCGAGGGCGTGCCGCTGGCCGCCGAGGAGACGGCCGACCCCAAGCGCGACCTGCCTCGGGGCATCATCGTGGCCATGATGGTGCTGCTGGTCTTCGGCGCCCTGATGCTGGTCCTCGTCCCCGGGGCCGCCGGCGCCGAGGCCATGGGTGACTCCGAATCGCCGCTGCCCGAGGCGCTGCGTGCCGTCCACGGGGAGGGGTCCTGGCTGGCCACGTTCGTCAACTACGCGGGGCTCGCCGGACTGGTCGCCAGCTTCTTCTCCATCGTCTACGCCTACTCACGGCAGCTCTTCGCCCTCTCCCGGGCCGGGTACCTGCCACGATTCCTCTCCCTGACCTCCGGCCGCCGGACCCCCTGGGTCGCGCTCATCGTCCCGGGCACCATCGGCTTCGTCCTGGCCGCCGCCATCGGCGACGGCGGTCTGCTGATCAACATCGCCGTCTTCGGGGCCGCGGTGTCCTACGTGCTGCTGAATCTGAGCCACATCGTGCTGCGCATCCGGGAGCCGCAGCTGGAGCGCGGCTACCGCACACCGGGCGGTGTGGTCACCACCTCCATCGCGCTGGTGCTCGCCGTCGTCGCGCTGATTGCCACCTTCGTGGTGGATGTCCGGGCCGCCGGCATCACGGCGGGGGTGTTCCTGCTGGCCCTGGCGTACTTCTGGTTCTACAGCCGCCACCGGCTGGTGGCCGACGCCCCGGAGGAGGAGTTCGCGCTGCTGGAGAAGGAGGAGAGCCAGCTGCACTGAGACCACCGTCCCCCGTCCTGCCCGCCTGCCCGCCTGCCCGCCCACCACCCGAGGAGCTCCATGAATCCGCTGGACCTCGACCACCTGCCGGCACCGCACAACGAGCGCATGCTCAGTGCATCGCAGCTGGCCCACGAGATCACCACAGGACAGATCGACTCCGTCATCCTCGCCTTCACCGACATGCAGGGCCGCCTCCAGGGCAAGGTCATCCACGGACAGTTCTTCCTGGACTCCGTGCTCGATCACGGAGCCGAGGCCTGCAACTACCTGCTCGCCGTCGACACCGACATGAACACTGTGGACGGCTATTCGCTCACCAGCTGGGAGACCGGCTACGGGGACATGGAGTTCATCCTCGACCACGGCACCATCCGCCGGGTCCCCTACCTGGAGCGCACCGCCATCCTGCAGGTGGACCTGGCCACCACGGATGGCCGCCCGGTGCCGGTCTCCCCGCGATCGCTGCTGAAGGCCCAGCAGGAGAAGGCCGCCGCGCTGGGGCTGACCGCGCTGGCCGGCACCGAGCTGGAGTTCGTGATGTACGAGGACTCCTATGAGGACGCCTCGGCGCGGGACTATCGGGGCCTGACCCCGGCCAACCAGTACAACGTGGACTACTCCATCCTGGGATCCATGCGGGTGGAGCCGCTGCTGCGGGACATCCGCAACGCCATGTACCAGGCGGGCATGACGGTGGAATCCGCCAAGGGGGAGTGCAACCTCGGCCAGCATGAGATCGCCTTCAAGTACGACGACGTCGTCACCACCGCGGACAACCACACCTTCTACAAGCTCTCGGCCAAGCACATGGCCTCCCAGCGGGGGCAGTCGATCACCTTCATGGCCAAGCCCAACGCGCGGGAGGGATCCAGCTGCCACATCCACATGTCCCTGCGCGGCCTCGACGGCGGCCTGGCCTTCTGGGACGCCGAGGCCGGGCGGCGCACTCCACTCTACGACCACTTCATCGCCGGGGTGCTGTCCACCATGCGGGAGATGACGCTGTTCTACGCCCCCAACATCAACTCCTACAAGCGCTTCGCGAAGGGGTCCTTCGCCCCGACCACCATCGGGTGGGGCCTGGACAACCGCACCTGCGCGGTGCGCCTGGTCGGGGAGGGACTCTCCGCTCGCATGGAGAACCGGGTCCCCGGCGCCGACGCCAACCCCTACCTGGCCATGGCCGCGATGCTCGCCGGAGGTCTGCACGGCGTGGAGCAGAAGCTCGCGCTGCCCGAGGCCATCGAGGGCAACGCCTATGACGCCGACGCCGACCAGGTCCCCTCCACCATGGCCGAGGCCCGTGACCTGTTCGCCGGGTCCCCGGTGGTCCGCGAGCTCTTCGGCGAGGAGGTCGTCACCCACTACACCCACTACGCCGACGTCGAGCTGGAGCAGTTCCAGGCCGCGGTCACCGACTGGGAGGTGAGGCGTGGCTTCGAACGACACTGAGACGCCTATGGGCCGGCGGTCCGGGGCGGACCGTCCGCGGATCGGGTTGACCACCTACTGGCAGCAGGGGCGATGGGGTGTCTGGGAGGACACCGCAGCCATCGTGCCCGGCAACTACGTGCGCCGGGTCGTGGAAGCCGGCGGAACCCCGCTGCTGCTGCCGCCGGTGGGCACCGACGTCGGCGTCCTCGACGTCCTCGACGGGCTGATCGTCATCGGCGGCACCGATGTGGACCCGGCCCACTACGGGCGTCCGCCCCATCCGACCACGGTCGCCCAACCGGACCGCGACGAGCACGACCTCACCCTCACCCGGGCTGCCCTGGAGCGAGGGCTGCCGCTGTTCGCGATCTGCCGGGGACTGCAGGTGCTCAATGTGGCCCTCGGTGGCACCCTGCACCAGCACCTGCCGGACCTCGTCCCGGAGGCCGGGCCGCAGTACCAGCCGGCGCCGGGCCAGTACGGAGAGGTCGAGTTCCAAGTGGAGCCCGGCTCCCTGGCCGCCGAACTGCTCGGAGGGGCCGCGAGCTCGCCGTGCTATCACCACCAGAGCGTCGACCAGCTCGGTGGGGGCCTGCGGGTCACCGGCCGGGCCGCCGACGGGACCGTGGAGATCGTGGAGATGCCACAGGCCCCCGGCTGGGTGCTCGGCGTCCAGTTCCACCCGGAGGAGAACCCGCAGGACCTCCGACTCTTCGAAGGATTCATCGACGCCGTGCGCCAGGAGGCCGCCGTATGACCGTCCATGCTGTGATCAATCCCGCCACTGGTGAGGTGGTGAGCGAGATCGAGTCGCCGAGCAGGAGCAGACCGACGCCGCCATCGCCGCCGCGCCGCGGCCTACCCCGCCTGGCGGGACGTCGCCCCGGCGGACCGGGCTCGGCTGCTGCGCCGCTTCGCGCGGCTCGTCGACGACGACCTCGAGAACCTGGCCGCCCTGGAGGTCGCCAACAGCGGGCACACCCTCACCAACGCCCGGTGGGAGGCCGGCAACGTCCGGGACGTGCTGGAGTACTACGCGGCCGCCCCGGAGCGGAACTTCGGACGCCAGATCCCCGTCGCCGGCGGGGTGGACATCACCTTCCGGGAGCCGCTGGGCGTGGTGGGGGTCATCGTGCCCTGGAACTTCCCCATGCCGATCGCCGGCTGGGGTCTCGCCCCCGCCCTGGCGGCCGGGAACACCGTGGTCCTCAAGCCCGCCGAGCTGACGCCGCTGACCGCGATCCGGCTCGGCGAGCTCGCCCTGGAGGCGGGCATCCCGGAGGGGGTGCTCACCGTGCTGCCGGGTCGGGGCGCCGTCGTCGGGGAGCGCTTCGTGACCCACCCGCAGGTGAAGAAGGTGGTGTTCACCGGCTCCACCGCGGTGGGGAAGCGGATCATGGCCGGCTGCGCCGAACAGCTGACCCGGGTGACCCTGGAGCTGGGCGGCAAGAGCGCGAACATCGTCTTCGCCGACGCCGACGTTCAGGAGGCGGCCGCCCGCGCACCGGGCGGGGTCTTCGACAATGCAGGCCAGGACTGCTGCGCCCGCTCCAGGATCCTGGTGCAGCGCCGCGTGCTGGACCGGTTCCTGGAGCTGCTGGAGCCGGCGGTCCGGGATGTCCGGGTGGGGGATCCCCGCCGCGAGGACACGGTGATGGGCCCGCTGATCTCGGCGGCGCACCGGGACCGGGTGGCCGGGTTCCTGCAGAACCCCGACGGCTCTGCCCGTGCTGACCTCCTCGTCCAGGGCGAGGCGCCGACCGGCCCGGGCCACTGGTTCCCGCCCACGGTGGTGATGCCCCGGGACCCACACGACCGTCTGCTCACCGAGGAGGTCTTCGGCCCGGTGGTCGCCGTCGTGCCTTTCGAGGACGAGGCCGATGCGATCCGCATCGCCAACGACTCCGACTACGGACTCTCCGGCTCCATCTGGACCCGTGATGTCGGCCGCGCCCTGCGGGTGTCCCGGGCGGTGGAGGCCGGAAACCTCTCGGTGAACTCCCATGCCTCGGTGCGGTACTCCACCCCCTTCGGAGGGTTCAAGGCCTCCGGGATCGGCCGTGAGCTCGGCCCGGACGCCCTGGAGTCCTTCACTGAGGTGAAGAACGTCTTCATCGCGACAGAGGAGCAGTCATGACACAGACGCAGAAGCAGGCCCCCTACGGTGGGCTGGTCACCAACAGGCTCGCGGGCCGGGTCGCCACCGTCACCGGCGGGGCCTCCGGCATCGGGCTCGCCACGGTGCGGCGCCTGGCCCATGAAGGGGCGACCGTCGTCATCGCCGACGTCTGCGATCCGGCTCAGGGCGAGCAGATCGCCGACGAGGTGGGCGGGCTGTTCCTGCCCACCGACGTCACCGACGAACAGCAGGTCGCCGCGCTGTTCGCGACGGCGCAGGAACGCTTCGGGGCTGTGGACATCGCTTCAACAATGTGGGCATCTCACCGCCGGAGGACGGCTCCATCCTAGAGACCGGCATCGACGCCTGGCGCAAGGTCCAGGAGGTCAACCTGACCAGCATCTTCCACTGCTGCAAGCAGGTGATCCCCTATATGCAGGCCCAGGGGAGGGGATCGATCATCAACACCGCCTCCTTCGTGGCGGTGATGGGGGCGGCCACCAGTCAGATCAGCTACTCGGCCTCCAAAGGCGGGGTGCTCTCCATGAGCCGGGAGCTGGGCGTGGAGTTCGCCCGGCAGGGCATCCGCGTCAACGCGCTGTGCCCCGGCCCGGTGAACACCCCGCTGCTGCAGAAGCTCTTCGCCGAGGACCCGGAGCGGGCGGCCCGCCGGCTGGTGCATGTGCCCGTGGGACGCTTCGCCGAGCCGGAGGAGCTGGCGGCCGCCGTCGCCTTCCTGGCCTCCGACGACGCCTCCTTCATCACCGCCAGCGAATTCCTCGTCGACGGAGGGATCTCAGGGGCCTATGTGACGCCCCTGTGATCCGGTACAGTCAGTTCGAAGGGGGAACTGATGAGTGCTGATGCTGAGAACGTGATGCCGCGCCGCTTCGCCGCGATCGCCGCCGCCCTGGGGCTGACCGCCGTGTTCGGCGGGTCTGCCGCCGTCGTCTCCCAGCAGGAGGGCCCCGACGCCGTGACGGCCTCGCTGAGCCCGGAGAAGCAGGCGCTGCTGGACACCGACGACGATCTCTTCGTCACGGTAGACCTCGCCTCCAGCCAGATCACCGACGTCACCGTCCCGGAGGTCGCCGGTGCTCCCGGGACCCTGAGCGCCCAGGAGCGGGAGCTGCTGAACTCCGGCTCCCCCACGATCGTCACGATGGACGTGGACACCGGGGAGATCGTCTCCGTCCGCGCGGCCTGACATGCGTGAGGAGCGGATCGTCGCCAACGGCGTGACGCTCGCCTGCGAGATCCACGGGGATCCCGACGACCCCACGCTGCTGCTGATGCACGGTGCGGGACAGTGCCTCGTGGCGTGGCACGACGACCTGGTCTGGCGCTTCGTCGACGCGGGCCGCTGCGTGGTCCGCGTGGACAGCCGCGACGCCGGCCTGTCCACCACGAGCCCAGCCGGGGAGCCTGGCTATGGAATGGCCGATGCCGTGGAGGACGTCAGTGCGCTGCTCGATGCCCTCGAGACGCCGCGGGCGCACCTCGTCGGAGTCTCCGGCGGGGCTGCGGTGGCCCAGCTGATGGCCCTGGTCCACCCGGGGCAGGTCGCCACGCTGACGCTCATGGCGGGGACCCCCGGCGGACCGGGTCATGAGGCCGCCGATCTGCCCCCGATGACCGAGGAGCTGCGCGCGTGGTTCTCCGCCGCCGGTGACGCCCCGCCGCCGGACTGGTCCGACCGCGAAGCCGCCGTCGACCGCCTGATAGAGGAGGAGCGGCCGTTCGCCGCGGCCTCCCGCCCCTTCGACGAGGCGCAGGCGCGGCAGATCGCCGAGAAGACCGTGGACCGTGCCGTCGACCTCGAGGCCATGATGACGAACCCGTTCCTCGTCTCAGCCGGAGAGCCCTGGCGACACCGCCTGGCGGAGATCACCGCGCCCACTCTGGTCCTCCACGGGGAGGAGGACCCGCTGCTGCCACTCGGGCACGGCCGCGCGCTCGCCGCGGAGATCCCGGGAGCCCGACTCATCGAAGTGCCGGGCATGGGTCATGAGATCGTGCCGCGCCACCAGTGGCATCGGATCGTCCCGGAGATCGTCGCGCACACCGAGGCGGCCACCGCTCAGCGGTAGGCGCGCTCGTAGGGCGCCGGCTTGTACGGCATGTCGTAGCGCAGCGCCTCGGCCGCCCGGATGGGGAAGTTGGGGTCGCGCAGGGACTCGCGGCCCACCAGCACCACGTCGGACTGGCCCAGTGCCACGATCTGCTCGGCCTGGAACGGGTCATCGATCATCCCGACCGCGGCCACCGGAAGCCCCGTGGCCTCCTTGATCGACGTCGCGAACGGCAGCTGATAGCCCGGGCCCACAGGGATCTCGGCCGGGACGTTCCCGCCGGAGGACACCGAGATCATGTCCACCCCGTGCTCGCCCAGCCAGGAGGACACGGCCTCCGTCTGCGGGAGGTCCCAGCCGCCCTGGACCCAGTCGGTGGCAGAGAGCCGCACGATCATCGGCACCTGCTCGCCCACCTCGGCGCGGACGGCGTCCACCACCTCCAGCAGCAGCCGCGCCCGGTTCTCCAGGGAACCGCCGTAGGCGTCGGTGCGCTCATTGGACAGCGGGGAGAGGAACTCATGGAGCAGGTAGCCGTGCGCCCCGTGGATCTCCAGGACGTCGAAGCCGGCGTCCACGGCGCGGCGGGCGGCCGCGGTGAAGGCGACGACGACGTCGGCGATCCCCTCCGCCGTCAGCTCGGTGCCACCGCCAGGCCGTCATAGGCCCTCGGCGAGGGACCGACCGGCTGCCAGCCGCCGCGTTCGGCCGGCACATTGCCCTCGGGGTGGTCGCCCCAGGCCCGCCAGGTGGAGGCCTTGCGGCCGGCGTGGGCCAACTGGATGGCCGCAGCCGCGCCCTGTGAGTGGATCATCGCGGTCAGACGCCGGAAGGCCTGGGCCTGCTCGTCGTTCCACAGCCCCAGGTCCTCCGGGCTGATGCGCCCCTCCGGGGACACGCCGGTGGCTTCCACGGTGACCAGGCCGGCGCCGCCGCGGGCCAGGGAGCCCAGGTGCATCAGGTGCCAGTCGGTGGGGACGCCGTCCTGGGCGTCCACCGCGTACTGGCACATCGGCGGAATCCAGATGCGGTTGCGGATCTCGAGTCCGCGCAGCGTGAGGGGGTCGAATAGTGCGCGCGTCATGGCGGTCCTTCCTGCAAAGCCAGATTTGTACGAGAGTCCTCGTACTACGACAGGTACCATACAACTGCAGGGCCGCTGAGGGAACCATGACGTCATCAACGTGAGGGAGGGCACCCATGCGCACGCTGGAACATCCCGGAGTCGAGGAGCTGACCCTCGACGCCGTCCTCTCCGCGCTGGCCGATCCGGTCCGGCGCACCATCGTCGCTCAGCTTGACGTCGGCCACGAGGACCAGGCGTGCATCGCCTTCGATCTGCCGGTGTCCAAGTCCACCTCCACGCATCACTTCCGGGTGCTGCGCGATGCCGGGATCATCCGACAGCGCTACGCCGGCACCGCCATCCGCAGCTCCCTGCGCCGTGAGGACCTGGACGCTCGCTTCCCCGGGCTCCTCGACGCGGTGCTGCGCGGGTGACCCGCTGGTCGGGCTCAGATCGTGTCGTGTGATGTGATCTCGTATGAGGTGTGGCCGTGATCGGCGCGGCGGTTCCGTGGGCTGGAGGATCAGGGATCAGGCAGGCCTGCTGAGCCTCAGGTGGAGCAACGGGTACGGCCGACCGGCTTCGTCGGTCTCGCTGCGACCGACGACCTCGAATCCACGGTGAGCATAGAAGCCCGCGGCCGAGGCGTTCTGCTCGTTCACATCAACCGTGGTGACGGCGTGATCCTTGATCGCATGGGCGAGCAGCGCGGTGCCGATTCCACTGTCACGGTGGGTCGCATCGACGAACAGCATCTCCAGCGTTCCGTCGAGTACGCCTGAGAATCCCACCGGTCGACCATCGCGTTCTGCGACTGAGAGCACGACTGCCGGAAAGTAGTCGGACTGCAGTCTGGTCTCGATCTCATCCCGATCCGCTTCGGCAAGGAAGTCGTGGGTCGCGTCCACAGCGCCCCGCCAGATCGCAGCGAGCGTGGGATACTCTGCAGCTCCGATCGAGGGCCGAATGCTCACAACGGGCACGGCAGGTCCATTTCGCGAAGGCATCAGTCCATCCTCCCAGAGGGCACGATGACGGCGGCACCGTCCATGAAATTCAGCACTGCGGAGACGCTCAACAGCGCGCCCGCAGTCGAGCTGATGATGAGCGGTGCAGTGTCGTTGTCCATCATGGGCCTCCGTGCAGTGGGGTGGGTATCCTGGTGCCATGCTCAGGCAGCAGCGATTTCGGAGCCCCCGGCCGGTTGATGGCCGCGGGGCAGTCGATGCGCGCTTGGCACGCTGAAGGTCTCCGCAGGTACGGCCGGGGGAAGTCTCTTATCCCTCACCACCCTGCACACACTCTGGAGACCCCTCATGTCGCCTGCCGACCATCTGACTTCTGACCAGCTCTGCCGTGCCCTGAACCTGCGCGACCTCACCGATCCCACCCAGGGCGGACACGCCATCCAGGTCCTTCTGGATGCCGTCGTGGGGCGATTGCGTTCCGCATGGCACTGTACCGTCCGCACCGTACGCCACTCTCCGATCGTCGCAGTGCGCGAGAACTACGACCGCCTCGGCTATGACTCCGACGACGTCACCCGCGCGCGCCGGTACACGCGCTACATCAGTCCGACGGTGATGCTCCGCAGCCATACCAGCGCTGAGCTGCCGAGCGCCCTCGAACGCTATGTGGGGCGAGACGACGTCGACGAGCTGATCGTGGCCCCGGCCTCGTGTACCGGCGCGACGCCGTCGATCGGAGCCATGTGGGCGAGCCGCATCAGGTGGACCTCTGGCGCATCCGCAGCACTCCGGAGACCGGCGACGAGGACATGCTCACGATGATCAGCTGCCTGGTCGAGACGGTGCTTCCGGGCGCGGAGTGGACGATGACCGATGTCACGCACCCCTACACGGTGGGCGGCCGACAGATCGACGTGCTCCACGAGGGGGAGTGGCTCGAGCTTGCCGAGTGTGGGCGCATCCATCCCGACGTGCTGCGAGGGTCTGGGCTCGACCCGGAGCGGTGGTCAGGCGTCGCGCTCGGCATGGGTCTGGAGCGGGCGCTGATGCTGCGTAAGGGCATCCCCGACATCCGCTGTCTGCGCGCCGAGGACCCACGCATCGCCGCGCAGATGCTCACGCTGGAGCCATGGCGGCATGTCTCACCGCTGCCGGCGGTCCGGCGCGACATCTCCGTGGTTCTGTCGGCCGACGAGGACGAGGAGACGCTCGGCGACACCGTCCGCACCGCTCTGGGCGACGACGCCGGCGTCGTCGAGTCCCTCGAGGTGCTCAGTCGGACCGCGCATGAGGACCTGCCCGAGGCTGCGCGTTCGCGGCTGGGCACGCAGGAAGGGCAGGTCAATCTCCTGCTGCGGATCGTGCTGCGACCCCTCGACCGCACGCTCACCTCGGACGAGGCCAATGTCATCCGCAACAGGATCTACACGGCAGTGCATCAGGGGCCGGTGCTGGAGCTGATCTGAGATCGCTCGCGCCGCTCATCCCCGCGCGCGGGTGACCCGCTGCCGCAGTCCGCTGACCCGCACCACCGGCTCCAGCTCACGCTCTGCCTCCTGCAGCGGCCACGACGTCCACGGGGCGGTCGCCTGCGAGAGCTCCGCCCAGATCACGCCACGTTCGTGATGCTCGCGCACCAGGGCGGTGAAACGTTCGCTGGCCTGCGCCTCGGGGGAGTCCGCGGCATGGGAGCCGGTGCGCCGCTTGGCCAGCACCGCCAGGTCCCGCAGCTCGGCGGCCTCGCCCGCGCTCAGATGCGGGTGCTCCACCGGCCGCCGTCGGGCCGGGGCGGGTCGCTCGTAGACCGGGAACAGGGCGGCGACGTCGGCCTCGACTTCGCCCTCATGCCGGGCGGCGAACTGCCGCATCCGCTCCGCGCTGACCCCGCACGGCGCGGCCAGCA
>NZ_MDSS02000068.1 GCF_001758425.2 Nesterenkonia sp. PF2B19 | reverse complement strand
GTATCGGCGCGTGGTCGCGTTGCCCGGTTTGATCTCTTGTGGCATGTCTCCATCATCCTTTCCAAACGATGGAGTCTCCAAGAATCCCAGTGCGGTTCAAGCGTGCCAGGATCGCGGAAATGATCTTGCCCTCTCCGGTTTGTGAATCGAGTCGACCTTCCCCGGCCACGATGGCGTCGGCGGCCGCCGCTTTTTCGTCAGATCCCACCGCGTCGAGCACGAAATCAGCCCCAGAGACCAGTTGCGCTTTGTACCACGCCCACATGCCGCCGCTAAACCCCCCGGCCGCACCGGTGCGGGCCACTCCTCGTGGATCCCGGGGATACGAGGAGGCTTGTGCATGCAGACGGGTAGTCAGTGTGCGCACTTGGTGGGGGCTGGCTCCCTTCTGCGGGCCGAACACCACGGCTGCGTTCTCGAACGGCGTTGTGACATCGCTGAGAACGACGACCTGCGCATTGTGCAGTCCGCCGTGTTCCTCGACGGCGGCGATAGCCCCGGTGCCGCCGTCGGTGGTGGCACTGCCGCCGGCGGCAATCACAATGCGCTTGGCCCCGTGCTTGGCGGCATGGACCATGAGCAGACCCGTGCCATAGGTGTCGGCGGTCAACGGGTCACGTCCGCGGGAGCTGGGCAGTGTCAGACCGCTGGTGGCAGCTAACTCGATCACGGCGGTGCCCGCCGGGGTCATTGCATACGATGCACGCAGTGGATCACGCCACGGGCCGACCGTGTCCGTCGAGACTGAGTATGTCCCCATTGTTTGCCGCAGGACCTCATAGGTGCCCTCCCCGCCATCGGCGACAGGTTGCTCCACGACTTTTCCGCCACCAGCCCGAATGCCACGGGCGATATGGGCGGCCACTTCTGCTGCGGTATAGGTTCCTTTGAAGCTATCCGGAGCGACAAGAAGAGTAGGGGCCGGGCCTTCGTGGCCCTGTTCGTCGGCTTTCAACCGACCGGACTCCCCGAGGCTACCGGGGTCAGTGCCTGCCGGCCGGAGAGAACCTCCACGACGTTGCGCACGGCTAGCGTTCCCATCGCATCGCGTGTCGCGGCCGCGGCGCTGCCGATGTGGGGCAGCACCACGACCTGCTCCATGGTCCGTAGGCGCGCGTTGATCTGCGGCTCGTGCTCGTGCACGTCGAGCCCCGCGCCGGCCAGGTGTCCGCTTTCGAGGTTGTCGGCGAGGGCCTCCTCGTCGACGAGCGGCCCGCGCGCCGTGTTGATGAGGTAGCTTCCCTTCTTCATCGCGGCCAGTTGGTCCCGTCCGATTAAGTGTCGGTTCTCGCGGGTCAGGGGGCAGTGGAGGGAGACCACGTCGCTGAGCTTGAGCACTCGGTCGAGGTCGGCGGCCTCCACGCCGAGCTCCGCGGCCTCCGGTGAGGTCGCGCGGCTGCCCGTGGCGAGGATGTTCATGCCGAATGCGCGGGCCCGGCGGGCCGTGGCCATGCCGGTCCGGCCGAGGCCGACGATGCCGAGCGTGGCACCGGCGCTGACGTCCAGGCCCACAAAGCTCTGCGGGCCCCAGATCCACGGCTTTCCGGCGCGCACGAAGCGGTCGGCTTCGACCAGGCGCCGCACCGTCGAGAGGATCAGGGCGAAGGCGAGGTCGGCGGTGGCCTCGTCGAGCACGCCCGGGGTGTTGGTGACGACGATCCCCCGCCGTGCGGCGGCCTCGACGTCGATGTTGTCGAAGCCGACGGCCACATTGGCGATGACCCGCAGCTGCGGGCCGGCCGCGTCCAATACCTCCTCATCGATCGTCTCGGTGAGCATCGTGACGAGGCCGACCGCGCCGCGGCACCCCTCGAGCAGCTCCTGCCGGCTAGGGGGGAGTCCTTCTCAGCGTGGTGCGTGAGGGCCACGGGCAACGAGTCCCGGGCGGCCTGCATGACCCGATCCGATAGGGGGCGAGTAAGGAAGACATGGTTTTCAGGCACTGTGGGCGGCCTCCTGCACGTGGACGAGGTTGATGGCGTCCTGGATCCAAGACCGGTCCCACTCGCCGCGGCCGATGGCTTCGCGTTGCTTCGCCTCGCTTGCGGTGACAGCCTCCGCGGCCGTTAGGACCGACTCGGAGCGGTCCCGCGCGACGAACACGACGCCGTCGGCATCGCCGACGACCAGATCGCCGTCGGAGACGACGGCGCCCCCGACGGTGACGGTGCCGTGGATGGCCCCGGGACCGCTCTTGTAGGGCCCCATGTGCGAGATGCCCTTGGCGAAGACGGGGATGGGTCCGGCTGAAAGGTCGGCGCGGTCCCGCACCGCACCGTCCACCACGATGCCAGCGACGCCGCGCGACGCGGCGTAGAGCGTCATCAGCTCGCCGAGGATCGCGTTGACGATCTCCCCACGGGCGTCGATGACGAGGACGTCTCCCGGGCGGGCCAACTCGAGCGCCTGGTGCACGGCAAGGTTGTCGCCCGGCCTCGTGCGCACGGTCAGGGCCGTGCCCACCATGGAGTCGCCGCGCAATCCAGCAAGGCAGTCCCCGACAGGGCTGATGCCCACGCCACCCTGCACGCGTTCCTGACTGTCGGAGATCACGGAGGCCTGGACCCTGCGGGCGCGGCGCACCAAGTCATCGGGAACCTGCGGCGCGGCCGGGTAGAGGTGGACGGTGTTCATCGTTCCTGCTTCCTGGGGGTTCCATCGGTGGGGTGCTGTAGCGCCTCGGACTCCGGGTGGAGGTCTTCGAGCTGGGCGGCGACGGCGGCGGGGATCGCGATGCCTTCGATTGCTTGCCGGTGCGCGGTCCGTTCCTCGACCTCGCCGGGCAGCAGCACCTCACCGTCTGCCGGGCCGCTGTTCTTGAGCGCGTCGTAGAGCCACTCCATACGCCGGGCGAACTGCTCCGGCGGCACGAAGGCCTCGATGTCGTGCAGCGTGAAGAATGCTCCTACGCCCTGCGGGCGGTCGAGATCGTCGTACAGGTCGCCGATCTCAGTTCCGGAGCTGGCGCCCGAGAACATGGCGGCCATGACCTCGACCATGACGGCGATGCCGTAGCCTTTGGGGCCTCCGAAGGGCAGGACGCTGCCGGCCAGGGCGGCGTCCGCGTCGGTAGTGGGCGTGCCCTCGGGGTCGACGGCCCAGCCCTCGGGGATGGATTCTCCCGCCTGTGCGGCGGAAATGATTTTCCCTCTCGCCACGACGCTCGTGGCCATGTCCAGAACCAGCGTTCCCCGGGCACCCGCCGGGACGGCGAACGTGTAGGGATTGGTCCCCAGAAACCGTTCCTTACCCCCGAAGGCCGCCATGGTGGCGGGGGCGTTCCCATATAGGAAGATCGCGGAGCCGGAGGCGGCCGCTTGCTTGGCGAAGTACGCCCCGGAGCCGTAGTGGGTGGAATTGCGCACGGCCACCGAAACCGTCCGGTGCTCGGGGATCCGGGCCCGGGCCAGGTCCAGGCTGCGCTGCATGATCACCTGACCCATGCCGTTGTCACCGTCCACCACGAGTGCGCCCCCGGTCTCCCGAATGATGGTGACGTGCGGGTCCGTGTTCACCAGGCCTCGTCGTAGCCGGTCCACGTAGATGGGGATGCGACTGACGCCGTGGGAGTGGACCCCGCGGAGGTTCGCGTCGACGAGGGATGCCGCCACGATGGTCGCATCCGTCTCAGGGAGTCCGGCACCGGTGAGGATGGCGGTGCAGTGGTCTTCGAGCCGGGCTGCGCTCACGGTGCGGGCTCCCCGGCTCTTTCCGTCCTGGGAGCCGCGCACGGCGGTGCTCTTCTGGGTGCCGTCCGCCGGTGTCACAGGCACCGCCGCATGATCTCGGCGAGGTCGTCCGCGGTGGCCGGGCGGGGGTTGACCACGATGTTGCCCGATTCCATGCTTTCGGCTGCCAGCTGGGGCAGGTCCGACTCGGTGACACCGTAGGCGGCCAGGCTGTTGGGGGCTCCGATGTCCGACACCAGCTGCGACGCCGCGTCCACGCCGGCCGAGGCGGCTTCCCGCAACGACAAAGCCCTCGTGTCCACACCAAAGATGTGCGCGATTCTGGCGAACTTCTCGAGGTTCGCCACCATGTTGAAGCGCATCACCTCGGGCAGGAGGATAGAGATGACGTCTCCGTGCGGAATCTTGGCCTTGGCGCCCAGGGGCATGGCCATGGCGTGGGCCAGGCCCAGGCGGGTCGGTGCGAAAGCGCAGGCCGCCATGGTCGCCGCGATGAGCATGTCCGAACGCGCGCCGATGTCCGCGCCGTTGTAGACGGCGTCCGGAGGGACCGGGCGATGAGTTCCATCGACTTCTCCGAGAGAGCTTCGGAGATCGGCTGGGTGGCCTTGTTGACGTAGGACTCCAAGCCATGGGCCAGGGCGTCCAGGCCGGTGCCAATGGTAAGGCGGGCCGGGAGGCTGACCGAGAGGGCGGGGTCGCACAGGGCCACGGTGGCCGTCATGTTCCGCCCGCCGATGCCGTACTTCACATTCTGGGCCTTTTCCGAGATGACCGACCACACGGCGCACTCGCTGCCGGTGCCGGCCGTTGTCGGCACCGCGATGACGGGCAGGCCCGGCTCGCTGGGCACGTCCAGCCCGGTGAAGTCCCGGATGTGGCCCGTGTTGCAGGCCATCAGCGCAATTGACTTGGCGGTGTCCAGGGCACTGCCGCCGCCGACCCCGACCACGACCTGTCGGTCTTCGTCCTTGCACAGGCGTGCGCCGGCCATGACGCCCTCAGCCTCCGGCTCGGGCTCCACCTCGGTGAACGTGATGACGTCGAGGTCCGCCGCCGTCAGGATGGCGGAGACGCGGCCCACCACGCCGGCGGCCACGAGCCCGGGGTCCGAGACAAGCAGGACCCGCCGCCCGCCGAGTCCGACCACCAGCTCGGCGAGGGTCTCGATGACGCCGACGCCGAACTCGATCCGCGTCGGCAGCTCAAATGAATATTCTCTGGAGTGGTTCACTGTTCTCTCTTCGTCGTAGTCCAGCTGCTCTGGTCTCTGGCGACTCTCGTCACTGGCCGTAGACCTGGTAAACGATCTTCTGGTTGGTGAAAAAGTCCTTCGAGGTGTCGCCGATGCCGTAGGCGCCCTGCCCGGACTGGGCGATACCCCCGAAGGGGACGTGGCCCTCGCTCGTGGTGCCGTGGTTGATGTGCACCATGCCGCTACGCACTTCCGTGACGAAGCGGTGGGCCTGATTCATGTCGTCGGTGAAAACCGCAGAGGTCAGCCCGTAGCGGGTCTCGTTCGCCACGGCAATGGCCTGGTCGAAATCCGCGACGGGGATCACGGCCAGCACGGGCCCGAAAATCTCCTCGACGGCCATGGCTGAGCCGGGAGCCACGCCAGTGATGACGGTGGCGGGATAGTAGGTGCCCTCCCCCAATTGCGGGTCGTCCAAGGGCCGCCCGCCCACGAGCACGTTCGCCCCGTCAACGACGGCCTGCTCGACGTAGCGGTGCACCTGCTGAAACTGATCGGTGTTGACCAGCGGCCCCATCCGGGTGCCCTCGTCGAGGCCGTAGCCGACGGTGAAGGTCTTAGCCTGACGGACCAGCGCTTCCTCGAGCGGGGCCCGCTGCTCCTCGGTGACGATGACCCGGCTGACCGCGGTGCAACGCTGACCGGCCGCAGTGAATGCGGCCGTCGCGATCTCCGATGCGACGCGCTCGACGTCAGTGGTCGAGGCGACGACTGCGGCGTTCTTGCCGCCCATCTCCAGCTGCGTCCGGGCGTTGCGCGCCGCGGCCGCGGTCGCGATGCCCAGGCCCACGTCGGTGGAGCCGGTGAAGGTGATCCCTGCGATGTCCGGGCTGTCGACCAGCGCGTTGCCCACCTCGCGACCGGTACCGATCAGGAGGTTGAAGACCCCGGGTGGGACGCCGATCTCATCGAGCATCTCGGCGATGATGACCGAGCAGCCGGGACTCTGCAGGGCGGGTTTGAGGATTACGGGGCACCCGCACACCAGCGCGGGAACGATCTTGCGGATCGGGGTGAGAATGGGGAAGTTCCACGGCGTGATGGCCGCCACGGGGCCGATGGGCTGTCGGATGGAGTACGCATCTGTGTTGGGGCGCACGCTACTGAAAGTCCGGTCGCCCAGGCGCAAGGCCTCACCCGCCCAGAAGCGCATTTCCATAACAGCCCGCGTCGTCTCACCGAACGACTCGCTATACGCCTTACCCATCTCGCGGGTCGCCATCTCGGCCATGTCTTGCTGCCGCTCGGGCCACTTTTCCAGCAACGCGTGGATCAGCTCCATCCGCTCGGCGGCGGTGGTCGCCGCCCATCCCGAAGCGGCATCGCGCGCTGCGGCGATGGCCCGTTGCACGTCCTCCGGTGTGGCCAGGGAGTAGCCGGCGACGGTGGCGCCCGCCCTACCGGGGTCCGTCGTCTCGTGGGGAGTCGCGCCCGTAGGGTCGACCCACGCTCCGGCGATGTAGCTACCAACTGTTTTCGTCATGGTGAAGTTCACGGTTCCAGTTCCTTTGACTTTCGTTTGATGGAGACAGGAGTGCGGGCGAGGACCAACGGGGTCCTTCGGTGGCCGCGTCGCCGGCTACTGGGTCAGCAGCTGGGCGGGCCAAGTGATGAGGGCGGGGAAGACCGCCAGCACCACGATGGCGACGGCCATGACCGCGTAGTGCGGCACCGCGGCCTTAACGATCACTTCCATGGGCAGTTTGCTCACGTATGAGGTGGCGAACAGGGCGACGCCCACGGGCGGAGTCACCAGCCCGATGGAAAGCGCGGCGACGAGGAACACCACGAAGTGGATCGGGTCCACGCCTGCGGACATGGCGGCAGGCATCAGGACGGGAACGGTGAGCAGGATCGCCGCCACGATGTCCATGACGGCGCCGATGAGCACGAGGATCACCCCCACCAGGAGCATCACGAGGGTGGGTTGACTGGTGATCGAGAGCAGCCAATTGCTCACCCGCGCCGGAAGCCCGTCGATGGTGAAGATGTACGTTGCAACGTTGGCGGTCATGGCGATGAACAGGATCGTTCCGGATGTCAGCCCGGCGTCGATGACCATCTTCGGCATCTCCCGCCACTTCATGTCACGGTAGACAAAAGCTCCCACAAGCAGGCTGTAGAAAACGGCAATAGCCGCCGCCTCTGTCGGAGTGAAGGCACCACCGAACATGCCGACGAGGATCACGATCGGGCCGCCGAGCGCGGGGACGGCCGCCACGACCGTCCGTGCGCCCTTCTTGAAAGTGGTTCGCTGCACCTGTCCGTAGCCGTTGCGCGCTGCGATGATGAAGTTCACAACCATCAGCACAATGATCAAAACCGCGGCCGGTCCCAGTCCCCCAGCCAGAGCCGCGCCCACCGAGATCCCCGCTGTGGACGCCGCGATGATAATGAGAATGCTCGGCGGCATGACGGAGGAAAGGGTCGAGGTGGCCATCGTCAACGCTGCGGCGTACGGCCGCGGGTACTTGTGATCGGTCATCGCCTTGATTTCGATCTTGCCGAGGCTGACGACGTCGGCCACCGAGGACCCGGAGATCCCACCGAATACCGCGCTGGCGGCAATGTTCACATGTCCGAGACCACCGCGGAAGCGGCCGAAGAAGACCTGAGCTCCTGAGAAAATGCGGTCCGAGATTCCGCCGCCGGCCATGACGTTGCCGGCTAGCACGAAGAGCGGAACGGCCACCAGCAGGAAACTGTTCATCGAGCTGAGCATGGTCTGTGCCAGCAAGTCGAGGGGGATGTCATAGATCAGCATCGTGCCCACGACGCTGACTCCCAGCGCAACGGCTAGAGGGACACCCAGGAGGAACAGCACGACGAAGATCGCTAACAGTGTGAGGCTCATGCCGTGATCTCTCCCTCTTCGATGGCCCGGCGCATCTCCTTGGAGAAGTAGACGGTCTGGATGTGGGCCAGGATGGCTAGGGCGGCACTGAGAACGAGCGGGATCGTCACTACGTACATGCCGAGCCCGAGTGCGGGGCTGGATTCGCCGGTGCTGACCTGCCGCATCATCAGTTGCCACGACATGACCAGAAGCACGACGAAGAAGGCGATCCCGACGGCTGCGTAGATGTGGGCGCTGGCCTGGCGCACCCATCGGGGACCTCGGCTCACCAGCAGTGCGACACGGGGGTGGGCCGCGGAGCGAAAGCCTGCGGCCATGCCCAGAAACATCATGGCTTGGAAGACGAGACGGGTCAGTTCCTCGGTCCACGTGATGGAGGCGCCAAAGAACCTGGAGACCACCTGGCTCCGACGGCCAACAGCATCACCGTGACGCCCAGGAACAGCAGTGCGTTGACCGCCTTCCAGATCCATCCGATTCGCTCCGAGGTCTCCCCCGGAACGATTTCGTGCTCCCCGTTTTCCCTGGAGGAGACCTCAAAGGTCGTGACCTCTCCGGAGTGCTGCCGTGCGCTGGTGGGGTCGAGTGAATTTTCCATGGTGTTACTTGCCGACGAAATCACGGGTCGTCTGGTAGAACTCGGAACCGATCAGGGACTCGAACTCGGGATAGACCTCCTGCGCGGCCTCCTGGAAGGCCTGCTCGGCCTCAGGAGTGAGCTCGTTGATCTGCACACCCTCCTCCTCTAGCGCGGCCAGGGTCTTCTCGTCCTCCTCCTGGTCGTACTGGGACTTGAACTCCGTGGTGGCCTCAGCCGCGTCGGTCATCGCCTGCTGCTGCTCCTGGTCCATGGAGTCCCAGAGTTCCTGGTTGCAGCCGAGGACGTATCCGTCGCGGATGTGCCCGGTGAGGGACAGGTAGTCCTGGACCTCGAAGAACTGGTTGTTGACCGGCACCTCCAGCGGGTTCTCCTGAGCGTCGATCGTTCCGGTCTGCAGGGCGGTGTAGACCTCCGTGAAGTCCATGGGCGTCGGGTTGGCCCCGAGGGACCCGAAGAACTTCACCCACAGCTCGTTCTGCGGAACGCGGATCGAGATGCCCTCGAGATCGCTCGGCATCTCGACGGGCCGGACGGAGTTGGTGATGTGCCGCGGGGTGCGCGTGAGCATCTCGACACCCTTGATGCCCTGCTCCTCGAGAGAGTCGAGAAGCTGCTGGCCCGGCTCGCCCTGGAGGTACTCGGCGAACTGCTCATCGTCGTCGAAGAGGTACGGCACGCTGAGCGCGTTCATGGTGGGCAGGAAAGACGCATACACCGAGGTGGAGATGATGGTGCAGTCCAGGGTGCCGTTGCCCAGTAGGTTCACGGCGGCGTTCTGATCCCCGCCGAAGAGCGTGCCGTCGGCATGGGTTTCGGCCTCGATGGACCCGCCGCTGGTCTCGGCGATCTGCTCGGCGAAGTACTCCGCGGTCGCGCCGACGGATGACGCCGCAGGATCGCCGATGGCCAAGCGAATGGTCTGGGCCTCCGCGCCTCCACCGGCGGCCTGGCTATCCCCGCCGCCTCCGTTCCCGCAACCGGCGAGCACTGCGGTGAGGGCGAGAGCGGTAGTGGCGACTACTGCCTGGTGCTTGGGCATGCGATTCTCCTTTGAATTCGGTCCGGCCCCGTGTCCTACGCGGACACAGGCGCCGACGCCGTGATGGTCGCCGTCAGGGCGTTTCTGGCTGTACTGATGTGGTCGAGGAGGGCGGTGCGCGCAGCGTCGAGGTCTCGCCTCGTCAGGGCGTCGCAGATGTCCCGGTGTTCGCGGAGACTTTCTTCTCGTCGGGGATTGTCCTGGTAGGACACGAAGCGCTTACACCGGGCCAGCTGGCGGTCCACGACCCGATAGGTCCTGATGAGGTGGGAGTTCTCGGTCGCCCCGATGATCAGCTGGTGGAGCTCGTCGTCCCGCTGCAGATAGCGATCCACCTCCGTGGCGGTCACTGACGTGCCGAACTCGTCGAAGAGCGTTCCCACTCCCCGGAGGTCCTCGTCATCCCACTCGACGATGCGGCTCAGGCCGGCCGGCTCGAGCAGGGACCGGAGTTCGTAGAGCTCCTCGACGTCCTGGGTCCGGATCTGGGTGACAACCCATCCGGCCCGCTGCCCCCGATCCACCAGACCCGAAGCCTGCAGGAGGTGCAGCGTGTCCCGCACCGGGGTCCGGGAGACCCCGAACTGTTCGGCCAGTTCCCGGTCGCTCAGGGGGGTCCCCGGTGGAAGCGAGCAGTCCACGATCGCGGTTTCCAGCTCGCTGTACATGTGGGAGCTGAGCTTGCGCTCGGCAACCGGTGTGATCCTCGGGTTCATAGGTTGAGTATACGGTATATCGAATACCGTATACAAGAGGTTTTCGAGATCTGGGTCACAATTTTTCGTCCAGGTAGCCGGACAAGTGCTCCTTTCGATCATGCGGCTACTCCTCAGCGAGTGTGCCCTAGTGGACCCTCGGGTGAGGCACGCCACACTGGTGGCGTCCCTGATGATTGCATCGCTCGCATTAAGCGTCAACATCCGCGTCAATGTGCTACTTGCTTCCACATGAGTGCTCAGTCCGCGCAGGAATCCGCAATGCTCGGTTGACACACCTAGATGATCGATGTGATCATTTAGGTGTCGGCAACAGAAGGGCAGGGTCATGATGGCGGAGTACAGGCGAACCACCGCGGCGGACCGGCGGGCGCTGATCCTCGAGAAGCTCCGGGAGGGCACCGGCAGTGTCCATGTGGAGGACCTCAGTCGCGCCTTCGGTGTTTCGGTCGCCACGGCCCGGCGGGACCTGGACCGTTTGGTGCGTGACAGTCTGGTGACCCGCACCTACGGTGGGGCCGTTCTCGGCAATGTGCGGGCCGAGCAGACCCTGCGGGAGCGCGAGGTGAGCAACGCCGCCGCCAAGGACTCGATCGCCCGCCGGGCGGCGGCCCTCGTCGAGCCGGGGTCCACGGTGCTGCTGGACGCCGGGACGACCACGGGTCAGCTGAGCCGGTACCTTTCGCGCATTCCGGGGCTGACCGTGCTCACCAATGGACTGAACGCCCTGAACGTCCTGGTCGAATCTGACGAGGACGTTCACGTGATCGCCCTCGGTGGGTCGTTGCGACGCACCAACCAGGCCCTGATGGGCCCTGCCGCCGAGGCCGTGGTGCGCAGCGTCTACGCTGACATCGCCTTCCTCGGAACGGACTGTCTTGACGTCGAGCGAGGGATTTCCTCCCGGACACTGGAGCAGAACTCGCTCAAGCAATTGATGTCCGCCCACGCTCGGCGGACGATCGTCGTGGCCGACTCCTCCAAACTCAACACCACGTGGTCCACGTACTGGACCGCCCTGCCGTCACCGTGCGACGTCGTCACGGACGACGGTGCCGGCGAAGAGGCACTCTCGCCGTTTCGGGCGGCCGAGAACGTCGATCTCACCGTGTGCGAGTTGGCCGCTACACAGGAAAACGAGCCTTTGGCCGGTTGAGCCGCGTCTGCCTAGCCCATTCATTCCCACAACGCCGGGGCGTTCGCACGATCCTGGCTCCCTGAAAGGTCACCGCTGTGAAACAAGCCATCCTCAACGGACCCCTGGACATGGCGATCCAGGACACGGAGCGCCCAGCCTCGAACCGGGCGACTGCCTGCTCCGAGTCGAGTCTGCCCTGGTCTGCGGAACCGATATCCGTATCTACGAGGGGAAGAAGAAGAAGAACGTCACCTACCCCACGGTCATGGGCCACGAGTTCTCGGGGACCGTCGTCCAGAGCAACGGCCCGCTCCCCGAGGGGCTCGAGCTCGGCGACCTGGTGGCCGTGTACCCGATCGTGCCTTGCGGGCGTTGCGCGGCCTGCGTACGTGGGCGGGAGAACATCTGCCGGAACCGCATGGCCTTCGGGTATCAGATCCCCGGCGGCTTCGCCGAGTACGTGCATGTGCCCGCCGCCGCGATGCGGGCGGGCAACCTCGTGAAGGTCAACGGTGTGCACCCCAACAGCGCGGCCGTTATCGAGCCGCTCGCCTGCGCCTACAACGGTCTGAAGCTCATCGACGCCCCGGTGGCCAAGGCGCTGCTCGTTGTGGGGTGCGGCCCCCTGGGCCTGATGCACATCCGGCTGGCCCGCGCCCTGGGCGTCGAGCAGATCGTGGCCGTGGACCCTTCGGAGCAGCGGCTGAAAGTCGCCGCGGAGTCCGGAGCCCGACTGACCCTGACCCCCGAAGCGAACACCGCGCGCGAGATCCGCGACTTCATCGGCGGCGACGGCGTCGACGCATGGTGGTAGCCGTGGGCCGAGCCGACGCGTTCGAACCCTACCTCGACGCCCTGGCCCCGGGCGCCAAGGTGAACCTGTTCGCCGGGTTCCCGACCGGTGAAGACGTGCTGGCGGTGTCCGCCAACGAGGTCCACTACAACGAGTACTCCTTGGTGGGCAGCTCCTCCTGCCACCTCTCCGACTTCGAGGCCGTCGCCACGATGGTCGCCGACGGCACCCTGCAGGTGGACGACCTGGTCACCACGACCCTTCCCATCGAGGAAACCGTCGCGGCGCTCGAGGCGGCCAAAGCCGGCCAGGACCTCCGCGTCGGCATCACCGCTCGTTCCTGATCCATTCCCCGCCCGTCCCACCCAGTCCTGTCCAACGATCTCCAGAGGAGAACCGAACCATGACCACCCAGACCACACCCTTCACGTCCTTCGGCGTCACCAGCGGCCTCGGCAGGGCCATCCGCCTGCGCCGGCTCTTCGGCGCCAGCGGCAAGGCCCTCGTCGTCGCCCTTGACCAGGCGGTGCCCCGCGGCGTCGCCCCGCAGCTCGCCGACATCGAGAAGACCTACCAGTCCGTCAAGGCGGGCGCCCCCAATGCCATCACCGTGACCCGCGGCATCGGCGGCAGCCTGCTCGCCGGTGATCCTCAGCCCCTGCCGTGGATCCTCAAGGCCTCGTCTTTCTCCGTGGACTTCCACCTGACGGTCGATGCCACGATCGGCAGCGTGGACGACGCCGTCCGGCTGGGCGCCGACGCCGTCGCCGTGGGGATCAGCGCCGGATCGAGCGTCCAGGTGCAGATGTTCGAGATGCTCGCCGCGGTGGTGGAGCGCGCCGCCGAGGTCGGGATGCCCACCGTCTGCCACGCGTACCCCAGCGGTGACCTGTGGGGCGACCGCAAGGGCAGCGCGGAGTCCGTGCTCTACGCGGCCCGGGCAGCCGCGGAGCTCGGTGTGGACGTCGTCAAGACGTGGTACACGGGATCGACCGAGAGCTTCGCCAAGGTGGTCGCCGGGACCCCCGCCCTCGTGATGGTCGCCGGCGGAGCCAAGGCCGACACCGACCGGGAGGTGCTGGAGATGGCCGAGTCGGTGATGCAGTCCGGCGCCGCCGGACTGACCTTCGGGCGCAACGTCTGGGGCGCCGAGGACCCGGCGAAGATGATCACCGCTCTGCGCGCCATCGTGCAGGACGGGGCCACCTCGGCCGCGGCGGCCGAGCACCTCGCCTGAGCCACCATGTCGTCTCGCTGCTTCCTCGGGATCGACGTCGGCACGACGGCCACCAAGGCTGCCGTGCTGACGGAGGCGGGTGAGCCGATCCGGCGGGTCCGCGTTGCCCACGCCACGGGGCTTCCGCCCTTACCCGGACGGGTCGACCCCGTTTCCTGGTGGATCAGCGTCCAGGAGGCGTGCCATGCCCTGGAGGCCGGGCAGCTCAACATCGCCGGGATCGGGCTTTCCGTGCACTCCCCCGTCGCCGTGCCCATGGACTCCTCCGGAAAACATCTCACCGCTGGGTACCGCTACGAGGCCCCAGGACTGACCGACATGGTGGCGTGGTTGCAATCGGGCCTCACACCGGACGACATCCGCCGCTCCGGGAACAGGATCACCCCGGCGACCTACATCGCGGCGGCCTACCTCCTCCTCCGCGAGAAGGAACCGGAGATCGTCGAGGACCTGCACGTTCTTGGGTCCGTCGGCACCTACATTGGTCACCGCCTCACCGGCCACGACGCCATCGACCCCACCCAGGCTTCCTACTTCGGGCCCTTCGACACGACGGGGACCTGGACGTGGCAAGAGGACCTGCTCCGGCGCCTGGGCATTCCCCAGCGGGTCCTGCCACCTGTCCAGCCGTCCTCGGAGGTGCTCGGCCGGCTCACGAACGAGGCGGCAAAAGCGCTACGGCTGCGCCCGGGAACTCCCGTGGTCACCGGCGCCGGCGACACCGCCTGTGCGGCCTTCGCCGCCGGCATCGACCGCAACGCGGCTCGGCTCCTCACGCTGGGCACCACCCACGTCGTCACCGACCACGGCACCGCTCCGGCTGAGGAGAACCTGCACCTGCAACGGGCCCATGTGCGCCGCGGCCAGTGGTTGCGCCACGGCGCGTCCAACGGCGGCCTCGCCCTGTCCATCGCCGCGAAGGCTCTGGGCTACGGCGCCGGCGGTCAAGCGGTCTCGGCCATGGTCGACCGGGCGATGTCCGCCGGGGCCGCCACGATCGCCGGCGCCCCCTTCTTCATCCCACACGTCCGCCCCGAGCGGGCGCCATTCTGGCTCGAGGAACCGAGATCCGCATTCCTCGGACTCCTCCCGGACGCCGACGAGACATCGATGGCGTGGGCCGCCGTGGAAGGAGTCCTGTTCGTGGATCGGATGATCTCGGAAAGCTACCCGGACGATCCCCTTCGAGAGCTGCTGTTGGCGGGAGACGTGAGCGGCAGCGGATGCTTTATGCAGCTCGCGGCCGACATGTTCGGCAGGCCGTTTACCGTGAGTGCCGAGTCACATCTTCCAGCCCTCGGAGCAGCCATGCTGGCGGCCCAAACTGCTGATGATTCCCTTTATCTGCATCACCACACGCATCCTGTCAAGCCTAGGCAAGAATTTGCCCCGCTGATCGAACAACGATGGCAAGACTTTCGTCAGGAACGTAGCAGATTTCTACACAAAGAATCGAAAAGTTCCACCGTATAACTCCATCCTCCGACTGCCCGACTCGGACCACCAAATCGAAGGTATGCCGGCACCTGGGTCACCTTAGAAGAGTAGTGCCCCATAGAGTGGTGTAACCCCCTGATGGTCCTCACTGTCCTGGTCTTGGACGTGAGCGCGGCCATCGGGTGGCCCCTTCGAGGAATCTCCTACAACCCACTCGAAAGGACATCACCACGATGACCGCTACCCATATTCTCGACCCTGCCACCGTGTTGAAGGAAGCCCTGGGCCAGGCCTCACCAGATCTGCTCCGTGATCTGCTGCAGACCATGATCAACGCCCTGAATCGCCCCGGGTCTGGTGGAGGCTCTGATCCCACGGGAGGATGAGGAGCATGGCAGCACCGAGGATGTACCCCGATGAGCTTCGGGAGAGGGCCACGAGGATGGCCGTGGACGCGCGGCGGGATCCAGCGACGAAGTCAGGCACGTTCCGTCGTGTGGGCGAGCAGCTCGGGATCAATCCCGAGACTCTGAGGAACTGGGTCGTGCAGGCCGAGATCGACGAGGGCCACCGGCCCGGAACCACGACCGGCGACGCCGAGCGGCTCGCTGAGTTGGAGAAGGAAGTGCGCGAGCTGCGCCGGGCGAACGCGATCCTGCGGTCGGCCTCGGCTTTTTTCGCAGCGGAGCTCGACCGCCCACCGCGATGATCGTGACGTTCATCGACCAGCACACGCACGAGTTCGGCGTCGAGCCGATCTGCCGCACGCTCACCGCAGCGGGCACCCAGATCGCGCCGAGCACCTACTACGCCTTCAAGACCCGCCCGCCCTCGAAGCGGACGCTGCGGGACGAGGAGCTGCTCGCGCAGATCCGGCGCGTGCACGCGAAGAACTTCGGGGTCTACGGCGCGAAGAAGCTCCACGCTCAGCTGCGCCGAGAAGGCGTCGCAGTCGCGCGCTGCACCGTGGAACGGCTCATGAGAGCCGAAGGTCTGCGCGGCATCAGCCGAGAGAAAGGCCCTCGGACCACGCGCCCAGGCGACGGCCCAGATACACGTCCTGACCTGGTCGAACGCAACTTCACCGCGACGGCCCCGAACCAGCTCTGGGTCGCCGACATCACCTACTGCCGCACGTTCGCGGGATGGGTGTATGCCGCGTTCATCATCGACGTTTTCTCCCGCCGTGTGGTCGGCTGGCAGCTATCGAAGTCGCTGCGGACCGACCTCGCCCTGGACGCGCTGGAGATGGGGATCTGGACCCGTGAGCACGCAGGTCACGACGTCTCCGGGCTCACGCATCACAGCGACAAGGGCGTCCAGTACATCGCCGTCCGCTACACCCAGCGCCTCGCCGAAGCCGGGGCCGTGGCCTCGGTCGGCTCGACCGGCGATTCTTACGACAACGCCCTGGCCGAGGCCTTCAACTCGCTGTTCAAGGCCGAGCTGATCCGTAACCACGGCCCCTGGACGGGCATCGACGAGCTTGAGATCGCGACCGCTGAGTACATCGACTGGTTCAACCACCGACGTCTCCACGGCGAGATCGGCATGATCCCACCCGTCGAGCTCGAGGACATCTACCATCACCACCAGACCGTGCCGGCGACCGCCGGCACGGCACTTGCAAGCCTCTAACAAACCCGGGGCGATTCACCCTGCTCTCAGCCGATGCCGATGCGGTGATCGGTGCGGAGTACGGCAAGCCCAGCGCGGAGCGGATCACCCACCGCAACGGGTACCGCCACCGCGACCTCGATACCCGGGTCGGCACCATCGACGTCGCCGTGCCCAAACTCCGCCAAGGCACCTACTTCCCCGAATGGCTGTTGGAGCGGCGCAAACGGGCCGAATCAGCGATGATCACCGTGGTCGCTGATGCCTACCTGGCCGGGGTCTCCACCCGCCGGATGGACAAGCTGGTCAAGGCTCTTGGCATCCATTCGTTGTCGAAGTCCCAGGTCTCCAGGATGGCCACCGACCTCGATGAACACATCCACCAGTTCCGCACCCGCCCGCTGGGCGATGCCGGACCATTCACCTTCGTCGCCGCCGATGCTTTGACGATGAAGGTCCGTGAAGGCGGCCGGGTCATCAACGCGGTGGTGCTGGTGGCCACCGGAGTCAACGCCGATGGGCACCGCGAGGTCTTGGGAGTCCAGGTCGCCACCGCAGAGACCGCCACCGCCTGGAACACCTTCTTCGCCGATCTGGTCGCCCGCGGTCTGACCGGGGTCAAAATGGTGACCTCCGATGCTCACGCCGGGCTGGTCGAAGCGATTGCTGCGAATCTGCCCGGAGCCTGTTGGCAGCGGTGCCGGACCCACTATGCGGCCAACCTGATGAGCGTGTGTCCGAAGAGCATGTGGCCTGCGGTCAAAGCGATGCTGCACAGCGTCTATGACCAGCCCGACCCGGCCAGCGTGACTGCTCAGTTCGACCGGCTGCTGGACTATGTCGCCCAGAAGCTGCCGGCAGTTCATGATCACCTCGATACCGCCCGGGCAGACGTCCTGGCCTTCACCAGCTTCCCTAAGGACGTGTGGACCCAGATCTGGTCGAACAACCCCAACGAACGGCTCAACAAGGAGATTCGCCGCCGCACCGACGTGGTCGGGATCTTCCCCAATCGCGACGCGATCACCAGGCTGGTCGGGGCGGTGCTGGCTGAGCAGAACGATGAATGGGCTGAAGGCCGCCGATACCTCGGCCTCGAGGTCCTGGCCCGCTGCCAGACTGCTGCTGAGCACGACGACCACCACCACGAGCTTCCCGAGCTCGAAGCCGCATAATCATCCAGCATCTCGGAGAACCAGTTACACCACTACAGGGGACTTGACCAGAACACCAACTGGCTCGAGCAGTTGCGGATGCTATTCGTGCGGCAGACCCTCCGGGGTAGATTGATTCTATGTTGAATGTGGATGCCGCTCTCCCCCCCGATCTCGCGACCGCCCTACCCGGTCAGGAAGCAGTGTTGGGTCAAGCTATCTCAGTCGATGGGGCTCGTTGGCGGCGGATACTCTCCGAACGGGACCTGATCCCGGTGACCGGCACGATGGCCGATTCCGATCGCACCACGGTGACCCGTCAGGACGTGTTCAACCTTGGAGATCAGAGCATAAGCGTCGACCATGCATTCCAGTTGCTCTACTATTCGCTCGCCTGGGGTTTGGGCCTCAGAGCTTCCCGGTTACACCAACGACTAGACAACCTCGCCGCTCACCAAGACAGAGCCGGCGAGCTCCTCGTAGCGGCTTGGGAATCAGTCCGGGCGGGCGCCCCTGTCAAAGAAGCATATAGCGTGCTCACCACCGACAGAGGTGCAGGCCAAATCCCCTGGTTGGGCCCAGCGTTCTCCACGAAATTCCTGTACTTCGCTCAAGGCAATGTGGCCCAGCCCCGCCACCTGATCCTAGACAAGGTTGTCGCCACAAACCTTACCGAGGATGTATGGCCCGCAGCCCCGATTAACGCCTGGTGGCCCGAGACCTACGAGCTGTACTGTGGCCTCCTGAACCGGTGGGCAGTGGAAGTATCCGAAGACCCAAAGGTGAACCGAACCGTTCGAGCTGACGAGATCGAGTTCGCTATCTTTAAGCGACACCTCACCGCTGCCTAGATTCTCATAGCACGAGTCCCCTGCACTCCGGGGCCAACGCGGCGCCCAGGCCCGTCAACGACGTCGCCATACCCGGGCTCCCTCTGTCCCCTCTGCGCTGGACGAATGCTGGTCTAGAGTGAGCGAATCGATGTCCTTGAAGAGCTGATTCGTGGGGCTGTCCCAGCCCTAATCGCCGCGCTTGCCGCCTTAGGTGGCGTGAAGCTCACCCAGAAAGCGCAAGAGAAGCAGTTAGGAGAGCGCCTAGACCATGAGCGGCAAGTCCGAAGGCACGAAGAACTGATGAACGCGGCTCGTAATGCCGACTCATTGCTCCGTGAATTCGGTACGTTCGCGCGCGACTCTGCGGGGCACTTACCGCTAGAACCTTTGTTGCTGCGGGCGTTCGCCCCGTTTGCTCCCTGGGTCGACGACTGGGAGAAACTCGAAGACACTCGATGGGTGATCGTCGCCTTAGTTGTGCAAGCCGGGCGCATCGAAGCAAGGAAACGCCACGGTATTAGCGGTCAAGTTGCAGCCAGTGTCCCAACACGTCCGGAGCGGTTCGCGCAGTTCCTGAGCTGCGGCAAGTGACTGAACTGCACTGGGATTGATGGAGACTCCGGCTATAGGGATTCCACCAGCTCATTGGGTCTGATGTTGTCATCGTAGAACAGGTCCTCGAACTCAGCTGGCGGCC
>NZ_MDSS02000067.1 GCF_001758425.2 Nesterenkonia sp. PF2B19 | reverse complement strand
CGCAGGCCGCCGTCACCGCCGCCAAGCCGCCCAGCAGCGGGGCCACCAGCCCCAGCAGCGCGGTCCCGGAGGGAGGCTCGGTCACCACCAGCTGCTCCGGCACCCAGTCCCCGGGCAGCACCCCGACGGCGGCGATCACCGTGGTCAGCACCCCCGCCAACAGCCCGGCGAAGGCCAGCACCAGCAGCACCTGGACAAGCCCCAGCATCACGGCCAGCACCAGGAAGCCGCGGGCGGCGCGGGCGTGACGGAGCAGGCGGGGGTCCAGGGGCTTCATGGCAGTCTGCGGGCCCTCAGTGCGCCCCGGCGGGGATGTGGTCACGCGTCAGGCGGCGGCGGAACACCCAGTAGGTCCAGATCTGGTATCCGATCACCAGCGGGGTGACCACCAAGGCGACCCAGAACATCACGGTGAGCGTGTAGTCGGTGGAGCTGGCGTTGACGATGGTCAGCCCACCCTCCCCGGAGGTGGACGGCAGCACATGCGGGAACAGGGACAGGAACAGGGTCACCACGGCCAGCCCGACCGTGGCCGCCATCGCGCCGAAGGCCAGGCCCTCACGGCCGACGGCATTGGCCAGCAGGGCGGCCACCATCGCCAGGGTCGCACCGATGGCCGCCATCAGGGCCGGCAGCGGCTGCCCCGAGAAGGTCTCCAGGTTCAGGGTCCACGCCAGGAACGCGACGGCGGCCACCGCCGCGGGGACCCCGGCGAACCCTGCCAGCCGCCGGGCTCGGCCGCGGATCTCGCCGTCGGTCTTCAGCGCGATGAACACGGCCCCATGGACCAGGCACAGCAAGGTCAGGGTGATCCCGCCCAGCACGGCATACGGGTTGATCAGGTCCAGCAGGGACGCGGTGACGTTGTGGCCGGCGTCCAGGGGCAGACCGCGGACCACGTTGGCGAAGATCAGGCCCCACAGGAAGGCAGGCAGCACCGAGCCGATGATGATCATCCGATCGAAGGTCCGCGTCCACTGCGGGTGCTTGCGCTGGTGCCGGTACTCGAAGCTCACCCCGCGGGCGATCAGCGCCAGCAGGATCAGCAGCAGCGGTAGGTAGAACCCGGAGAACAGGGAGGCGTACCACTCGGGGAAGGCGGCGAAGAGCACCGCCCCGGCCACGATCACCCAGGTCTCGTTGAGGTCCCAGACCGGCCCGATGGTGTTGATCATGACCCGGCGGTCGGTGTCGTCGCGTCCCAGCAGCGGCAGGGACATGCCCACGCCGAAGTCGAAGCCGTCGAGCACGAAGTAGCCGACGAAGAAGAACGCGACCAGCACGAACCAGATCGTGGGGAGGTCGAACTGCGCGGGGTTCAGCAGGGCGAGGTCCATGGCGGGCTCCTGATCAGTACACGACGGCGAGGTCGTCGGAATCGGCGTCGACGTCGTCGTCCAGCTCCGGCGGACCCTCCTGGGCGGCCTTGAGGATGAGCTTGAACTCGACGACGGCGAGGATCCCGTAGATGAGCGTGAAGGCGGCCAGGGAGATCGCCACGTCCAGGCCGGAGACGTTCGGGGACACCGCGGCCTCGGTCTTCATCAGTCCGAAGACGATCCATGGCTGGCGGCCCATCTCGGTGAAGATCCAGCCCACCAGGGAGGCGAGCAGCGGCAGCGGGGCGGCCCAGATGAAGATCCGCCACATCAGCTGCTCCTGGCGGGCCGGCAGCTGCCGCGCGTTCTTCCGGGTCAGCCACAGCCCCACCAGGGAGATCAGGGCGGAGACCGCCCCAAGCCCGATCATCCACCGGAAGGACCAGTAGGTGACCCAGATCAACGGGGTGTAGTCACCGGGGCCGAACTGGGTGACGTACTGGGCCTGCAGGTCGTTGATGCCTTCGACCTCGCCGTCCAGCGTGTGGGTGGACAGCAGGGAGAGCAGGTACGGGATGCGGATGGAGAACAGCTCGGAGGCGCCGTCGGGAGTGCCGAGGGTGAAGATCGAGAAGCTCGCCGCGTTCGTGGTCTCGTAGAGCCCCTCGGCGGCGGCCATCTTCATGGGCTGGGCGTCCACCATCGCCAGGGAGAGCTGATCCCCGGAGACCCCGACGCCCAGGAAGGCGAGCACATTGGCCCAGAGCCCGGTCTTCAGCGCCGGGCGCATCGTCTCTGTGTGCTGGCCGCGGCGCAGGTGCCAGGCGGCGACGGCGATCATCACCGTGGCGGCGAACATGATGGCCGCGAAGATGGTGTGCGGGAAGGCCGCCAGCACCACCGGGTTGCTGAGCACCTCCCACAGGCTGGTCAGCTCGGCGCGTCCACGCTCCATGTTGAAGGTGTAGCCGACCGGGTTCTGCATGAAGGCGTTGGCGGCGAGGATGAAGTAGGCCGAGAGCGTGCTGGCGATGAACACCGTCCAGATGCAGGCCAGATGCGCCAGCCGGGGGATGCGGCCCCAGCCGAAGATCCACAGGCCGATGAAGGTCGCCTCGAAGAAGAACGCGGCCAGACCCTCGATGGCCAGCGGGGCGCCGAAGACGTCTCCGACGAAACGGGAGTACTCGGACCAGTTCATGCCGAACTGGAACTCCTGGACGATGCCGGTGACCACGCCCATGGCGAAGTTGATCAGGAAGATCTTGCCGAACAGCTTGGTCAGCTTCAGGTACTTGACGTCGTCGGTGCGGTGCCAGGCCGTCTGCATGATGGCGGCCATCAGCGCCATCCCGATGGTCAGCGGGACGAACAGGAAGTGGTAGAGCGTGGTCAGTCCGAACTGCCAGCGCGCCAGGGACAGGGGGTCGAAGAGTTCTTCCACGGGGCACACACCAGGGCTCTTGAGAAGGGCCGCGTCACGCGCAGGCAGTGCCGACGTCGGCGCTCAGCGCCGGGCCGGACCGGCCGTCGTGGCGTGGAGGGAGCCGTCCTCGTGACCCGCCTCCCTGTGAATTCTACAGCGTGTAGAAAACTTTTCTACAACGTGTAGAAGTATGACCTCGGGCACCCCTGCCCCTGCGAGGCTCAGCCCAGCCGGCCTCAGCCCAGGGCATCCAGCTGCTCAGCCGCCAGCAGGTCCATCAGCTGATCCGCCAGCTCCGCGGAGATCACCAAGTCATCCACGAAGCCGCCGCGCGCCGCGGCCAGCACCGCCTCCGGATACCCGACCGCGGGCGCGACGGCGAGCACCCGCGTGCGGCGCAGCTGGGCCGGCGTCACCCCGATCACCCGCTCCTCCATGCCGGTGCGCGCCACCCGACCTTGGGCGTCCAACAGGATGCCCGAGCACTCGGCGATCGCCCCGGCGTCGCGCGCCCGCTGCTTCTCCTCATCGCTGACTCGGGCCCAGACTGTGGAGATCCCCGCATCCCAGGCACCGATGGCGATCACCGCGACGTCGAGCTCATCAGCCGCATCCAAGGCGGAGCGCACCTCCGAGGAGGCGCGCAGGGCTGCGGCCACTTCGGGGGACTCCACGATCAGCGGAGTCGGCAGCGGCCAGACCTGGCCACCGGCACGCGCCCCCAGCCGGTGCACCAGGGCGGCCGAGTCCCCCGTGGTGGAGCCCGGCGCGCTGACCGGCCCCACCAGCTGGACGACATCGACCTTGGGCAGCTCCCCGAGATGCTCGGGCAGGTGCATCAGCGTCCTGGACCAGGCCACACCCAGGCGGGCGTCGTCGTGGAGCCGACGCGGCAGCAGGTCGGCGACCTGGCGAGCCAGCGCCGAGCGCAGAGTCTCATCTGAGCGCTGCGCCACCACGGTGACGGTGGAGACCCCCAGGGCGCGGGCGAGATCGTCATGCTCGGCGCCGGCGTCGGACGGGTTGACGATCGTGATGCGCACGATCCCCTCATCCCGCGCCTGGTCCAGCAGACGGGCGATCTGGAAGCGCGAGAGCTCGTGGCGGCGAGCCATCTCCACCTTCGAGAGCCCCTCCAGGTAGTACTCCGTGGCGAGCTCGGCCAGGAGCCCCAGATGGCTCCGCTCGGACTGCGGATCGGTGGTCATCATGCCTCCCATGCTTGCTCATTCGAGCATATATGACTAAAGTCACGTATCACATGAGCGCTAGATCACACTCATATGAGCGCACCCATCGAATCTCTCGCGAGGAACAGACTCCATGACACCCCACGCGACATCCCCCACCGCCGTCCCGGCTGAACCACGGGGCGGGCCCCGCCCCAGCCGCCGCGCGCTCCTCGGAGCAGGACTCGGCGCCGGCCTCACCGCCGCCACGTTCGGCCTCAGCGGCTGCGCCACCACCCGGTCCTCCGGGGCACCCGGGAGAGCATCGTCGTCGCCATCGTCTCCAACCCGCAGATGCAGGACGCGATGGGGCTGATCGACCACTTCCGTGCCGCCCACCCCGACGTCGACGTCCGCTTCGTCTCCCTGCCGGAGAACGAGGCCCGGGCCAAGATCACCGCCTCAGTGGCCTCCGGAGGCGGCGAGTTCGACGTCGTGATGATCTCCAACTACGAGACCCCCATGTGGGCCGCCAACGGCTGGCTCACCGACCTGGACCCCTACATCGCCGAGACCGACCGCTACGACGCCGACGACTTCATCCCCACCATCAAGGAGGCGCTCTCCCACGAGGGCCGCCAGTACTCGGTGCCCTTCTACGGGGAGAGCTCCTTCCTGGTCTACCGCCGAGACCTCTTCGAGCAGGCCGGACTCCAGATGCCCCGGCAGCCCACCTGGGACCAGGTCCGCGAGTTCGCCGCCGCCCTCCATGCCCCCGAGGACGGCGTCTCCGGCATCGCCCTGCGCGGGCTGGCCGGATGGGGCGAGGTCCTGGCCCCGCTGAACACCGTGATCAACACCTTCGGGGGCCGCTGGTTCGACCCGGACTGGCGCCCCATGCTCGACACCCCCGAGGTCGAGGCGGCCGTGAGCACCTACGTGGACACCGTCCGCACCTGGGGACAGCCCGGGGCCGCCACCTCCGGATTCGGCGACTGCCTCACCCGCGTCAGCCAGGGCGACGCCGCCATGTGGTACGACGCCTCCTCCATGGTCTCCGGCATCGAGAACCCGGCCTCCTCCACCGTGGTGGGCGACGTCGACTACGCCCTGGCCCCCGTGGTGGAGACCGACGACGCCGGCTGGCTCTACGCCTGGAGCCTCGCCATTCCGGAGACCAGCCGGCACAAGCAGGCCGCCTGGGACTTCATCGCCTGGATGACCCACCCCGACTACTTCCGGCTCGTGGGCGAGGAGCTCAGCTGGGAGGCCCTGCCGCCCGGTTCACGGCTGTCCACCTATGAGATCCCCGAGTACGCCGAGCTCGCCGAGAACTACGCCGAACCCACCCTGCACTCCATGGATCGCGCCACCCAGGAGAACTGCATGGTCCACGAAGTCCCCTACCCGGGACTGCAGTTCGTCGGCATCCCCGAGTTCCAGGACCTCGGCACCCGAGTCGGCCAGCAGATCTCCGCGGCCGTGGCCGGACGGCAGAGCGTCGCCGACGCCCTGCGCCAGTCCCAGACCTTCGCCGAATCCGTCGCCCGCACCTACGGATGGGAGGGATGAGCCATGAGCGTCCCCACTGACACCCGCACCGACACCTCCAGCACGTCGCGCCCCGGAGCCTCGTCAGGCCGGGCAGGTCCGGCAGGACACGACCACCGCACCGCCCGCGCCGCCGCACGGGCCGAGGCTCGCCGGCGTCGGCTCCCTCTGCTGCCGGCCCTGCTGTTCGTCATCGTCTGCACTCAGGTGCCGTTCCTGCTGACCATCTGGTACTCGCTGCGCTCCCGGAACCTGCTGCGCCCCGAAGGCGACCAGTTCGTGGGCCTGCAGAACTTCGCCGACCTCTTCATCGACTCCACGTTCCGCACCGCGGCGCTGAACTCGGTGCTCATCACCCTGGGCTGTGTGGCCGTCTCCGTGCTGCTCGGGCTCGGCCTCGCCCTGCTGTTGGACCGCGAGTTCGCCGGACGCGGCGTGGTGCGCACCCTGCTGATCACCCCGTTCCTCATCATGCCGGTGGCCGGAGCCATGCTGTGGAGCATCTCCCTGTTCAACCCCACCTACGGCCTGGTGAACTGGCTGATCGGACTCATCGGGCTCGGTCCGGTGGACTGGACCTCCCAGCACCCGATCTTCTCCATCCTGGTGGCGCTGGTCTGGCAGTGGACCCCGTTCATGATGCTGCTCCTGCTGGCCGGGCTGCAGTCCCAGTCCAAGGACGTCCTCGAAGCCGCCTCCATCGACGGCGCCGGGCCGCTGAAGACCTTCCTGTTCGTCACCCTGCCGCACCTGCGGTTCTACCTGGAGCTCTCCGTGCTGCTGGGGGCGATCTACGTGGTCAACACCTTCGACCACATCTACCTGATGACCGCAGGCGGGCCCGGCACCGCGAGCGCGAACCTGCCCTTCTACATCTACCAGCGGGCCTTCCTCGGCTTCGACATCGGCCAGTCCGCCGCCATGGGTGTGGTCACCGTGATCGCCACCATCGTCATCTCCCTGCTGGCCCTGCGGCTGATCTTCCGCAGCATCAACTCCAAGGAGCAGTCATGACCGCCGTCGCCGAGACCACGACCGCAGGCCGGACCCGGGCCGGACGGCACGCCGTCGTCGGGAAGCTGCTGACCGGGCTGGCCTGGTTCGCGGCGTTCATCTTCTTCGCCCCGGTGCTGTGGATGCTGCTGACCAGCATCAAGCAGGAGTCCGACGCCGCCTCCTCACCGCCGAGCTTCCTATTCAGCCCGACCCTGGACCAGTACCGGGCCGTCTTCACCTCCGAGGCCGGGGCGTACTTCCTGAACTCGGTGATCGCCACCGCAGTGTCCACCCTGCTGGTGCTGGCCCTGGCTGTGCCGGCCGCCTATGCGCTGAGCATCCGGCCGGTGAAGCGCACCCAGGACGTGCTGTTCTTCTTCATCTCCACCAAGATGCTGCCGGTGGTCGCGGTGATCATGCCGATCTACGTGATCGCCGGGCAGATCCGGATGCTGGACAACATCGTCACGCTGATCATCCTCTACACGGCCATGAACCTGCCGATCGCGGTGTGGATGATGCGTTCCTTCTTCCTGGAGGTGCCCGGCGAGGTGCTCGAGGCGGCCTCCATGGACGGCGCCTCCCTGATGCTGACGATGCGCCGGGTGCTGATCCCCATGGTGAGCCCCGGCATCGCCGCCACCGCCCTGATCTGCGTGATCTTCGCCTGGAACGAGTTCTTCTTCGCCCTGAACCTCACCGCCGCGAACGCCGCCACCGTGCCGATCTACCTGATGAGCACCATGACCTCGGAGGGGCAGTTCCTCGCCCAGCTCTCCGCGGCCTCGGTGCTGGCCTCGCTGCCGGTGGTGCTGGCCGGCTGGTTCGCCCAGAAGCAGCTGGTCCGCGGCCTGTCGATGGGCGCCGTGAAATGAGCCGACCGCGCTCCGCAGCCCCGACGTCCGCCCCCTCCCCCTCAGGCAGAGAGGACCCCACGATGACCCCCACCATGCGTGCCGCCGTGCTGCAGGCCCCCGGCGAGATCACCGTGGAGGAGCGGCCCGTCCCGCTCCCGAACCCCGGGGACGTGCTGGTGCGGGTCACCGCCGTGGGCATCTGCGGCTCCGACGTCCACTACTACCGGGAGGGGAGGATCGGGCCCTTCGTGGTGGAGGAGCCGCTGGTGCTCGGCCATGAGAGCGCCGGCGTCGTGGCCGCCGTCGGGGACGGCGTGGACGCCTCCCGGATCGGCGAGCGGGTCTCGGTGGAGCCGCAGCGCATCGACTGGTCCTCCACCCAGGCCCGCGCCGGGCGGTACAACCTGGACCCGCAGGTGCAGTTCTTCGCCACCCCGCCCGTGGACGGTGCGTTCGCCGAGTACGTGACGATCCCGGCGATGTTCGCCCACCGGCTGCCGGAGGGGATCTCCGACGAGGCCGGCGCCCTGCTGGAGCCGCTGTCGGTGGCGGTGGCCGCTGCGCGGAAGTCCCGCCTCGGCGTCGGGGATCACGTGCTGGTCACCGGGGCCGGTCCCATCGGGCTGATCCTCACCCAGGTGGCCCGGGCCCTCGGAGCCGCCGAAGTGACGGTGACCGATGTGTCCCCGGAGCGGCTGAGCCTGGCCGAGGCGCACGGGGCGACCGCCGCACTCGACGCCGGCACGGACCTGTCCGGGCTGGGGGCCGACGTGCTGCTGGAGGCCTCCGGGGCGCCGTCGGCGATCACCGCGGGGCTGCGCGCACTGGGCCCGGCCGGGCGCGCGGTGCTGATCGGCATGGGGGCCGATGACGTGACCATCCCGCTGTCCGCGGTGCAGAACCGGGAGCTGGAGGTCACCGGGGTGTTCCGCTACGCCAACACCTGGCCGACCGCGATCGAGCTGGTGCGCTCCGGCCGCGTGGACCTGGACCGACTCATCACGGGACGCTTCAGCCTGGAACAGACCGCCGAGGCGCTCGAGGCCGCAGCCGACCCGCGCACGCTGAAGGCGATCGTGCACCCGTCCTGATGCGTTGCCTCTGCGGTTTGGGCCCTTTTGAGCCCGCATCACGCCTGAAAAGGGCCCAAACCGCGGAGACAACGCTCACGAGCGAGCCGGATCCGCTCCACCACTCGGACGAATCCCTCTCGGAGATCCTCGGAGTTCGCCAGGATGACGGTCCACCCGGCACGCTCGAACGCATGGTTCCGGCGCTGGTCGCGGGCCTGCTGAGCCGCGCTGAAGTGCGTACCGCCGTCGTACTGGATGACGATCTTCAGCTCTGGGTAGCCGAGGTCGCCCGGGTAGGGGCTCCCCGGCGTGGGGCGCACCTGAAGCATCGGCTCAGGCAGGCCCGTGTCCTGGATCGCCAGCCGCAGCAGCGTCTCCGGCCGCGAATCCGCCCCTACTCGGACTCTCTCGACGGCCCGACGCCCCTTCACGATGCCCTTGGTCTTCCTGTGCGCCGCCACGAGATCCGCCAGGGATTCTCGAGTCTCCCACGGCTGATCGCGCCCCTCGAGTTCCGGGTACGGACTCCGGACGAGCTGATCTCCGAGGGCGACCAGTTCGCGCTCCGGGAGACGACCCATCAGGTCGAAGAAGATCCGTGCGGGACGGCTGACCCACAGGGCGCCGTGCCGAACGACTTCACCCTCTTCGGCGACCACCATGTGCGGAACGAGTCCGGCCACTCGCTCCGCCCCCGTCGAATGCCCCCGTCGGCTGAGATGGACGATGTCCGGCTCATCGGCCCAAGACGGCAGGTGAAGTCCGAAGATGCGTGCCGCTGTCGAATGACTGAACCACGTGGATCGGTATTCCTCCTGCACCGTCTTCAGCAGCCGAAACCACTCGGGGCTCCCAGCGTCAGGGATCGGAGCCGTCAGAGGCTCGATGTCGGCAGAGCCGACCCATTCATACAGTCCACGGCCCACGCGTCGCATGTCTCGGGCACGAAGCCGCTTCGGAGGGACCCCCAGCGCTTCGGCCTGACGTCTAGAGAAGACACCGTCTCGCAGCTGCGGGGGCAGAGGACGCGGCGTCTTCATGGCTCTCAGCCTGCCCGATCACGCCGCCCCGTGTCCGCCGCCGTGGGCACCCTGTGGAAAACTGCTTTCCGACCAGATTGCCTCCGCGGTTTGGGCCCTTATGAGCCCGCATCAGACCTGAAAAGGCACGCGGAGGCAACGCAGGCGCAGCAGGGGAGGGCTACTCCTGGGAGAGGCCCGCCGCGGGCTGGGTCCTCCCCAGAGCGCGAGCCGCAGCGCCGGAGGCGACGACGCGGCGGCCAGCGCCGCTGCGGCGATCAGCCCCAGCCGACCCCAGGGCACCGCGAGCGCGACGCCCATGACGTCCTCGGCCACCAGGGAGGAGACCCCCGCCCAGCCGAAGAACACGCCCAGCCCGCCGCCGATCAGCAGGGCCACCACGGCCATCAGCACCGCCTCGGTGGACACCAGACGACGCACCCCTCCCCGACTCAGGCCCAGCGCCCGCAGCAGAGCCGCCTCGCGGCGCCGTTCGAACACCGAGAGCGCCAGCGTGTTGGAGACCCCGATCACTGCGACCACCACGGAGGCGGCCAGCAGGATCAGCACCACCAGCAGCACCGTGTCGATCACTCCGGAGATCGAAGCCCGGGACAGGGCCGCCTCCACCGTGGCCGGGGTCTCCGCGCCCGCCACATCGGTGAGTGTGCCGCTGACCTGCATCACCTCATCCACCGTGGCGGTGTCGCTGAAGCGCATCCAGGTCTGCCCCTCGGCCTCCTGCAGATCCCAGCCGGCGGCGGAGCTGACCACCACGGTGCCGGGGGGCAGCCATCCGGCCATCTCGCCCTGGACCTGCAGCGGTTCCTCGCCGGCGGCCTTCAGCGTCACCGTCGCCGTCTCGCCCCACTGCGCCACCGGCTGCTCGCCCTCGTAGAAGGAGGCCGAGAGCAGAGCCTGTCCCGGCTCGGGCAGCAGGTCGTCCCGCCGCGCGATCTCGGCCACCGTCTCGGCGGAGGCCGCCACCACCTGCGCCGGGGCCTGTGCACCGTCCTCGGTGGTCTCCTCGGCGGGCTCCCCCGGCACCGTGGCGGAGCCGGTCACGGCGTCTTCGGCGTCCACCGCGGCGCCGACGTCCGCGGAGGCCACCGCGGCGTCCACCGGGTAGCGGTCGGCCTGCTCCTCATCCAGGGAACGCTGCGCGGTGGCGGCCCCCACCGTCATGGTGACCACCAGGGTGACGCCGATCAGCAGCGCCGAGGTGGTGGTGGTCAGTCGCCCCGGGGTCTGCCGGGCGTTCTGCGCCACCAGCCGGGGCACTTCTCCGCCGGTGATCCGGGCCAGCAGCAGCCCCAGGCCACGCACCACGGCGGGCACGATCGCCCGAGCCGCCAGCAGCACCCCGAGGAATCCGAGCATCGCCCCGGCCACACCCAGCAGGGGGCTGTGCAGCAGCGCGGCGGCCACCACGGCTCCCAGCCCCAGCACGCCCAGCACCACGCCGATCGTCGTCCGCACTCGCGGCACCCCACCCTCGGCGGGGGCGACGTCGGCGGGCCGCAGCGCCTGCATCGGTGAGGTCCGGCCGGCACGCAGGGCGGGGAACAGGCTGGCCGCTCCCGTCACCACGGTGCCCAGCACCAGGCCCACGACGACGGCGACGACGGTGAGCCGCACGGGGGCGAAGTCCTCCAGCCAGAGGCCTCGGGCGGCGGTGCCGAGCCCGTAGGCGGCGCCGAAGCCGAGCAGCACTCCGACGGCGGAGCCGACGACGCCGAGCAGCGCCCCTTCGGCCAACGTCGCCTGCTTCAGCTGTCGGGCGGTGGCACCCACGGCGCGCAGAAGCGCCAGCGTGGACATCCGCGAGGCCACCAGCACCCCGAAGGTGTTGGTGATGACCAGCCCGGCCACGAAGACGGCGATCGCCCCGAAGCCCAGCCCGATGGTCACCAGGATGTCGCTGGTGCCGGCGAGGTCCTCCAGCCAGGCCTCCACAATCTCCTCATGGGTGAGCACCGAGGCCTCCGGAGCGTGCTGCTCGATCAGATCCTGGATCTGCTCCTGGACGATCCGTTGCGCACCGGCGTCGCCATGCAGGCTCTCGGCCAGCACCACGCGGATGGACTCCGGGAAGGCCTCCTCGGGGAATGCGTCCATGCCGGCGGGCGAGACGAACGCGGATCCGGCGCGCTGGATGCCGCTGATCAGGCCCACCACAGTGTAGGGGTCCCCGGCGTCGCCGGTTGCGGGATCCTCAGGTGTCACAGCATCGCCCACCGTGAGGCCATAGGCGTCGGCGAACTGCTCCGTGACCGTGATCTCGTCGGCCGCCTCGGCCGCACGGCCCTCGGTGAACTCCACCGGCAGATGCTCGGGCAGCTCGGAGACGCCCAGGAAGCCGTCCCGGCCCCCGATCTCTGCCGGGGCGAAGGCGCTGCGGATCAGCTGGGCATCCCCGACGTCGTCGAGGTCCTGGATCTGATCGGCCAGGGCGGCGGGCGTCTGCGGGTCGTCCACCAGGCCCGAGACCTCCACCATCAGGTCCGCCCCGGCGGCCTCCGCCTCCGCCTGAGACTCCATGGTGCGGCTGAAGGCGTCGACCATCAGCAGGGAGGTGACCACGAAGGCCACCGCCACGGCGATGGCGGCACCCGCCGCGAACAGCCGAGTGCCGCCGGAGCGCAGGTTCGCGCGCAGCACGGGGTTCATCGGCCGACCTCGATCATCGCGGCGGCCAGCTGCGCGGCGGTGGCGCCTCGAGGGTGTCCACCAGCCGGCCATCGGCCAGCAGGACGGTCCGGTCGGCACGCGCCGCGGCGCCGGCGTCGTGGGTGACCATGATGACGGTCTGGCCGAACTCGTCGACGGCGGCGCGCAGCAGGTCCAGCACCTCCGCCCCGGCGGCCTGGTCCAGGTTGCCGGTGGGCTCGTCGGCGAAGATTACGTCCGGGCGGGAGACCAGGGCTCGGGCCACGGCCACACGCTGCTGCTGGCCGCCGGAGAGCTCGAAGGGCCGGTGGTGGAGCCGCTCAGTCAGCCCCAGTCGCTCGGCCACCAGCTCCAGGAAAGCCCGGTCCACGCTGGCGCGGCCGAGCCGGGAGGGCAGCAGGATGTTCTCCTGGGCGGTCATGGAGGGCACCAGGTTGTAGGCCTGGAAGATGAAGCCGATGCGCTCCCGGCGCACGCGGGTCAGCCGCCGGTCGTCCAGGCCGGTGAGCTCCACGTCGCCGACGATCACACTGCCGCCGTCGGGGGCGTCGAGTCCAGCCAGCACGTGCATCAGGGTGGACTTCCCGGAGCCGGAGGGGCCCATCACCGCGGTGAAGCGGGCGGCGGGGATCTCCAGGCTGAGGCGCTTCAGCGGGCGGACGGCGGCGTCCCCGGTGCCGTAGGTCTTGATCAGGTCGGTCGCCTTCACGGCGACGGCGGATGTGTGCGTCATGGGATCCACGGTACGGTCGCCCCAGGTCAGCCCACATCGGAGCACAGGATGGTCTCGGTCTCATCCTGCGGGATGAGAGATCAGTGGCCCACCAGCCCGGAGTCGTAGGCGAAGACCACCGCCTGCACCCGGTCGCGGACCTCCAGCTTGGTCAACACATGCCCCACGTGAGTCTTCACCGTGGCTTCGGAGAGGAACAGGCGGCGGGCGATCTCCGCATTGGAGTCGCCGGTGGCCATCTCCTGGAGGATCTCGGCCTCCCGGGCGGTGAGGGTCTCCAGCTTCTCCTGCTGGGCGGCGGTGGGCTGCCGCCGTCGGGAACCCAGCAGGGTGGTCTCCAGCAGCCGCCGGGTGGTGGTGGGCGCGATGACCGCTCCCCCGGTGGTCACGGTGCGGATGGAGTCCAGCAGGATCTCCGGCTGGACGTCCTTGAGCAGGAACCCGGAGGCCCCGGCCCGCAGCGCCTCCACGGCGTACTCGTCGGTGTCGAAGGTGGTGAGCACGATGATCTTGGGCGCCTGCTCCCCGGCGGAGGTGAGGCGGCGGGTCGCCTCCAGGCCGTCGAGCACCGGCATGCGGATGTCCATGAGGACGACGTCGGGGGCGTGCGCGGCGACGGCGTCGAGGGCCTGCTGGCCGTCGCCGGCCTGAGCGACCACGTGCATGTCGGGCTGGGAGTCGATGACCATGGCGAACCCGGCGCGCAGCAGCGCCTGGTCGTCGGCCAGCAGCACCGACGTGGAAGTGGTGGACATCAGGACTCCTTCTCGATGGTGAGCGGGATGCGGGCGACGACGTCGAAGCCGCCGGCATGGGCGCGCGTCTGGACGTCTCCGCCGTGGAGACGGGCCCGTTCGGCCATCCCCAGCAGTCCGGAGCCGGCGCCGTCGCCCTCGGCCCGGGCGCCCCGGCCGGTGTCGCGCACCTCGATGACCAGCCAGCCGTCCTCGGCGGAGAGCGTGACCTCGGCGGTGGCGCCGGGCCCGCCGTGCTTCAGGGTGTTCGTCAGGGCTCCTGGATGATCCGGTGCACCGCCAGCGCGGCCCCCTCGGCGAGCGGGGGCCCGCCGGGCAGGGCCTCGGCCACGCGGTCGGTGAACGTCACCTCCAGACCGGCGGCGCGGACGTCCGTGATCATCCGCTCCAGGTCCTCCAGCCCCGGGCCGGCTGCACCAGCAGGGATTCGCGCTCCTCGCGCAGCACTCCCAGCATGCGGCGCATCTCGGTCAGCGCCTCCCGGCCGGTGCGCCCGATGGTCTCGAAGGCCCCGGCGGCGGCCTGCGGGTCCTGGGCCACCACGTAGCGTCCGCCGTCGGCCTGGGCGATCATCACGGACATCGAGTGGCTGACGACGTCGTGCATCTCCCGGGCGATGCGCATCCGTTCGGCGTCCGCGGCCAGCCGGGTCTCGTGGTCGCGTTCGCGCTCCAGCAGCTCGTTGCGCTCGGTGATGGCGGCGATCTCCCGACGACGGCGCCCCGCCAGGTCGCCCAGCAGCCAGGCCACCATGGCGACGGCGGCGGCGAAGCCGGTCATCAGCAGCACCACGAAGAGGGTCTCCAGGCGGATCGCGTAGGCCGGGAGCACCAGGAGCTGCTGGACGAGCGCGTAGAGTCCCAGCAGGACCGCCCCGGCCAGCGCCACTCCCAGGTAGAGCCGTGAGGCCCGGCGGCTGCCGAACTTGGCCACCGAGTACAGCACGAACGGCACGGTGAAGGCGCTGAAGCCGGGGCCCACCAGGGTGAGGATCTGCCCCAGCGCCCCGAGGGCGATCAGCCCGGCGGCCCAGGCAGGCCGCATGCGGCGCACCGTCAGCGGCAGGATGGTCAGCAGGTCCAGCGCGAAGACCAGCCCCCAAGGGGCGGGGCCGCCGAAGAACGTGTACCCCTGGTTCTGGGCCGCCGAGAGCACGGACAGCAGGGTCAGCGGCAACGCAATGAGGCCGCCGTCGATGATCCACGGGCGCTGGGTCAGCCCCTGACCGAGACGGACGTGCCAGGGGTCGGGCAGCGTGTCATCACGGGCCGCCGACATCTCCGGCCTCCCCCGCGTCCTCCGCAGCATCCTCAGCGTCCTCCGCGGCATCCTCTGGCGTCTCCGCCCCGCGCTGGGGCCAGAGCGACCGTTCCCGCATGACGGCGGCCAGCGCCTCGGCGTCGTCAGTCATCAGACCGTCCACGCCCATGTCAAGGAGTCGGTGCATCTCCACCGGGTCGTCCACCACCCACACGTGCACCTGCAGCCCGGCCCGATGGCAGCGACGCAGGAAGCCGGGGGTGACCACGCGGACGGGTCCCTGCTTCACGGGCACCTGGAGGCAGTCGACGTCGGCGGCGCGGCCGGCGAGCGCCCGGGTGAGCCCCAGCGGACCGAGGAAGACGAACAGGGCCGTGGAGGCCCACCCGGCGGAGGAGGCCACCGGGCGGGTGAACCGCTGGACGGTGCGCCGTCGTCGGGCGTCGTGGAAGCTGGCCACCAACACCCGGTCGTGGGCCTGGTGCTCCTCCACGATCCGCACGAACTCGGCGACCGACTCCGCGTCCTTGAGGTCCACGTTGAGGTGGACGTCGTCCCATGCGGTGAGCAGGTCCTCGAAGCGCACCAGCCGGGCGTCGGCGTCCCCGGCGCGGCCGGCGGGTCCCACGCGCAGGCGGGAGAGCTCGTCCCAGGTCTTCTCGCGGAGCTTCCCGCTGCCGTCGGTGACGCGGTCGAGCGACTCGTCGTGGAAGACTACCAGGGTGCCGCAGGCGGCGGTGCGGACGTCGATCTCCAGATAGCGGTAGCCGAGCGCCACGGCCCGCCGGAAGGCGCCCATGGTGTTCTCCCGCGTCGGGTCGGCTCCGCGGTGGGCGAAGGCGAGGACGCGTCCCTGCAGGGGGCCGGGCTCGGTGTTCAGGAGGTACCGCACAGGACACCGTCTCCGCCGTCGAGCAGGTCCTCCAGCACCTGCGCGACGCCGTCCTCGTCGCAGTCGGCCGTCAGATGCTGAGCCGCCGAGCGCGCCATGGGGTGGGCGGAGCCGACCGCCCAGGAGGTGCCGGCCCATTGCAGCATCTCGATGTCGTTGGGCATGTCCCCGAAGGCGATGACCTGGTCTCGGGTGATGCCTTCGGCGGCGGCGAAGCGACGCAGCGCGGCGGCCTTGTCCACGCCCTTGGCGGAGAGCTCCAACAGGCTGACCCCGGGGGCCGAATGGGTGACCGTGACCAGCGCGCCGACCTTCGCCCGGACCGCCTCCAGGAAGGCGTCGGCGTCCATCACGGTGGTCTTGGCCAGCAGCTTCACCACACCCGAGCCGACTCTGAGGGTCTCCTCCAGGGGGCCGAGGCTGAGCATGTCGTCGGTGACGCCGGCGGCCCGGCGGCGGTCCTCCTCGAAGAAGAGGGAGTCCACCAGGAAGGGCGGTTCGGCGTGGACCTTCTGCAGGGTCTCGGCGGCGAAGCTCGCGTCAGGGTCGATCCGCCGGATCTGCTCCTGCACGGCGAACACGATGTCCTGATCGATGGGGTCCTGGCGCAGCAGCCGGTCCTCGACGAGGTCGTAGACCACCGCCCCGTTGGAGCAGATCACCGGCCCGATGCCGCCGAGCGCATCCGCCACAGGCTTGAGCCAGCGCACCGGCCGGCCGGTCACCAGCACCACGCGCACCCCGGCCGCGCGGGCCGCCCGGAACGCCGCCACGGTGCGTTCGGTGACCACTCCGTCTGTGCGGAGGCGAAGCTGAGGATGGTGCCGTCGATGTCGCTGGCGATCAGCCGGGTCCGCTCCAGCGTGGTCACCGGGGCGCTACGCAGTCCCGGCACCCTCTTCGAGCGCGGCGGCCAGCTCCACCGCCGTCGGGGGCTGGGCGCCGAACCGCGAGGAGGTGATGGACGCCGCCCGCGCGGCGGTGGACAGCACACGGGTGAGCTGCTCCTGGCTGATGTTCTGCAGGGCGGACCGACGGGAGGCGCCGAGCAGGCCCAGCCCGCGCAGCGTGGACAGCGTGGCGGCCATGAAGGAGTCCCCGGCGCCGACGGTGTCGGCCACTTCGATGGAGAAGGCCGGCTGGTCCACGAAGCCGGAGCGGGCCAGCCCCATGGCGCCGGAGGCACCGCGGGTGATGACGACGACGCCGGGACCCAGCTCCAGCCAGGCCTGCATCGTCTCTTCGTAGGGGCGCTCCGGGTAGAGCAGGTCGATGTCGTCGGTGGAGGCCTGGACGACGTCGGCCAGGGAGATGAACTCCTCGGCCTGACCCCGGGCCTCCTCCCTGTTGGGGATGATGGAGGGCCGGTAGTTGGGGTCGTAGCTGATGGTGGCGACATCGCGGGCGCGGTGCAGCAGGCCCTTGACGGTCTCCGCGCCGGGCTGCATCATCGCGCCGATGGAGCCGGTGTGCAGCAGGTCCAGGGCGGGCTCGGTCTCCGGCTTGGCCTCCCGCGCCAGGGCGCAGAACGCCTCCTCCAGCTGAGCGGCCGAGGGCAGCGTCCAGTCCAGGGTGAACTCGTAGCTGGCCTGCCCGGTGGGGTCCAGGGTCGCTTTCGCCACGGAGGTGGGGCTGGCGTCCGGCTCCAGCAGGGCGGTGATGCCCTGACCCCGGAGGCTGCGGGCGATCATGCGCCCGTAGCCGTCCTCTCCGTGCCGCCCGGCGAACACGACGTCGTGCTCGAGCCGGGCCAGGCCGACGGCGACGTTGAAGGGGCTGCCGCCGACATGGGCCTTCGGTTCCGAGGTCTCCGAATGGACCACATCCACCAAGCACTCGCCGATGACCGCCAGGTATGCACTCATGGACCCTAAACTACCGCAGTTGGGCTGACTTGCGGAGGTCGCCCCCGGCGGGCGGCGGGTACTGTCGGTAGGTGCGGTAGGCCTTGGCCTGCACGGCGCGTTGGTAGAGGATCCGACGGAGGTCGCCGTCGGCGTCGTGGAGGAACGGATTGACGATGCGTCCCTGCTCGGCCAGCTCGACGATCCGACGACGCTGCTCGGGGCTGGCGTGCTTCTTCACCAGTGGCAGCGGCAGGGTGGTGTGCAGGGCCGGCTGCTTGGCCACCTGATGATCAGGCCGCCCAGCCCTCCATGGAGGTGCTCCTCCACGTAGAGCGTCGCCGGGTTGACCCCGGAGGCGGTGAGGTAGTGGTGATTGCGGCCCAGCCGGGGGTTGAGCTCGAAGAACTTCGCGACGCCGTCGCGGGGGTCCACCTTGATGTCGAACATGGCAAAGCCGCGCCAGCCGATGGCTCGCAGCAGCGCCGCGCCCTGCTTCTCCACGGCCTCGTCCCGAGAGGTGAGCACCGCCGGAGAGTTGCCTTCGAGCCCGGGAGCGTGGTCTTCGACGACGACCTCGCCATAGGCGGTGAGCCGCACCCGGCCGTTCTGGTCGCAGAAGTAGGTGGCCAGCCGCAGCTGGGAGTCGGGGCCGGGGATGTGCTCCTGGGCGATCAGCGACCCGGTGTAGCCGGCCTCGGAGGCCCGGCTCAGCAGGCTCGTGAGCTCCTCGGCGTCGTCCACGTAGTGGACCTTGCGGCGGCCGGTGAAGCTGATGTCCGCCCAGGCGCCGCCGTCGCCGGCCTTAAGCACCAACGGGTAGACCACACCGGCGCCCGCCAGCTCTTCGGCGACGAACGCCTCCGCGCGCTCGTCGGTGTGGGCGGCACAGTCGTAGACGGCGGTCATCGGGTAGGGGACGCCGAGCTCCCGGCACAGGGCGTAGAAGTTCTCCTTCAGCGCCACCCGGTCCAGCAGCTGCGCGGACGGATAGGGGATCGTGTAGCCGACCTCTTCCAGCTCGGCGCGGTGGTCGACGGCGAAGCGGACCAGGTGGTCGTAGTTGGCCAGCAGCAGCAGCGGACGCCGATGGGCGCCGTCGTCGGTGAGGAGGGCGGCGACCTCCTTGAGCTTGGCGATGACCGGCTCCGGCGTGGTCATCGGGCCCGCGGGGAAGGCCTCCAGGATGCGGGAGTGCTTGAGGTTGCGGTTGACCGCGGTGGGGATCACCGCCGAGATCGCGCCGTAGGCCTCGTGGAACTCGCGCGCCAGCGAGTAGGTGCCCACGTCGCCGCCGGTGATGACCGGGACGAAGGGCTGCTCCTGAGGAATCCGCATGGCCACGACGCTAGCAAAGAACGGTGGATGGAGCCTGGGTGCAGGGCGGCGGCTCGCTGAGGGCCGCTGTTAGGGTCAGAGCATGGAGGAGACTCTGCCCGACGCCGCCCGTGACACCCTGCTGAAGGCCTACCGCGGCTATGCGGCGGCGCCGGTGAGGTCGGTCGAGCAGAAGCGGCAGGCGGCGTCCCTGGCGCAGCTGGCGGCCGCGGCGAAGGGCGCGGGGTGGCCGATGCGCCTGCTGGCCGCGCCGTGCG
>NZ_MDSS02000066.1 GCF_001758425.2 Nesterenkonia sp. PF2B19 | reverse complement strand
GTCGTCGCGGCGGTCGCAGCCGGGACAGCAGGCGCTCCGGCGCTGCCGAGTCTGCAGCTGAAGGAGGACAGAGCTGATGCTGATGCCCCGTCGAGTCAAGTACCGCAAGCCGCACAAGCCCAAGCGCCGCGGCCAGGCCAAGGGCGGCACCGAACTCGCCTTCGGCGAGTACGGCATCCAGGCCCTGGGCCCCGCCTACGTGACGAACCGGCAGATCGAGTCGGCACGTATCGCGATGACCCGCTACATCAAGCGAGGCGGAAAGGTCTGGATCAACATCTACCCGGACCAGCCGCTGACCAAGAAGCCCGCCGAGGTCCGCATGGGCTCCGGTAAGGGCTCGCCCGAGTGGTGGGTCGCCAACGTGAAGCCCGGACGCGTGATGTTCGAGCTGTCCGGTGTCAGCGAAGAGGTCGCCAAGGAGGCCCTGCGTCTGGCAATCCACAAGCTGCCGATGAAGGCACGCGTGATCAGCCGAGAGAGTGGTGAGTGACGATGGCAGTCGGTTCGAAGGATCTGACGGTCGAGAAGCTCTCGACCATGGACGACGCTTCGCTGGCCGAGCAGCTGCGCTCCGCCAAGGAGGAGCTGTTCAACCTGCGCTTCCAGTCCGCCACCGGTCAGCTGGAGAGCTCCAGCCGCCTGAAGGCCGTCAAGCGTGACATCGCCCGGATCTACACGGTCCTGCGGGAGCGCGAGCTGGGCATCCGTGAGATGGTCGGCGCCGAGGCAGAGGCTGCTGAAGAGAAGGCTGAGGACTGAGCATGAGCGAGAAGAACACCGAAGCACAGGGCACCGAGCGCAACTACCGCAAGAACCTGCGTGGTGTGGTCGTGTCCGACAAGATGGACAAGACCATCGTGGTCGAGGTCGAGGACCGCAGGAAGCACTCCCTGTACGGGAAGGTCATGAAGCGGCACTCGAAGTTCAAGGCTCACGACGAGAACGGCGACGCCGGCATCGGCGACACCGTGCTCATCTCGGAGACCCGCCCGCTGTCGGCGTCGAAGCGCTGGCGCCTGGTGCGGATCATCGAGAAGGCCAAGTGATCATCGACTGATGAGCATCCCGTGCCGCGCTCCCTGTGGGGAGCGCGGCACGGCACCCCGGCCCGGAGGGGCCGGCTGACGGTTCGGGACCCGACTCACCGCGGTGAGTTGGGTCCCGAACTGTTTTCAGGTATGATATTGAGGCTGTGCGCCCTTGCAGCGGGACCATCCATCCCGCGGGCCCTCGTCTCCGGTCGCCAGACCGGGAGGGTTGAGGAAAGCGCACGTCCCCCAAGGCCGCCTCGGCCCCGTGGACAGTGACAGATCGCGTCTGACGCGATGGACCACGGGGGTAAGCGGCGGGGGAGTGTTCCCGTAGAAGTTCCGCAAGGCTCGTCGGATGGACGACGAGAACCGGCGAGACGACAGGAGATTATCCACGTGATCCAGCAGGAATCGCGGCTGAAGATCGCTGACAACACCGGGGCCAAGGAACTTTTGGTCATCCGTGTTCTCGGCGGATCGGGACGCCGCTACGCAGGCATCGGCGACACCTTCGTCGCCACCGTCAAGGACGCCATCCCCGGCGGCAACGTCAAGAAGGGCGACGTCGTCAAGGCTGTGCTCGTCCGTTCGAAGAAGAAGACCCGCCGCAACGACGGCTCCTACATCAGCTTCGACGAGAATGCTGCCGTCATCCTCAAGGGTGACACCCCGGAGCCCCGCGGTACCCGTATCTTCGGGCCGGTGGGTCGTGAGCTGCGCGACAAGAAGTTCATGAAGATCGTCTCGCTCGCGCCGGAGGTGCTCTGACTCATGGCAAAGATCAAGAAGGACGACCTCGTCCAGATCCTCACCGGCAAGGACCGGGGCAAGCAGGGCAAGGTCCTCGAGGTGCGGCCGCGCGAGGAGCGCGTCGTCGTCGAGGGCGTCAACCGTGTGAAGCGCCACCTCCGTGCCGGCCAGTTCGGCAACACCGAGGGCGGCATCGTCGAGTCCGAGGCCCCCATCCACATCTCCAACGTGGCCGTGGTGGACCCGGAGTCGGGCAAGCCCACCCGGGTCGGCTACCGGGAGGAGACCGTCGAGCGTGACGGCCGCACCAAGACTGTGCGCGTCCGGTACGCCAAGGCCTCCGGAAAGGACCTGTGATGACCGAGGTGCAGAGCGTGACCGAGAAGATCACCCCCCGTCTGAAGACCAAGTACCGCTCCGAGATCCGCGAGGCGCTGCAGGGCGAGTTCGGCTACGGCAACGTCATGGAGGTCCCCGGCCTGGTCAAGGTCGTGGTCAACATGGGCGTCGGCGAGGCAGCACGCGACTCCAAGCTCATCGACGGCGCCGTGCGCGACCTGACCAACATCACCGGCCAGAAGCCGAAGGTCACCCGCGCCCGGAAGTCCATCGCGCAGTTCAAGCTGCGCGAGGGTCAGCCGATCGGTGCGCACACCACGCTGCGCGGCGACCGCATGTGGGAGTTCATCGACCGCCTCGTCACCCTTGCGCTGCCGCGCATCCGTGACTTCCGCGGCCTGAGCCCCAAGCAGTTCGACGGCAACGGCAACTACACGTTCGGTCTGACCGAGCAGGCGGTGTTCCACGAGATCGACCAGGACGCGATCGACCGTGCTCGCGGCATGGACATCACCGTGGTGACCACCGCCAAGACCGACGACGAGGGCCGCGCGCTGCTGAAGGCGCTCGGCTTCCCCTTCAAGACCGAACAGTAAGCACTACGCCGCAGGTCCCTTCACCAGAGGTTCCATCGGCCCCGACCCTGTCGGGGACGCTGAGTCCCTTCGGAGATCGGAAACCGCGGCGAGGAAGGGCACACGCCCCACATGACAATGACTGACCCAGTCGCAGACATGCTGACGCGTCTGCGCAACGCCAACTCGGCCTACCACGACCAGGTCTCCATGCCCAGCTCCAAGCTGAAGGTGCGGGTGGCCGACATCCTCAAGGCCGAGGGTTACATCACTGACTGGCGCGAGGAGGAGGCCGAGGTCGGGAAGACCCTGGTCATCGACCTCAAGTTCGGCCCGAACCGTGAGCGTTCGATCGCCGGCCTGCGCCGCATCTCCAAGCCCGGTCTCCGGGTGTATGCGAAGTCCAACAACCTCCCGCACGTGCTGGGCGGTCTGGGCATCGCGATCCTGTCCACCTCTTCCGGTCTGCTCACGGACCGGCAGGCTGCCAAGAAGGGCGTCGGCGGGGAAGTCCTCGCCTACGTCTGGTAACCGGAAGGAGTCGAAGCACAATGTCACGCATCGGTCGTCTTCCGATCACCATCCCTGTCGGCGTCGAGGTCTCCCTCGACGGCCGTGAGATCTCCGTGAAGGGCTCGAAGGGCTCGCTCCAGCGGACCCTCGCCGAGGGCATCGACGTCGCCATCGAGGACGGCACCATCACGGTGACCCGTCCCGACGACGAGCGCGAGTCCCGCTCCCTGCACGGCCTGACCCGCACCCTGATCAACAACATGATCATCGGTGTCACCGACGGCTACACCAAGAAGCTCGAGATCGTCGGCACCGGTTACCGCGTGCAGGCGAAGGGCTCGGACCTCGAGTTCGCCCTGGGCTACTCGCACCCGATCCAGGTGGAGGCCCCCGAGGGCATCACCTTCCAGGTCGAGGGCGCCAACAAGCTCGCGGTCTCCGGCATCGACAAGCAGCAGGTCGGCGAGGTCGCCGCCAACATCCGCAAGCTGCGCAAGCCTGACCCGTACAAGGGCAAGGGCGTGCGCTACGAGGGCGAGCAGATTCGCCGCAAGGCCGGAAAGGCAGGTAAGTAACGCATGGCTATTGGTATCAAGGGCAAGTCGAAGTCCGCTGCCCGCGGCCGTCGTCACCTCCGCCTGCGCAAGAAGATCAGCGGTTCCGCCGAGCGTCCGCGCCTGGTGGTCACCCGCTCATCGCGCCACATGGTCGCTCAGGTCGTCGACGACGACCGCAGCCGCACGCTGGTCTCCGCCACCACCATGGAGGCGGACCTGCGCAGCTTCGACGGCGACAAGACCGCCAAGGCGAAGAAGGTCGGCGAGCTGATCGCCGAGCGCGCCAAAGCTGCCGGCATCGAGGCCGTGGTCTTCGACCGCGGCGGCAACAAGTACCACGGTCGCGTGGCCGCCGTCGCTGACGGCGCTCGGGAGGGTGGTCTGAAGCTGTGAGTGAGAACACCGACAACACTGTGAAGGACTCATCTGTGACTGAGGCCAACGAGAACGCCGCCCAGGCTGCTCAGCAGCCCCAGGCCGGCGAGACCCAGCAGGCCGCTGACAAGAGCTCCGGCCGCGGCGGTCGTGACGAGCGCGCGGCCGTGGTGGCCGCGGCGGTCGTGGCCGCGGCGAGGGCCGTGGCCGTGGCGGCCGCGACATCGACCGGGACAAGTTCCTGGAGCGCGTCGTGACCATCAACCGCGTCTCCAAGGTCGTCAAGGGCGGTCGTCGCTTCAGCTTCACCGCGCTGGTCGTCGTCGGCGACGGCGACGGCATGGTCGGCGTCGGCTATGGCAAGGCCAAGGAGGTGCCCGCCGCGATCCAGAAGGGCGTGGAGGAGGCCAAGAAGAACTTCTTCCGCGTGCCGCGCGTGGGCTCCACCATCCCGCACCTGGTCAAGGGCGAGGACGCCGCGGGCGTCGTGCTGCTGCGTCCGGCCTCCCCGGGTACCGGTGTGATCGCCGGTGGTCCGGTTCGCGCCGTGCTGGAGTGCGCCGGCATCCACGACGTGCTCACCAAGTCCATGGGCTCGGTGAACGCGCTGAACATCGTGCACGGCACCATCGACGCTCTGAAGCAGCTCGAGGAGCCTCAGGCTGTGGCGGCTCGCCGCGGCAAGGCCCTCGACGAGGTCGCACCGGCCCCGATGCTCCGCACCATGGAGGCGGACCGCGAGGCTCGTGCGCAGAAGGCAGGTGCATGAGGGTGACGGTCAACTACACCACCGCCAAGAACCTGGTCCCCGGCGACCACAAGCTGGAGATCACTCAGAAGAAGTCCACCATCGGCGCCACGCCGAAGCACCGTGACACGGTGCGTTCGCTGGGTCTGAAGCGGATCGGCCACACCGTGGTCCGTGACGCGGACGCCGTCACCGTGGGCATGCTGAACACTGTGAAGCATCTCGTGAATGTTGAGGAGGCCAAGTGATGGCAGAGAACAACGCTGCCGAGTCTGAGGTCCTCAAGGTCCACGACCTGCGTCCGGCCCCCGGCTCCAAGAAGGCCCGCACCCGTGTGGGCCGTGGTGAGGCGTCCAAGGGCAAGACCGCAGGCCGCGGCACCAAGGGCACCAAGGCCCGCTACCAGGTCCGCGCCGGCTTCGAGGGTGGGCAGCTGCCGCTGCACATGCGCCTTCCGAAGCTGCGCGGCTTCAAGAACCCGAACCGGGTCGAGTTCTCCCCGGTGAACCTCTCCACCCTGGGGGAGCTCTTCCCCTCCGGCGGCGAAGTCACTCCGGAGATCCTCATCGCCAAGGGCGTGGCCAAGAAGGGCCGCCCCGTCAAGGTGCTCGGCTCCGGTGAGATCTCCTCGGCGGTCCAGGTGAAGGCCCACGCCTTCTCCGCCTCGGCCGAGAAGAAGATCACCGAGCCGGCGGTTCGGTCACGACGCTGGACCTGCGTCCGGCTCCGGCACAGGACTGAGCGACCCATCGCTGATGTCTGACGGCCCCCGTCGCGTGCGACGGGGGCCGTCGTGCATCTCCACCCACCCCATGTTCCGCCTCGCCGCCATGTGATCAGGAGCTCCGGCTGTGGTCCGGATCTCGGAGACGATTCTCATCGTTCCCGCATGTGACGTTAGTATGGCTGTCTGTGTGGCCGCCGGACCTCGGCGGCGACCACTGACGCCATGCCGAGGCACCATCCACAGGAGGACGCGTGTTCAGCGCACTAGCCAGGGTGTTCAAGACGCCCGACCTGCGCCGCAAGATCTGGTTCACGATCGGGATCATCACGATCTACCGGATCGGAGCCTTCATCCCGGCCCCCGGGGTGGACTACGGCGCCGTCCAGCAGTGTCTCGAGCTGGGCTCCACGGAAGGGGGCCTCTACTCCTTCGTGAACATGTTCTCCGGCGGTGCGCTGCTGCAGGTCTCGGTCTTCGCCCTGGGCATCATGCCCTACATCACCGCGGCCATCATCGTGCAGCTGCTGCGCGTGGTCATCCCCCGCTTCGAGACGCTTCAGCGGGAGGGCCCGCAGGGGCAGGCGAAGCTGACGCAGTACACCCGCTACCTCACCATCGGACTGGCCACGCTGAACGCCACCACGCTGGTCGCCACGGCCCGCACGGGTGCGCTGCTGGGCTGTGACATCCCCATCATCCCGAACGACTCCCTGTGGGTCATCGTCCTGATGATCGTCGTGCTGACCTCGGGCGTGGCGCTGATCATGTGGCTCGGCGAGCAGATCACCGAGCGAGGCGTCGGCAACGGCATGTCCATCCTCATCTTCGTCTCCATCGCCGCCGGCTTCCCCGGCGCCATGGGTCAGATCTGGACCGTGCAGGGCTGGCGGACCTTCGCCCTGGTGATGCTGATCGGCCTGGTCATCATCACCGCAGTGGTCTTCGTGGAGCAGTCCCAGCGGCGTGTGCCGGTCCAGTACGCGAAGCGCCAGGTCGGCCGTCGCACGGTGGGCGGAACCTCCACCTACATTCCGATCAAGGTCAACATGGCCGGTGTCATCCCCGTGATCTTCTCCTCCTCGGTGCTGATGCTCCCCTCGGTGTACATCCAGTTCAACCAGCCGGCCCCGGGAGAAGAGCCCGGCCGGTTCGCCGAGCTCATCCAGACGTATTTCGGCACGCAGAGCCACCCGGTGTACATGGTGATCTTCTTCCTGCTGACCATCGGGTTCACCTACTTCTACGTGACCATCACGTTCAACCCGAACGAGGTGGCCGAGAACATGCGCAAGTACGGCGGGTTCATCCCCGGGATCCGCGCCGGCCGGCCCACGGAGAGCTACCTGGCCTACGTGATCTCCCGCATCACGTTCCCCGGCTCGCTGTATCTGGGCTTCATCGCCTGATCCCGCTGATCGCCTTCGTGCTGATCCGCGCCGACCAGAACTTCCCGTTCGGCGGAACCTCCATCCTCATCATGGTGGGTGTGGGTCTGACCACGGTGAAGCAGATCAACGCTCAGATGGAACAGAGGAACTACGAAGGGCTGCTGCGATGACGCGAATGCTGATCGTCGGACCCGCCGGGTCGGGCAAGGGAACCCAGTCGAAGAAGATCGCCGAGGAGCTGGGCATCGTCGCCATCTCCACCGGTGACATCTTCCGGGCCAACATCAAGGGCGGGACGGAGCTGGGCCGGGAGGCCCAGACCTACGTCGACGCCGGCGAGCTCGTCCCGGACTCGGTGACCAACCGCATGGTCGAGGACCGCCTGTCCTGGGAGGACGCGAAGGACGGCTTCCTGCTGGACGGCTACCCCCGCAACCGCACCCAGGTGACCGCGCTCGATGAGATGCTCTCCCGCCTGGGAGTGGAGCTCGACGTCGTGCTGGAGCTCACCGCCGACCGTGAGGAGCTGACCCAGCGGCTGAAGAAGCGCGCCGAGATCGAAGGGCGCGAGGATGACGCTGATGAGGCCGCGATCCGCCGTCGTCTGGAGCTCTTCGAGAGCGAGACCGCGCCGATGATCGCCGAGTACGACTCCCGCGGCCTGCTCCGCCAGGTCGACGGGCTGGGCGAGATCGACGAGGTCTACGGACGCATCATGGAAGCGATCCGCGGCTGATGTTCTCCCGACCCCGCGTCGAGCTCAAGACGCCCGAGCAGCTGGCTTCCATGGACGCCGCCGGCTCAGTGCTGTGTGAGGCGCTCGACGCCGCCGTCGCCGCGGCAGAGCCCGGACGGAGCACGGCGGAGCTCGACGCGGTCTTCGCCGAGGTGCTCGCCGACCACGAGGCGAAGCCGAACTTCCTGAACTATCACGGCTTCCCCGGGCACATCTGCGCGTCGGTCAACGACGAGGTCGTCCACGGGATCCCCGGAGGCCGTGTCCTGCAGACCGGCGACGTGCTGAAGATCGACGGCGGCTGCATCATCGACGGCTGGCACTCGGACTCGGCGCGCACGGTGATCCTGGGCTCCTCCCAGGACGGGACCGCCGACGCCGGCGACGAGCGTCTCTCGGAGATCACGCGCCAGGCCATGTGGCGCGGCATCGCCGCCTTCGCCACGGCCCGCCACGTCGGGGAGATCGGTGAAGCGATCGAGGAGCATGTCGTCTCCCAGCCCGGCGAGCGGCTGGGGATCCTCGAGGACTATGTGGGCCACGGGATCGGCTCGGCCATGCACCTGCCCCCGGACGTCTTCAACTACTCCACGGGCATGAAGGGCACCCGGATCAAGCCGGGCCTCGCGCTGGCCATCGAGCCGATGCTCACCCGCGGCGGCATCGAGACCCGGGTCCTCGACGACGACTGGACGGTCGTCACGGAGGACGGGTCCCGGGCCAGCCAGTGGGAGCACTCGGTGGCCCGCCACGAGGGCGGGATCTGGGTGCTGACCGCACCCGACGGCGGGGCCTCCGAGCTGGAGCCGCTCGGCGTGACCCCCGTGCCGATCCGCTGATCGACACTCGGGTCGACCGCGGCTGCCGGCCCCGGTCCGCCCTCCTCACCGCTGACCCGCCCCGGGTCCTCCTGCGGCGAATTGCCGCGACGACTCGGTGTCGGGTAGTATTGACTGCTGGTTGTCTCTGTGGTTCAGCCGTGCCCGCAGACCGGCGGGCGTCCTGCGCCTCCGGTCTCACCGGGAGCGGAGGGAGCCCAGCGGCGTCTGTCAGAAACAGAACCAGATTCTCCCGGCCCGCACGTCACGTGCGGCGGCATCATTCCTCATGATCACGGGTCAGGCGGTGCAGTGCGCCGCGGTCCGGATCGACGGGTGCTGTCGCCGTCGTCGTGCATCGACCGGACGGGGGAGTCGCGAACGGTGTGGAGCATATGGGTAAAAAAGAAGGTGTGATCGAGGTTGAGGGCCGGGTGACCGAAGCCCTTCCGAACGCGATGTTCCGCGTGCGTCTGGAGAACGACCACGTGGTGCTCGCCACCATCTCGGGCAAGATGCGCCAGCACTACATCCGGATCCTCCCGGAGGACCGGGTCGTGGTGGAGATGAGCCCGTATGACCTCAACCGTGGACGTATCGTCTACCGCTACAAGTAAAGAGGAAAGCCATGAAGGTTCACCCCAGCGTGAAGCAGATCTGCTCTGACTGCAAGGTGATCCGCCGCAACGGCGTGATCCGCGTGATCTGCAAGAACCCGCGCCACAAGCAGCGCCAGGGCTGAGCTCCTCACCTTCTCCCACCTGGATGAAGTGAGGGCGCCCGGGCGCTCGACCACAGCTCAATGATGATGGCAGTGCACACCGTGGATGAGCTGCACGGTTCCACCTCCGGTTGCCGAGGGCCGGAGACCCGCTGACGGCGTCACCTCCGACGCCGGACGCCGCCGATCACCGTATCGGGGACGTCCCAGAGGGAACGCACTGCTGAAGACCTTCGGACAAGAACAAGGAGGACTGCCACGTGGCACGTCTGGCAGGTGTCGACATCCCGCGCGACAAGCGCACGGTGATCGCACTCACTTACATCTACGGCGTCGGGCACACCCGCGCCCAGCTGGCCCTCGAGGCCACCGGGATCGACCCGAACACCCGTGTGAAGGACCTCAGCGACGACCAGCTGGTCGCTCTGCGTGACTACATCGAGGGGAACTTCACGGTCGAGGGTGACCTCCGTCGTGAGGTCGCCGCCGACATCCGGCGCAAGGTCGAGATCGGTTCCTACCAGGGCCTGCGCCACCGCCGTGGCCTGCCGGTCCGCGGTCAGCGCACCAAGACCAACGCCCGCACCCGCAAGGGTCCGAAGAGGACCGTCGCAGGCAAGAAGAAGTAGTTCTGCGTATGCCCTCGGCCTCCGGGGTCCCGGACAGGCCGGCACACGCTGATCAGACCAACTGAGTCACGGAGAAGATATGCCCCCCAAGTCACGCGCAGCGGCTCGCAAGCCGCGCCGCAAGGCCAGCAAGAACATCACCCAGGGCCAGGCCCACATCAAGTCGACCTTCAACAACACGATCGTGTCCATCACGGACCCCACCGGCGCCGTGATCTCGTGGTCCTCGTCGGGCGAGGTCGGACACAAGGGCTCCCGCAAGTCCACTCCCTACGCGGCGCAGATGACCGCGGAGCAGGCCGCCAAGCGTGCCCAGGAGCACGGCATGCGCAAGGTTGACGTGTTCGTCAAGGGCCCGGGCTCCGGGCGCGAGACCGCCATCCGCTCCCTGCAGGCCGCCGGCCTCGAGGTCGGCTCCATCACGGACGTCACCCCGAGCGCGCACAACGGCTGCCGCCCGCCGAAGCGCCGTCGCGTCTGAGCGACCTTCTATACGACACCGATCTCCGCCGCGGCCTCCCGGGTCGCGGCGGAGGTGAGCATCATCATCGCTGAGTTTGCGTCATATAGCGGATGCACTCTGAAAGGAACCACCAGTGCTCATTGCACAGCGCCCCACGCTGACCGAAGAAGTCGTCGCTGAACACCGTTCGCGTTTCATCATCGAGCCCCTGGAGCCGGGCTTCGGCTACACCCTCGGCAACTCGCTGCGTCGCACCCTGCTGTCCTCCATTCCGGGCGCGGCTGTGACCAGCATCCGGATCGACGGTGTGCTCCACGAGTTCACCACCGTCGCCGGCGCCAAGGAGGACGTCACCGAGCTCGTGCTCAACGTGAAGCGGCTCTCCGTGTCCTCCGAGCACGACGAGCCCGTCGTCGCCTACCTCCGCAAGGAGGGCCCGGGTGAGGTCACTGCCGCGGACATCACTCCGCCGGCGGGTGTGGAGGTCCACAACCCCGACCTCCACCTGGCCACCCTCAACGAGGACGGCAAGCTGGACATGGAGCTGACCATCGAGCGCGGCCGCGGCTATGTGTCGGCCTCGCAGAACAAGGTCGCGGACTCGGAGATCGGCCGCATTCCGGTCGACTCCATCTACTCCCCGGTCCTGAAGGTGAGCTTCAAGGTCGAGGCGACCCGTGTCGAGCAGCGCACCGACTTCGACAAGCTGATCGTCGACGTCGAGGCCAAGCCGTCGATGGCTCCGCGCGATGCACTGGCATCCGCGGGCACCACGCTGGTCGAGCTGTTCTCGCTGGCCCGGGAGCTCAACGTCGCCGCCGAGGGCATCGAGATCGGCCCCTCGCCGACCGACGCCGCCCTGGCCGCCGACATGGCTCTGCCCATCGAGGACCTGGAGCTGACGGTGCGCTCCTACAACTGCCTCAAGCGCGAGGGCATCCACACCGTGGGTGAGCTCGTGGCACGCTCCGAGGCCGACCTGATGGACATCCGCAACTTCGGTGCGAAGTCCATCGACGAGGTCAAGGACAAGCTCACCGAGCTCGGCCTGTCCCTGAAGGACTCCCCGGCGGGCTTCGACCCGACCGCCGCGCGCTTCCAGGAGGCGGGCGAGGGCGAGTACCTCGAGGGCGAGCAGCAGTTCTGAGCGCCTGACGCACACGACATCATCTGCGCGTCGCGGGGGCTGTGACCCGGCGGCGCACCATCCAAGGAGAACGAGACCATGCCTACCCCCACCAAGGGACCGCGCCTGGGCGGGAGCCCGTCGCACGAGAAGATGATGCTGGCCAACCTGTCGGCCAGCCTGTTCGAGCACCGCTCGATCACCACCACGGTGACCAAGGCGAAGCGTCTGCGTCCGTACGCAGAGCGCCTGATCACCATCGCCAAGAAGGGTGACCTCGCGGCTCGCCGCCAGGTGGTCGGCAAGATCAGCGCCAAGAACTCGACCAACCAGGCCATCGTCCACGAGCTGTTCACTGTGATCGCTCCGGCCATGGCCCAGCGCGAGGGCGGCTATACCCGCATCACCAAGATCGGCAACCGCAAGGGCGACAACGCCCCCATGGCTGTCATCGAGCTCGTCATGGAGCCGGTCTCCCCGAAGCAGGCTGTGGTGAAGGAGGCCGAGCAGGCCGCCGCCGCCCCGGTCGAGGAGGAGTCGGTCGAGGAGGTCGCCGAGGACACTCAGGTCGAGGAGGTCACCGAGGAGACTCCCGCTGAGGAGACTCCGGCTGAGGAGACTTCCGAGGAGACCGAGGACAAGTGACCCTTCCGGGCCTTCGGGTCCGATGATCCGGCAGAGCGCCTGTCCTGACGGGTTCTCCGCGCCGCGCATCGTCAGCACGCCGTGACGATGTGCCCTCGGCATCGCAGAAGCCCCCGATCCCCTGCAGGGGATCGGGGGCTTCTGCGTGTGCGGGCTGCGGTGCGGAGCCCGGATACCCTGGTGTCCATGGCAGATGTGCGGATCCGACTCGACCTGGCCTACGACGGCGGCGCCTACCGCGGCTGGGCCGCCCAGCCGGGGCTGCGCACCGTAGAGGGTGTGCTCACCGAGGCGCTGGCCACCCTGATCCGTCGGCCTGTGAAGGTCGTGGTCGCCGGGCGGACCGACGCCGGGGTCCACGCCCGAGGCCAGGTGGTGCACCTGGACCTGAGCCGCGCCGAATGGGAAGGTCTGTCACGGGGCCGGGACATCGCGCCCGAGGAGGCGATCCTGCGCCGGCTGGGCGGGGTGCTGGCCCGCGAGGACGGGGCTGTCGTCGTCCACAGCGCCGCCGAGGTCCCGGCGAGCTTCGACGCCCGGTTCTCGGCCCTGAGCCGCACCTACACCTACCGGATCGCCGACCATCCCGCGCTGCGGGATCCGCTGCGTCGGGCGGACACCGCCTGGCATCGCGCGCGGCTGGACGACGCGCTCATGGCAGCTGAGACCGTCGGGATGCTGGGGCTGCATGACTTCGGCAGCTTCTGCCGGCCCCGGGAGATGAGCACGACCATCCGAGAGCTGCAGGAGTTCAGCATCGCACGCGGGGACGACGGCGTCATCGCGGCCCGGCTCACCGCGGACGCCTTCTGCCACCACATGGTGCGGGCCCTGATCGGCGCGACGATCGACGTGGGGGAGGGGCGCCGTGAGTCGGGCTGGCTCATGGAGCGGCTGGGCACGCCCAGCTGGGACGCCGCAGTGCGGCTGGCCCCGCCGCGAGGACTGGTGCTGGAGTCTGTGGACTACCCGCCCGACGATCAGCTGGCCGACCGTGCGGAGCAGACTCGGGCCATGCGCCCGACACGCGGATCCTGAGCCGCGGACGAATTGTCATGCGATGCCTGCTGTGACACCTATGACATCGACTGATGTGATCTTTCGCACGCAGTGTGCGGAGTCACGCATCGATTGCTCCAGCGCTATAGCTCTCTGACCAGGGGTGATGTTCCACTCATGGCGTGCGGAGAGGCTGAGAGCGCTTCCTGCCCGGTGATGTAGGGTGCCACAGTTCGCATGCGTTGCGACCTGGCTCATAGGACGCAGCTCACCGGTTCAGACCTCTTCGACTCAAAGGATCACCCTCTGATGAGCACCACCACCACACGATCGCAGGACCCCGCGGTCACCGCCGTGACATGGGTCGTGCTGGTCGCCGCGTTCGGCGGCTTCCTCTTCGGCTTCGACACCGCCGTCATCAACGGTGCGGTCGGCGCCATCCAAGACACGTTCGGCCTCTCTGAGGTCCTGATCGGCTTCACCGTCTCCTCCGCTCTGCTGGGCTGCATGGTCGGCGCCTGGATCGGCGGCACGCTCTCGGACCGTCTGGGTCGCGTGCGCGCCATGCTCATCGCCGCCGCCGCTTTCTTCATCTCCGCGTTGGGCTCCGGCCTGGCCTTCGACACCGTGGACCTGATCGTCTGGCGCGTGCTCGGCGGCGTCGGCGTCGGCATGGCCTCGGTGATCGCCCCGGCCTACATCGCCGAGGTCGCGCCCACCAACCTCCGGGGACGCCTGGGCTCGCTGTGGCAGATGGCCATCGTCATCGGGATCTTCGCCGCGGCCGTCTCCAACGCCTTCATCTCCAACCTCGCCGGTGGGGCGTCCGGGGAACTGTGGTTCGGCGTCGACGCCTGGCGCTGGATGTTCCTCATCGAGGCGATCCCCGCCCTGATCTACGGCCTGCTGGCCACCTCCATCCCGGAGTCGCCGCGCTACCTGGTCTCGCGGGGCGACGACGCCCGCGCGGCGACGGTGCTGCGGGAGGTCGTGGGCCTGCGCCAGGACGACGAGATCCGCGCGAAGATCCAGGAGATCGGCCGGACGATCAACATGGAGTCCCGGCAGCGACTGCGCGACCTGCTGGTCTCCGGCAAGGTCATGCCCATCGTGTGGGTCGGCCTGGGGCTCGCGGTCTTCCAGCAGTTCGTGGGGATCAACGTGATCTTCTACTACTCCAACACGCTGTGGCAGTCGGTGGGCATCCCCGAGGACCAGTCGTTCCTGATCCAGGTCATCACCACCACGGTGAACATCGTGGCCACCGTGGTCGGCATCATCATCGTGGACAAGGTGGGCCGCCGCATTCCGCTGGCCGTCGGCTCTGCCGGCATGGCCCTGGGCCTCGGGATGATGGCGGTGGCCTTCTCCCAGGCCGTCACCGTCGGCGACGACGTCCAGCTCCCCGGGGCCTGGGGCGTGGTCGCCCTGATCTCGGCCAACGTGTTCGTGCTGTTCTTCGGCGCCACTTGGGGCCCGTTCATGTGGCTGCTGCTGGGTGAGATGTTCCCCAACCGCATCCGCGCCATCGCGCTGGGGGTGACGGCGTCGGCCAACTGGGCGGCGAACTTCGTGATCTCCACGATCTTCCCGTCCATGGCGGAGCTCTCTCTCGTCTTCGCCTACGGCTTCTATGCGGTCTCGGCGCTGCTGTCCTTGGTCTTCGTGCTCAAGTGGGTCCCGGAGACCAAGGGCCGCGAGCTTGAGGACATGGCGGAAGGCGCCTACACCAAGCAGGGCTGAGCCCGCAGCCCGGATCCATCGGGCGCACCGGGGCGTGCGCAGACGACGGCCGGTCACGTCCCTCAGTGGGGGGAGGTGACCGGCCGTCGTCGTCCGTCCCTCCGACACGCGGCGGAGACTGAGAGGGGCATGCGCATGCCCGTCCTGCTCGCGGGGCCGAACCCGCGGCAAGGGCACCCTGCACCGGACCACGGAGATGCCCGTCCTGCTCGCGGGGCCGAACCGCCGCAGGAGGCTGGGCCAGAGCCCGCCGCACGTGCCAGGGGTGGGCAGCCTCAGAGAGCCGCCCTCACCCGTCGATGACGGCGACCAGCTCGTCCAGGAAGCTGCCGAAGTCCTGGCCACGGCGCAGCAGCCGCTGGACGGACTCGCGTTCGCTGAAGACCTCCACGAGCTGTTCGAAGATCGTCTGGAAGGCCTCGCGCTCGTCCTCGCTGAAGGCGACCAGCGCCACCACCTGGACGCGGGCGTCGCCCCAGGGGACGGAGCCGTCGGCGATGCCCAGAGCGATGGCCGTGCGCGTGGCGGTCATCTGCAGTGCATGCGGCACCGCCAGGGCCTCCGTGAACGCCGTGGAGGAGAGCCGTTCCCGCTCCACGGTGCGGTCGATGTAGTCCTGGTCGATCACTCCGCGGGCCGCCAGCGGAGCACCCAGGGCGCGGATGGCCTCCTCCTCGTCCGCGGTGTCCAGCGGACGGATGAAGGCGTCCGGGCTCAGGTAGCGCTCGAGCTCCTCCCGCAGCCGGGCCAGCCGTCGGCCCCGGCGGATCCGGGAGGCCGCCGTGGTGATGCGTTCCAGGTCCGCGTCGGTGAGGAACGGGGGCAGGGTGACGGTCCGTTCGTCGCGGTGGGGCGGTTCGATGGTGGTCAGCACCAGGTCGGTGTCGATCGCCGCCCAGTCGGGGTCCACCCGGGTCTCGACTCCCGTGACCTCGATGCTGGGTCCCAGGGAGCGGGCGATCCGGGAGCGCAGCAGCTCGTGCAGCTCGTAGTACCCGGGGCAGACGATGGTGGCGGTCAGCACCGTCTCCGCCATCCGGCGGCGCTCGAGACGGCCCCCGACATGCATGGCGATGTAGGCGATCTCATCGTCGTGGATCTCGACGTCCAGGCGGCGGCCGACGTCGTTGGCGATGGACACCGCCACCTGGAAGATCATCGGGTAGGCGGACTTCAGGGATCGGGTCAACGGGTTGCGGGCGGTCGCATGCTCCCGGGAGCGCAGCACCAGGTTCTGCACGTGCAGGCCGAGGCGCCGGATGAACTCCTCGTCGACGATGTCCACCAGGTACCCGTGGGCGGCGTGGGTGACGGCCTGCCGCACGGTGGCCTCGATCTCCGGGTCCAGCCGTACCTGCTCCTCGGCGGCCCCACCGGGGGCGACCACCCGGGTCAGCACCAGGGAACTGAGATGCTGCAGGTCGCCGGGGCCCAGGGCGACGTCGAAATGGCGTCGGCTCAGCGCATCGAGGGTCGCCCCCAGGCGGTGCTGATCGTCGCTGGGCTCCCCGTGGGTGCTGTGCAGGGCGCGGCCGCGCGCGACCCGGTCGGCGGCGATGGCGGCGTGCAGGGCGTCGTCGGCGGCCGCGAACTCGTTGACGTACCAGCCCAGCGAGGCGAGCTCGGCGGCCAGCTCCCGGGTGAAGGTCCCGAAGGCGGCGCTGTCCACGGTGCCGAGCCCTGCGGCCCGCCGCAGAGCCTCGACGTCGAAGGTTCCCTCCTCCATCTCCTCATGGGCCAGGCGGGAGACCAGCCGGCGCTGGGCCAGCTCGTCGCCCACCAGGCGCACCCGCGGTCCGCTGCGTCGAAGCTGCAGCTCGGTCCCGTCCAGCAGGCCGCGGACACGCGCAAGGTCAGACTCCACCGTGGCGTCGCTGACGTAGAGCGTCTCGGCGGTCTCATAGACGTCGAGCCCTTCCTCGGCGGTGAGCAGCGCCCGCACCAGCCGGTGCAGCCGGTCCCGGGGAGTCTCCCGCTCGCCGCCGGCCCTCAGCCCGGCGAGCACGGGTCGGTTGGCGCGGTAGCCGGAAGGCCCTGACTCGACGGCGTCGCCGCCGGGAGTGCGGGCGTTGATCGCCGCGATGTAGGAACGCACGCTGCGCGGCGTGACGCCGAGCAGGTCCGCCAGCGCGGCCGCCGTGGTCCAGCCGCGGTCGCGCAGCAGCAGGGTGACCAGCTGGTCCTGGCGCTGCGCGTCATCGCATGCCCCCTCGGCGCCGTCGTTCCATGGCAGGTGCGCCCGCCTGCGCTCGGGCGGCGGGAGGATCCACGCCTACGATACCCGCGCCGCGTCTCCGGGTCCTTGGGCGACCGGCAGGTGGCGGGCCGGTGACCGGCAGATTTCCGGGGAGGCGGAAACTTCAATGGTTGTGACGGGCATCGCGGCGCGCGGAGAATCACAGTCAGGAGAAGAAGGAGCTGATGATCGATGGAGATCCTGGTGGTCTGCGGCGCCGGTGCGTCCAGCACATTCGTGGCCCAGCGCGCCCGCGCCGCTCTGCAGCGGGCGGGGCTGCCGCATACGGTGCGTGCCGCCGCCGACTCCGCACTGTCGGGGGACCTCGATGACGTCGACCTCCTCCTGCTGGGGCCCAGTTGGCCGCCTTCCGGGAACGTGTCCAGGACCGCCTGGACTCCTACAGCATGCGCATCCCCCTGGTGACCCTTCCCCCTGACATCTTCAGCGACCTCGACGGATCCCGCACCCTTGCCCTGATCCTCGAGTCGCTCCCCGTCGACCGCAATGACCCCGAGGAGACCTCATGACCTCGTCCCTGCTGCCGCACGCCTCCTCCCAGGAGGTCGCGCCCGCTGTATCCGCTGCTTCCGCCGCGACCGCGGAACAGCCCGCTCCCGGGGCGCGCACCCTGTCCGGCACCGGCGTGGGGCAGGGTGTGGCCCTGGGGACCGTGGCCCGGATGGCGGCCCCTCTTCAGGCACCGGGGGAGGAGCCCAGCGCCCTGACCCCGGAGCAGGAGCACGCTCGCGTGCAGGAGTCCGTGGTCGCCGTCGCCCAGGACCTCGCCGCCCGGGGCGAGGCTGCCGGCGGAACGGCCCAGGGCGTGCTGCAGGCCCAGGCGATGATGGCCCAGGACCCGGCCCTGGACAAGGCGGTGCGGGCCCGTCTCGGCGACGGCGCCACCGCGGAGCGGGCCGTCCATGAGTCCTTCGAGCAGTTCCGTCGCCGCCTGGAGCAGGCCGGAGGCTACCTGGGGGAGCGCGCCGCCGACCTGGCCGACGTCGCCCAGCGCGTCATCGCCCACCTCTCCGGGCTTCCGGCCCCCGGCGTCCCGGACTCCGGCCATCCCTTCGTGCTGGTGGCCCAGGACCTGGCCCCGGCCGACACCGCGCTGCTCGATCTGGAGAAGGTCCTGGCGGTGGTGACCATCGAGGGCGGGCCCACCTCCCACACCGCGATCCTCGCCCGGGAGAAGGGCCTCACCGCCGTGGTCGGGGTGGCCGGGGCCGCCGAGCTGACTGATGGTGAGACCGTGGTGGTCGACGCCGCCGCCTCCACGGTGGAGACCTCCCCGAGCCCTGAGCGTGAGGAGGAGGTCCGCGCACGCATCGCGGAGCGGGCCGCCGCGGCCTCCGCCCCGGTCACTCCGGGGGCGCTGGCCGACGGGACCCCGGTGCCGCTGCTGGCCAACCTGGGATCGCCGGAGGGGGCGGCCGAGGCCGTGGAGCTCGGCGCCGAAGGTGTGGGCCTGTTCCGCACCGAGTTCCTCTTCCTCAGCGCGGAGACCGCTCCGGACGTTGCCGCCCAACGCCACGCCTACCAGCAGATGCTCGAGGCCTTCCCCGGGCAGAAGGTGGTCATCCGACTGCTCGACGCCGGCGCGGACAAGCCGCTGCCGTTCCTCACCGACGCGGACGAGGAGAACCCGGCGCTGGGGCGCCGTGGCCTGCGCGCCCTGAACGCGCAGCCGGAGATCCTCCGGGGCCAGCTCACCGCGTTGGCCGAGGCCGCCGCCGCCACCGAGGCCGACCTGTGGGTCATGGCTCCGATGGTCTCCACCGCGGAGGAGGCCGAGGCGTTCACCGCCCTCGCCGCCGAGCACGGGCTGCGCACCGCCGGGGTGATGGTGGAGGTCCCCTCCAGCGCCCTGATCGCCGACCAGCTGCTGGCCCGCACCGGTTTCGCCTCGATCGGCACCAACGACCTGACCCAGTACACGATGGCCGCCGACCGGCTGCTGGGCTCCGTCGCCGAGCTGCAGGACCCGTGGCACCCGGCGGTGCTGCGGCTGCTCGGCGAGGTCGGCGCCGCCGGAGCCCGCCAGGACCGCCCGGTGGGGGTGTGCGGCGAGGCGGCCGCGACCGCGTGCTCGGCCGTG
>NZ_MDSS02000065.1 GCF_001758425.2 Nesterenkonia sp. PF2B19 | reverse complement strand
CGTGACCGATCCTCACCTGCAGAGTCCTCTACCTTTGGCGGGGACTTTCATCTGAGGCACGGCCCCTTGCTACGCGGGGACTTTCCATGAGTCTCGTCGCCGACTTGACGACGCGCCGATGCGGCGTCTAGTGTTGACAGGTCGCTCTGAATGGCGCATGCCTCTGGCGTGCCCGGACCGAGGAGACACCGACTCAGGCGTGCGGGGACGAGACTTTCGGCCCGCCGCAGTTGGAGCCGACCAGACGGTTCGGTCTCCACCGAAGACTTCGAACCATCCAGTGGGAGTACACAGTGAGCAAGCGGACTTTCCAGCCGAGCAACCGCCGTCGCAGCCGCAAGCACGGCTTCCGTTCTCGTATGCGCACCCGTGCCGGCCGTTCCATCATCTCGGCACGCCGCAGCCGGGGCCGCAAGACGCTCTCGGCCTGATCCACGTCAGCTGAGCCGCCCGACGGCTCAGGGCGGCGCCTTCGCGTCGCCGCACCCACGGCCCGTCCCGTTCGAGGGTACGGGCCGTTCGTGCATCTGGGGCCTCGGATCCGGCTCGCCCGGCCCCGAAGGCCAGCCCCAGCCCGACCGACCGGAGGACATCGCGCATGCTTCCCCGCCGTCATCGTGTCACCGTGGCGTCGGACTTCCGTGCCGTCACACGGGCCGGTGGACGGGCGGGAGGATCATGTGTGGTGATCTCCGCCCGGCTGGCGGACCGGCCGAACCATCCCGGTGATCCAGCGCCGGGGGTCGGCCCCGACGCCGCGGCATGGCGCTGTGGATTCATCGTCTCCAAAGCGGTGGGAAACTCCGTGGTCCGGCACCGTACCCAACGGCGCCTGCGGCACATCATCTGGGACATCATGCGCGAAGGTTCGGTGGAGGTGCCCGAGGGGGCGCGGCTCGACGTCGTCGTCCGTGCCCTGCCGGCGGCCGTGGAGGCGGCCCACGACGAGCTGATCTCGGAAGTGCGGTCGACGCTGCTGCGTGCGGTGCGCAAGGCTCGCCGCCGTCGTCGGGAGGGGGAACCCGATGCGGGATGAGCGTCTGAGCCGCGATGCGGATCCGGAGTGGGTTCGGCACAGCGACTACTACGTGGCCGTCGGGGAGACCCCTGGTCTCCCCCGGACGCAGCCGAACGCCCACGAGGTCCGTAGCCAGCACTGGGGCAGGCTGCGCCGCCTGCCGTCGCAGCTGCTGGGAGCCCTCCTGAAGGGCTACCGCCGCGTCATCTCTCCGCTGTACGGTCAGGTCTGCAGCTACTACCCCAGCTGTTCGGCCTACGGGCTGGAGGCGGTCACGGTGCATGGGGCGGTCAGGGGCTCGCTGCTCACCGCTTGGCGGATCCTGCGCTGCAATCCCTTCACCGGTGGCGGAGTGGACCACGTGCCGGTGGGCCGGCGGATTTGGCCCCGGGGGTCGGCACCGTCGATCATAGAGACAAACCATCCGCCGATCCCCCTGGACCACGACTGCGCCGACGACGGGCGCGCACCGAGCGATGCGGAGGCGCCCGCATCGCAGGGTGAAGGCGTGCATCCAGCAGACTCCGGGCAGCGCTGACCATGCCCGGGCCGACGACTTGAGAGACATATGGCTTTTTCGACACACTGATGACGCCGTTCACCTGGGCGGTCTCCTTCATCCTGAGCTTGTTCCACACAGCTCTCACCTTCCTGGGGCTGGACCCCGAGTCCGGCTGGAACTGGGCCATCTCGATCATCCTGCTGGTGATCGTCATCCGTGTGATCCTGATCCCGCTGTTCGTGCGGCAGATCAAGTCCCAGCGCGGGATGCAGATCATCCAGCCGGAGGTGCAGAAGCTCCAGGCGAAGTACAAGGGGAAGAAGGACCCGGTCTCCCGGCAGGCGATGGCCCAGGAGCAGCAGGCGCTGTTCAAGAAGCACAAGGTCAACCCCTTCATGACCTGCCTGCCGCTGCTGGCTCAGATGCCGGTGTTCTTCGCCTTGTTCTGGATGCTCAACCGCATGCGTCAGGAGCAGTACCAGCAGGACGGCTATGGGGCGCTGAGCGCTGGTGAGGTGCAGAGCTTCGACGGCTCGGAGCTGCTCGGCGTCGGCATGTCCGACATCTTCCTGCCCTCCTTCCAGTCGGACCCCACCGAATGGCATGTGGTGATCATGACCTCGATCATGATCGTGGCCATGGTGCTCACCCAGTTCTTCACCCAGAAGCAGCTGATGAGCAAGAACATGTCTGAGGCCGCCCTCCAGGGCCAGTTCGCCCAGACGCAGAAGATGATGCTCTACATGCTGCCGCTCGTCTTCGTCATCGGCGGTGTGAACTTCCCCGTCGGTGTGCTGATCTACTGGACCGCCACGAACTTCTGGACGATGGGACAGCAGTGGTGGGTCATCCGGAACAACCCGACCCGGGGTCGCTGGCCGAGAAGGAGCTCAACCTGCGCCGCGCGGCCAAGGGTCTGCCGCCCATCAATGAGAAGCCCGAGTCCACGCAGGAGGACAAGCCCAAGCCGACCGGCAAGCACCGCGGTCAGCAGGCGCAGCTTCGAAGAAGAAGAGGAAGAAGAAGTGATGAGCCAGATGCAGACTGAGCACCCCGTGGAGTCCGAGGACGTGCCGCCGGCAGACGAGGCCGCCGAGCAGACCGTGGAGGTGGCCGACTCCTCCGCAGGGGCCCCTTCGGAGCCGCAGGTGGACGCCGACGACGCCGACGACGCCCAGGGTGAGGACGGCGGAGACGAGGCAGACGGCGGAGACATGGACGAAGGTGACATCGCCGCGGACTACCTCGAGGAGCTGCTGGACATTGCGGACCTCGACGGTGACATCGACATCGAGATCCGTGGGGACCGGACGTTCATCTCCATCGTCGCCGAGGAGGGCGGAGATGAGCTCAACGACCTCGTCGGCCCCCAGGGCGAGGTGCTCGACGCGCTGCAGGAGCTGTCCCGGCTGGCCGTGCTGACCGCCACCGGCGAACGCACGCGGCTGGTGCTCGACATCGCAGGCCATCGCGAGCGACGCCAGGTGGAGCTCAAGAAGCAGGCCGACGACGCCATCGCCGAGGTGCGCGAGCACGGTGAGGACGTCCATCTGGAGCCGATGAGCGCCTACGAGCGCAAGATCGTCCACGACTTCGTGGCCGAGGCGGGACTCGTCAGCGAATCCGAAGGTGAGGGCAAGCGTCGTCACGTGGTGGTCTCCGCCTCCTGAGGGAGCGGGCCTCCACCGACGGAAGGCATCGCGCGCATCGATCGATCAGCAGACCGGCAGCCGGCATGACCCGGCGGACACCAGGGGGACGCAGGATGACTCGACCGCAGCATGAGGACCTCGGCGACGTCGAGGCTCAGCGACGTGCCGCTGACGCTGAGGCCGCCGCACACGCACACGGGGACGAGCCTGCGCTGTCCGGTGCCCAGGAGGCCCACGGGCCCGCCCAGGAGCCCCCGGAGCTGACCGCGGCGGAGCGTCGTGCCGCGGAGGTGCTGTTCGGGGAACGTCTGCCGCTGGCGGAACGGTACGTGGAGCACCTGTGCGGCACGGGGATCGAGCACGGCCTGCTGGGTCCCCGGGAAGTGCCACGCATGTGGTCCCGGCATGTCCTCAACTGTGCGGTGCTGGGTCCGGAGCTGCCGGCCGGCGGCACCGTGGCCGACGTCGGCTCCGGAGCCGGCCTGCCCGGAATCGCCCTGGCCCTGGCCCGGCCCGATGTGGACTTCCAGCTGATCGAGCCGATGGAACGCCGTGTCCAGTGGATGGACACGGTGGTGAAGGACCTCGGGCTCGACAATGTGGAGCTGATCCGGGCGCGTGCCGAGGAGGTCACCGACGAGGTGATGGCCGACGTCGTCACCGCCCGCGCCGTGTCAGCCCTGAAGAAGCTCATTCCCCTGACAGTTCCGTTGTTGGCGGACGACGGTGAGCTTCTGCTCCTGAAGGGCCGCAGCGTGGACCAGGAGATCACGGCGGCACGCAAGCTGTTCTCCAAGCATCGTCTGGGCCGTCCCGTGGTGGAGCAGCTGGGAGAGGGACTTCTGGAGGAGACGACGACGGTGCTGCGTTGCCCGCGACGTTGACATCGGCGTGTCCGTCACCGGAGCGCACCGTCACCGGAATGCGAGGACGCGCGGGCGGCCGACCTCGACCTCACCTGGAAGTTGCGGATGCCTCCGGTCAGGGGCGTGTCCTAGACTGCTGGAGGTGCTGACCGCTGGGTCGGCGCCGATGATCGTCGGATCCTTGGGAGGGATGACCTGTGGCGAGCCAGGACAGAACACGCGGCACCGGCGCGTCGACGGGCGAAGCGGCGCAGCAGGCCGCCGAGACCGCCCGTGGATCATCGATCCTCGACGGCATGGACGCGTCATCGCCGCTGGCGGCGGAGCTGGCTGACGAACGGCGACGGCGGCAGGTCCTCTCTGCGACCGAGCTCCAGCGCCCCGAGACCACCCGCACCATCACGGTCTCCAATCAGAAGGGTGGGGTGGGGAAGACCACGACCACGGTGAACCTCGCCGCGGCTCTGGCTGACCAGGGATTCCAGGTCTTGGTGATCGACATCGACCCCCAGGGCAATGCCTCTACGGCACTGGGAGTCCCCCATTCGGCAGACACGGACTCGATCTATGACGTCCTGATCGACGACCTCTCCCTGGCCGACGTCGTGGCCGACTGTCCTGACCTGGACCGGCTGCAGGTGGTCCCGGCGACGATCCACCTGGCCGGCGCAGAGATCGAGCTGGTCTCGCTGGTGGCGAGGGAGCAGCGTCTCCAGCGCGCACTGGACCAGTACCACCGGTACCGCGAGGAGCAGGGGCTGGAGCGTCTGGACTATGTGTTCATCGACTGCCCTCCAGCTTGGGCCTGCTGACCGTCAACGCCTTTGTGGCGGCGCGGGAGGTGCTCATTCCCATCCAGTGTGAGTACTACGCGCTGGAGGGTTTGAGCCAGCTGCTGAACAACATTCAGATGATTCAGAAGCACCTGAATCCCCCACTCACCGTCTCGACGATCGTGTTGACGATGTACGACGGTCGCACACGTCTGGCCTCACAGGTGGCCGAGGAAGTCCGCGAGCATTTCCCGGAGGCCGTGCTGGACACCCTCATCCCTCGCAATGTGCGGATCTCGGAAGCCCCCTCCTACCAGCAGAGCGTGATCTCCTACGATCCCTCCTCGACGGGCGCCCTGGCGTATCTGGAGGCCGCCGCGGAGATCGTGACGCGGGGAGCAGCCTCCCAGCGCTGATGACGGCCCCGTCATGGGTCCCTTCATGGGCGTGGCGCCGAGAGTTCCACGTGAAACGACGGTCGCGGGCGTCGGCTCACATTGTCATGAGTCATCTTCTTTTGGATCCTGTCCCCACGAGCGGCCTGGGCGAGGGGTGACCCAAGAGCTCTGACCGCGTCTCGTGTGCCCGGGCCAGTCCCCGCGAAGGCGCACGCGATCCACGTGGAACAGGACTGGCGGGATATCAGATCGTCCCATGCGATACCCCGATTCCCAGGACGTCCTCGGAGCTGGTGACCGCGGCGGTGTCGTGTTCTGTGCGCTGGGAGCCTGTGCACTTGGGTGCCTACCGATCTGGCCGGGGGAAAGAGGGAGCGGATCAGAATCGGATGCTGCGGTCCCCTGCACCCCTGCACCCCGGCAGCTGGACGGTGAGACGTGACGCTTAGTTGGAGGCCCGTTTCACGTGGAACGCCATCGCATCCCCGGCCGTGCGGCCGGATCGACTGCGCTGCCTCTTCCCGAACGCTGCCCGTCGAAGATCAGGGGCCATCACACCAGCGTCCGCTCGCCGTGAACAGTGAGGGGGTGCCGTGCCGGGCGCAGGGCGCCCAGGACGTCGGGTGTTCAGTCGAGGCTGTTTCACGTGGAACGATGCGATTCGGTGCTTCTCATGAGAAGTCCTGAGATGATGGTCCGCTCGTGCGGAGACACTGCCGGAGGGGTACCGCGGCACAGGCGGTGGCGAACGCGGCGCAACGGCGGGCTGATCCGAGGCCGACGGTTCCACGTGAAACCTTGCGATCCATGGCAGAGCGGAGAGGTGCGCGATCCCCCGGGGATGACGCCTGTCGTGGCTCTGCATGCGCACCTGGGAGTCGTCTCCGCTGGCGACATGAAGCGCCCTTCCGGGTCGCGCAACCCACACAGGAGGAACTTCGAGAAGGATGCGGGCCTCGGAAGAGGTATCCATCTCTGCTGGTGCGGCCCTCCCATCATGTCAGCCCCGCCGGCCGTGACATCGTTCCACGTGAAACGCTGGGTTGAAGGCTGCAGGAATGATCTCTGCTTCGGGCCGTAGAATAGTCCACGGTCCGGAACGTGGTGAGCCGGCGAGACGAGGAAGGTGGCCTGCAATGGCAGAGCGGAAGAGGCGGGGGCTGGGTCGGGGTCTGGGCGCCCTGATCAACAGCGACTCCCAGGAACAGGAGGCACTGGCCGGTGAGAACCCCGGTGCGGACGACGTTTCACATGAAACCTCCCCCGGTCAGGCGCCATCAGGTGCTGAGCCTGCCGGATCCCCCGTTGAGCGAGGGCATGAGGCGACGGCCCCTCTGGATGGGCGAGTCGACGAGGAGCCGAGCGACGATCATGACATCGGCGCTGCGCGGCAGAGTGACGGTCCATCCGCTCCGGAGACCCCCGACCGCGTGGATGATGACGCATCTCAGGGTGCGAGTGTCGCTGAGACGCCGGAACGACCCATTGACGTCTTCTTCTCTGCGAAGTCGCACTTGGGCACCCAGCGGGTTTCACGTGGAACACGTCCCGGAACGAAGCCCACGACCACCAGCCGACGATCTGGAGCGCGTCGTGCCCAGATGCCGGACGTGATGAGTGAACGCCAGTCCGCACGCACGGCCGGATCCCCTGACTCTCCCGTGAGCAGCGCCTCCCTGCCGCCCTCAGCGACGGTCCGTCCGGAACCTACAGCTGCTGGCTCTGATACCAGCACGATCGACCACAACGGCGGACGCCGATCTGGGGCGCCAGAGGCCGAGGAACGGGTCGAGTCGGCGGTGGAGCCCCAGCATGCCTGGACGGAGGCCGTCAGCCAGAATGGCCACGGGGGCAGCGTAGATGGTGCCGAGTTCCGTTCCGTCGCCGTGGGGGCCATCCAGCCCAATCCGCGACAGCCCCGCACGGAGTTCGATGAAGAGGACATGGCGGAGCTGGTGCATTCCGTCCGCGAGATCGGTGTCCTGCAACCGATCGTGGTCCGCGAGGTGGGCCCTGAGCAGTACGAGCTGGTCATGGGAGAGCGTCGCTGGCGCGCGAGCATGGCCGCCGAGCGCACGACCATCCCCGCTATCGTGCGGTCCACTCGGGACGACGACCTCCTCCGTGATGCCTTGTTGGAGAACATCCACAGATCCCAGCTCAATCCCCTCGAAGAGGCTGCCGCCTATCGTCAGCTTCTGGACGACTTCAACTGCACTCAGGATGAACTGGCGGAGAAGATCGGTCGCTCACGTCCGCAGATCAGCAACACCTTGAGGCTCATGAAGCTGCCTCCGGCGGTCCAGCGCCGGGTAGCCGCAGGGGTCCTGAGCTCCGGTCACGCGCGGGCGCTCCTGGGACTCTCAAGTGCTGAGGAGATGGAAGAGCTCGCTAAGCGGATCGTGGCTGAGGGCCTGTCGGTCCGGGCGACGGAGGAAGCTGTGACCATGGCGCAGCAGAACCAGGGGAACGGTGTTTCACGTGGAACCACACGGCTGCCGTCCACCGCGCGCTACCAGCAGCTCGATGAGTACGCCGACGCCCTCACGGATCGTCTGGACACCCAGGTGAAGATCACCCTGGGAGCGAAGAAGGGACGGATCGCCATCGACTTCGGCTCGATCGAAGACCTGCATCGCTTGATGGAGATGATCGGCCAGCGAGAGCAGGTGAGCTGATCCCGCGAGGTGCGTCCCACGAGGGATGAGCTTCGAAGAGCAAGCCCATGACAAAGGGCCCCCAACAACCTTCAAAGGTTGTTGGGGGCCCTCTGTGTGATGCCAGGGAACCCTGGCGGAGGCGGGGTCAGCCGAGGAAGTCGGCGAACTCCGTCTCGAGCGCCTGCTTCGGCTTGGCACCGATCGAGGAGATCACGTGCGCGCCATCCTTGAAGCCGTAGATCGCCGGGATCGATGTGATGCCGAACTTGGCTGCGATGGCCGGGTTCTCATCAACGTTGACCTTCACGACCTCCACGCTGTCCGCGTGCTCAGTTGCGAGCTCCTCGAGCACCGGGCCGACCATGCGGCACGGACCGCACCACTCGGCCCAGAAGTCGACGATCACAGGCTTGTCGGCCTGCAGCACGTCCTGGTCGAAACTTGCATCGGTGACACTCTTCAACTCTGCCATGGTGTCTGTCCTTCCGTTGATCGGTGGATTGTCTTGGGGGTCAGGAGGCGGACTCGGCACCAGCGCCGACCAGCCCTGCGGCATCAGCGGCGTCGGAGTCCGCCGCGTCGGCGAGCCAGTGCTCGACGTCGAGAGCGGCGACGCAGCCGGAGCCCGCCGCGGTGATGGCCTGACGATAGGTGGGGTCCAGGACGTCGCCGGCGGCGAAGACGCCAGGCAGTGAGGTCTTCGAGGAGCGTCCCTGGACCTTCACGGTGCCCTCGGACGTGAGCTCGAGCTGGTCCGTGAACAGCTCAACTCGGGGGTCATGTCCGATAGCTACAAACAGTCCTGTCACCTCGAGGGAGGACTCGGTGCCGTCGACCGTGTTGCGCAGCTGAAGGCCCGTCAGCTTGCCGTCACCCTGCACCTCGGTGACCTCGTGGTTCCAGAGGAACTCGATCTTCTCGTTGGCCTTGGCGCGGTCAGCCATGATCTTGGAGGCCCGCAGCTCATCCCGGCGATGGATGACCGTCACCTTGGAGGCGAACTTCGTGAGGAACAGTGCCTCCTCCATGGCGGAGTCGCCTCCTCCGACGACGGCGATGTTCTGCTCGCGGAAGAAGAAGCCGTCGCAGGTCGCGCACCACGAGACACCGTGGCCTGAGAGCGGCTTCTCGCCGGGGACACCCAGCTCGCGGTAGGCGGAGCCGGTGGCCAGGATGACCGCACGGGCGTGGATGACCTCGCCCGAGCCGATCGTGATCTCCTTGATCGGCTGGTCCAGCTTCAGCTCAGTGGCGTCCTCACGGCGGACGTCGGCACCGAAGCGAGCGGCCTGCTCCTCCATCTTCATCATCAGATCCGGGCCCATGACGCCCTCGGGGAAGCCGGGGTAGTTCTCCACATCAGTGGTGTTCATCAGCTCGCCGCCGGTGGTGACGGAGCCGGCCAGCATCACCGGGTTCAGGTTGGCTCGGGCGGTGTAGACCGCGGCGGTGAAGCCGGCGGGGCCGGAGCCCACGATGACCACATCGTGGACCTGGTCGGGAATCTGTTCAGTCACGTCTGCTGAGTCCTTCGCGTCGAAAGTGCGCCGGGGCAGGGCACCGGTCCGGGATCTGTTCCGAGTGGTGAAACCACCCGGTGGGCATGAAAATTCCAGGCGGTGTCCCGCCCAGCCCTGAGCAGGAGCGCGATGTCAGGGCCCTCGGAAGGTCACTCCACGACGATCTGCGCCACCTGGAGGTTGTACGGCAGCTCCGGGTTGTCCGGCTCGGCACGCTGCGGCAGCTCGGTGGTGTTGATGATGACGTACTGGCCCTCGGCGCCGTCGTCGAGCTCCACTGTGGTCTCGTTCCAGTTCCAGGTGCCCGATCCCACCTGCTGGGCGCCGTCGAGGCTGGCGGAGTCGTTGACGAGCACCTCGAAGGAGCCGCCCTCGGCGTCGCCCTGCTGGGTGATGGTCACCGCGGAGACCTCGGCAGGCTCCTCGAGCTCCAGGACGAGCGCCATCTGGGAGGTGATGCCGCCGAAGCCGGCTGACCCGAAGTTCAGCGTGTTCCAGGAGGTGGAGGTGTCGTCGTCGATGAGGTTCGGCAGCAGCGCGTCGGTCTCATCGTTCAGCCCGGGATCGCTGGTGACTAGGCGGGTCGCCTCGCTCACCGCGATCGGGCCATCGGTGCTCTCGTCTTCCGCGTCCTGACCCTCGTCCGCGCCGTCTCCGCGCTCGGCGGTCTCGTCATCCTCCTCCGCGGGGGCGTCGTCCTCGCCGCTGTCCTCCGGCTCCTGGGCGGCGTCGTCGTCGGCGGTGGTCTGCGGGTCGTCTCCCCCGCGCAGAGCGAGGAAGGCGACGACGGCGGCGACCAGGACCACGGCGACCAGCAGACCCAGCCCGATCCAGCGCCCTGCCCCGGCGCGGTCCTTCGACTCCGTGTCATCGGCCCCGGCGGCCCCGGGAGCTGCGGGAGCGGCGGCGTCCTCCGGGGGGAGCTCCGCTGAGCTGGTGTCCGGCGCAGGCGCGCCCGCGGGCGCGCCAGCTGCGGGGAACGAGGTACGGCGGTCCTCGGAGACTGCTGAGATGAGACCGGTGAAGCTGGGGCTGCCCTCGGTCTGTGCCGGTGCGGCGGCGGTGCCCGCCGGCTGATCCGAGGCCTGCGGGTCAGCAGGGCCATAACCCGGCACCGGCTCCTCCGGCGGGTCGTCGACGACCTCCTCGCCGTCGTCCTCCGCCGGAGCAAGGGAGACAGGTGCTGGGGCAGGGGCCGCCGACGCCTGGGCCGCGTCCTCCTCGAAACCGAAGGGACGCAGGGCGCCGGTGGCGTCAGCGGCGACGCCGAACTGGTCGTGAGCGTCGGCCTCAGGGCTGGGTTCCACGACCTCCATGTCCGCATGGAGGTCCAGCGCGGGCGGCTGCGGGACCTCTGTGGGCTCTGAGGGCCGGGCCGGATCGTCCGCGGCAGAGGCAGTCGGCTCGCTGAGGAAGGACTCGCTGGGGGAGTGCCCGCTGGGAGCCGACCCCTGAGGCGAGGTCGGGCCGCGGAGGGCGGCGGCGCCGGAGTAGACCGGCCCTGATGGTGCCGGGGCGTCTGGAGACGACTGGGCGGCGTCGGAGGGTGAGGGTTCCTGGGCCGCCTGCCGCCTGTCGGCGTCGCGGTCAGTGCCTAGCCGACGGTTCAGCGACTCGGAGACCTTGTTGAGGAACGCAGGACGACGGCGCGAGCGGGCCCCGGACTCCTCCGGGGCCTCGTCCGCCTCGGGCGCCACGTCCTGCAGGCCGGCGTAGTACTCGGCGTCGTCCGAGAAGGTCTCCGGCTCCATGACGCGGGACTGACCGAAGATCTCCGATCCGAGCGAATCGGTGAAGAAGGGCTCCACATACGGTGCGGCATCCGGAACCACGAGATCCAGCAGGTCATTGGGGTGGGTCTGAGTGGAGATCAGGTAGGTGCGGTCCTCGGTGAGGCCGAGGTCCAGGACCTGCACCTCCGAGCTGCGTTCCCCGGTGGCGAGCTCTCGAGCGGAGGTGGCCACCTGCTTGGCGTTCTGGGTGGAGGCCAGCAGGATGCTGACTCCGCGGTTCAGCACCTGGTCGATGCCCTCGAAGACGATGTCCTGGTCCGCAGAGGTCACCACATGGTGCGTGATGCGGTAGCGACCTCCCACCACATCGCCGATGCCGAACGGCTGGGCCACGAATCCTCCTGCGTCAGTGATGCTCGATGCGAGCGCTCCACGGGGCGGGCGCCGCCGTCTGGAGGCGCCTGGCGGCCGTGGCACGCCGGCGCCCCTCCAGGTGCGCCCTTCTGGGGCCAGCCTACCGGCTCAGACGGCGCAGAGCCGGAATTCTGCGGGACAGCGGCTCGATGACGTCGGCGAACTCCTTGACCCGCATGGTGCGCAGCATGAGCACGAAGACCACGCTCATCACCGCACCCACCACGGCGCAGGTCACCAGGGCGGCCGGGATGGACTGCCAGGCGAAGCCCCAGGAGTATCCGCCCATCGCCCACAGCACTGCGGCGCCCGCCAGTCCCGCGATGACGGCGGCCCACCCGGAGCGGGCGTAGGCCGCCACGACGGTGCGCACGTCATAGTCGCCCCACCGGCGGACCACCCACATGTGGCACAGCACGTACTGGACCACGTGGAACAAGGAGAACAGGCCGATCACCAGGAACGGGAGCACCTCATTGGGCAGGACCAGGGCGCCGCCGTAGGCGCAGCCCAAGCACAGCGCGGCGATGATCGTGTGCACCAGCATCGGGGTGCGGGCGTCCTCAGCCGAGTAGAAGACGCGCATCAGGTAGAAGTTCGCCGAGCGGAACGGCATGCCCAGCGCCAGCAGGATCAGCAGCTGACCGATGGCCGCACCGGAGAGGTGGGCGGTCTCGGCGGAGCCTCCGAAGAGCCGTCCCAGCGGGCCCGCGAGGACGATCACCGCCACCATGGAGAACATGACCGGGATCGCGAACAGCCGCAGCCCCTCGTTGATGATCTCCCGGGCGCGGCCATACCGACCCAGATCCATGGAGCGGGCCAGCTGGTTGAACAGCACGGTGGCCAGGGACAGCACGAACACCGAATGCGGCAGCACGGTGATCAGCTGGGCGGTGTTGGCGGCGTACTCGCCGGGGACGGAGGCGCCGCCGTCGAGCATCTGCTCACGGCTGGCCGTGGCGCCGGAGATCAGCCGCATGTAGAGCAGGTTGGCGATGTTGCTGATCAGCATGGTGGCCAACGTCCAGGCGGCGATCTGCCCCGTGGAGCGCAGGCCCATGCCCTTCCACCCGAACTTCGGGCGGATGGGGAAGCCGATCTTCATCAACGGCCAGATGAGGATGACGGCCTGGGCGGCGATGCCGATGGTGTGCCCGGCGGCCAGCCAGACCGTCTGCTGAGTGGTCCACTCGGCTGCCTGATCGGTGCCGGCGGTGAAGCGGCCGAACATCACGATGTAGCTGCCGATGACGCCGATGGCGATCAGGTTGTTCAGCACCGGGGCCCACATGTACCAGCCGAACTTGGCATTCGCGTTGAGGATCTGCCCGATCACCGCGTAGAGGCCGTAGAAGAACACCTGGGGCAGGGTCCAGACGGCGAAGGCGGTGCCCAGGGCGAGCATCGGCTCCGTCCAGTCCTTGGTGAGCGCGACCATCAGCGGGTAGGCGGCCAGGGTGAGCAGGATCGTGAACGCCCCCAGGACGATCACCGAGAGGGTCAGTAGGCGGGACGTATAGTCCGCTCCCCGGTCGGGGCGTTTGGCGGCCTTGATCAGCTGTGGGACCAGCACCACGTTGAACATGCCGCCGGCCAGCAGCATGTAGATCACGTTGGGGATCGTGTTGGCCTTCTCGAAGACGTCGGCCACCAGGGCGGTGGAGCCGATCGCCACGGCCAGCAGGGCGGTGCGGATGAAGCCCAGGACGCGGGAGATCAGCGTGCCGGAGGCCATCAGAGCGCTGGCGCGCGCCATGCCGCCCTGGGGGATGTGGGTGTCGGCGGGCTTGTCGCCGTCGTGCTGGCGGCGGTCCTGGTCCTCGGAGGTGTGCGGCATCGGCGACGACTATAACGTGTCCGCGATGACCTGCTGGGCAGCGTTGACGATGCGTCGTTCATTGGGGAACGAGAGGGTGCGCTCCAAGTCGTCCAGGTTCACCCAGGCGACGTCTACGGCCTCATGGTCCGGATCGTTCTCCGTCGTGAGCTCGCCGCCGACCGCCTCCAGCAGGAAATGATGCACCGTCTTGTGCACCCGGTGGGTGGGGACGGTGAACCAGTACTCGATGCTGCCCAGCGAGGTCAGGATGGAACCGGCGATGCCGGTCTCCTCCTCCACCTCGCGCACGGCGGCCTGCTCGAAGTCCTCGTCGTTCTCCGGGTGCCCCTTGGGCAGGCACCATTCGAGCCGACCTCCCCGGTTGTACCGGGCGATGATGGCTGCCTCGAAGCCCTGTGCGGCCGGGCGGATCACGACGCCGCCGGCGCTGACCTCTTCCACGGTGGGGAGGTGCCCGCCGCCGCGCGGCGGCTTCGGGACCGGCACACGACGGGAGCCCATCGACACCGTCAGCGGCGTCTGGGGTTCGTCGCCGGTCTCCGTTCCGTTCATGGTGACTACTCTAACGGGAAGCGGCTCGCGCTCAGCGCCTCCCGAGGTTCTCCGCGGCGTGCTCTGCACCGGAGCCGAGGAGCGGTCGCGGCTGTGGGAAACTGTCTCTGTCATGCCTTATCTCCCAGCTGGATTTCCCGACGGCGCCTGGCTGCCCGACGTCGTCGTCGCACTCGGTGAACAGTTCGCCTCCCACGGCCATGAGCTCTCCCTGGTGGGCGGGCCCGTGCGTGACCTCTTCCTGGGGCGCACCTCCCCCGATCTGGACTTCACCACGGACGCCACGCCGGATCAGATCATCGCCACCGTCGCCGGCTGGGCGGATGCGCACTGGGACATCGGCCGGGACTTCGGCACGATCGGGATCCGCAAGGGCGACGACACCATCGAGGTGACCACCTACCGGGCGGAGGCCTATGATCCGGCCTCCCGGAAGCCGCAGGTGCAGTTCGGCACGAACCTGGCCGATGACCTGGTACGCCGCGACTTCACGGTCAATGCGATGGCGCTGCGGCTGCCGTCCTGGGAGCTGGTCGATCCGCACGGCGGGGTGAAGGACCTGGTGGCCCAGCGGCTGCGGACTCCGTCCACGCCGGAGGAGTCCTTCTCCGACGATCCGCTGCGCATGATGCGTGCCGCCCGCTTCGCCTGCCAGCTGGGGCTCGACGTCGCCGACGACGTCCGCGCGGCCATGACCGCGATGGCCGGAAGGCTGGAGATCGTCTCCGCGGAGCGGGTGCGTGAGGAGCTGGTCAAGCTGATCTGCGGGGCGCATCCACGGATCGGAGTGGACCTGCTGGTGGAGACCGGGCTGGCCGACGTCGTGATCCCCGAGGTTCCGGCTCTGAAGCGCACCGACGACGAGCACCGTCGGCACAAGGACGTCTACCAGCACTCTCTGCAGGTCATGGAGCAGGCCGCCGGCCTGGAGACCGACGACGACGGTCCCGTCCCCGGCCCGGACTTCATCCTGCGCTTCGCGGCCCTGATGCACGACGTCGGCAAGCCGAAGACCCGGCGCTTCGAACCCGGCGGCGGGGTCAGCTTCCGGCACCACGACGTGGTCGGGGCCAAGCTGACGCGGAAGCGGATGCAGGCGCTGCGGTTCGACAAGGACACCATCAAGGCCGTCACCCGGCTGGTGGAGCTGCACATGCGGTTCTACGGCTACGGCGACGCCGGCTGGAGCGACTCGGCGGTGCGGCGCTACGTCACCGACGCCGGCGATCAGCTGGAACGGCTGCACCGGCTGACCCGCTCCGACGTCACCACCCGCAATCGGCGCAAGGCCGAGCGGCTCGCCCACGCCTATGACGACCTCGAAGAGCGCATTGCGGTGCTCGCCGAGCAGGAGGAGCTGGCCAAGATCCGGCCACACCTCAACGGCGAGCAGATCATGGATGTCCTGGGGATCCCGCCCGGACCGCAGGTGGGGAAGGCGTACTCCTTCCTGTTGGAGCACCGGATGGAGAACGGTCCGGTCGCAGAGGACGAGGCTGTGCTGGTGCTCAAGGAGTGGTGGGCGGAGCAGGAGTGAGGTCGAAGCCTCCCCAGCCGACTTCCATTCCCTCCAGACGCACCCTGTGAGAACCTGAGAACGGACTTGGTATACCGCACGAGGGGAGTCGACTCATGAAGAAGACACTGGCTGGCCTGGGGGCCTTCGCACTGCTGGCGACCACGGCCTGTGCTGACGGGCAGGACGGCGCGGACGTCGACGAGGACGTCAACGACGCCGCTGAGGCCGCTGACACCGACGACGACGGCGCGACGTCGGACGACGCGGCTGCTGAGGATGCGGAGACGGATGAGGACTGCGCGGTCCTCGAACATGCCATGGGTCTGCGCTGGCAGCAGCAGAGCGCGGAGGCCAAGGCCCTGCAGGCGCAGACCTACCGCCTGGCGGAGCAGCGCCTGGAGGAGCTCGTCGACGAGGCCGATGGCGAGGATCTGGCCCTCATCACCGACCTGGATGAGACGGCAGTGGACAACTCCGAGCTGCTCGCTCGGGACATGGCCCAGTGCCACGACTACACCGACTGGGAGACCTGGGACCACTGGGAGCGCGAAGGCACGGCCCGCGTCATCCCCGGCGCCCTGGAGTTCTTCGAGCGTGCCGATGAGCTGGGCGTGACGATCGTCTACCTCTCCGACCGTACGGAGGAGAACCTCGATGACACCCTCGCCATGCTGGATGAGCTGGAGTTCCCGCAGGTGGAGGAGGACCAGGTCCTGCTGCTGGGTCCGCCCAAGCAGGAGCGCCGGGAGTCCGTGGAGGCCGAGTACGAGCTGATCATGCAGCTCGGCGACACTCTGCATGACTTCCATGAGGGGTACGCCGGCGCCGACCTGGAGGAGCAGCACGACCTCATCGAGGAGCATGCCGACCGGTGGGGCGACGACTGGTTCGTCCTGCCCAACCCGACCTACGGCTCCTGGCAGGAGGCCGAGCTCGACGAATGGGACGCCGAGATGGAGTTCGGCACCTACGACGAAGAGGGCAACCACTGAGGGGCTGACGTCGCTGACCTCGACGGTCTCCGGCCGGGGCATCTCTCGGCCGGAGACCGGATCGCCCCGTGGGTTGTGGCCGGGCCGCGACGTGACGTCCGTCAGCGCCGCTGATCCAGCACCGGCGGGTTCCGCACGACGTCGCGCTCCGGCCGGTACATGTCCCGCACCACCACGGCCATGATCCACAGGGTCGCGGCCATGTGGCCCAGCACGGCCAGCACATAGACGCCGTCGGCCATGCTGTGCTGCGGCTGGTGGTCCCCGACGACGCCGGCCAGGTACATCCACACCGCCCAGAAGTGCAGGAACTCCGCGGCCTGCCAGATCAGCACGTCCCGCCACCGAGGCGCGGCCAGGGCGATCAGCGGGATCAGCCAGATCATGAACTGCGGCGAGTAGACCTTGTTGACCAGCGCGAAGGCCGCGACGATCAGCAGGAGGAGCTGGACGGTCCGCGGCGGGACGGGAGCCTTCGCGCCGAGGATCAGCACGCCGAGGCAGCAAGCCACGAACAGCGCCAGGCTCAGAGTGGAGATCAGCTCCGGCGCCGGCCCGCTGCCGCCCTGACCCTCGGCGAGCACCTGCCAGATGTGCCAGATGGACGAGTACCCAGCGCCGCGCTCGGCGGAGAACGCCCAGAACTGGGACCAGTTCTCCGGGCTGACGAGCATGGCCGGGAGGTTCAGGGCCACCCAGGCGAGGACGGCGGCGGCCAGTGTGCGCCCGAACGCGCTCCACGGCAGGCCGTCGCGGCGCACGGCGAGCACGAACACCGCCCCCAGCAGGAACAGGGGGAACAGCTTGAAGGAGACTCCCACTCCGATCAGGGCGCCGGCGGTCAGGTGCTGTCCGCGCTGGTGCGCCAGCAGCGCCAGCACCAGCGCGGCCGTGGCCCAGAGGTCCCAGTTGATGCCCGCTCCGTAGATGATCGCCGGGGAGGTGGCCACGATCGCCGCGTCCCAGGGGCGTTGCCCGGCCGCGCGCATCACGGCCAGCACCAGCACGAACCAGGCCAGGGCGGCACCCAGGAAGGTCACGTCCCAGTACAGCAGGGACAGGCGGCCCTCCCAATACACCAGCGACGGCGCCAGCGTGCTCGTCACGGCGTCCACCCCGTGGGTGACCAGGGCGGCCAGCGAGGCCAGCAGGGAGGTCAGCACCGGGTACTCGAACCAGGCGCCGTCGACGAACGGCGCCCACGGGTCCTGTGCGAGCCCACGCTGCACATACAGGGCAGAGACGTCCGAGTAGCAGCCATGGTGGTACACGCCCACGCCCACCCAACCCTCGGCGCGGCAGTGCTGCATGGTCAGCACCGAGAGCAGCACGGCCACGGGCGGTCATCACCAACAGCGCGCGCGTCACGGGTCCGAACGACGGGAGGGCCGGAGCCGGGCACCGGCCGGGCCGCCCAGCCGGTCGGAGACCAGCCGCAGCAGAGGGTCGGACCGGGTGGGGCCACGGTCGCGCCGACGCCGACGCCGACGCCGTCGCGGACGTCGTCGTCGCTGGCGCGGGCTGCTGGAGGGGGTCTCATCGCCACCACTCTATGACTCGGTCACGTCCGTGGTCCTCCGCCGGGCGCCGGTGCTGATGAGGAATAATGGCGGCTCGACGGGCGTCCGTCTATGACGCCTTGAGACCTGAGCCGAGTTTCCTGAGGAGCATACCTGTGGCCACCAACCCCATCCGCGTCGCCGTCGTCGGCGTCGGCAACTGCGCCGCCTCCCTGATCCAGGGTGTGGAGTACTACAAGGACGCCCCGGCCGACCAGCAGGTGCCGGGCCTGATGCACGTCCAGTTCGGCGACTATCACATCTCGGATGTGCAGTTCGTGGCGGCCTTCGACGTCGATGAGGCGAAGGTGGGGCTGGACCTCTCCAAGGCGATCGGTGCGAGCGAGAACAACACCATCACCATCGCCGACGTCCCGCCCACGGGTGTGACGGTCCAGCGCGGACCCACCCTGGACGGGCTGGGCCGCTACTACCGGGAGACCATCACCGAGTCCTCCGCCGCGCCGGTGGACGTGGCCGAGGCGCTGAAGGCCGCCGAGGTCGACGTCGTCGTCTGCTACCTGCCGGTGGGCTCCGAGGAGGCCGCCCGGCACTACGCGCAGGCCGCCATCGACGCCGGCGCCGCCTTCGTCAACGCGCTGCCGGTGTTCATCGCCGGCACCGAGGAATGGGCGCAGAGGTTCACCGACGCCGGCGTGCCGATCGTCGGTGACGACATCAAGTCCCAGATCGGCGCGACGATCACCCACCGTGAGCTGGCCGCGCTGTTCGAGTCCCGCGGGGTCATCCTGGACCGCACCTATCAGCTCAACGTGGGTGGCAACATGGACTTCAAGAACATGCTGGAACGCGACCGGCTCGAGTCCAAGAAGGTCTCCAAGACCCAGGCGGTCACCTCCAACACCAGCGCGGACCTGCAGGCCGAGGATGTGCACATCGGACCCTCCGACTACGTGCAGTGGCTGGACGACCGCAAGTGGGCCTATGTGCGCCTGGAGGGCCGCAACTTCGGTGACGCCCCCGTGGCGCTCGAGTACAAGCTGGAGGTCTGGGACTCGCCGAACTCCGCGGGCGTGATCATCGATGCGCTGCGGGCGGCCAAGATCGGCCTGGACCGTGGCATCGGCGGCCCCCTGGTCTCGGCGTCGAGCTACTTCATGAAGTCTCCGCCCGAGCAGCTGCACGACACGGTCGCCCGGGAGCGGGTGGAGGCCTTCATCCGTGGAGAGGTGGAGCGCTGAGGATCATCCTTCGGAGGGATGAGCCGCGGTGGCAGCCTGCCTAGGCTGAGTGCCATGAGCGGACAGCAGCCGGACGGCCCCCTCGGCACGCAGCCCCACACCCACGACGACGGCGGCTCGCCCGCGGGCCGCCGGTG
>NZ_MDSS02000064.1 GCF_001758425.2 Nesterenkonia sp. PF2B19 | reverse complement strand
CGCGCCGTCGGCGGGCGCCAGCGCCTCCACGGAGGCCGGCGCGGAGACGGCGCGGCCGCCGAGGACCCATGCCGCGGCGAACACCACGACGGCCCCCAGGACGGCGACCATGAGGCACATCACCACCAGCCAGCCGGCTCGGGGCCTGGCTGACCGGTCGTCGCTGAGGTGACGGCGCGTGGCGGACGGGGACATCGGGGACCATTGTGAGAGCAGAGTCTGGGTGCGCGCTGTGAATATCCTGAGAAGGCTCGCGGCTCTATAGGATGGGGACGAGCCCGGCGGCGACTCTCGCTCCGGCCCCGAGTCCGGGCCCGCCTCGGCGCTTCCCGCAGAGCCCGAGGTCAGCGCAGGAAGGATCTATGAAAGCCCTCAACAGTCCCCAGACGGCCAAGCACGCCAGCTGGGAGTACGCCGAACAGCATCATGCTGAGGATCACATCCTCGAGGCGGCCCGACGCCGGGGAGAGGACCTCGGCGTCACTCCTGTGAGCGAGGGCGTGGCCGCCACCCTGACGGTGCTCGCCGCCGCCATGGGCGCCCGAGGGCTCGTGGAGGTCGGCACCGGCGTCGGAGTCTCCGGACTGTCGCTGCTGCGCGGAGCCGCGCCGGACGCGGTGCTCACCAGCATCGATCCCGACGCCGATCATCTCCAGGCGGCGCGGACCACGTTCAAGGAATCGGGGGTGCCCTCGGCCCGCACCCGCCTGATCACCGGCCGCGCAGAGGAGGTGCTTCCCCGCCTGACCAGCGGCGGCTACTGCCTCGTGCACCTGGATGCGGACAGCCCGGGGCTCGACGAGTTCGTGGAGCAGGGGGTGCGCCTGCTGCGCCCGGGCGGGCTGCTGGCCGTCAACGACGCCCTCGACCACGACCGGCTGCCACGTCCCGCGGTCCGGGAAGAGTCCACCCGCCGGAGGCGCGCGGTGGAACGCTCAGTGCGCGACGACGAGCGCCTGGTCACCACGATGCTCGGCACCGGGACCGGGCTGCTCGTCGCCGTCAAGCGCTGAGCCGGAAGGCCCTGGACAGGGGGTTCACTCCCCCACGGCGTCGACCAGGCACTCCTTGAGGGCCTGTGCCTCCTCCTCGTTGATCTCCAGCACCAGGCGACCACCACCGTCGATGGGCACCCGCATGATGAGGCTGCGTCCTTCCTGAGCTACCTCCATAGGACCGTCGCCGGTACGCGGTTTCATTGCAGCCATCGAGTGCTTCCCTTCTGGTGTTCCTCTGTGCGGATGTGTGACACATCCGTCTCCATTATCCCCCACATGGGAGGAATGTCACCCGGACGGCCGGTGAACGTCCTGATCAGCGCGACATCTTCGCCTGTCACCCGGGTGTGTCTTCGCCCCTCTCCCTGGAGTCCTGCTCCAGCTGGGCGGTGAGAGCGTCCAGCAGGGCCTCCACCTGGTCCATGCGATATCCGCGCAACGCCGGGTCCAGGCGGAGTCCGCGCAGGTCGTCGGCGGTGAGCGGACGGCCCTCTCGCGCGGCGAGGAGAGACGTGACGTCGTCACCGGGCGGCAGATCGGCAGGCGGCTCCGCTCCTTCGACACGGCCTGTCAGCAGCACGACGACGGCGCCCAGCAGCGCGATCGCGAGCAGGTAGAGCCAGATCACGGGGACACCTCCTCGTCGACGGCGGTCGGCGCGTCGTCTGCAGCCGCGAGCTCGAGCGCGTCATCGTCCGGCTGGAGGATGAGGGTCACGATCGCCAGGAGGATCACGTACACCGCGAAGACCCGGAAGTGACCCCGATAGAGCATGCGCAGCACCAACCACAGGGCTCCGGCCCCGACGACGGCGGAGACCACGAAGGCAACGACATAGGCGTCGACGCCCACCCCGAGCGGGCCCCGATGGTCGAGCAGGCTGAGCGACTGGACGCCCGTGGCGGCGACGATGGTCGGGATGGCCACGAAGAAGCTGTACTGTGCGGCGATCTTGCGGTGCATGCCCAGGGCGAGCGCCATGGCGATGGTCAGCCCGGAGCGGCTCAGCCCGGGGAACAGTGCGGCGGCCTGGGCCAGGCCGATCAGCAGCGCGACCCAGATGGTCATCTGCGCCGCGCCGCGCCAGGTCTCACGCACCGAATCCGTCCACCACAGGATCGCCCCGGTGACCAGCAGCATCAGCGACACCGCCCACGGCGTGGCGAACACTCCGGTGCCGTATTCGCGGACCAGCAGTCCCAGCACGCCGGTCACCCCGGTGGTGACCACGCCGAAGAGCATGAGCTTCAGGTGGATCATGTGGCGCAGGGTGCGACGTCGCGCCCACCACCGCAGCTCCCGGAGGGTTCCGGAGAGCAGGCGCCCCAGAGGACGATGCATCACCACCACCACGGAGACCATCGTCCCCAGGTGGACCACCAGGTTGAACAGGAGCATCTCCGGGGTCTCCGGAGACGGCAGCGGCGAGCCGGTCGCCGCCATCCAGTGCTGGGTCAGCACCAGGTGGGAGGAGGAGCTCACCGGGATGAACATGAACAGCCCCTGGATCACGCCCAGGAGCACGGATTCCCACAGCGTCAACGCGTCACCTTCTGTCGAGAGGGATGCCGGCGGCGGCCAGCAGCCGGGGCAGGACCTCGCCGGAGCGGCCGCGGATCGCGAAGTCCATGACCTCCGTCAGCCCGGTCTCCTCCGGGTTGATCTCGATCAGCGGGACGCCACGCTCCAGGCCCAGCAGGGGCAGCGACGCCGCCGGCTGCACGATGCCGGAGGTGCCCACCACGATCACCAGGTCGCTGGCGCGGATGGCGGCGGTGGCGGCGTCGAAGGCCTCCGCCGGGAGCATCTCCGAGAACCAGACGACGTCGGGGCGCGCGAGCCCCTCCTGGCAGGCCGGACAGCGGGGAGGCTGCTCAGGCTCGGGCGGGACTGTGAACCCGTCGTAGGCCGGGGCGGGAACTTCGACGGGCTCTTGGCAGTCGGCGCAGCGATGGGTGGTGATGCTGCCATGCAGGTGGGCCAGGACGTCCGTGCCGGCACGTTCGTGGAGGTCGTCGACGTTCTGCGTGACCGCCGCCAGCCAACCGCCCTGGTCGGCGAGGTGGCGCTGCCAGGCCGCCAGCGCGCGATGCCCGGGGTTCGGCTCAACCGCGGCGATGAGTGCCTGCCGCCAGCGATACCAGGTCCACACCAGGGCCGGATCCGCCTCGAAGGCGTCCGGGGTGGCCAGCTCCTCGGCGGAGAACCGCTCCCAGAGACCGCGCTGGACCTCCCGAAAGGTGGGCACCCCGGATTCGGCGGACATTCCGGCTCCGCTGAGCGCCACCACCTGGCGCGCCTCACGGACCAGGGTGACGACGTCCTCCGGCACCGATTCGGTCACAGACAGCTCTCGCATGCTGACCACCGTATCCACTGAGCCGCCCGCGCACTAAGCTGAGCATCACCTGGACGCTCATCACGATGCGAGGAGGAGCCATGACACAGCCCCCGACTGGGCAGGGCCCTGAGCCCGTGGACCCGCAGGATGCCCACAACGCCCCGGGACAGCCCCACCCGGCAGACCCCGGACAGCCCGGGCCCCGACAGCCGCAGCAGTCCGCCTACGGCGGGGTGTCGGCCGGTCCTGTGCGGCCGCTCACCCCCGGTGAGGAGCAGGGTTGGGGCGTGGCCCTCCACCTCGGCGGCGTGTTCCTGTCCTGGCTGGTGCCGCTGGTGGTGTGGCTCGTCTTCCGCGAGCGCAGCCGGATGATCGACGACCACGGCAAGGAGGCCCTGAACTTCCAGATCACGCTGTTCATCGCCTATGTGGTCGGCGGCATCCTGACCGTCATCCTCATCGGCGCGCTGATCATCTTCATCGCCTGGGTCTGCGCGATCGTCTTCGGGATCATGGCGGCCATCGCCGCCTACAACAGGCGTCCCTACCGGTATCCGATCAGCATCCGCTTCATCAAATGAGCCGCGCCGGGCACACCCGGGCCGCTCAGCTCTTCCGGTTGTAGATGAGCATGGACAGCGGCCCGAAGACCACCACCAGCACCGCACAGTAGACCAGCACCATGGTCAGGCCGCCGACGTCGTAGGTGCCGTCCATGAGATCCCGGACCGCGGCGACCACGGTGGAGACCGGGTTGATCTCCGCGAAGGCCCGCACGGGGCCCGGCATGGTCTGCGGATCCGCAAAGATGTTCGACACGAAGGTCAGCGGCATCAGGATGAACATGGACACCCCCATGGCGGCCTGCTCGGTGCGCATCAGCAGCGCCACCGTGGTCCACACCCAGGACAGGCAGAAGCTGAAGACGAGCAGCAGCGCGAAGGCCGCGACAGCACCGGTCAGCCCACCGCCGGGGCGGAAGCCCATGATGACGCCCACCACCAGGATGATCACCCCCGCGATGGTGTAGCGCACCTGGTCGCCGAGCAGCGCGCCCACCAGCTGCGCGGGCCGCCAGGTGGGCAGGGAGCGGAAGCGGTCGAAGACGCCCTTGGAGATGTCCCGATTCAGGGTCAGCCCCGTGTACATGGTGATCATCACCAACGTCTGCACGAAGACCCCGGGGATCAGGAACTGCACGTAGGCGTCGACGGCGGACTGCGAGTCGCCTCCCGCCATCGCCTCACCGATGGCCCCGCCGAACACGTAGGTCATCATCACCGTCATCATGATCGGGAAGATCGTGACGTCGAAGAGCTGCTCGGGGACGTGCTTGATCTTCAGCAGCGCGCGCCAGCCATAGGTCATCGAGGCGCTGAAGGCACCGGCCCGCGCGGGGCGGTCCTCCGGGCTGACCAGGATGTGGCGGATCCGCTCGGACTCGTGCAGCGTGGTGGTCCCGTTGATGCTCATCGGATGGTCGCCTCCGCCTGGTCGTCTCGGCCGCCGTCGGTCTCGTCGGCGGCCGCCCCGTCCTCTTCGCCTTCGTGCTCGGCGCGATGCCCAGTCAGCGCCAGGAAGACCTCGTCCAGGCTGGGCTGGCCCAGGGCGAAGGTCTCGACGTCGATATGCGCCTCCTCCAGGGCGCTCAGGGCCGCTGCGGCCCGGGATCGCTCGTTGAGCCGCGCGGTCAGCGCCGTCGGATCAGGCTCCCTGGTGACCTCGGCCTCGATCGTGCGAGCCAGCAGCTCCGCCGCCTGCTCCCGGTCTGCGGGCTCGACCACCCGGACGGTCAGCGCACCGGAACCGACCTGCGCCTTGAGCTGGCCGGGCGTGCCTTCGGCGATCACCCGACCGTGGTCGATGACGGCCAGCCGGTCCGCCAGCTGGTCCGCCTCCTCCAGGTACTGGGTGGTCAGCAGCACAGTGGTGCCGGCCCCCACCAGGGTCCGGATGATGTCCCAGACCTGGTTCCGGGACCGTGGATCGATCCCGGTGGTGGGCTCGTCCAGGAAGATCAGCTCCGGGGTGACCAGCAGGGAGCCCGCGATGTCCAGGCGACGGCGCATGCCGCCGGAGTACTTCTTCACCTGGCGACCCGCCGCCTCGGCGAGCCCGAAGGCCTCCAGGAGCTCGTGGCCCCGGCGCCGCGCGGTCCGGCCGGGGAACCCGAGCAGACGGCCCAGCAGCACCAGGTTCTCGATGCCGGTGAGGTCTTCGTCCAGCGAGGCGAACTGACCCGTCAGGGCGATCTTCTCGCGGATGGTCGCGGGTTCAGCGAAGACGTCATGACCCAGCACGCGGGCTTCGCCGCCGTCGGGACGCAGCAGGGTGGCGAGCATCCGGATCACGGTGGTCTTGCCGGCGCCGTTGGGCCCCAGCACTCCGTAGATGCCCCCACGGGGGATGGAGAGATCGACGCCGTCCACGGCGGTGTTGTCGCCGAATCTCTTGACCAGGCCGCGGGTCTCGACGGCCGGATCCGCTGTCGGCACGCTCATGCGTGCTCCTTTCTCCAGCAGGGTGGTGAGGAGGACCCGGACAGCATACCGTACGCCGTACTCAGATTCCCAGTGCGTCCGGCGTCCCCGGCGCACCGCCCCCAGCCCTGGAGAGAGCTTCCGGCGCGGGATCAGCTGAGCTGCTGTTGGAGGAACCGGTAGATGAAGCTGTTGAGCCGGGCCTGCTGCTCAGGGCTGGCGGCGCCGCCGTGTCCTCCCTCAGTGTTCTCCCAGTACCTCACATCGGCCCCCAACGATTCCAGAGCTGCCGTCATCTTGCGGGCATGCCCCGGGTGGACCCGGTCGTCCCGCGTGGAGGTGGTCAGCAGGACCGCCGGATATCGACGCCCCTCCTGCAGCAGGTGATAGGGAGAGAAGCCCCGGATGAACTCCCAGTCCTCAGTGTCCGGATCCCCATACTCGGCGCGCAGGAGGCTCCGGCCAGCAGATGGGAGAATCTCTTCATGTCCAGCAGCGGCACCTGGATGACCACCGCTCCGAACAGCTCGGGATACTGCGTGAGCATATTCCCGGTGAGCAGGCCGCCGTTGGAGCCTCCGCGGCAGGCCAGCTGCGGCACCGTGGTGACGCCGGTGGCCACCAGGTCCTTCGCGACGGCGGCGAAGTCCTCATAGGCGAGATGCCTGTTCTCCCGCAGCGCAGCACGGTGCCAGTCCGGGCCGTACTCGCCGCCGCCGCGGATGTTGGCCACCGCGTAGACTCCGCCCGACTCCAGCCAGGTCTTGCCGACCACCCCCAGATAGCCCGGGGTCATCGAGATCTCGAAGCCGCCGTAGCCGTAGAGCATCGTGGGCCGCGGCGCCGCGCCGGAGCCTTCGGCCAGCAGCTCCTGCGGGCCGATCAGGAAGTAGGGCACCCGCGTGCCGTCATCGCTGGTGGCGAAACGCTGCACCGAGGTCAGGCCGGAGGCGTCGAAGCGTTCCGGAGCGGACTTCAGCGCCTCGTGCGTCTCCTGCCCGCCGTCGAGCAGCCCGGAGAGGTCCCCCAGGTGCAGAGTGGTGGGCTTGAGGTGGTCCTCGGAGGTGATCCAGACCTGCTCGGACTCCTCCGGGTCCACCGCCGCCACGGACAGGGTGCCGGTCAGGTCCTCGAAGACCGGCGACCGGCGCCAGTCGGTGGGGCTCTGCGAGGTGCGGACATGGGCCTCCAGCCGATGCACCACGTCCTGCATGACGGTCAGCACCAGGCACTGCGGTGTGGCGGTGACGTCCTGCAGCGAGGTGGAGGCGTCCGGGGTGAACAGCGCGGTCAGCTCGGCTCGGCCGGCCATGAAGTCGTCGATGTCGGCGACCACCAGCGAACCGCCGGGGAAGGTCTGCCCCTGCAGGGTCGTCTCGGTGCGGGGCATGAACAGGAAGAGATCGCGATGGATGCTGACCCGCACATCGGTGGGGACCTCCACACGACGCAGGCCGCCGTCGTCGATCAGCAGGGTCTCCCGGTCATAGAAGCCCAGCACGCGCACCGCGATGTCGCGTTCGAACCCTGGGGTGCCGAGGTGTCCGGCAGCGGCCACCATGTGGTCGGGCTCCACGGAGACCACCGTCTCAGCCTCCTGAAGGGGCGTGCCGCGACGCCACCGGCGGCAGGCGCGCGGATACCCGGAGGTGGTGACGGCGTCCTCACCGTGATCGGTGCTGATGTAGACGGTGTCCGCGTCGATCCAGCTCACGGAGCCTTTGCCCTCGGGCTTGGCGAATCCGCCCTCCTCGGGATCCACGAATCGGCGCTCAACAAGGTCGAACTCTCGGGTGACGTCGGCGTCCGAGCCGCCCCGGGACAGCGAGACCAGAGCGTGCCGCCACGGCTCGCCGTCCTGCCGGGGCCGCAGCACGGTGGCGCCGTGCCACACCCAGGTCACGCCTTCGGCGGCGGAGAGCTCGTCGAGGTCGATCAACACGTCCCACTCGGGCTCGTCCGTGCGGTAGGACTCTTCGGTGGTGCGGCGCCAGATACCCTGCGGGTGCTCGGCGTCGGTCCAGAAGTTGTAGAGGTGCGCTCCGCGGCGGGACACCACGGGGATGCGGTCGCTCGCGTCGAGGATCTCGCGGATGTCGGACTGCAGAGCCTCGAAGGTGTCGTCGACCAGCTCCTCCTCGGCGCGGGCGTTGCGCGCCCGCACCCAGGCCAGTGCGTCGTCGCCGGTGACCTCCTCCAACCACAGATGCGGGTCGGCGTCAGGGGCGATGAGCGGCTGCACGGAACGGTTGCCAGAGGTAACTGTCATGGGGCCCATCTTACTCCCGACCACTCGCAGCAGTCCCTGACTCACCCGTTCTCCGCGGCACGTGACGGCAGGAGCACCTCGTCTTCGGTCAGAACCTCCACCGAGCCGACGGTCTCGTCGCGGTCGAGGTCGAAGACCTCCACCTCACCCTCGAGGCGGAGCAGGATCTCATCCGTGGCCGGAGGGATCGCCACGACGACCTCGGAGGTCCAGGCATCACGCCCCGGGTCCTCGACCTCCTCGGCCAGGAGCATGATGTGCTCCTCGCCGTCCACGGTGAGGAGCAGCTCGAGCTCGACGGCGGCGGCCTCGAATGCGCGCAAGGCCCACTCGGTGCCCTCCGGGTACAGGCCCAGGCCCATCTCGATGCTCAGCCAGGCCTCCCCCGGGTCCGCCCAGCCGTGCTCCGGGGTCCAGCCGTGCAGACCTGCCTCTGTGATCCACGGATCGACCACCAGCCGGTCCTCGAGGCCGTCCACATCCTGCTCTCCTGCGATGGCCTCGGGGTTCCAGATGAGGCTCTGGTGCGGATGCACCGGGTCCAGGCTGTACCAGCCCGCTGCAGGATCGTCCTCCGGCAGCTGACGCCGCCCGGTGCGGGCATCGACGCGCTGATCATGGCCCTCGAACTCGAGGACCAGGGCCGCCGGGGCCTCCTCCGGCACAGAGATCAGCAGGCCCTGTCCGCCCACCGTCGCGACGGCATCGTCCAGGGTCAGCACCTGGGTGCGTCGGCCGTCGACCTCCAGCCAGAGGATCGCAGGCTCGTCCAGACCCTCACCTCCCGGCCACTCCCACTCCTGTGCGAAGAGCTCCAGCAGGAGCAGCTCCTCCCCCACGGCGGGGAAGGAGGCCACGGCACGATCCTCGTCATCTCCCTGGTCCAGCATCTGCGCCGACGCGGCGGTGAGCTCTCCGACCCTCTCGACCACCAGTCGTGCCCCTGGGGTGAAGAGGGTCCCCTCCTCACCCGGGTGGTCGGCTTCAGCCGACGGCCCAGGGGGTTCAGTCAGCTGCACCAGGCCGGGCTCCAGACGGCGGTACAGAGAGTCCCCCGGACCGGCAGGGTCGATGGACACGCCCTCCACGAGGATCTCGTCATCGCTGAGGTAGGTCACCTCCAGCACCGAGCTGCCGGACGGCTGCCCGACCGACAGGCCGTCCACGAAGCAGGTGAACTCCGTGGTGACGTCCACTGACGCGTCCCCGCAGTTCACCTCACCGTCGATGAAGTCCTCGTCGGTCAGCACCGCGGCGATGTCGGTGCCGTCGGAGATCCCGCAGCCGCTCAGCACCAGCACCGCCCCCGCACCGAGGGCCGATGCCCTGAGAGCCGTTGCCCCGATCCGTCCCATCCGACCCCTCCTCCGCTCCCCAGCCGCTCCGGAGCGGACCGCAGCGGCCGACGGCACGAGTCTGCCACAGGGGGTTCGCGCACTGCTTCCCTCGACGGCGGCTCACGGGGCAGCTCGACGCGGTGAAGGCCGGACGGACCCGGCGGATCAGCCGGTGTTCTGCAGGCCGGCGGCCACACCCTTGAGCGTGATGAGCAGAAGGTTCCGGGGGTCATCGACGTCGGCGCCGTCGTGGTCCTGGGTGCGCAGCGCCTGCAGCGCGCGCAGCTGCAGCAGGGAGAGCGCATCCACATACGGGTTCCGCAGCTCCACGGCACGCCCGAGCACGCGGTGGTCCTCCAGCAGGCGGGACTGGTCGGTGATGGCCAGCACCCACTTGGTGGTCAGATCCAGCTCCTCGAGGACGAGCTCCGCGAGATCCTGACGGTCGCCGAGCCGCAGGTACCGCTCAGCGATGCGCCGGTCCGTCTTGGCCAGCGACATCTCGATGTTGTCGATCAGCGCCCGGAACAGCGGCCAGTCGGCATAGGCGGAGCGCAGCTGCTCCAGGTCGCCCACCGCCTCCAGGGCCGAGCCCAGCCCGTACCAGCCGGTGAGGTTGATGCGCGCCTGCGCCCAGGCGAAGTTCCACGGGATGGCCCGCAGGTCCTCCAGAGACTCCACCGAGAGCCCCCGCTTAGCCGGACGCGAGCCGATGGCCAGCAGACCGACCTCGTCCTGCGGGGTGACCTGCGCGAACCACGGGGCGAAGCCTCGGCGTCGACCAGGCCGTGGAACCGCTCCCGGGAGACCGCGTCCATCTGCTGGGCCAGCGGCGCGAAGCGACGGGCGGCCTCCGCGTTGCGCCGCTCCGTGGACGGCGCGGAGGCCATCAGCGTGGCGGCGGCGACCTGCTCGATGTGGCGCAGCGCGATCTCCGGGTTGCCGTAGCGGGCGGAGATCACCTCGCCCTGCTCGGTGACCTTGAAGCGCAGGTCCACCGAATGCGGCGGCTGGGCGAGGATCGCACGATTGGCAGGGCCACCGCCGCGGCCCAGCGCCCCACCGCGGCCGTGGAACTGGGTCAGCGTGATGCCGTTCTCCACCGCCCAGGCCGCGATCTTCTCCTGCGCCTCGTACAGCGCCAGGGTGGCCGCGACCGGCCCCACGTCCTTGGCGGAGTCGGAATAGCCGAGCATGACCTCCAGGCGACGCCCGGTCTGCTCCAGGCGGCGCTGCACGGCCGGGTTCTGCAGCATCTCCTGAAGGATCCTCGGCGCGTTCTGCAGGTCCTCGTAGGTCTCGAACAGCGGGATGACGTCCAGCACCGGTGCGTGCTCCGCTCCACCCAGGGCCTTCTCCGCCAAGGTGTACACGTCGGCGAGGTTCTGCGCGGACTGGGTGAAGGAGACGATGTACCGGCGGCAGGCGTCGACGCCGAAGCGCTGCTGCACCGAGGCGATCGCCCGGAAGGTCTCGATGACCTCCTCCCCGGGCACCGCCGTCTTCTCGACTCCCTCCGGGTCCTGAAGCCAGGCCAGCGTCTGCGAATGCACCTTGGAGTGCTGGCGCACCTCCAGCTCGGCCAGGTGGAAGCCGAAGGTCTCCACCTGCCAGATCAGCTCCTGCAGATCGCCGTAGGCCGCACGCTTGGCCCCACCGGCTGCCAGAGAATCCTGCACCACCTTCAGGTCGGCGACCAGCTCCTGCGGCGACTCATAGGACAGGTCGGCATCGCGGGCTCGGGTGGCGGCCAGCCGCCCGGCGACCGCGAGCAGCACCTGACGGTGCGGCTCTCGCGGGGAGTGCTGGACGGCCTGGTCGGTGAGCTCCTCGGAGAGCTGCCGCTGGCGACCCCACAGGGCGGTCAGACCGTCGCTGGGCGGGGTGTAGCGGTCGTCGAGGGTCAGGGCGAGCCCGACGGTGCGGGCCCGGGCCTCCAGGTCGCCCAGGACACGGTCGGCGGCCTGGGCGACGGCGGCGCGGGTGATCGAGGCAGTCACATTGGGGTTGCCGTCCCGATCCCCGCCGATCCAGGAGCCCAGGCGGATGAACGCAGGAGCCTTCGGCGCCTCCGTGCCGCCGGCCTCACCCTGCAGCCAGTCGTCCATCCGGCGGTACGCCTGGGTGAAGACCTTCGAGAACGAGGAGTCGAAGACGGACAGGGCGGTGCGGACTTCGTCCAGCGGAGACGGGCTGGAGACCCGCAGCTGGGCGGTGCGCCACATGTTGTCGATCTCCTCGAGCAGCTCGCGGCGGTTCTGGGCCAGAGCGCCGGTGCCCATGCGGGGGTCGTCCCGGTCGTCCAGCAACTGGCCGACGCGGCGCACGGAGGCGGCGATGGCATTGCGCCGCGCCTCCGTGGGGTGCGCGGTCAGCACCGGGTGGAAGCGCAGCTCCTTCAGGCGCCGCTCCGCCTCCTCCTGGCCGACCTCGTCCCGGAGGTGGGCGAAGGCCGCGGCGACGGAGTCCGCCGGCTGCTGGTCCTGCAGGGGGATCTCACCGTCGCGAGCACGCAGCGTGCGGATCCGGTGCTGCTCCTCGGCGAGGTTCGCCAGCAGGAAGTAGCAGGTGAAGGCCCGGGCGACCTCCTTGGCGCGGTCCGCGGAGAAGGACGCCACGAGTTCCTCGGCCTGGGCGAGGATGGCGCCGTCGGGGTCCTCCAGGGCGGCGATGGTCAGCTCGCGCAGCGCCTCGACGTCCTCCAGAAGTCCTGCGGAGCCGTACTCGGTGAGGACCTGCCCCAGCAACTCGCCGAGCAGGCCGACGTCCCGGCGCATGGCCTCGGGGATCTCATGCGTGGCGGCGATGCGGGCGTGCGCAGGCGCGATGGACTGATGGGGCATGCGAATCTCCTCTGTCTGGCCGCGGAGAGGCTCCGCGAGGGGTACATGGTGGAGGTCCGCGCGACCCCGTCGTCACGCAGAAACGTCCTCCACGTTACCAAGAGGGCATGACTCGATGAGATCTGGAGCACGGGATTGGTCACATGCCGAGACGTCGACGACGCCTCCAGGCCCCTCATCGGGCGCCCGACCGCCGCACCCCTGTGGCGGCCGAGCGCCCGTCGGCGTCGGGCCAGCGCACAGGAGTGATCGCCGGCCGGACGCGGAGGCGGAGACCGGAGGCTCCCCCGAAGGGCCCAGAGTCGGCGCCACCGCAGAGACGCCGTCCGGAGTCGGGAGTCCGATCGCCTGTCCGCTCTGCCTCGGACGGATCCGACTCTGCCAGACCGCCCTCACATCTCGCTCACATCGACCTCGAGAGCCCTCACTCCTCAGCGCGCAGAGCCCTCACTCCTCAGCGCGCAGAGCACGACGACGCCGCTCCAGCTCCATGACCTCCCGGTTCAGCCGCTGGTACTCCTCGGGGTCGTCCGTCGGGTCCATCCGCTGGAGCCGGCCCAGCAGGTCGGCCTTCTGGTGCGTGATCTGCAGCTCCACCAGACGGTTGAGGATCGACTGGCAGTAGACCTCCACATCATCCTCGGTGCGAGCCGGGAGCTGAGCCACGGCCAGTTCCCCCACCAGCGAGCGCAGCGGCTGCGGCACCTCGTCGCTGACCGCGCTGACCCAGTTGCGGGGGTCGGTGGCGGAGGCGGCCGCACTGCGGATCCCCGCATGGACGGCCGCGTGGGCCGGCGCGGTGAACCGGACGGTGAAGATCTCCTCCCACTGCTCCGCGGTCAGACGCGTGGGGTGCTGCAGGATCACTTCGAGAGCCTGCCGCTCCATCATGACCGCCGGGTCTCGGGTGTCCGGGCGGGGGAAGTGCTGGCCCTGCGGCTCAGAGCCCTGCCCGGCCACGGCGCCACCGTGGCCCTCGGGACCGAAGGCTTCGGGCGGGGGGCCATCCACGTAGACGTCCTCAGGTACGTCCCACGAGGTCTCGGGCCCGCCCTCCGGGGGGCCCTGCTGTCGGGATGCCGTACGATGCGGCTCGGCCCGACTCACGCCCGGCCGACGCGCATCCGGCCGGCGCACTCGATCGCCGCCGCCGTCGTCGGGTCTCTGCTGCCGACGCCGTGGTCCCCCGCCCATCTGGGGCGCCTGGCCGTGGGACCGGCTCACCGCCCGGGAGACCTCGTCCATGTCCATGCCGAGCCACCCCGCCAGCTCGCGGGTGTAGGCGGGACGCAGGGCCGAGTCCTTGATGCTGGCCACCACGGGGGCCGCATAGCGCAGCGCCCCCACCCGCCCCTCCACAGTGGAGAGGTCGTAGTCCTTCATGCCCGCGCGGATGGCGAACTCGAACAGTGGACGGCGGGAGCGGATGAGCTCCTCCACCGCTTCGTCGCCGCGATGCTGGCGCACGTCGCAGGGGTCCATGCCCTCGGGCCCGACGGCGATGAAGGTGCGCGCCAGGAACATGTGGTCCTCTTTGAAGGCCTTCAGCGCCGCCGCCTGCCCGGCCTCGTCGCCGTCGAAGGTGAAGATGACCTCTCCCCCACCGCCGTCGTCGGAGAGCAGCCGCCGGGAGATCTTCACGTGCCCCTCCCCGAAGGCGGTGCCGCAGGTGGCCACCGCGGTGTCCACGCCGGCCACATGGCAGGCCATGACATCCGTATAGCCCTCCACGACGACCAGCTCGCGCTTCTTGGCGATGTTCCGCTTGGCCATCTCGATGCCGTAGAGCACCTGGGACTTCTTGTAGATCTGGGTCTCCGGGGAGTTCAGGTACTTGGGCCCCTTGTCGTCCTCGAAGAGCCGACGCCCGCCGAACCCCACGGTGTTGCCGGTCATGTCCCGGATGGGCCAGATCAGTCGGCCCCGGAAACGGTCGTAGAGGCCCCGGTTGCCTTCGGAGAACAAGCCGGTGAGGCGCAGCTCCTCGTCATCGCGGAAGCCCTTGGAGCGCAGGTGTTTCAGCAGCGCGTCCCAGCTCTTCGGCGCGAATCCCACGCTGAACTGCTCAGCATGCTCCCGGGTGAAGCCACGCCCGGTGAGGAAGTCACGCCCGATCTGCGCCTCCGGGCTCTGCAGCTGGGCCTGGAAGAACTCGTCGGCGATCTTGTGGGCGTCCAGCAGCCGCTGCCGCCGGCCGATCTCCTGCTTGGTGGGGCCCGTCCCGCCGTCCTCATAGCGCAGCGTGATGCCGGCCTTATGGGCGAGCCGCTCCACCGTCTCCTGGAAGGAGGTGTGCTCCATGGCCATCAGGAAGGCGATGACGTCGCCGGACTCCCCGCAGCCGAAGCAGTGGTAGGTGCCCACGTGCGGGCGGATGTGGAAGCTCGGCGTGCGCTCGTCGTGGAACGGACACAGGCCCTTCCAGGAGCCGATGCCGGCTCCCTTGAGGGTCACGTACTGCTCGACGACCTCACGCAGGTCGACACGCTCGCGCACGGCGTCGATGTCTTCACGCTTGATCAGTCCGGCCACACGTCAACTCTAGCCAGTTCGAGCAAATCCTGGATTGGGCCTTCCACAGGCGGACTGCGGTGACCCGGCGGCGCGCAGCTCGCGCGAGCAGCCCAGATCCCACGACAGACCGAGGGTTCCCTGTCGCCCCAGGCCAGGCTAGGGTCGGCCCTCATGACTGGTACTGAGACGCAGAGCTCGCAGGACCCCGCCGTCGGGGCCTCCCCGCCTCCCGTCAACGGGCTGGACCTGACCTTCGGCTCCCCCATGAGCGTGGCCCGATCCGAGCAGCTCATCGCTGAGCTCACCGAGGTATCGCCGCGCACCGTGCTCGACGTCGGCTGCGGCTGGGCCGAGCAGCTGCTCCGCACCGTGATGGCGCTGCCAGGCAGCCACGGCATCGGCGTGGACCTTGAGGAGATGGACATCGTCCGCGGGCAGGAGCGTGCCCGGCAGCTGGGCGTGCAGGACCGCGTGGAGCTGCGCGTCCAGGACGCCGGCGAGCTCACGGAGGAGCTCACCGACCCGACCGAGGCCGTGATCTGCCTCGGGGCCTGGCATGCGCTGGGCGGTTCACCGGCGGAGGCGCTCCAGCGGCTGCGGGCGCTGACCGTCCACGGCGGCCGTCTGCTCTTCGGCGTAGACCACTGGACCCAGGTGCCCAGCCAGGACCGCTTCGACCACATGTGGGAGGGCGCCTCTGCGGCTGACAGCCAGCTGCTGCCCGACGTCGTCGAAGCCGCTGCCGGAGCGGGCTGGCGCCTGCTGGACCTGCATGAGGCCACCGACGACGAGTGGAACCACTTCGAATGCGGCATGACGCGCAACCAGGAGCTGTGGCTGCTGGAGAACCCGGACCACCCGCAGGCCGGTGAGCTGCGCGACAGGCTCGACGCCGGCCGACGTGCCTGGCTTCGCGGGCACCACGGCCACATGGGCTTCGCAACTCTGGTGCTGGCCGCCGCCTGATCCCTCGACCCCGGGAATCCCCTCGCGTCCGGCCGGGTTGATCAGACCATGGAGAAGACCACCGATCAGCCCGGCCCCCGCCTGCCGGCCCTCGACGCCGCCGTCGGGCTCTCCGCAGCCGAGCGTACCTCCGTGGACAGGCTGCTCGCCGACGCCGAGGCCCACGGGGTGGACGTCGAGCTCGTGTCCCGCGGACCGGCACAGTCCCTGGAGGAGGCCGCGGCGACCATCGGGGTCGAACCACGTCAGATCGTCAAGACCCTGGTGGCCAGGGCCAAGGTCACCCAGACTGCCCGCGACCACACCTATGTGCTGGCGCTGATCCCCGGAGACCGCCAGGTCGACTGGGCGAGGCTGCGTCGGCTCGCCGGATGAAGAAGATGTCCATGACCGCCCCCGAGGAGGCGGTGGAGGCCACGGGGTACCGCCCGGGCACCATCACGCCCTTCGGAGCGGCGGCCGCAGACGGCACGCGCTGGCCGATCTATGCCGACGAATCCATCAGCGGGCGCATCGCCATGGGCGCGGGTGCACCGGGGCTGAGCCTCTTCGTGGACTCCGCGACGCTGTTCGCCGCCTACGACGTCGTCACAGCAGACATCACTCGGTCTCCCCAGCGCGCCTGAAGGGTGCCGCCAGGTCCGATCGATCAGGCGGATCAGGCGGGTCAGGCGGGAGCGCCGACCGCCTCGATCTCCTGCAGCACGTCCTCGATCCGGACGGGCCCCTGCGGACTCTGGTTCCAGGGCATCCGGGCGAGCGCCTTCGCCATCCCGCAGGTGTTGGTGGCCGCCGAGAAGACGAGCCCTGAGGCGATGGCGCCGGAGACCACCCGAGCCTTGGGGCTCAGCAGACGGCCGCCGAGCAGGCCCGCCAGCACCAGCGAACCGGCCGCCATCCGCACCTGCCGCTCCATCGCCCAGGGGCCCTCGCCGACCTCGACGGCGTCGTCTCCGACCGTCGCCCGGTAGGCGTTCAGTCCGCCGGAGAGAACCCGAGAGTCCGTCAGCCCGGCCGCGCTCAGCGCCTGCTGCGCCTGCTGGGACCGAGGCCCGGCCTGACAGAGCAGCACCACGGGGCGGTCGACGGCGGCGAGCGCGTCGGCCAACCGCTGGGCCTCGCGGCTCACCAGCTCGTCAGGCACCAGCAGGGACCCAAGGAGGTGTGCGCTGCGATGCTCCGCCGGCGTGCGCACGTCGATCAGCACAGGGTCGGCGCCGTCGTCGATCATGCGGCGCAGCTCCTCGGCGCTGAGCAGGGTCAGGGTGTTCTGGTCGGCCATCGGGTCTCCACCATGACGTATCGGGGACGTGCGGGCATCATAGGCGGGCGCCATGTGCGGCACCCCGCGCAGCTTCCGAGTCTACCGACCTTCCCCCGCTCGCGTGCGGGCCCTAGCCTGCCTCCATGACCTGTTTCGTCTCCCACACCACGTTCTCCTGCACAGACGCCTACGCGCTCTCCGAATGGTGGAAACGGCTGCTGGACTACACCGACGTCCCCGGGGACCCCAACAAGCCGGGCCACGACCACTGCATGATCGTCGACCCCGTCACCGGGCACCGTCTGCTGTTCCTCGAGGTCGACGAGGTCGACGCTTCCCGAACCCCGCGGGCCCATCTGGACCTGCGTCCGCGTCAGGGCGGACGCGACGCGGAGATCGAGAGGGTCCGCGCGTTGGGCGCGGTGGAGGTGGCGGACCGTCGCGGGATCCATGGCCCAGGCTCCGGCTGGGTGGTCTTCGCCGATCCGGAGGGCCATCAGTTCTGCGTGCTGCGCTCCGAAGAGGAGGCCGCGGCCCCCTGAACCGGCCCGTTCAGCCGAAGAGCCGGTTGGTGAACGGCTTGCCCTGCACCAGGGCGTAGTACCACTCCAGGGCGGCCCCGTCGGTCAGGGAGGCGATCTGGTCGACGATCACGCGTCGGCGGGCCGTGTCGTCGGCGGCTTCCCGCCAGTCCTGCTTGAACATGGGCTCCAGGTAGCGGTCCTCAGTCTCGGAGAGCAGACCCACCAGCCCTTCGAGCACCTCGCGCTGCCGCAGATAGACCGGCTTCTGCTGCTCGGAGGTCATGATGTAGGCCGCAGCCAGGCCCTTCATGGCGGAGATCTCCACCAGGGTCTCCTCGGGCACCACCAGATCCGCCTCGTGGCGGACCAGCGGGTGGTCCCCGTGAGCCTCACGAGTGGCGGAGTAGATGGCACCGCAGAACCGCCCGATCAGCTCGCTGGTCATGTTCTTCAGCGCGGCCAGGGAGCGCCGTGAGCCGTCCGACTCCCGCACCCAGCCCTCCGTGGCGGCGAGGCGGTCGAAGGCCTCCTCGATCCGATCCTCCTCGGTCTGCGGCAGGTACCACTCCTTGGTCACCTGCACCACGCGCTTGCGCTGCAGCGGCACCTCCAGGAAGCGCAGCTGGAACTGGCCGGAGAAGATGCCGTCCTCCACATCATGGACGGAGTAGGCGATGTCATCGGCGGCGTCCATCACCTGGGCCTCCATGGACTGTCGTCGGCCCTCCACCCCCTGGCGGATCCACCGGAAGACGTCGACGTCATCCTCATAGGCGCCGAACTTCTGGCTGCGTGTCCCATCCGGCTTCAGGGGCGCCTCGTGCTGGCGCCACGGGTACTTCACTGCGGCGTCGAGGGAGGCCCGTGTCAGGTTCAATCCTGCGGAGCGGCCGTCCGGGTGGAACCGTTTGGTCTCCAGCCGGGTCAGCAGCCGCAGCGTCTGGGCGTTGCCCTCGAAACCGCCGGCGTCCCCCATGAGCTCGTTGAGCACGTTCTCGCCGTTGTGCCCGAACGGTGGGTGGCCCAAGTCGTGCGACAGGCAGGCGGCGTCGACGACGTCGGGATCGCAGCCCAGCATCCGACCAAGGTCACGACCCACCTGGGCGACCTCCAGGGAGTGGGTCAGCCGGGTGCGTGCGAAGTCGTCGGCGTCGGGCGAGACCACCTGGGTCTTCGCGCCGAGGCGCCGTAGCGCCGAAGAGTGCAGCAGCCGGGCCCGGTCCCGTTCGAAGGAGGACCGGTAGACGGATTTGCCGTGCTCCGGGACCCACCTGGCCTCATCGGCGGGGAGGTAGCCCGGACGCAGGGCGGCATAGCCCGCCTCGACCCGTTCGACGTTCTGCACAGACATGCCTTCCAGCTTAGAGCAGGCTCGCCGGGCGGGCGCCACATCAGGACGCCCGCCATCCACGGGCCAGCAGGTCGTCCGCCGCTTCGGCGACCAGCCGGCTGGAGGCTCTGACGTGGAGCACCGGCAGCCCCGCGCCGCCGTGCCCTTCCGGCGGCGGCGCCCCGAGGTCCACCACCGCGGCCCGATCCGGACCGACCGTCGCGGCGAGGTCCTGCAGCAGCGCCCTCTGCTCCGGACTGCTGAGCCGGTCCACCAGGATCACCACCGGCGCGCCGTCCGGGATGGATCCGCACCCGTCTCCCGGGCGCACAGGTGAGGCGACGACGACGGCGGCACGATCCGCCGCCCGCACGTCTCCCCCGCGGGCCAGAAGGTCACCAGCCTGCGGCGCCGACCGGCCGGCTGCCCGGTTGGCCGCACCCCGCCCGTCGAGCACCAGACGCGGCCCGGGCATCGGCGCACATGTGCCGGTGCGCGTCGTGG
>NZ_MDSS02000063.1 GCF_001758425.2 Nesterenkonia sp. PF2B19 | reverse complement strand
ATGGTCGGGGACCTCGGCGTTGGCGGCCTGGGCGGCGGTGATGCCGCGCAGCATGCCGCGGCCGTGGTCGCCGTCGCCGGCGACGGCGTCGATGCGGCCCAGCTCCCCGGACTTCTCCTCCAGCAGCACAGCCAGATCGGAGACCACGGTGCGGACCTGGCCGGCCAGGGCACGGCCAGCCTCCCCGGCGGCGGGGATCTCAGTGGCCGCCGACGTCGTCTCGACGGCGGTGTGGTCGGCGGTGCCGACGGGCAGGGCGGAGGCCACCCGCTTGAACGCCGGGGTGTACGCATCGGCGGTCCACCAGCGTTCGAGGTCCTCGTCCAGCCACATCAGGGTCAGGGAGCAGCCGCCCATGTCCAGGCTGGTGACCAGCTCGCCGATCTCGGGCTGGACCACCTCATAGCCGCGGTCCCGCAGCAGCGCGGACACCCGGCCCCAGACCAGGAACAGCTCCTCGTATTTGGTGGTGCCCAGTCCGTTGAGGATCGCCGCCACCCGGCGCCCGGCGCCCTCCGGGGCCTCGGAGAGCACCCGCTCCACGAACAGCTCCGCGAGCTGGTCGGCGCTGAGCATGGCACATCCTCGATGCCGGGCTCGCCGTGGATGCCCAGTCCCAGGCCCAGGTGCCCTTCGGGGACCTCGAAGAGCGGCTCCTCGGACCCGGGCATGGTGCAGCCGGAGAAGGCCACCCCCAGGGTGCGGGTCATGGCGTTGGCGTGCTGGCCCGCGGCTTCGACGGCGTCGATGTCGAGCCCCTCGGCGGCGGCGGCACCGAGCACCTTGAACACGGTGAAGTCCCCGGCGATGCCGCGGCGCTTCTCCGGCTCGTCTGCGGAGGCGATGTCATCGGTGACCACCACCACGCGCGCGTCGATGCCCTCGGCGGCCAGACGCTGGGTGGCCAGACCGAAGTTCATGACGTCACCGGCGTAGTTGCCGAAGGTGAAGATCACGCCGCGGCCGGCGTCTGCGGCACGGCCGACCGTGCAGGCCCGGCTGGCCGAGGGGGAGGTGAAGATGTTGCCGACGACGCCGCCGTGGGAGAGCCCGGGGCCGACCAGTCCGGAGAAGGCCGGGTAGTGGCCGGAACCGCCGCCGACGACGACGGCGACCTCCGGGCTGTCCTGCGGCGCGGTGGAGACCACGCCGCCCTCGACGCCGCGAAGCCGGTCGGCGTAGGCGTCGAGGAAGCCGGCGAGCTGGTCCTCCATGAAGGTGGAGGGGTCGTTGTACAGGGTGGTCACGGGAGGGCTCCTTGGACGGGCTGGGGGTGGTCTGCGGACTGACAGGTCACGGGATCGGGGACGGTCGGCTCACCGAGCAGGGGAGGGGGAGGGCTCGTCGGCCAGCGGGACCTCGCGGCGGCCGAAGAGTCTGCCGTGCTTCTCCTTGATCTCGTCCTGGGGCACCTTCAGGTGCCGGATCATGACGAAGGCGCAGGCGTAGAGTCCGACGAAGACCCAGACGACCAGGGAGTTGCGGGCGAAGTCGCTCATGCCCACCCAGCTGGCGATGTTGAAGACGATCGCGACCACGGCGGAGCCGAGGAATGTGGCACCGCCGGCGGCGGTGGTGTACATGGCCATCGCCGCGCCACGGTGGTCCGGGGCCAGGGCCGGCATGATCGCGCCCATCGGCACGAAGCCGGCCAGCAGGCAGCCGAACACACAGCCGGCGATCACCGAGACGATGTATCCCCAGGTGGACCCGGCCGGGACCAGGTGCGGCACGTACCACCACAGCAGCAGGCCGATGGCGGAGCCGGTGATGCCGAACCACTTGACCGTGCGTCGCCAGCCCCAGCGGTCGCCGATGGCGCCGAAGACGGCGTTGACCAGGATGTTGGTGGCGTAGACCGCCACGGTCATGGCGAGCCAGCGGGACTGCCCCCAGCCGAGCGTGGTGGAGATGACCACCGGCAGCATGATGAACATGCCGAACTGCGGGGCCGTGTTGATCAGTCGGATCAGGAAGCCCATGGCGACCCTGCGGTTGGTGAAGGTCAGCCGGATCCCGGCGGTGAGCACCTGCGAGGCCGACTCCCCGGCCGGGGCGAGCCGCTGGGAGCCGCGGGGGTCGCGGATGCCGAAGTGGGCCAGCAGGAAGCCTGCGGCCACGAGTCCTCCGGCGAGCCACATGGCGCCGGTCTCGCCGATGCCGCCGGCCCCGCCGCCGCCGAAGGCGGGGATCGCGCCGATGGCGACCAGTGAGCCCAGGGTGGGCAGTCCGCCGGTGTACATCACGTAGAACCAGCCGATCGCCGTCGAGTTCCGCTCCGGCGGGGCGGTGACGTTGACCCACACGATGAACGCGAAGGCGAACATGGGGAACCCGAAGCCGCGCAGGAAGTAGGTGACGGCGGCCATCTCCAGGCTTCCCGCGGCCAGGGCGAGCAGGAACAGCACTTGGAAGACGATGAAGATCGCCGCGCCGGCGGCCATGATGCGGCGCGGACCGAACAGGTCGGAGAGGGATCCGCCCAGGTAGGAGGCGATCAGCACCGAGACGGAGTGGCCGGTGATGATCGCGGAGACGGTGGCCTCGGGGGAGCCGAGGACCTCCACCATGTGCGGGGCGAGGATGTTGGACTCCACGCCTACCCCGGTCATCACCAGCAGCAGGCCGAAGAATCCGAAGCGGAGCATGTGCGGCATGCCCATGCGGTCCAGGCGGGTCTCGTCCGGGTGCCCGGCGGGCAGCGGCCCCCGGGTGGTGGTCGCGGTGGTGCTCATGCCTCACCGTCCTGGAGGTTGTTGGCGGTTCCGGCGGGGATCGGCCCGTTGGGCAGGATGGAGACCTTCACGGACTGTCCGGAGGAGTCGGCCACCATGTCCAGGGCGTCCTGGAAGCGCTCGAGCGGGTACTGGTGGGTGCAGATCTGCTCCATGGGCAGCACACCGTCCTCGATGAGCTTGATGGCGGCCGGCCAGCAGTGCGGTCCCAGGTGGGCGCCCAGGACGTCGAGCTCCTTGTCGTCCGAGATGATCGACCAGTCCACGGCGGCCTTGTCCTTGAAGACGGAGTACTCCACGAAGCGGCCGAGCTTGCGCAGCAGGTTCAGCCCCTGGCCCACCGCCGAGGGGTGGCCGGTGGCCTCGATGTAGACGTCGGCGCCGTAGCCACCGGTCAGCTCCTTGACCTTCGCGACGGCGTCCTCTTCGGCGATGTTGATGGTCACGTCGGCGCCGACGGTCCTGGCCAGGGCGAGCTTCTCCTCGACCATGTCCAGGGCGATGATGCGCAGCGGGTTCTTCTGCCGCACCCCGGCGATCGCCGAGAGGCCGATCGGGCCGGCTCCGGCGATGACCACGGTGTCCTCGAACTGGATGCTGCCGCGCTCCACGGCGTGCATGGCGCAGGACAGTGGCTCGGAGAAGGCGGCGAACTGGCCGGGCAGGTCGGCGGATACGGGGTGGGTCAGCGCCTGGACGGGGACCAGCACGTACTCGGCCATGGCGCCGTCGAAGCCCTTGAAGCCGAACATGTCGTGGGGCTCGCACATCCAGTAGATGCCGCGGCCGCAGTAGAAGCAGTCTCCGCAGGGGACGATCTGCTCGCAGGCCAGGCGGTCGCCGAAGTCCACGCCGCGGGCGACCAGGGCGCCCTCGCCGGCGGCGACGACGGTGCCGACGAACTCGTGGCCCGGGATGCGGTCGGTCTCGGCCCAGGCGGGCTTGTGCTCGCCGCCCCAGAACTTCTCGGCACCGTGGTAGCACTTCAGGTCCGAGGCGCAGACGCCGACGGCGTCGGTGCGCAGCAGCAGTTCGCCGGGGCCGGGTGTGGGGACCGGGCGGCGTTCGAGGCGGTAGTCCTGCGGACCGTGGACGACGACGGCGCGCATGGTCCCGGGGATCTCCACTCCGGGGGCGGTGGTCGCCACGGGGGAGGTGGCGTGTGCGGTGGCTGAGGTGGTGGTCATCGGTGTGCTCCTCGTGGGTGGGGCAGGTGCGCCGTCGTGGGTCCGACGGGTGCGGGCGCTGCGTCCGGCGGGGTCGTCGGCGTCGGGCCGGCGTCGGGGTCGACGGTGCTGATGAGCGACGGATCACGTGGGGCGGATCACGTGATGACCATGGTAGCGTCACCTGAACAGACGTCAAGCACATTTGTTCACGCTCCTCGATGTGACCCGAGATACCCTGAGGAGAGCCCTGATGACCCGCGGGCATCGGCTCCGGGACCGGACGCCGAGCCGCGCGCGGTCCCCATTGCACCGACCTGGAAGGCACACCTGTGGACCGAGACCCCACCCCGGCCCGACCCGCGGGCGAGGGCGAACCCGGCCTCGAGGAGCTCGACCGGCTCTACCGGGCCGCGCAGATGTACTACGAGCAGGGCGCCACCCAGGCGCAGGTGGCTGAGCAGCTGAAGGTCTCCCGTCCCTCCATCAGCCGCATGCTCGGCGAGGCCCGCCGGTTGGGCATCGTGGAGATCCGGGTGCATCGCCCCAGCGCCGTCGGCTCCGACGATCTGCGACGCTCCCTCCGCGAGAGCCTGGGGCTGCATGAGGTGCATCTGGCCCCCGGTGATCAATCCGGGCGCCTCGGTCCCGGCCTGGGGCCGATGACCCGTCATGCGCTCGCCGAGGCGCCGCTCAGCGCCGGCGACGTCCTGCTGATCTCCTCCGGGGAGACCACCTATGCGCTGGCTCAGCAGTCTCTGGGGGACTTCAGCGGCGTCGTCGTGGCGCCCACGGTGGGTGGGCAGGCGGAGCCGGACGCCTGGCACCAGACCAACGAGGTGGTGCGTGCCTTCACGGTGACGTCCGGCGGTACCCGCACTACCTGTTCGCGCCCTCGATGCCCTCGGCGGCGCTGCTCGACGCCTTGCAGGACGACCCGGGGTATCGGCAGATCGTCGACGATTGGCGCTCGGCCAAGGTGGCGCTGGTCGGTGTCGGGGCTCCGGCCTCCACCCGCGCTTCGATCTCCCGGTCGGTACCGCGGGAACACCCCTCGCTGGCCCGCTCGGTGGGGGACGTGTGCCTGGCGTTCTATGACGAAGCGGGCGTCGAGGTCACCTTCCCCGGCAGCGAGAGGATGGTCCGCATCCCCGCGGACACGCTGAAGGCCGTGCCCACGCGGATCGCCGCGGCGGCGGGCATGCAGAAGGTGCCCAGCATCATCGCCGCCGCCCGCGCAGACTGGTTCAACATCCTGGTCACCGACGAGGCCACCGCCCGCGGCATCGATCAGGCGCTGCGCCGCTGACCGACTCCCGGGACCAGCTCCGGCGGCCTGCCGCGCGCGGCGTGCCTACCATGGCTCCATGACGACCACCCCCGACGCCGCCCGCCCTCTCTACACGGCCCGCGTGGTCACGACGGCGGCACCTCCGGTTCGCGTCCGCGCCACGGGAGGGCCCTCACTGCCGACCGCCTCGCCGTTCGACGCCGCCCCGGCCGACGGCGCCCGGCCCGGCGCCGATCCGGAGCAGCTGCTCGGCATGGCCTGGAGCACCTGCCTCAACGCCACGCTGGAGATCGTGCTCGCCGAGGCCGGGATCGCCGCACGCAGCAGGGTCCGGGTGGAGGTGGAGCTGCATCGGGACCGCACCGGAGTGGGGTATCGCTTCGTGCCGCGGGCGGCGGCCGCCGTCGAGGGGCTGCGGCCTGCACAGGCGCGGGTCCATGTGGAGGCCGCCCATGCGCGGTGCCCGGTCTCGAAGCTGCTCACCGGTGCGGCGGACGTCTCCGGCGGTCACCCTGGGCCGCGGGTGGAGGCGGTGGAATTCTCCGACCTCCCGGCGCGTTGAGACGGGTCGTGGACGCTTCAGCACAGACCCTGACGAGCAGGCTCGGATGATCGAGCTGCAGCAGGTCACCAAGAGTTACCGACGCCGGGGGACCGGTCGGCGCGGTGGAGAGGTCCACGCCCTGCGCGGGATCGACCTCACGATCCGGGATGAGGAGATGTTCGGCATCGTCGGGGAGTCCGGCTCCGGAAAGTCCTCCCTGCTGCGGCTGATCAACCATCTCGAGGCACCCACCTCCGGACGCGTCCTGGTGGACGGGGTGGACCTGGCACAGCTCAGTCCCCGGGCCCGGCGGGCGCAGCGTCGTCGCATCGGCATGGTGTTCCAGCAGTTCAACCTGCTGGCCAACAAGACCGCCTTCGACAATGTCGCCCTGCCCCTGCGGCTGCAGCGCCGCAGGGAGCGGGAGAGGGTCATGCAGATGCTGGACTTCGTGAACATGGCGGACCGTGCCCACCAGCACCCCAGTCTGCTCAGCGGCGGAGAGAAGCAGCGGGTGGCGATCGCCCGTGCCCTGGTCACGGACCCGGGCATCCTGCTGTGCGACGAGCCCACCTCCGCCCTGGACGATCACCACACCGAGGAGGTCATGGACATCCTCGGGCAGGTCCGCCGCGAGCTGCGCACCACGATCGTGCTGGTCAGCCACGAGCTCGACGTCGTCAAGGCCTCCTGCGACCGGGCTGCGGTCCTGGAGCGCGGCCGCCTCACCGCCGTCACCGACGTCGTCGCCCCACCGCCGCGTCAGGCGTTCTCCTCCTACGCCGAACGCGCGCAGAGGTACCTCGCATGAGCGGGCAGGAAGCAGCCGGGCAGGGGGTCCTCGGCCGGCTGGACGAGCTCGGCGCCAGCCTGAGCGCCTACCGGGGCGAGATGCTGCAGTCCATCGCCGAGACCGGCGTGATGCTGGGCAACTCGTTGCTCGCGGCGGTGCTGCTGGGCCTGCCGATGGGCACGTGGATGTACCTGAGCCGGAAGAACGGCCCTCAGCCGCGCACCGGGGTCTACGCGCTGCTCAACGGCTATGTGAACGTGGTCCGTTCGGTGCCGTTCCTGCTGTTCGTGGTGGCTCTCATCCCGTTCACCCGCTGGATGCTGGGCACCTCCTTCGGCACCACCGCCGCCTCGGTGCCGCTGGCCTTCGTGGCCGTGGCGCTCTACGCCCGCTGGGTGGAGCAGACCCTGCTGGACGTGCCCCGGCAGACGGTGGAGCTGGCCGACTCCCTGGGAGCCAGCACGCTCCAGCTGGTCACCCGGTTCCTGTACCCCGAGGCCCGCTCCGGACTGGTGCTGAGCCTGACCACGGTGACCATCTCCATGGTCTCCTACTCCACCATCATGGGCGTGGTCGGCGGCGGCGGCGTGGGGGACTTCGCCATCCGCTACGGCTACCAGACCTACGAGTACGAGGTCATGTACGCCACCATCCTCATCATGATCGTGGTGGTCATGGCCATCCAGGGCCTCGGCACCTGGACCTCCCGACGCATCGATCGGCGCCTGCGCTGACCCGTATCCGCCGACCCAAGTCATCACGTGCACGCTCACACCCCGAAGAAGGAGACCATGTCACCTCGCCCGCACTCCCGTCCTGCCCATTCCCGCCCCGGCCTTCCCCGATCGGCTCGACGTCGCTCGGCCGCGCTGGCCGGGACCGCCGTGCTCGCGGCTGGTGCCTTGCTGCTGACCGGCTGCGCCTCGGACGCCGGCGGGTCCGCCGAGGAGGCCGGTGAGACCGGCGAGGACACCACCATCCGGGTGGCCTCCCATATGACGCCGATGACCGACGTCGTGGAGGTGGCTGCCGACGTCGCCGCCGAGGACGGCTGGACCGTGGAGCTGGTCCAGGTCAATGACAACGTCCAGTACAACCGTCTGCTGGCCGACGGTGAGGTGGACGCCAACTTCGCCCAGCACGAGCCCTACATGGAGGCGTTCAACGCCGAGCACGACGCCGAGCTCCAGGCGCTGGCTCCCATCTACGACGCCAAGGTGGGCTTCTACTCCCGGGACTACGACGACGTGGCGGAGGTTCCCGATGGCGCGAAGGTCGCGATCCCCAACGACGCCTCCAACGAGGGGCGCGCCCTGGCCATCCTGGACGAACACGGGCTGATCAGCCTGGCCGACGGGGTGGGCTTCGAGGGCCGGATCGCCGACGTCGAGGAGAACCCTCATGACCTGGAGTGGGTCCAGGTGGACCTGCTCAACCTCTCCTCGGCCTACGAGGAGGACGACGTCGCGCTGGTCTACAACTACCCGACCTACATCGCCCGGGTGGGGCTGACGCCCGAGGACGCGGTCCTGCTGGAGGAGACCGTGGACCAGCGCTTCGCCATCCAGCTGGTCTCCCGCGCCGAGGACGCCGAGAGCGAGAAGATCCAGGCCCTGGAGCGGGCCATGACCTCCGATGAGGTGCGCGATTTCCTGGTGGAGGAGCACAGCGAGACGCTGCTGCCCTCCTTCTGAGGACTGGGGGCGGAGGAGCCCGCCTCGGTGGGCTCAGGGCATCTTCGCCAGGATGCGCTCCACGGTCCGCCAAGTGCGGGTGGTGATGTCCTTGCCCAGGCGGCGCTCCAGCCAGGCCATCACATCCGGGGATCCCGTGGCGGTGGTGTCGGTGACGGCCAGCACCGCCCCCGCGGGCCCGTGGGCGCCCACCACCTGGATCGCCGACGACGGCGGCGCGCCCAGGGCGTCGACGACGGCGGCGCCCGCAGGATCTGCGAACGCTCCAGGGTCCTTGAGGAACGTCACCGTCAGGTAGCTGGTCCTGGCATGCTCCCGGTCCCCGAAGGGTGCCGAGGCGACCAGGGCCGCCAGCTCCTCCCGGCTGCGGAGGACGGTGCCGCCGGCGATGCCGAGCTGGTCCTGCAGCGCGGCCTGGATGCGAGCCTCCGCCGCGGCGACGGGCCGCCGAGCCGAGCGCGCCGCCGTCGTGCGCTGTGTGGCTGGGCTGAGTATGGCTGGGCTGTGTGGGGCCGGGCGGTGTGCGATCGGGCTCTGTGTGCTCGGACTCTGCGCGGAAGACGAGGTTTCCGCTGGAGATCACCGAGGCGACCTCGGAGAAGCCGAGGTCCTCCACGACCCCGCGCAGCTTCTCATTGCGCATGTTCGGGTTCCCGGGGCCGATGCCGCGCAGCAGCGCGCACCACCACGGACCGGTGGCGGGAAGGGGAGGTGGAGCCGAGGCTGCCATGGGCACAGACTACTGGGGCCCGGCGAGGAAGCAGAGCTTCCCCGCCGGGCCCCAGGTTGGAGGCGGGAGAGGTCAGGCGGGGACGGTGACTGCCGCGCGCAGCGCCTGGGCGGCCGCCCCGATGTCCTCGGCCGAGTAGATGGCCCCGCCGGCTACCGCGATCTGCGCGCCCGCGGCCTGCACGTCGGTGACCGTGGAGGCGCTGACGCCGCCGGCCACGGAGAACGGCACACCGGAGGCCCGCCCCGCGATCAGGAGGTCATCCAGCGAATAGCCTTCCTGGGCCTGCTCGTCCAGGCCCGCGTGCATCTCGACGAGCTGGGCCCCGAGCTCCACGACCTCCTGGGCCCGGTGTGCCTTGTCCTTGACACCGATCAGGTCCACGACGACGCCCTTGCCATGGCGGCGGGCGACGTCGACGGCGCCGGCGATGGTGCTGTCATCCGCGGTGCCCAGCACGGTGACGAGGTCGGCGCCGGCGGCGAAGGCGATCTCAGCCTCCAGAGCGCCGGCGTCCATGGTCTTCAGGTCCGCGAAGACGACCTTGTCCGGGTGGGCCTCCTTCACGGCGGTGACCGCGCGGAGTCCCTCGCTCTTGATGAGCGGGGTGCCGAGTTCCAGGATGTCGACGTGGGGTGCCGCCGCGGCGGCCCACTCCAGGGCCTGCTCGGTGGTGAGGGTGTCCATGGCGAACTGGATCTTCATGAGGATTCTCCTTCAGAGTCTGGGGGTGTTGGGTCGAGACGGTGGGTCGGGGGCGGACGTCACTCGAGATTCGCGTGGCGCGGCCAGAGGTCATCGCCGGTCAGCCCGCTGCGCTGCCACAGGGCGTGGAACAGCGCATCCCCGAGGATCATGAGGCTCTGCTCGAAGAGGCTTCCGGCGTACTGGGTCGAGGCGGCTCCGCTGCGATCCAGCTTGGCGGCCGCCGGGACGGCCACCGTGACGTGGGCGAGTCCCGCCAGAGGCGAATCCGGCGTGGCCGTCAGCGCGGCGACGGTGGCGCCCAGGCTCTGGGCCTTCTCAGCGGCCCGCAGGACTCCCGGGGTGGTCCCGGAGCCGCTGGCCACCAGCAGCACATCCCCTGCGCGGATCGCTGGGGCGGTGGTCTCGCCGACCACGTGGGTGGTGATCCCGAGGTGCATGAGACGCATCGCCGTCATCTTCAGCGCCAGGCTCGTGCGGCCCGAGCCCAGGACGAAGACCCGCTCAGCGCCCGAGACGACCTCGGCGAGGTCCTCCAGGGTGCGCCCGGCCAGCGTCAGGGTGTCGGAGCTTCGGGCAAGTTCGGCGGTGATCTCCTGCAGCGCACTGCCGACGGTGGCGTGCGCGGTGAGCGTGATGTTCGCGGTCATGGGGACGATCCTGCCCAGCGGCCGGGCCCTGCACCATCCCTCGAAGGTCCAGTGAGACTGCCCGTTCGGCCAGGACTGCCCGGACGGGCAGGTCGGCTAGCCTGTGGGGCATGACGCAGGACCCCGAACAGACTGAGGAGCCCCACGGTGCCTCGCACTCCGAGGAGCTTCGAGCCGCGGCGGAGCTGCCCGCGCCCGCGGATCGGCGCCATGCGTCCCAGCACGCCCGCTCCGTCTCGGAGCTGGCGGACCGTCAGGCGGTGACGCTGGAGACGATTCTGGCCGCGCTGCGCTCGCCTCGACTGGCGGATCGGGACGCGCGGGAGACCGCGATCGGCATCGCCGCCGCGGCGCTGGTGGAGGCGCGCTCCTCCGCGCGCCAAGGGGCTGATCTGTTGGAGCCGGTCACTGGAGCCTTCGGGCGTCTGAAGGCTGAGCTCCGTCCGCTGGTGCGTCATGGCCGCGTAGACGTGGAGTTCGTGGAGCCGCCGCCCAACGGCCGGGCGCTGCCCGGCGATGTGGCCCAGGCGGCGAGGGCCATCGTCCGCAGCGCCGTGCTGACCGTCGTCGACTCCTCCGAAGCCCGTCGGGTGCGCGTCCACTGGGACTGCGACGGTCTGCACCTGCTGATCCACCTGCGCGACGACGGCAACGGGAAGCTCAGCGCCCACGATGACGCGCTGCGGCCGATCGCTGAGCATCTCAGCGCCTTCAGCGGACGGATGGACGTGGACTCCACGCCGGGCTGGGGCACCGAGGTCACGATCGCCATCCCCCTGGACCCGGCGCCGGCGCCTCTGCCCATGGAGGACCTCGGGGAGCTGAGCCCCCGTGAGGCCGAGGTGCTGCAGCACCTGGCCCGAGGGTCCCGCAATGCTGAGATCGCCGCGGAACTGGGCATCAGCGACCACACGGTGAAGTTCCACATCTCGAAGCTGCTGCGCAAGACCGGCACCCGGAACCGTGCGGAGCTCATCGCGCTGCTGCGCTGAGCCGCTGCTATCGTGACGCCCAGTCGCCGTCGGGCGACGGCGTGACATCGCGGCAGACGACATGGCGGCAGACGAAGAACGAGGGGACCCATGACGCACCGGATCATCCACCCCCGGCAGATGAGTCCCGTGCCGTGGGCCAACGGGCTGGGCACCACGAGGGAGATCGCCACCGCCGCCTCCGCTCCGCGCGGCGCCGACCAGGGGCCCGGATTCCGCTGGCGGATCAGCCTGGCCGAGCTCACTCAGGACAGCCCCTTCTCCCGGTTGCCCGGAGTGGACCGGGTGTTCACCCTCGTGACGCCGGGGCCGGTCCACCTGTCCGTCCACGGGCAGGCTCGCCGGGTGGACCCTGGGGTGCCGGTGGCCTTCGCCGGGGAGGACGACGTCGCCGTCGAGCTGGGTCCTGCCGGTCCTCAACAGGCCCTGAACCTCATGGTCGACCGTGCTCAGGCCCGTGGTGCGGTCCATGTGCGGCGGCTGGAGGCGGCGCCCGTTGACCTGCCCGAGGAGACGATCGCCGTCGTCGTGCTCTCCGGGGCCGTGATCCTGCCGGACGGGCGCCTCGCGGAGAGGGGGCAGGTCATCCGCCCCGAGGGTCCGCTGCGGCTGGCCGGCCGCCCCCGCGCCGTCGTCGCCTGTGTTGAGGTCACGAGTGTCCAGGTCGCAGGTGCGGAGGTCGCCGAGGTCTGACGCGCCGCCGAGCTCTGTCCGGCAGTTCGGCGGCGGACGGGGAATCAGCCGGAGGCGCCTCGGGTTGTCCATGGTGGGCAGGTCGTCTGCCGTCATCTGCGTCGGTTTCCGGCAGAACGGCGTGCTACGTTCGCTTCTCGACTGACCTGTCTGTGGCGACCTGCCTGCCGGTCTGCTCGCTCACCTGCTCGTCGGACGGGGCGTCGCTCGCGCACCCGCCCACCCAATGTCACGAATATCCTGGGGGAGAACCATGACTCACCGCCGTCTGCTGACCACTGCGGCCGCTGCCGCCCTGCTCGTCTCCACGGCTGCCTGCAGCGCCGATGACACCGCTGAGGCCGGCGACGACGCGGAGGAGGAGCCCGCCCCCGGGCTCACGCTGGAGGACGTGCAGGAGGAGGGTGTGCTGACGGTCGGGACCGAAGGCACCTATCGGCCGTTCTCCTACCATGAGGGCGGCTCCGGCGAGCTGACCGGCTACGACGTCGAGGTCGTCACCGCGGTGGCGGAGAAGCTGGGCGTCGACGTCCACTTCGAGGAGACCCAGTGGGACGCCATGTTCGCCGGGCTGGAGTCCGCGCGCTTCGACGTGATCGCCAACCAGGTCTCCATCACGGAGGACCGCCTGGAGACCTACCTGTTCTCCGAGCCCTACACGGTGAGCAACGGCGTGATCGTCACCCTGGCGGACAACGACGAGATCTCCAGCTTCGAGGACCTCGACGGCAAGACCACCGCGCAGTCGCTGACGAGCAACTGGTACAACGTCGCCGTCGAGGCGGGGGCCGATGTGGAGTCCGTCGAGGGATGGGCGCAGTCGGTGACCCTGCTGGAGCAGGGCCGGGTGGACGCCACGATCAACGACAAGCTGACTTACCTGGACTACCAGGCGACCGAGGACAACGAGAACATCGCGATCGCCGCCGAGACCGAGGACCAGGCCCAGGCGGCGCTGACCTTCCGGCAGGGCAGCGAGTCGCTGGTGGAGGCCGTCGACGAGGCCCTGGCCGAACTGGCCGAGGAGGGCACGCTGACCGAGATCAGCGAAGAGTACTTCGACGCCGACGTCTCCCAGTGAGCTGAGGGCGCGCGCTCATGGAGTGGTTGACTGACCTGGACTGGGAGCTGGTGGCCGACTCGTTCTGGCCCATGCTCAAAGGTGGGCTGACCGGCACGATCCCGCTGACGCTGGCCAGCTTCTCGCTGGGGCTCGTGCTGGCGCTGGTGGTCGCGCTGATGAGGATCAGCAGCATCCGGCCCGTCTCCTGGCTCGCACGCGCCTACATCTCCGTCATCCGCGGCACCCCGCTGCTGGTGCAGCTGTTCGTGATCTTCTTCGGGCTGCCGTCCATCGGGGTGACCCTGGACCCCTGGCCCAGTGCGGTCATCGCATTCACCCTGAACGTGGGCGGCTATGCGGCCGAAGTGATCCGTGCCGCCATCCTGTCCGTGCCCAAGGGGCAGTGGGAGGCCGGCTACACGATCGGCATGACGCATGTGCAGACGCTGCGCCGGCTGATCCTGCCGCAGGCCGCGCGGGTCTCGGTGCCGCCGCTGTCCAACACGTTCATCTCCCTGGTGAAGGACACCTCCCTGGCCTCGCTGATCCTGGTGACCGAGATGTTCCGGGTCGCTCAGCAGATCGCGGCGTTCAGTCAGCAGTTCATGGTGCTCTACATCGAGGCTGCTGTCATCTATTGGATGTTCTGCCTGGTGCTCTCGGCCGGGCAGGATCTGCTTGAGAGGAGGTTGGACAGGTATGTCGCAAGCTCAGACTCCGGGGCTCGGCGCTCCCGTCGCCGTCTCCGGCGGCCCGCTGCTGCGCGTGTCCGGGTTGAACAAGTCCTTCGGGGATCATGAGGTCCTGCGGCACATCGATCTGCAGGTCGATGCCGGGAAGGTGCTGGCGCTGATCGGACCCTCCGGGTCGGGCAAGACCACGGTGCTGCGCTGCCTGAACGGGCTGGAGCGTCCCGACGCCGGCACCATCACCTTCGACGGCGGCCCGGAGGTGACCTTCACCCCGCGGACCAGTCGGCGGCAGAAGGAGTCCCTGCGATTCCGCAGCGCGATGGTCTTCCAGTCCTACAACCTGTTCCCGCACAAGACCGTGCTGCAGAACGTCATCGAGGGGCCGGTGCAGGTGCAGCGGCGGCCCAAGGCGGAGGCGATCGCCGACGCGGAGGCGCTGCTGGACCGGGTGGGGCTGGCCGACAAGCGTGACCAGTACCCGCACCAGCTCTCGGGTGGTCAGCAGCAGCGGGTCGGGATCGTCCGCGCCCTGGCGCTGAAGCCGGCCCTGCTGCTCTTCGACGAGCCCACCTCCGCTCTGGATCCGGAGCTGGTGGGTGATGTGCTCACCGTGATCAAGGAGCTGGCCGATGAGGGCTGGACCATGGTGCTGGTGACCCACGAGCTCGCCTTCGCCCGAGAGGTGGCGGACCAGGTGGTCTTCATGGACGGCGGCGTCGTGGTGGAGGAGGGGCCTGCGAGCGAGGTCCTGCGTCAGCCGCGGCGGGAACGCACCCAGCGGTTCGTGCACCGGCTGCTGAACCCCTTCTGAGGGTGGTGCGGACACCCTCCTCCTCAATCTGCACACGCGAATCACTCTGCACCACCAGATCGTGTGGTGCAGACGTGATGTGTGCGTGCAGAACGGCGCCAGCATGCGGTGATCACCGGGTCGCGAGAAGTGCGCCGTGCGGCCGATGCCCCGAGCCGGTGCGCGTCTGGGTGTGGCCGATGGCAGGCCTCGTGACAAAGTGGGAGGGGAAACAACGCCCAGGGCTAGGGCGACTTCCCGTCCTCCGAGAGGGGTGGCCCGGATGGACCGCAGCGGAGTGGCGAGCCTAGCTGCGATTGTGGCAGGAGTGTGTTTGTCTGTGTCTGCTTGTCAGGCATGGGGGAGTTCCATCGAGGAGATCGAGACCCAGGAGTTCACATTCCTGACCACCGATACCAGTGGTGATGACGGACCCCCGGAGGGCCGCTTCGTCGGTGAGGTCGGCATCGACGAGGCCGGTGGTCTCTATGGTGCAGACGATGGCACTGACTACGGGGTGATCCTTCCCGAGGGGACCGAGGAAGGTCCTGGACGTGGAGTGACCTTGCCGGATGGTGCGTCTCTGCCCACCGGTGAGGGTGTGGAGCTGTCCGGGGGATACTTCGACCCACCTGTGAGCGATGCCGGCGGTTGTGCGGACAACCCGCAGATGTTCCTGGTGAATCCGGAACAGCAGAACCTGTGAGGCGTGTTGCTCCCTGAGTCGGGTGCGACGATAGGCTTCCGACACGTGCCAATTCTGGATGTCAGCGAGTGGCGAGAAGCGCGCCGTGGGGGCGATACCCTGAACCCGTTGTGAGGGCGCCTCGGGTACTCGCCTCCTCGATCTGCACACGCGAATCACGTCTGCACCACCAGATTGTGTGGTGCAGAGTGATGTGAGGGTGCAGAACGGTCTCAGCATGCGGTGATCACCGGGTGGCGAGCAGCGCGCCGTGCGGCCGATGCCCCGAACCGGTGCGCGTGGCAGTGCGGGTCACCGTGAACCCTGCCGCTTCGACCTCGGCTGCGAGGGTGTCTATGGGCCAGTAGTAGGCGGTCGTGACGGCGTGGTCGAAGGGCTCCACCCTGGGCCCGGTGAAGAATCCCAGCGCAAGATCGCCTCCGGGTCGCAGGCATCGGGCGAACTCGGCCAGGGGTGCGCCGATGTGCTCAGGGGCGGTGTGGATGAGTGAGTACCAGGCCAGCACGCCGCCCAGAGTGCCGGAGTCCACGCTCAGGCGCTCCGCTCGACCGACGCGATACCGTGCGCCGGGATACGTGTCCCGCGCGCTCTCAATGAACTTCGGCACGGGGTCGACGCCGCACGCCTCGACGCCCATGCTCCGGAGGAGATCCGTCCACTGTCCGGGCCCACACCCGACGTCGACCACCGGTCCGTCAAGGCTCCCGGCCCACTGCTGGATGAGCGCGACGTCGTCGGGGTGCGCCTGGGTGATGCTCCCGAGTGCGGCGATGTACTCCTCGGCGCGGGTACGGTAGGACGCGCGGACGGCGTCGAGGGTATGAGCGTCAGTCATCGTCAGCAGCCGACCGGAACGTCGGGCCGCGCCGCGTCACGCCGTGTGCTGCGCGAAGGCCTCGCGCATCTCAGCGGGCAGGCGGCAGGGGCGGCCAGTGTCCCGGTCGACCGTGACGATCCGGGTGGTGGCGGTGACCCTCGGCTCGGTGTCACCGTCGGCGAAGAGCCGGTAGGCGATGTCCAGGCTCGCCCCGGCCAGCTTGGCGATACTCATCTCCACGATCACCGGCGCGGTCTGATAGTCGATCTGCCGCCGGTACCGGATGCTGACCTCGGCGACCACGGACCAGACCGGCGACTCCGCGGTCAGCGGCGGGAAACCGCCGTCGTCGTGATCCGAGGGGCGCCAGAAGCCGCGGGTGCGCGCCTCCTCCAGGATCCGCATGACCGCGGCGTTGTTCACATGCCCGAAGGCGTCCTGGTCGCCCCAGCGCAGCTCGATCGGCACGCGCATGCTCATCCGTCGCCTCACTTCCCGCCGGACATCCGGACCGACGCTGGTCAGGGTAGCAAGCGGTGTACGGTGGCCACATGACTGCGAGCCTCGGCATCACCCCGGCGACGGCGCTGATCGTCGTCGACGTCCAGCAGGGCTTCCGCGACGCCGCGCACTGGGGGCGGCGCAACACCCCGGACAGCGAGCAGAACATCCAGCGCCTGACCCAGGCCTGGCGGGCCGCGGAGATGCCCGTGGTGATCGTCCGGCACGCCTCCACGGACCCCGGATCGCCGCTGCACCCCGCCCAGGAGGGCCACCAGCTGGAGCCGTTCGTGGAAGGGGCCGCCGCCCTGGAAGTGGTGAAGTCCGTGAACTCCTCCTTCCACGGAACACCGGATCTGGACGCCTGGCTGCAGGCGGAAGCCATCACGACGATCGTGGTCTGCGGGATCACCACCAACCACTGCTGCGAGACCACGGCCCGGGTGGGCGGGAATCTGGGGCGCCGGGTGATCTTCGCCCTGGACGCCACCCACACCTTCGACCGCGTCGGCCCTGACGGCCGAGTGCTCACCGCCGATGAACTGGTCCGGGCCACGGCCACGAACCTGCACGGGGAGTTCGCCACGGTGGTCTCGACTCGGGATCTGCTGGAGGCGCTTCCGCGGCTCAGCTGAGGACAGCCGTCTCAGTCCCGCAGCGGGGACCCCACGGAGGTGAAGTGCTGCTGGGTCATCTCCCCGGTCAGCAGAGGCATCGCCTCGGCGATGGCCTCTCGGGTGCTCTCCAGGTGCAGCGACTGCTCATGGGCCTCGGCGGAGTCCCAGATCTCGGCGACGAAGACGGTGTCCGGCTGGGCGTCGTCCACGCCGACTTCATAGCTGCGGCAGCCGGAGGCGGCCAGCTGCGGGGAATGGCGGGTCAGGATGGCGACGACGTCATCGCGCCGACCCGGCTGGGTCACGAAGGACCCCGTGTTCACATACGTCATGGCCTGACGCTAGCCGTTCGCGCGCTCCGGGGGCATGCCTCCCGGCCGAAGGGGGTGCGGTCCGTCGACCGGGGTGATTACACTGCTGCGGTGCTGACTTCGCAGGACCCGATCACCTGGACGCCGCGCCGCATCGCCGTCGCGGGGACCTCCGGTGCCGGAAAGACCACGCTGGCGGACCGGCTGGCAGAGATGCTGGACTGCCCGCGCGTGGAGCTCGATTCCCTCTACCACGGAGAGGGCTGGGTTCCCCGGGAGAGCTTCACCGACGATGTCGACTCCTTCACTGCGGGTCAGCGGTGGGTGATCGAATACGGGTACGGGGAGGTCAGCCCACTGATCAGTGCTCGCGCGGACACCCTGCTGTGGCTGGACTGGCCGACCTGGTTCACGTTCCAGAGACTCGTGCGCCGGACCGTGCGCCGCCGGCTGACCGGGGAGGAGCTGTGGAACGGCAACCGCGAGGGGCCGCTGAGTGGGTTCTTCACCGACCAGAGCCACATCATCCGCTGGGGGATCCGAACCCGGAAGCGACTGCGGCCAGTGATCCCCGCGCTCGAGGAGCAGTTTCCGCATCTGCAGGTGGTGCGCTTCCGCCGTCCCCGGGAGGCGGAGGAGTGGCTGACGCGGCTGCGGTGAGCGCAGGCTCAGGTGCGCTCCCTTCAGAGGCTGGCCACCGTCACCGCCGTTCCACCAGCATTGCGGCACCCATTCCGCCCGCCACCGCGCAGGCCGCCACCCCGAGCGCGCCGGGCGGGGATTCGAGGAGCCGGTGCAGCAGACGGACCAGCACCATCGTTCCGGAGGCGCCCCACGGGTGCCCCAGCGCCAGCGCCCCGCCGGCCGCATTGACCCGGGGGTCCACCACTTGGGCGCCGTCGGTGAGGCCCATGTCGTCGAGGGTCGCCAGTGCCTGGGAGGCGTAGGCCTCCACCACCTCCAGCGCGGCGAGATCGGCGACGACGGCGCCCGCCTGCGCCAGCACGGCACGTACCGCCGGCGCGGCCGCCAGGCCCGGCAGCGCCGGATCCCCACCGACCAGCGCCTGGCCTTGGATGACCAGATGCGGCCCCGATGCCTGATCGTCGGCAACGAGCATCACGCTGCCGCGCCGTCGGCGATGCGCGCCGCCGTCGCGGGGGTGACCGTCGCGCTCGGTGAGTCCACCAGCGGGCGGAAGCGGGCCAGCATGCCGGGGGAGAGGCTGCGCGGGCCGTCGTCGACCACCGACCCCCAGGGCGCCGTCCCGGGCATCCGCTCACGGCGGAGCAGAGTCTCGTGCTGCAGAGCCAGCCGATGGCTCCGCAGGGCGAAGGCCTCCTGTCGCGCCCGCGAGATGTCGCAGGCGGCGGCGAGGTCATCGGCGGCCGCGGTCATGTCCGGATCGGCGAAGCCCTCCGGGGCGAAGCGCGCCTGCCGGATGGGAGCACCGTCGACCATGCGCACCGGAGCGGTGGAGGGGCTCTCCACCCCGCCGGCGGCTGCGGGAGCTCCGGTGCGTCGCACGTGGTCGGCGGCCTGAATGACCGCCACCAGGCCAGAGCCGCATTGGGCGTCCACACCCCAGCCCACGCAGCTCTCCCCGAACCCTGCGTCCAGTGCCGCCACCCGGCCGAGGTTGCCGCCGGGTCCGGTGCAGTTGCCCAGCACCACCGCCTGCGGGGCACGGTCCGCGGACTCCACGACGGCGGCCACCACCCTGCCCGCCACCTGATGCGCCGGCACGGAGGACAGGGCCCGGGAGCGGCCTGTGACCGGGGTGCGCAGGCCGGAGACCACAGCGACCTCCGCAGCTCCAGACCCCGTAGCACCTGTGCCAGTCGCCCCGCTCACCGCGCGGCCTCCGTGATGGCCGGCGCAGCGGCCAGAGGCAGGGTGAACGCCTCGTCCGCCCCGAGTCGGCGGACCTTCCCGCTGGGGGTGCGCGGAAGCTGCCACCAGCCCGCCACTTCCGGGGCCGCTGGGCCGGGCTGAGCCCGGACCGCGCGGCGGCAGACGCGGCG
>NZ_MDSS02000062.1 GCF_001758425.2 Nesterenkonia sp. PF2B19 | reverse complement strand
CCCACCGCCCGGAACCTTCTGCGGGCGCACGGACTGCTGGGCCGCACCCAGCCGGGCGCCGTCGTCGGGGCGTCCAGCGCGGCGACCAGCTCCTCGCTGGCCGGGGCGAGGGTCACGGAGAAGCCGTGCATGTCCAGGGAGGTCATCAGGCGGGCGGGCCCCAGCAGGCGGGTGACGGCGTCGCGGCCGAGCCGGTCGAGCAGCTCGTGGGTGAGCACCAGACCCTCCTGCGGGGAGCAGCCGCCCAGGTCGTTGAGCACAGCGACCACCCCGTGCTCGGACGTGCGGACGAACTCATCGGCATCGAGGGCGTCGAGCACCTGTTGCACCGCACCGGCGGCGCCGTCGACGTCGACCTCCCGGGCGCCCGGCTCGTTGTGGATGCCCAGCCCCAGCTCCGCCCCGCGGGTGGGCTCCGTGTCCTCGCCGGGCAGGGTGGCCGGGGTGAGGGCCAGTCCGATGGTGCGCAGACCGTCTGCGATCCGCTGCGCGGCCTCGGCCACCTGCTCCACGGAGGCCCCGGCGGCCGCCAGATGGCCGGCGACCTTGTGCACCAGCACGGTGCCGGCCAGCCCGCGGGGCTGCTCGATCTCCGGCAGGGAGACGTCGTCGGCCACCAGGACGGTACGCACGTCCAGGCCTTCCTCGCGGGCCCGCTCGGCGGCCAGGCCGAAGTTGAGCCGGTCGCCGGTGTAGTTCTTGATGATCAGCACACAGCCGGCCGGCCCGGTGACCGCCCGGATCGCCTCCAACACGGCGCTGACCGGCGGGGAGGCGAACAGTGAGCCGGGGACGGCGGCGGCGAGCATGCCGTCGCCGAGGAACCCGGCATGGGCCGGTTCATGCCCGGAGCCGCCGCCGCTGATCACGGCGACCCCGGCCTGCGGATCATGCCCGCGGCGGACGAGCACGGCGGTGCCGTCCGAGGTGCCGAGCCGATCGATCTCGGCGGTGGACAGCAGCGCGGAGAGCATCTCAGGCACCAGGTGCGCGCGGGAGTTGTAGAAGGCCACGGTCTTCCTCCATCCAGAGTGGTCCGTCAGTTCCTCATGCCTCCCGCGCGTCGCCGCTGGACCGCGACCCGTTCACGAGCCGCCCGGGCCGGAGCGTCGTCGGGAGGAGGTCAGTCGAGTCCGAGGTCGGACTTGGAGTACGCGAAGAGGTACGGCACCCCGGCGGAGTCCTCGATATGTTCCCGGGCGCCGGTATCGCGGTCCACGATGACCGCCACCGCCTGCACCAGGCCGCCGGCGTTGCGCACTCCCTCCACAGCGGTCAGCGCGGAACCGCCCGTAGTGGAGGTGTCCTCCAGGACCACGACCTTCCGGCCCTCCACGTTCGGGCCCTCCACCTGCCGACCCATGCCGTAGGACTTCTGGGCCTTGCGCACCACGAAGGCATCGACGGCCCGGCCCTGCTCGTGGGCGGCGTGCATGATGGCGGTGGCCACCGGGTCCGCCCCCATGGTCAGACCGCCGGCGGCCACGTAGTCGATGCCGGCGTCGTCGAGCAGGCGCATCATGACCCGGCCCACCAGGCGCGAGGCCTCATGGTGGAGCGTGATGCGGCGCAGGTCGATGTAGTAGTCGGCCTCCTTGCCGGAGGAGAGGGTCACCTTCCCGCGGACGACGGCGAGCTCACTGATGAGCTGCTTGAGCCGACGGCGCTCGGCGCTGGGAGTGGACACGTCCGTGCTGCTGCCGGTGGTGCTGGAGATCATGGGGCCATCCTACTGGTGGCGGCTCCGCTGACCAGTGCCCCACGGAGCTCCAGGTCGGCGGTCTGAAAGAATGGAAGCCATGGACCTCATCAACCTCTTCATGCTGCTCGCACCGCTCGTCCTGCTGGTCGCCATCGGCGGAGTGCGGGTGGGCACGAGGTTGGGTCTTCCCGCGCTGCTGCTGTTCCTGCTGGTCGGCATCATCCTGGGCGAGTCGGGAGTCGGGCTCCATTTCGACGACGCCGTCATCGCCCAAGGGCTCGGCTATGCCGCGCTGACGCTGATCCTGGCGGAAGGTGGGCTCAGCACGAAATGGGAGGACATCCGGCCCACGATCGGACTCTCCGCGGTCCTGGCCAGCGTCGGCGTCGTGGTCACCATCGGGCTGATGACCCTCATCGGCCACTACGCGCTCGGCCTTCCCCTGCTCCTGGCCCTGCTCTTCGGCGCCGTGAATGCGGGCACAGACGCCGCCGCCGTCTTCTCGGTCCTGCGTGGCATCCCCCTGCCTGCCCGCGTGCGGTCCGCCCTCGAAGGCGAGTCGGGGCTCAACGATGCTCCGACCGTGCTCATCGTCGCGGCGGCCACAGCGGCCGCTGTCGGGGCGCCCCAGCCGGGCGGCATCCCCGGTGTGGCGCTGCTGATCCTGGCGCAACTGGTGGGCGGCATCGTGCTGGGCGTGATGCTGGGGGCGCTGGGAGTGTTCGTCCTGCGCCGCTTCGCCCTTCCTGCTGCCGGCCTCTATCCCCTGGCTGCGCTGGCCTGGTCCGTGTTGGCCTACGGCATCGCCACCCAGATCAGCGTCTCCGGGTTCGCCGCCGTCTACATCTGCGCCATGGTGCTGGGCAACGGGAGGCTCCCCCATCGACGCGCCACGCAGGCATTCGCCGAAGGAACGGGCTGGCTGGCTCAGATCGGCCTGTTCGTGATGCTCGGGCTGCTTGCCAGCCCCAGCCGGATCACCTGGGATGTCGTCCTGCTGGGCTTCACCGCCGGACTCTTCCTGACGTTCGTGGTGCGCCCGGTGGCGGTGGTCCTCTGCGCCGTCTGGTTCCGGGTGCCCTGGCGAGAGCAGGCGTTCCTCTCGTGGGCGGGGCTGCGCGGGGCGGTGCCCATCATTCTGGCCACTGTCCCGATGGCCGCCCAGATGGAGGATGCGGACAGGCTGTTCGACGTCGTCCTGGTCTTCGTCATCGCCTACACGGCGATCCAGGCCCCCTCCCTGCCGTGGGTGGCCCGACGGCTGGGGCTCGTCGAGGACACGGCGGCCACCGCGGTGACCCTGGAGCCCGCTCCGCTGGACGAGCAGCGAGCGGACCTCGTGAAGGTGAAGCTGACCGGACACTGCGCTCTGGAGGGCATGCCGCTGAAGCACCTGGATCTTCCGGAGAGCGCCGACATCTCGCTGGTCATCCGCGCCGGCTCGGCGTTCGTGCCCGATGGGCGCACCGCCCTCCAGCTGTATGACGAGCTGCTGGTCGTCGCGCCGGCTGAGCACCGGGCGAACGTGGAGGCCTACTTCCGCGGGCTGCAGACGAAGGACCCTGACCAGGGAACGTGACCCTCACCGGGAGCCGCGGGGCCGCACCAGCGGCGCCAGCATCGCCAGTACTGGCAGCTCGATGAGCGGGCCGACCACCAGGGCCAGCGCGATGAGCGGCTGGTCGGGGAAGGCCGCCACGGCGATGCCCAGGGCGATGGGAGAGTTCCGCGCCACGGTGACCATCGTCAGCGTCACCCGCTGCTCTCCCGGCAGCCCCAGCAGCCGGGAGACCACGGTGGCGATCAGCGGCATCAGGACGAACCACGCCAGAAGCGGCGGGAGCAGCATCAGCAGCGTCCCTCCTGCCGTCCACACCGTCTCCGCCTGCCAGGCGAACATGGCACCCACAGCCAGGCAGAGCAGCGGCAGCGTGCTCCGGGACGCCCACCGGTCGAGCCGGCGGCGGGCCGAGGCTCCGCCCACCCTTCCCGCAGTCCTCCGCAGGATCGTCGCCGCAGCCAACGGCACCAGCAGCACCAGCGCCACGGCCTCCACCAGAACCCCTGCTTCCACAGGGGCTGCCTCACCGCCCAGGAGCAGCACGTAGACGGGCAGCAGCATCAGCTGGAGGACCAGGTTCACCGGCAGCAGGGCGACGGCGATGCCGGTGTGCCCGCGGGCCAGCGCGGTGAATACCAGGTACCAGTCGGTGCAGGGGGTGACCAGCAGGAGCAGCAGCCCGATGCGCAGGTCAGGCTGGGCGCCCAGCAGCCCGGCTCCGAGCGCCCAGGCGACCAGGGGCGTGAAGAGGTAGTTCATCACGAGGCTGGCCCCCACGAGCCGCCGGGCGCGGCTGACGTCACCGACACTACCGACGTCGACCTGGACGAAGAAGGCGGCGAGCATCACCAGCAGGGCCGGCAGCACGATGTGCTCGCCGAGCCCGGAGATCTGGTCCACGGAGCCGAGGCTGAGCCCCAGCAGGGCCGCCCCGGCCACGAGGAAGCCTTGGAGCCGCTCCGCCCAGGTCAGCTGTGCGACCTCCACCAGCGGTCAGCCGCTCTCGGAGTCGTAGTCTCGATGGGCTGCGACGGCCTTCTGCACGTCCAGCACCTCGCAGGACGTCATACGATGCCTCCTCCGCCGTCGGCACTTCCTGAGCCTCAGCCTACTGGGCCCCGGTGACGTGGCCCCCGAGCCGTCATATGCCTGTGACACGCGGCTCGGTAGACTCGGCGGCATGCGTGAGCTGCAGACTGCGATCATCACCGAGATGGGTGTCAAGCCGGAGATCGATCCCGCGGAGGAGGTCGAGCGCCGGGTCAGATTCCTGGCGGACTACCTGCTCAGCGCCCACGGCCGCTCCCTGGTGCTGGGGATCTCCGGCGGTGTGGACTCCACACTGGCCGGGGCATTGGCCCAGCGGGCGGCTGAGAGGCTGCGGGATGCGGGCCATGAGGTCCGGTTCCATGCGGTCCGACTCCCCCATGGTGTCCAGCATGATGAGGACGACGCCGCCCGCGCGGTGGAGTTCATCGGCGCCGACCACGTGCACACGGTCAACATCGAACAGGCCGTGACCGGCCTCGACGCAGCCTACGCCGAGACCATGGGCCGGCCCATGGAGGACTACCACCGCGGCAACGTGAAGGCCCGCCTGCGCATGACGGCCCAGTATGCGATCGCCGGCGAGCACGGGGGCCTGGTGGTCGGCACCGACCATGCGGCGGAGTCCATCACGGGGTTCTTCACCAAGCACGGCGACGGCGGCGCCGACGTGCTGCCCCTGTTCACCCTGAACAAGCGTCAGGTCCGCCAGATCCTGAAGCATCTGGGAGCGGATGAGGCCCTGTGGTCGAAGGCCCCCACCGCTGACCTGTTGGATGAGAACCCGGGCCAGCTGGACGAGACCGAGCTGGGCATGAGCTACGACGACATCGACGACTACCTGGAGGGCCGCGAGGTCCCGACGGACTTCGCCGAGATCATCGAACGACGCTACCTGGCCACCCGTCACAAGCGCGCCCTGCCGGTGACCATCCAGGACACCTGGTGGCGCAGCTGATCCCGTTGAGACTGGCCGCTGGCGCCCGAGTACCCTGGACTGACATCGCCCGCCCCACAGAGAGGCACCCATGTTCGAGATGAACGGCGCCGAAGGTGCCATCGTGGGCATCGTCATCGTCGTCGTCGGGCTCGTCGCCCTGGCCGTCTATTTTCTGCCGTCCCTCGTCGCCATGATCCGTAGCCACAACGTGGGCGGAGTGTTTCTGGTGAACCTGCTGCTCGGATGGTCGTTCATCGGGTGGGTGGTGGCTCTGGTGATGGCCTGCGGCTCGAAGCCCCAGCCCGCACAGGTCTACGTCCAGCACCAGCACGTTCCGCATCCGCCGCAGGGGAGCTGGCGCGGCTGATAGCGTGACCTCCGTGAGAATCGCGACCTGGAATGTGAACTCGATGCGCGCCCGGGCTGACCGGGTGGAGGCCTGGCTGGACCGTACGGACGTGGACGTCCTCGCCATCCAGGAGACCAAGTGCAAGGATGACAACTTCCCTTGGGAGGTCTTCGAGCACAACGGCTATGACGTCGCCCATTTCGGGCTGAACCAGTGGAACGGGGTGGCCATCGCCTCGCGGGTGGGGCTGTCCGACGTCGAGCGGACCTTCCCGGATCAGCCCGCCTTCGGCAAGGGCGGCAAGGACCCCATCCAGGAGGCTCGTGCGATCGCCGCCACCTGCGGCGGGGTGCGCACCTGGAGCCTCTACGTCCCCAACGGACGGGCGCTTCAGGACGAGCACATGGTCTACAAGCTCGCCTGGCTGCACCAGCTGCGGGAGCACGCCGAGACGTGGCTGACCGATGACCCGCAGGCCCAGGTGGCGCTGATGGGCGACTGGAACATCGCTCCGCAGGACGACGACGTCTGGGACATCGATTACTTCCGGGCCGAGGGGCTGACCCATGTCTCCGAGCCGGAGCGCGAGGCGTTCCGCGGTTTCCTGGAGGCCGGCTATGCCGACGTCGTGCGGCCCCACACCCCGGGCCCGGGCGTGTACACCTACTGGGACTACACGAAGCTCCGCTTCCCGAAGAAGGAGGGCATGCGCATCGACTTCGTGCTCGCCAGCCCGGCCCTGGCCGAACGCGTGGACTCGGCGTTCATCGACCGCGAGGAGCGCAAGGGCAAGGGCGCCTCGGACCACGCCCCCGTGGTGGTGGACCTGCGCTGACGCCCGCACCCGGGGCCGCATCCGCTCCGGGCATCACAGCAGACGACGACGGCGCCCGCCCCCTGTCGAGGTGCGCGCCGTCGTCGTCCAGAGACTCAGTGCTCAGGACCGGTCGCGGAGGTCCTGTCGCAGGTCCTCCAACTCCGTGCGCACACCGGCGGTGTTCTGCGAGGTGCGGACCATCGAGATGATGAATTCGAGGGTCACGCGGAACAGGATCAGGTAGATCACCAGGGGGATCCAGCCCAGCAACAGGGCCAGCAGGCCCGCGATCGCATCCACGCCGAATCCGGCGATGATGGACACCAACCAGGCCAGGCCCAGGAACGCCAGCAGGATGATGTAGATGAACTTGGCGAACTTCACCGAGACGAAGCTCTGGAAGCTGAAGTCGAACAGCGCACCGAAGAAGCCCTTGCCCTCCACCGTGTTCGGGCGACCGGCCGGCGCCGGGGCCCCGCCGGGCTGCTGGGCATACTGCTGCTGGTACTGCTGCTCGTACTGCTGCCCATAGGGCTGGCCGCCGTACTGCTGCTGCCCGTAGCCGGGCTGATGGGCGTAAGGGTCGGGCTGCTGGCCGTAGCCGTAGGCGGGCTGCGCCGAGGCGGCGGACTGGGCCTGCTGGTCAGCGGCGGCCTGCTGGCCGTAGTAGCCCGGCTGGGGCTGCTCGTAGGCACCGTGCCCCTCCTGGGCGGGCTGTCCATAGCCCTGCTGCGCGCCGGGGTGGCCCTGCTGGTGCGGGTCGTAGCCCTGACCGTGCTGGGCGGCGTCGTAGTGGTTCGGGTGCTGCCCCTCGTAGGGGTTCTGCCCGTAGCCCGGCTGAGGCTGCTGCTCAGGGGGCAGCTGCTGGTCGAAGGGCTGACCGGTCTCGGCGGCCGAGGAGGCTGAGGCTCCGGAGACGGCGTCGGCGGTGGGCTCCGGGGTGGGCTCCTGCGCCCCGGGGAAGCCGGGCTCCGGGTACGGCTGGGTCTGCTGCTCTCCCTGCTGCTCGGGGGTGCCCTCAGAGGCCTGCTCCCCGTTCTGGTCGTGGTGGTCGTCGGGGCCGGGGTGTCCGGGCTGCTGCGTCATGGCGCCTCCTGAGGTCTGCGTCGCGTCATTCACTTCACAACCTATACGAGTCAGCGCTCAGCAGTCGATGTCTCGGCGGGGCTGAGGCCGGGGCGCGTCATACGGACCCCAGACACGACGAAACCCCCGCCGGAAGCGGGGGTTTCGGGTGGTGGCTCCGACCGGCGTCGATCCGGTGACCTTTCGATTTTCAGTCGAACGCTCTACCAACTGAGCTACAGAGCCGGGGCGCCATCACAAGATGACTTCACTCTCCTCCGAGAGCTGGAGCGACCCAGACGGGACTTGAACCCGCGACCTCCACCGTGACAGGGTGGCGCGCTAACCAACTGCGCCACTGGGCCTTGCTTTTTCAGTTGTCCGTGCCGCTTGGCACGGTTAGAAACTCTATCAGAGCTTCTCGCTGGGCTCCAAATCGGAGCTTCGCAGTACCCCCAACGGGATTCGAACCCGTGCCGCCGCCGTGAAAGGGCGGTGTCCTAGGCCGCTAGACGATGGGGGCGCGATCCCGTGGTGGACCACTGAAATTCTAGGCGCAGGCCGTACCAGCCAGCAAATCACACGTCGGCCGGCGTCGCCACCCCGGCACGTTCCGCACTCCGGCGGGCATGCTCACCCGGCGACGAGATCCTGCCGGATCTGCACCAGCATGGGGCGCACGGTGCGGGCCAGCAGCCACAGGAACACCGAGGCCAGGAGCACCCCGACCCAGTCGGACCACAGCACCACCACGGCACCGACCACCACGAACAGCCCCAGCACCCCCAGGGCGGCGAGCGGGGCGGAGGCCACCCCGTACATCACCACACTGAACAGGTCCCGAGTGCGGAAGTCGAAGGTCGCGATGATCACGAGCATCGCCACCGCCACGAGCACGACGGCGCCCGCCACCACTGCCCCGCCCAGCAGGATCGCGCCGGGCACCTGCGCGAAGGCCGCATTGAAGGCGGCCAGTGTGGCGAAGATCACGGCGGGGGCCCAGACGACCATCGTCTGCCGGAAGCCTTCGACCCATCCCTTCCAGTACCGCAGCCAGGGGATGATGTCGGCGTCCGCCCGCCAGGCGTAGACCCCGGCGGTGATGGCCGGGCCGAACGCGAGGGCGAAGAGCCCGTAGAGGGGGATGTTGCTCGGATCCTGGTCCAGCAGGATGATGCCGATCAGCGCAGGCAGAGTGGCCACCACGAACGCCACTTCGATGACGATCATCCGATAGACGGCATTGGTGACCCGCGCCAGCGGGCCCTCCCTCTCCGAGTCCATGATGCTCATCCCTCACCTTCCTGCGCACTCGGTCGCCGACGGCCCGTCTCGACGCGTCGCCGTTCACCATGATCCATCACAGGACCCCACACGACGACGTCCGCGCCCGGCGCCGACTCATAGCCGGACCCGGGCGCGGACTCGCCGGACGTCCTCGGGCTGTCCCCTCTCACCCGCGCCGGACAGTGCCCCGGGGCTGACCGATCACTGGTCCATGTCCGCTTCGACGCCGTCGATCTCCTGCTGGGCCCGTTCATAGGCCTCATTGTGCTTATCGATGTAGTCGGCCATGCCCTGACCCTCCAGCTCACTGACGAAGGCGTCCCAGTCCTCGAGGTCACGCTGCCCCAGGATGAACTGCGCAGTGGCCGTGGACACGGTGTCGTTCAGCGCCGTCTCGGTCAGGGAGACCTGCTCCCGCTCGAGCTCATCCAACGGCGTGGCGGGCACGACCGGGGTCCGCTCCTTGTCCGCCATCGACTCGCGGAACTCGACCACCTCGTCACGCAGCATCGACTGCACCAGGTCGGTGGTGGAGCCGTGAGCCGGCATGAAGACGCCGTTGTGGAAGCCGTAGTCGGCGGAGAGCTCCTCATCCCCCTCGGGATTCAGCCCGTGGATGTCGATGCTGTCGGCCAGCACACGCTCGTCGCCCTCACGCTCGAAGGTCTCGCCCTCCACACCCCACTTGGCGAACTCCAGTCCCTCGTCGGAGTAGTACAGCCAGTCGATGAACTGCAGCAGGGCCACGAAGTTCTCCTGCTCGGCCACCGAGGAGGAGAGCACCAGCCCGGATTCGGTCTGGCCGCCGGGGGCGATGTCCCCTGCGGGGCCGGCCGGAACCCGGATCAGCCTGACCTCCATGTCGTCTTCGCCCACCTCCTCGATCGAGGTGCGATAGGACAGGATCTCCTGGTCGTTGCCGCCGATGGCCGCAGACTGCCCGGAGGCGAACTTCTGAATGGCCTGATCGTCGTCCTGGACCAGGGACTCGGAGTCCATCAGCCCGTCGTCCACAAGCCCGTGGAAGTACTCGAGCAGGTCCCGGTACTCGTCCTGAGCAGCTGTATAGGTGAACTCCTCAGCAGCCTCGTCCCAGTAGGCACCGCTGTACCCCCAACCGGCCTGTGTGCCGAAGTTGGGTGCCGCGAAGCTCAGCGTCGCATCCATCTGCCACCGATCAGAGAACGGCACCATGTCCGGATACGCCTCCTTCACCCCGCGCAGCTGCTCGGCGAACTCGTCCCAGGTCTCCGGCTCGTCATAGCCGAGCTCCTCCCAGATGTCCCAGCGGACCGCCACGGAGTACTGGTCCTGCGGAGACTCATGCAGACCGGGCAGGATGTAGAACTTGCCGTCGTCCTGGTAGAGGCTGTCGATATCCTCCTCGAGGCCCCAGTCCTCCACCTTCTGGGTGAAGTTCGGCATGTGCTCCAGATAGTCGCTGACCGGCAGCAGCGCGCCGCCCGAGATGAACTGGGTCTCATCCCCGGGGTAGACGACGGGGATGAAGTCAGGGGCGTCTCCGGCTCCGATGACCAGGGATCGCCGCTCCTCCCAGTCGGAGAGCGGGGCGTTCTCAGCGGACAAGGTGACGTTGTGGTCCTCCTCGAGGTGCTCGAAGAAGGACCAGTCGTTCCGGAGCGGATAGTTCGGGTGGTCCCGATAGAGCAGAGAGAACTCCACCGGCTCGGTCGCCACGAAAGTGTCGCCGACGTCGTAGTCCTCCATCGCGCCGACACCCACCTCCTCCATGTCGACCTCGGCGTCCGCGTCCCCGTCGGCCGCGCCGCCGCAGGCCGAGAGGACCAGGGACCCTGCCGCCAAAGCGGCGGCGACCGGCAGCAGCCGACGTCGCTGTCCTGCTGTGGTTGTGATGATCATGATGCGAGTGTTCCTTTCTGAAGGCGTCCGGGACATCGGGTCCCGGACGTCGTGAACCTGGACATGCATCGCCAGAGAGTCATGGAGGGGAGGTGGGCGCCGTCGGGCGTCCTCACTGTTTGACGGAACCCAGCATGATCCCCCGCACGAAGTACTTCTGCAGGAACGGATACAGACAGATGATCGGCAACGTGGTCAGCAACATCGTCACCGCCCGCACATTCGACGCGATCTGCGTCGCCTCCGCCGATTCCCCACCCAACTGCTCAGTCCCCGTCGCTCCCGCCAAAAGATTCCGCAGATACACCGTCACCGGATACAGCTCCCGACGATCCAGATACAGAAACGCCTGGAACCACGCATTCCAGAAACTGACCGCATAGAACAGGATCATCGTCGCGATCACCGCCTTCGACAACGGAATCACCACCCGCCACAAGATCCCATACGTCGTCAACCCATCAATCTGCGCAGCCTCTTCCAACTCCGTCGAGAAATTCTCAAAAAACGCCTTCATCACCAACAGATTGAAGATACTGATCGCGTTCGGCAACACGATCGCCCAGATCGTATTCGTCATCCCCAACGCATTGATCAACACATAATTCGGGATCAGCCCACCATTGAAGAACATCGTGAACACCGCGACCCCGATGAAGAACCCCCGACCCTTCAGATGCCGCTTCGAGAGCGCATAGGCAAACGACGTCGTCAACACCATCGCGATCGCCGTGGCCACCACCGTATAGATCACCGTATTGGCATAATTACGCCAGAACATCGCATCCGACATCACCACCTCGAACGTGGTCACGTTGAACCCCCGCGGGATGATGTTGACCTGCCCGGAGTTGATATACCCCTCCGAGGAGAACGACTGAGCGATGATGTTCACGAACGGATACAACGTCACCGCGCAGATCACCACGATCAACACACCATTGACCACCCGGAAGACCGAATACGACCGCGAATCCCTGATCGCCGTAGACCGCGAACCACGCGGCCCCCCACCCCCAGGCACACCCGAGGACCCCGGACCACCCGGAGGCACCCCCGTCCCAGCAGGCCGCACCCTCTCCGGGGCTTGCGCATTGATAGTCACCACAGGCTGTTTCCTCCCAGCTTTCGTGCGATCCCATTGGCCGAGAGGATCAGGATCAACCCGATGATCGCCTCGAAGAGCCCGATAGCGGTCGCATACGAGAAGTTCGAACTGGTGATACCCACCCGATACACATAGGTGGCAATGATGTCCGCGGTCTCATAGATCAACGGGTTATAGAGCAACAACACCTTCTCGAACCCCACCGCCATGAACGTGCCCACATTCAGAATCAGCAGCACCACCATCGTGGGCATGATCCCCGGGATCGTGACATGCCACATCTGCTTCCACCGATTCGCCCCATCAATCCGAGCCGCTTCATAGAGCTGCGGATCAATCGTGGTCAACGCCGCCAGATACAGGATGGTCCCCCACCCCACCGTCTGCCACACCTCCGAGGAGACATAGATCGCCCGGAACCACTCCGGCTGCTGCATGAACGCGATCCGCTCCACCCCGAAGACACCCAACACCTGATTCAACGTCCCGTTCAACGAGGTCAGCTGCAACACGATCCCCGCCACAATCACGATCGACATGAAATGCGGCAGATACGAAATCGACTGAGCCACCCGCTTGAACACCGTGGACCGCAGCTCGTTGAACATCAACGCCAAGACGATCGGCAACGGGAAACACACCGCCAACGTCAACCCACCCAGAATCACCGTGTTCCAGAACACCCGCCAGAACGTCGGATCATGGATGAACATCTCGATGTAATGGAACCCCACCCACTCATCACCAAAGATGCTCGACCCCGGACGGAACCGCCGAAACGCGATCACATTCCCCGCCATCGGCAGATACCGGAAGATCAGCAGAAACACCACCGGCAGCACCAACAAGCTGTACAGCCGCCAATCCTTCCGCAACGCATGCCGCCACGTATTGGTGTCATTGGTCCCCGCATACCCACCCCGACCACGGCGTCCCGGGGGCCGGAGGTTCGGCACGGCGCCGATCCTCCGGGTGGTGGGAGCCGTGGCCCCCTCCGTCTCGCCTATCGCTGTCACAGTGTCCTCCCCGTCCTGATCCGGCTCCACGGCCTGAGCGGTGCGAGCATTCCCGCGGCTCGAGGTCGATCCCGGCTGCGGCGTCCTTTTGTCCTGCGATACGACACAAATGTAAGCGGGATCACACCAGCCGTGTCAAGGGTTTTCCCAGACTTTCTGTGATCGATCACAGTTCCCCCCGGTCAGGAGCGCTCACCGCATAGATCTCATCTGCCCCACAACACACACGCCGGCGGCGACGCTCCACGGAGGGCCCCTAGACTGGAGCCCATGCCGGTTCAGATGAGCGACGAGGACTTCGACGAGGCAGCCGCCCGCGCCCTGGAGATGATCCCGCAGGCCCTGCGAGACAAGCTGGACAACGTCGCCGTCTTCGTGGAGGACCGCTACGAGCCGGAGCCCGGCGAGCACCCGGACACGGTGCTGCTGGGCCTCTATGAGGCATCCCGTTGACCGAGCGCGGCGGGGAGCCGTGGGCCATGCCGGACCGCATCACCCTGTACAAGGAGCCGATCCTGCAGATGTGCTCCACACGCGACGAGGTCGTCGAACAGGTGACCATCACCGTCGTTCACGAGGTCGCCCATTTCTTCGGCATCGACGACGCGACGCTGCATCGCCTCGGCTGGGGATGAGCGCGCCGGACTACAGGGCGCACAGCCCCCTCTCCCCACCCCTGAGGCCAGGCGGTATCACATGAGGAAGTCGAAGTCACGGAAGCTCAACCTTCAACCTACTTGAAGGTTGAGCGATACCTTTCCGTGACCTCCGATCCCCGGAATGACGCGGATCCGGGCCTCACAGGTAGATCACAGGAACGACACGAGCTGTTGCCAAGGTGACGAAACCGCAACTATCGTGACGGGTGTAGCGCCACATGGCCGTCATGCGATTCCCTTCTCTGACGGTCGTCGGCACCACTGTCACCCGTGACGGCGTCAACACGTCCGAGCGGAACGGAGGCCCCTGACAGGGTCTGCGGGACAGCAGGGCCGGAGACCGTCGGTGTCGCCGATGAGAGTCCTGGGGCACTGGTCCGACAATCCCATCGCGGGAGCTCTGCGCGTCGTCGCGGTCCGCAGATCTCCACGGTCGAACCAGCACCCCACAGGACCGAGGCGTCCGCATCCAGCGGCCGGCCCGAGCGCGTGGTGCTGCGCCCGTGAGGAACAAGTGAGGAACTACCGTGAAGAACCGCCGCAATCTCGGCGTGGCAGCAGTGACTGCCGCCGTCGTGACGACTGCCCTGGTCGGGACGACGCTTCCCGATCTGCTGGCTGACCGCGCCGCCAGCACCGTCCAGCAGCAGAACCAGAACGCCGAGGGATCCGCAGCCTCCGTCGTGGTGACCGAGCTTCCGGAAGTGCCCTCGGCCAAGGAGATCTCCAGCGCCAAGGAATCCTCCCAGGCGACGGACCAGATGATCTCCGAGATCAACGAGCGACTCTCGCAGGCCAACCAGCGCGCTCTGGAGCTCGAGGCCGCGGTGCAGATGGAGCACCAGAACGCCCTCGAGGCCGAGCAGGAGGCCGCTGAGGCCGCCGCCGCAGCCGAGGCAGCCCGAGAGGCCGCCGAGACCGCCGACTCCGGCGCGGCTGAACAGTACGCCGCCGGCGACACCGGTGCGGGCGACGTCCTCCTCTCCGAGGATGAGAACGCCCTGGCGGACGCCGCCACCGAACAGCGGCTCGAGGAGCAGGCCGAGTCCGACGCCGCGCAGGCCGAGCAGGAATCCTCCGAGGCCGACGCGCTGGCCGAACAGGCCGCCCAGCAGTCCACGGCCGCCGCCGAAGCTGCCGAGGCCGCTGACCGGCAGTCCGAGGAGAGCGCCGAGCACGTCACCCAGGTCGGTGAGCGCGCCCTCGAGCTCATCGAAGAGCTGGCCGACCTCAAGGGCGTTCCCGTGGAGATCCTCCGCGCCCAGATCGAGGCGAACTCAGACTTCCACGACGAGAACGGCAACGTCGACCCGCAGCAGATCGCCTACCGCATCGCGCAGCTGCGCGAGATGATGTCGGCCGACTCCGAGGACGAGGAGTCAGCGGAGGACGCCGAGGACGAGACCGCCGAGGACTCGTCGGACGATGAAGAAGGGGAAGCTTCATCGCCCGACGAGTCCGAGGCCCCCGACCCTGCCGATGCTGAGCTCCCGGCTCAGAGCCTCGACCAGTACCTCGAAGGGACCCGGGAGCTCGTGCAGCGCCTGGCCGAGCTGGAGGACACGGACGTCGAGTCCCTGTTCGCCGAGCTCATCGAGGACGAGGACTTCCTGGACGAGGACGGCCTGCTGGACCACTCCGCCGTGCTGGCACGCGTCTACGAGCTCGAGCCGGAGCCTGAGCCTGAGCCTGAGCCCGAGGATGAAGACGAGGACGCTGAAGGCACTGAGGACGAGGATGCCGATGACGCCGCGGCAGACGAGACCTCGGCAGACGAGACCTCCGAGGAGGAGGACGCCCCGGCAACCTCCTCGCACCGCCTGGAGGACTACCTGCCCGGCACCCAGGGCCTGGTGGAGCGCCTCGCCGAGCTGGAGGACACCGACGTCGAGTCGCTGTTCGCCGAGCTCATCGCCGACGACGACTACACCGACTCCGACGGCCTGCTCGACCACGCAGCCATCCAGGCCCGTGTCTACGAGCTCGAGCCGGAGCCCGAGCCGGAGCCTGAGGAAGATGAGGCCAGCGAGGACGAGGCCAGCGACGCCGACGCGTCCGAGGACGAGGCTGCCGAGGAGGAGCCGGCCCAGCCGGCCCACCGCCTGGACGACTACCTGCCCGGCACCCAGGGGCTCGTCAAGGAGCTCGCCGAGCTCGAGGACGAGTCCGTGGAATCGATGTTCGCCAAGCTGATCGACGACTCGGACTTCACCGACTCCGACGGCCTGCTGGACCACAGCGCCATCCGCGCCCGGGTCGCCGAGCTCACGCCCGAACCGGAGCCCGAGCCTGAACCCGAGGAGGAGAGCAGCTCCTCGAACTCCTCGAACTCCTCGGAGGAGAGCGCACCGCAGCCGTCGGGACCCAGCTTGGACCAGTACCTGCCGGGCACCCGCTCGCTGGTCGAGGAGCTCGCCGAGCTCGAGGGCGAATCCGCCTCGGACATGTTCGAGAAGCTGATCAACGACTCGGACTTCACCGACTCCTCGGGTCTGCTGGACCACAGCGCCATCCGCGCCCGGGTTGCCGAGCTCACCCCTGAGCCGGAGCCCGAGCCGGAGCCCGAGGAGAGCAGCAGCTCCTCGAGCTCCGACTCGTCGAACTCCGGGTCCTCGAACTCCGGGTCCTCGAACTCCGGGTCCTCCGGCAGCAGCTCCTCGCAGCCGACCGGACCCAGCCTGGACCAGTACCTGCCGGGCACCCGCGCCCTGGTGGAGCAGCTGGCCGAGCTGCGCGGCGACGGCGTGCAGGAGACCTTCGAGTCCGTCCTGGGCGACTCCGACCTCGTGGGCAGCAATGGCGTCATCGACCACGCCGCCCTGCAGCGCGAGGTCAACCGGCTCACCCCGGCCCCCGAGCCTGAGCCGGAGCCCGAGCCCGCCCCGGAGGAGAGCAGCAGCTCCTCCGGCTCTGGGTCCTCGGACTCCGGGTCCTCCAGCTCCGGCAGCTCGAGCTCCGGCTCGGGAAGCCAGTCGGTGGCAGCCGGCAGCTCCTCGGCGGCACAGATCGCCGTGGACTTCGCGGTCGGCAAGGTCAACGAGCCTGGAACCCACTACGTGCTGGGCGCCACCGGCCCGAAGGCCTGGGACTGCTCCTCGCTGATGCAGGCCTCCTTCGCCCAGGCGGGGATCTCCCTGCCGCGCACCGCGCACCAGCAGTTCCAGGGCGGCCAGTCGGTCTCGCTGGACAACCTGCAGCCCGGGGACATCGTGTTCTGGGTCAACGGCGGCCGCGCCACCCACAACGCGATCTACATCGGCAACGGCCAGGTCGCCCATGCGAGGAACCCGCAGGCGGGTCTGAGCATCACCTCGCTGTACTACGCCTACCAGGACCCGCACCCGGTGGCGAAGCGCTACTGGTGATCCGCCGGCAGGCGACCACCAGCTGACGACGGCGGGCTCGGACGGACCCTGTGTCCGACCGGGCCCGCCGTCGTCGTCCGCCCCATCACCTTCTGGACCTCGGGCCGCGTCTGCTGGGAGACCACACGTCGCCGCGGAACCGGTCGGTGTGGCGTACAGCTCACCTATTCGGCATACTTGCCTGATATTCGGGGACTCCCCCATTGATCCTGCGGCCCGCGGACACCCCGACGGTTCGCCGCAAGTCATCACTCCACATCTGAGAGGAAAGGCTCTCGTGATCAACATCCTCTGGGGCATCATGGGCATGACCGTGGTGCTCGCCATCGCCATCCTGTTCTCCGTGGACCGGCGCAAGATCAAGGTCCGCACCGTCGCGGTCGCCCTGGCCATCCAGGTGTTCTTCGCCGTCTTCGTGCTCTACCTCCCGTGGGGCCAGACCGCCCTGGCCGGGGCCACTCGCGTCGTGCAGAGCGTCATCGACGTCTCCGGCGAAGGCATCGACTTCCTCTTCGGAGACCTCGCCGGCGAGGGGATGTTCTCCTTCGCGCTGGCGGTGCTGCCGGTGATCATCTTCTTCGCGTCGCTGACCGCGGTGCTCTACCACCTGAAGATCCTGCAGTTCGTGGTCCGCGTCATCGGCGGTGCGCTGCAGAAGCTGCTGGGCACTTCCCGGGCGGAGTCCATGAGCGCCGCCGCGAACATCTTCGTCGGCCAGACCGAGGCCCCGCTGGTCATCCGCCCGTACATCGCGGGGATGACCAAGTCCGAGCTCTTCGCCGTCATGGTGGGCGGCCTCTCCACCGTGGCCGGCTCCGTGCTGGTGGGCTACGCAGGGATGGGCGCCAGCTTGGAGTACCTGATCGCCGCCAGCTTCATGGCCGCCCCCGGCGCTCTGCTGATGGCCAAGATCATCATCCCGGCCGGTTCCTTCGACGAGATCGACGCCGGCAAGTCCGAGCGCCAGGCCGGCGATGAGGCCACCCTCGGCGGCAGCCGATACACGAAGGGCCGCAAGACGGCCGCCGCCGGCGCTGACGCCGCCGGGGACCAGGCCGCAGCAGGCACCGCGACGCTGACGGAGGACCGTGGTGCCGACGACGACGTCACCGGCACCACGGACGCCACCGATGCGCCGGAGTCTGAGGAGTCGGCAGGGAACAGCCCCCGCCCCGGCGACTCGGTCGTCGACCCGGCCGCGGCCGCCGCCGGTGCTGAGGAGAAGCCTCGCAACGTCATCGACGCCGCCGCGCGTGGCGCCGGGGACGGCCTGCGTCTCGCCGCGAACGTCGGAGCCATGCTGCTGGCGTTCATCTCACTGATCGCACTGATCAACCTCGGCATCGGCCAGGTCGGCGGCTGGTTCGGCGCCCCCGACCTGACCTTCGAGCAGATCATGGGTTACGTGTTCGCGCCGCTGATGTGGGCCGTGGGCATCCCCTGGGAGGAGGCCGTGGCCGCAGGGTCGTTCCTGGGCCAGAAGCTGGTGCTCAATGAGTTCGTCGCGTTCGCCGACTTCGCGCCCCAGGCCGACGCGTTCTCCGTGAAGTCACAGGCGGTCATCACCTTCGCACTGACCGGCTTCGCGAACTTCAGCTCCATGGCCATCCTGCTCGGCGGACTGGGCGGGATCGCGAAGAACCGTCGGTCGGACATCGCTCAGCTGGGTCTGCGCGCTGTGCTCGCCGGCACGCTGGCCAACCTGATGAGCGCGTCGATCGTGGGCATGATGATCTTCTGACCCCTGGGCCATCACGGTGCGACCCCGTCGCACACCCGCGCCCCAGCTCCCCCGCCGAACCGGCCGGTGAGCTGGGGCGTTCCATGTCTCGTACCGTACGAGGCCTGGGCTGTACCATGGGGTCACCCCACGCGGGACCCGACGCGCCTTGGAGGTCAGGATGAACGTCGTACCAGCTCAGAACCCCGGACAGGGCACCTCCGGCCAGGGGCCGGGCGGCTCCCGACGGCACGGTGTGGTCGTCGGCGTCGACGGCTCGGAGCAGTCGCTGCGCGCCGCCCACTGGGCCGCTGCGGAGGCCAATCGTCGGCAGCTTCCGCTGACGGTTGTCACGGCCTACTCGTTGCCGGCCTTCGCCGCCTCCTCCATGGACGGCGGCTATGCGCTCATGGACGAGTCAGCACTGCGGCAGGGCTCGGAGAAGGTCATCGACCAGGCCAAGGAGTTCCTGCGGGACTACCCGGGCGAGGTGGAGTACGCCATCGAGTCCGGCGACCCCGCCGGGGTGCTGCTGGACTACTCCCAGGAGTCCGAGGTCCTGGTGGTCGGCAGCCGCGGCCGCGGCGGCTTCCTGGGCCGGCTGCTGGGGTCGGTGTCCGCCGCCCTGCCGGCCCATGCCAAGTGCCCCACCGTGGTGGTGCCGCTGAAGTTCTCCTGCCAGGAGTCCAACGCCGTCACCACCGCCACCGGCGCGATCCCCATCATCGCCCCGGACACCGCAGCGGCGGACGGGTCCGCCGAATCCGCGCGCCGCAGTGATGACAAGCGACCCGTGGTCGCCGGCGTGGACGGCTCCGACTACGGCCGGGTCGCGGCCCTGGTGGCCGCACGGGAGGCCAGTGAACGCGGCACCCGGCTGCGTATCGTCTGCGCCCTCCCCCCGCTGGGCGCCACGCTGGTGTGGATCCCCACCCACGTGGAGGACGGCCAGGCGGTGGAGGAGCTGCGCGAGAAGCTCGAGGCCGGGCGCCGCTGGCTCCACAGCCACTACCCGAACCTGCACATCGACGCCGAGGTCATCGACGGCACCGCCGTGGACGTCCTGGTGGAGGAGACCCGCCACGCGCAGCTCACAGTGCTGGGTACCCGGGGCCGCGGAGGCTTCGCCGGCATGCTGCTGGGGTCAACCTCCCAGGGCGTGCTCCACCACGCCGAGGGTCCGCTGATGGTGGTCCCGGAGAAGAAGGACCGGCGACTCGCCGACCGGCCCGAGTTCGGCCCGGTCCTCGGCGAGTGAGCCTCCTTCGGGGAGGCGGGCCTGGGCGGCAGGAGAGGACGGATCATGAGCATCGGCGGAGTGGGCAAGGTCGCCATCGGCGTGCGGGACCAGCAGCGGGCGCTGTCCTTCTGGGTGGACGTCGTGGGCTGCCAGGTGGCGATCGACGCGCCCTACGGCGAGAGCGGCGAACGCTGGCTCGAGGTCACCACGCCTGACGGACAGACCCGGCTGGTGCTCAGCCTCGACCCGGACGGCGAACACACCCAGGATGCTCCGGAGGGCCTGCCCACCTCGGAGGTCTTCTTCTACGCGGAGGACCTGAGAGCGACCTACGAGGTGCTGACCGCCCGGGGTGTGCGATTCCCGACCCCGCCCCAGGAGCACCCCTGGGGCTGGTGGTCGCTGTTCGAGGACACCGAGGGGAACCGATTCGCCCTACAGCAGCGCGGCTGAGCCGCTGAGCGCCCTGCCTGGCGCTGCGGCTCACGACGTCGGCTGGGCCCCGGTGGTCCGGACGGCGTCGGCCCCTGCACGCACACCGCGACGCACCGCCTCCTCCACGGAGGCGTCGGCGTCGAGCGCCGCCGCCAGGGCGCCCACGAACGCGTCCCCCGCCCCGGTGGTGTCCACCACGTCCACTGCGGGTGCCGGCACATGTGTGACCTCGACGCCGGACCCCGGCAGGGACCGGCCGAGGTAGGCCCCGGCCGCCCCGGCCGTCATCACCACCGAGGGCCTCGCCGTCGGAGACCAGCACCCGCACG
>NZ_MDSS02000061.1 GCF_001758425.2 Nesterenkonia sp. PF2B19 | reverse complement strand
GTGCTGCTGCGCGTCGCGCGCCGCGCAGGCCAGGAGCTCGCCGCGCAGGCGGCCAGCTCAGCGGAGGCACGGTCACGCGGCCGGCTGCCCGGAACGGTGAGCAGGCGGGAGACGGTGGCGCCCTCGCGGGCGGGGTCCACCGGGTCGGAGCCGAGCAGCAGGATTCGGTCGGCCAGCTGCAGGGCCTCGTCGACGTCGTGGGTCACCAGCAGCACCGTGGTGCCGGTCTGCGCATGGACGTCCAGGAGGAGGTCCTGCATCTTCAGCCGGGTCAGGGCGTCCAGGGCGCCGAAGGGCTCGTCCAGCAGGAGCACGCCGGGGCGGCGGGCCAAGGCCCGGGCCAGCGAGGCGCGCTGCGCCATGCCGCCGGAGATCTCCCGGGGGCGAAGCTGGGCGCGCTCGGCTAGGCCGACCAGTTCGAGCAGCTCATCCACTCGCCGACGGCTCTCCGCCGCGGACACGTGCCGCGGCAGCCCGAGGGAGACGTTGCGGTGCACCGAGCGCCAGGGCAGCAGCCGAGGCTCCTGGAAGCCGACGGCGGTCCGTTCGTCATAGGTGCGCACCGGGGTGCCGTCGATGATGACCTCACCGGAGCATCCGGCGTCGAGACCGCCGACGGCGCGCAGCAGCGTGGACTTCCCGCAGCCGGAGGCGCCCAGGATGGCGACCACCTCGCCGGGGGAGATGTGCAGGTCGACGTCGTGCAGGACGGTGCGTCCGTCGAAGGCGCGCCCCACACCGCGCAGCTGCACGTCCATCGAATGCGTGGCGGCCCCTGCGGGGGCGGGACGGTCCAGCAGAGCGACGCCGCCGGAATGCTCGGAGAGGTACTGGTCAGACTCGTGCGTCACGAGTGCGGGTGCAGACGAACCCATAGGAAATTCACTCCCATCGATCCTGGCGGTAGCACCTTTTCTGATGCGACGGGCACAGAGAGGCCGATCGACGCATCCGAAGGTTGCTGCGGCGTCACAGAGCCAGATCTCTCAGCCGCTCGGGATGGTGTACGTGCTCAACCCTACGCGGATCAGCGTGGGCCGGGCAAAGGTGATGTCACAGTGTGAGACATGTGGGGTGGCGTGGGCCCGACGACGGTGCCCCCGGATGGAGGGGGATGCCCTCAGGCTTCGGGAGACAGCGGGCCGAGGCTCTTGAACTCGCTCTGGTGGAACACCAGCGCCTCGGCGGAGTCCTCGACCGCCAGGTCCAGCAGCTCGAGCACGACGATGTCATGGTCGCCGGCCCGGACCTGGTCGTAGATGCGGGTGGTGAAGGTGACGGGCGCACCCTCCAGGGTGATCGACCCACCTGTGCCGATGCTTGTCCTCAGGCCGGTGAATCGGCTCTCCCGGTCCTTGGAGGCGATCTTCCGGCACAGCTCCGACTGGCCGTGCCCGATCAGTGACACTCCCAGCTCGGTGTCCGCCCCGGCCAGCTTCGGCCAGGTGGTGGAGCTGTGCTGCACCGCCACCGTGGCCAGCGGCGGCTCGAGCGAGACGCCGATGGTGAAGGTGGAGGCCACGAGCCCTTCCGGGCGGCCGTCCACCTCGGCGGCGACGACCACCACCCCCTGCGGGAAGTGGCCGAAGGTCCGGCGCAGCTCCAGCGGATCGACGTCGGCCAGCCGGGTGGCGGCGCGGCCCACGGCGGGGCGGGCTCCGGTGTCAGCGGGCGCGTGCGGCACGGTCTCCTCCACGGTGGTCGTGGGGCGCTCGGCGGCGGCCAGTGCGGTGCTCATGGCGGATCAACTCCCATCGGTCCTGGCGGTAGCACCTTTTCTGAAGGATCCGCCGGAGGGGGCGGATCGCATCCGAAGGTTGCTGCGGCGTCGACGAGCCAGATCTCTCGGCCGCTCGGGATGGTCTGTGTGTCCAGCGTACGGCCGCAGAGAGATGTGATCAAAGAACCGTTCGCAGGATGAGACGCGGCGACATATTCCGTCCAGCGGGCGCGCAGGATGCGTCCAGAGTGTGGCTCCCTCAGTCCGAGGGGGCTGTACATTCTTACGCCTCGTGACATGAACTCAATCCGCTGACTTGACGATTGTTCATCTGCTGCGCGTATGGTTGACCCCAACGAACCCATCCAGAGCGACTGAGAGATCTGGCTCGACGACGTCGCAGCAACCACCCGGAGCAGCCGTGCCCAGTGCGGCCCGGGGAACGGTGCTAACGCCAGAGACGATGGAGAATGCCCGATGATCTCACTGCGCCATGTGTCCACGTCCTTCCCCGCTGCCCGGGGCAAGGAGCCCATCCACGCCGTCGATGACGTCTCCTTGGAGATCCCCCGCGGGAGCATCCAGGGGATCATCGGCTTCTCCGGCGCCGGGAAGTCCACGCTGCTGCGCAACATCAACCTGCTTGAGCGCCCCACCTCGGGTGAGGTGCATGTGGGCGGGGTGGAGCTGACCGCCCTCGACGACGAGGCTCTGCGTCGCGCCCGGCACCAGATCGGCATGATCTTCCAGGGGTTCAACCTGGTGAACAATCTGACCGTCGCCCAGAACGTGGAGCTGTCCCTGAAGTTCGCCGGCGAGAAGGACCGTCGCGTCCGCCGGCGTCGCGCCGCCGAGGCGCTGGAGATCGTGGACATCACCGACAAGGCCAAGGTGTACCCGGCCCAGCTCTCCGGCGGGCAGAAGCAGCGGGTGGCCATCGCTCGCGCCCTGGCCACTCGGCCGGAGGTGCTGCTGTGTGACGAGCCGACCTCCGCCCTGGACCCCTTCACCACGGCGACGGTGCTGCAGTATCTCGCCGACGTGAACCGCGAGCTCGGCATCACCGTGGTCATCGTGACCCACGAGATGGAGGTCATCAAGGCCCTGGCCGATCACGTCGCCGTCATGGAGTCCGGCCGCGTGGTGGAGCAGTTCCCCGCCCGGGAGCTGCAGCGCGAGGGCTTCGCTCCGCACACCTCCATCGGCCGGTACCTGGTCAGCGACGGCATCAGTGTGGACCGTGACGGCGGCGCCCGGACGCAGGCGCCGACGCCGAGCGGGGACCAGGGTCGCGCCGCAGAGTCCGCAGAGTCCGCAGAGTCCGCAGAGTCCGCAGAGCCGCCGGCGCCCCAGGACCCGCCCCGTGGCCCCCAGAGGCTCGCGGCCTCTGAGCTGCTCGCCGCCGTGCCGTTCGAGGGAGGTCGTCGCTGATGGAACGCATCCTCGAACTGCAGCCCGAACTCGTCCAGGCCATGCTGGAGACCTTCGCCATGATCGCGGTGGCCATCCCGCTGGCGGTGCTGTTCGGCACTCCGCTGGGCATCTGGCTGTTCATCCATGCCCCGGGCGGAATCGCTCCGCTGCCCCGCGCCCATGCGCTGGTCAGCGGGATCGTCAATATGGTCCGCTCCTTCCCGTTCCTCATCCTGCTGATCGCGATCATTCCGTTCACCCGGCTGGTCGTCGGCACCACGGTCGGCACGGCGGCTGCGATCGTCCCACTCACGGTCAACGCCATTCCCTACTTCGCCCGGCTGGTGGAGCAGAACATCACCCAGCTGGGGTCCGGGGCGGTGGAGGCCTCCCGTGCCATGGGGGCCACTCGCGGACAGATCATCCGCAATGTGCTGCTGGTGGACGCCAAGCCGGCGATCATCGGGTCCATCACGATCACCACCGTCAGCTTCATCTCCTATTCGGCCATGGTCGGACTGGTCGGCGGCGGCGGAATCGGCGACTTCGCCATCCGGTACGGGTACTACCGCTATGAGACCGCGGTGATGATGGTCGCCATCGTGCTGATGATCGCCCTGGTGACGCTCGTGCAGTTCAGTGGCACCCGCCTCGCGCGGCTCACCGACAAGCGCATCTGACCACCGGCCGGTTCGGCCGCCCCTGCGCTCCGTGCGCACTCCTCCATCCCGGCGTGCAGGTCGCTGCACCCTGACAACGAAAGCTTGTGACATGCCCAGAACACTGACATCCTCCGGCGTCTCCGGCGCGCTCGGGCTGACCGGGGCCACCGGTTCGCTCGCCTCCTCCCCGCTCGGGCGCCGCGGCCTGCTGCTCGGCGGACTCGCCGCAGTGGGGACCTTCACCCTGACCTCCTGCGGGCTGGCCGACGCCGTGGGCGACGACGACCGCACGATCAGCATGATCGTCACCGAGTCGGCGCCCTTCCAGGACCCCACCGAGATCGTCAAGGACATCCTCGCCGAGGACGGCTGGGAGCTGGAGACCACCTACGTCACCGACATCATCCAGCCCAACCAGGTGGTGGCCCAGGGGGAGTACGACGCCAACTTCTTCCAGCACATCGCCTACCTGCGGCAGTTCAACCAGGACAACGGCACCGATGTGGAGCCCGCGTTCTCCGTCTACTACGCGCCCAGCGGCATCTTCTCGCTGCAGCATGACAGCATCGAGGACCTCCCCGACGGCGCCCAGATCGCCCTGGCGGTCGACACCGCGAACAACGGCCGCGGGATCAAGCTGCTCGCCGACGCCGGGGTCCTGGAGATCGATGAGTCCAAGGAGGTCACCGAGCTCTCGCAGCGGGACATCATCGACAACCCGAAGGACTTCGAGTTCATCGAGATCGACCAGCAGTCCGCCGCACAGACCCTGCCGGACGTCGACGCCGGCTTCGCCTTCGCGCGGCTGGTCGCCGAGGCGGGCCACGACGTCGCGGAGACCGCGCTGATCCTGGAGGACGACGACGACGTCCGCATCCCCTTCACCTGCGTGGTCGCCGGGGCGCCCGGCTTCCAGGACACCGAGAAGGCCGCCGCCCTGCAGGAGGCCTTCCAGTCCGAGGAGGTCCAGCAGTGGTTCGAGGACTACCTCGACGGCGCCATCGACTTCACCGACGAGTTCACGCTCGACACCGTCGAGCCGATCTGGGAGGACTTCACCGCATGAACCGCAGCACCATCGGCCGTCCCTCCCAGACCCCCACACTCTCCCGGCGGCGGCTCCAGCGCGGTGCACTGGGCATCGCCGCGCTGGCCGCCGTCGGGAGCCTCACCTCCTGCGGGCTGGCCGACGCCGTCGGGGACGAGGACCGCACCATCAGCATCATCGTGACCGAGTCCGCGCCCTTCCAGGAGCCCACTGAGATCGCCAAGGATCTGCTGGCCGAGGAGGGCTGGGAGCTGGAGACCACCTATGTCACCGACATCATCCAGCCGAACCAGGTGGTGGCCCAGGGTGAGTATGACGCGAACTTCTTCCAGAACTTCGCCTACCTGGACCAGTTCAACTCTGACCACGGCCTGGACATCGAGCCGGTGTTCGCCGTCTACGAGGCCCCCGGAGGGCTCTTCTCGAGTGAGCACAGCGAGCTGGGCGATCTGCCCGAGGGCGCCCAGATCGCGCTGCCGGTGGACACCGCCAACAACGGGCGCGGCCTGAAGCTCCTCGCCGACGCCGGGCTGCTGGAGATCGACGAATCGGTCCCGGTCACCGAGCTGTCCCAGCGCGACATCATCGAGAACCCGCGGGACCTCGAGTTCGTGGAGGTCGATCAGCAGTCCGTGGCGCAGAGCATCGACGACGTCGACGCCGCCTTCGCCTTCCTGCGCCTGGCCTCCGAGATCGGCCTGGGCCCCGAGGACACCCTCGCCCTGGAAGGTGAGGACGTGGCCCTGCCCTTCACCTGCGTGGTGGCCGCCGCCCCGGACTTCGCCGGCACCGAGGCCGCCGAGGCGCTGGAGCGCGCCTACCAGTCCGAAGAGGTCCGCGACTGGTTCGCCGACTACCTCGACGGCGTGCTCGACCCGGCCTTCGAGGTCGACGTCGACGCCGCCTGGGCGGAGATCTCCGCATGACCGCCCCCACCCTGCGGCGCTCGCCAGCGGCCGCAGACACCAGACTCTCCCGGCGCCGGCTGCTCAGCGGTTCACTGGGCATGGCCGCTCTGGCCGGCGTCGGGAGCCTCACCTCGGGCTGCGGGATCGCCGGGGCACTCGGAAATGACCGCACCCTGCGGCTGATCGTCACCGAGTCCCCGCCGTTCCAGGAGCCCACGAAGATCGCCGAGGAGATCCTCGCCGCGGACGGCTGGGACGTCACCGCCACCTATGTCACCGACATCATCCAGCCCAACCATGCGGTGTCCAACGGCGAATACGACGTCAACTTCTTCCAGAACATCAGCTACCTGCGGCAGTTCAACGAGGACAACGACCTGGACATCGAGCCGCTGTTCTTCATGTTCGAGCAGCCCTCGGGGATCTACTCGGCCGTCCATGACACGCTCGAGGACATCCCGGAGCGGGCGCGCATCGCCCTGCCGGTGGACACGGCGACCAACGGCCGGGGCATCCGGCTGCTGGCCCGCGGCGGGCTGATCGAGATCGACGAGTCCAAGCATGTGGCGGCCCTGTCCGTGCATGACATCACCGCGAATCCGCTGGACCTGGAGTTCGTGGAGGTGGACCAGCAGTCGGTCGGTCAGATCTACCCAGACGTGGACGCCGTCTTCGGCTTTGCCCGACTGCTCGCCGAGGTGGACGTCATGCCGGAGGAGGTCCTGATCATGGAGTCCGCGGACGAGGCGCTGCCCTTCGCCCTGGCGGTCTGCGCCCGCCCCGGCTTCGCCGAGGAGGAGCCGGAGAAGTACGAGGCGCTGAAGAGCGCCTATCACGACGACGAGGTCGCCGCCTGGTACGGCGACTACCTGGACGGGATCCTCACCCCGGCCTTCGACCGCGACATCCACGCCGCCTGGGAGGACGTGAACAGCCGATGAGCACCACGACGACGAGCATCGAGACCAGCACTGACACCAGTACCAGCACCAGCACCAGCACCAGCGGCGGGCGCGGCGTGGAGGCGCCGCACTCCGGCGTCGAGCTGCCCGAGAGCCTGCTGGAGACCATCGCCTCCGGAGCGGTGCACCGGGAGCTGGCCCGCGAGCTGCCTCATGAGCCTGTCCGGCTCCTGGACGAGGCGCGCTTCGGCGCCCTGCGGGTGCCCCGGGAATTCGGCGGCCCCGGCGGGAGCGTGGAGGACCTGATCCGCCAGGTGATCCGGTTGGCCGCCGTCGACTCCAATGTGGCCCACCTGTACCGCGGACACTTCGGGTTCGTGGACTCGCTGCGCTTCCAGCCCGAGGAGATCCAGCAGGCCTGGTACCCGCGGGTCCTGGCCGGGGCGACCGTGGGCAACGCGTCCACGGAGAAGGGCGGCAACGCCCTGGGCACGCTGAACACGGTGCTCACCCAGGACGAGGACGGCACCTGGCGCCTGGACGGGGAGAAGTTCTACTCCACCGGGACCATCTTCTCGGACTACACCCGGGTCTCCGCCTCCCGGCCGGGGCTGGAGGGGCGTCGGTTCGCCGTCGTCGCCACCGATGCCGAGGGTGTGGAGGTCATCGACGACTGGGACGGCTTCGGCCAGAAGCTCACGGGCACCGGCACCACCCGATTCCACGGCGCCCCGGTGGAGGACGTCGCCGTGCTGGACCGCGTGCCGGGCTCGCATGAGGCGGTGCACGAAGCCGCGTTCTTCCAGCTGTACCTGCTGGCCGTCCAGGTCGGCATCGCGAAGGCCGCGGTGGCCGACGCCGTCGCGCTGGTGGCCAAGCGCACGCGCACCTTCAACACCTCCGGCTCCGGGCAGCTGTTCCGCGAGGACCCGCTGATCCAGCAGATCATCGGCACCATGTCCGCGAAGGCCTTCGCCGCCGAGTCCACGGTGTTGGAGGTCGCGCGGATCCACGACCGCTCCCTGGAGGCCGGGTTCGCCGTCGGCACCCACCGTCTGGGCTTCGACGGTGAGCTTCCGGGCGCCGTCTACGACGCCGAGATCGCGGTGGAGCAGGCGCAGGTCACCGTGCCGGAGATCGTCATCGGGGTCACCCAGGAGCTGTTCCAGACCGTGGGCGCCTCGGCGACGCTGCGCACCAAGGCGCTGGACCGGCACTGGCGCAACGCGCAGACCGTCGCCACGCACAACCCGATCGTGTTCCGGGCCCGGTCCATCGGGGACTGGGAGATCAACGGCACGCTGCCGGAGGGGCTCAACGCCATCGGCGAGGCGAAGGGGGCCCAGCGATGACCGGGTCCGGCGCAGCCCGTCCGATGCTGTTCAACGCCTTCGACATGCTGGTGCCGGTCCACCAGTCGCCGGGGCTGTGGCGGCACCCGGACTCCCGCATCACCGCCTTCGACTCCCTGGACTACTGGACCGAGCTCTCCCGCACTGTCGAGGACGCCGGATTCTCCTGCCTGTTCCTGGCGGATGTCCCCGGCATCTATGACGTCTACGGGGGCAGCGCAGACGCCGCGGCCCGTGGGGGAGTCCAGTACCCCCTGCTGGACCCGCAGGTGATCGTGCCCGCGCTGGCGGCGGCCACCACGCACCTGGGCTTCGGGCTGACCGCCTCGGTGACCTATGAGGCCCCCTACCTGCTGGCCCGGCGCTTCGCCACGCTGGACCATCTGACCGGCGGGCGCATCGCCTGGAACATCGTCACCAGCTACCAGGACTCCGCCGCGCGGAACCTCGGCATGGAGGGGCAGATCCCCCATGACGAGCGCTACGACCGGGCCGACGAGTACCTGGAGGTCATGTACCGGCTCTTCGAACACTCGGTGGAGGACGATGCCGTGGTGGCCGACGCCGAGCGCGGCGTCTTCGTGGACCCGGAGAAGATCCACCCGGTCGGGCATCAGGGCCGCTGGTTCTCCGTGCCCGGAGAGATGCTCACCCATCCGGGCCCGCAACGGACCCCGCTGCTGTTCCAGGCGGGCTCCTCGGCGCGCGGGCAGCAGTTCGCCGTCGACCACGCCGAGGCGATCTTCGTGATCAGCTCCCGGCCGGAGAAGCTCGCCCAGCAGGTGGCCTCCACGCGGCAGGCCGTGGCGGACACCGGGCGCGAGCCGGAGTCGGTGCGATTCTTCGCCATGGTGACCATCGTCGTCGCCGAGACCGAGCAGGAGGCGCAGGACCGGCTCACGGAGTACCGCAGCTGTGTGGACACCGAGGCCGCGCTCACGCTCTTCGGTGGCTGGACCGGGGTCGACCTGTCCGGTCTGGACGACGACGACGTCATCGCCGAAGTGCAGACCGAGGCCAACCAGTCCGCCCTGGCCATGTTCACCAAGGACCCGACCAAGCAGTGGACGGTCCGCGACGCCGCGGAGTTCATCTCCATCGGCGGTCGCGGCCCGCTCATCGTGGGGGACCCCGTGCAGGTGGTGGACGAGCTGGAACGCTGGCAGACCATCACCGGGGTGGATGGGTTCAACGTCTCCGCCGCGGTGCGGCCCGCCGACTTCGAGCGGTTCCGAGACCTGATCACCCCGGAGCTGCAGCGCCGTGGACTGCTCGCCGAGCGTCCGGAGACCCCGGTGACCCTGCGGGAGCAGCTCGGCGGTGCAGGGCCGCACCTGGCCGAGGACCATCCGGCCCGCCGGCTCGGCAGCCGAGCGGAGGCGGCTCCCGCCGGGTCCTGACTGGCTGAGCGTCTGACCGGCGCTCCTCACAGACCCTTCCGACGTCGGCACCGTGGTTTCACTGGGCATGGCCGCGGTGCCGGCGTCGGGAGTTCATATCTGGTGCCACAGCAGCAGGGCGTGGTCTCCCGTCTCGGGGTCGATCTCCTGGAATCCCTGCCGCCGGTAGAACCGTCGGGCGTCGGCGTCAGGCGCATCCACCGGGACCTCCACCAGCGTGACGCCGCCGGCGCGGGCGTCGTCGAGCACCGCGGCGATCAGCCGCGCTCCCAGCCCCTGGGATCGACGCGGGGGCACCACGTAGAGCTCGTCGAGCAGATCCACCGGACCGTCCCACCACACATTGGGGCGGCGGGTCACCAGCGCGACCCCGTCCGGGGCGCCGCCCGGATCCTGCCAGCCCAGCCAGGCGCGGGTCTGCTCGGACCCCAGCAGCCGCCGCAGTCGCTCAGCCAGCACGGCGGCCCCGGGCGTGGGGGAGCCGAACTCGGTGTTGAAGTCGTCCAGCAGCCGGGCGACCATCCCCGCGTCCTCTGGGCCTGCCCGCCGCACGTGTGTCCTGACGCTGCCGCCGTCGTCGTCCATTCCCACTCCTCCTCGCCGTTCTGCACCACCACATCACGTCTGCCTCAGCAGATCTTGCGGTGCAGACGTGATGTCGTGGTGCAGAACCGCCGGGGCGGAGGGCCGTCGCGACTCAGCGTGAGGCGCGGTGCAGGATCTGCTCCATGATCGCGTCGTGCACCATGCGCGGCTCCCCATAGGCCGGGTAGCGGAACTGCATGATGTTCGCGTACGGGTTGATGTCCAGCACGACGGCGCCCTCCCCGGTCTCCAGGTCCGGCACCAGCAGGTCGACGGCGGCGGCGCTGAGCCCCGGCACCGACCACAGCCCGTCCACGGCCAGGTCTCGCAGGGCGTCGGGGAGCTCGTCGGTCACGTCCACGGCGAGGCCTCCGCCGCGGGAGGTGTCGCCGATCTCGGTGAGGCGACGCACCTGCCCGGCCGCCGGCACATCCGTGTGCTCAGCCCCACCGGGGCCAGGAAGTCGTCGGTGACCTTCGGCTGGCGCGGCCGCAGGTAGGCGTTGTCCTGCCGTCGGGCGATCTCGGTCTCCGCCAGCTCGCCCACCGTGGAGACGCCGTCGCCGACCACGTAGAACGGCACGCGCACGATCGCGCCGGCCACCTGCTCACCCACCACGTAGACCCGCAGGTCCACACCCGGGTGATGTTCCTCCACGATCATCTGGTACTTCGAGTCGGAGGTGGCCGAGCGGGAGGCCATGGCCCGCTGCCAGGCCTGGCGCAGCTCGCCCTCGGTGCGCACGGCGGTGCTGATGCCCTTGCCGGCCCGCCCGGAGGAGGGCTTCACCGCCACGGGGCCGCCCAGAGCCTTCATATACTTCACCGCGCGGGAGAACTCGGTGGGGCTGATCGCCCGGCCCTTCGGCGTGGGCACCTCGGAGGCCTGCAGGTACTTCTTGGTCATCTGCTTGGACCGGGAGACACGTCGGGCCTGATGACTGACCAGAGAGGTGATGATCGCGTCCATCCCACCGATCACCACGCCGGAGAGGAACAGCAGCTGGTTGGCGTCGCTGATCTTCTTCACCGTGATCTTCTTGCGCTTCGCGGCGGCGGCGAGCAGTTGGTCATGCGGCGAGGTGCCGTTCCAGGTCTGCAGCTGGTCCAGCCGGGGCTCCAGCTGGTCCACGATGAACCGCTCGACGGCGTCGGCGGAGTCGGACAGGACCGCCGGCACCTGCCGCGTCGCCGAGGAGGAGCCGGCGTCATCGATGCCGACGTCGCCTCGTGCGTCGCGACGGCGGGGGCGGCGTCGAGGCCGTCGGTGGGGCTGTCCGGGGAGGCGGTGGTCTTGGAGGCCATGGCTCTCAGGATATCCTCACCGGGAGGCGGCCATGAGAAGCTCGTCGGCGATCGCCCCGGCCACGTTCCGCGGGCTGCCGTAGGCGGGGCAGTGATGGGGCACCAGGCTCGCGCTGATGTCCGCTTCGAGCACCACGGCTCCCTCCGCGCTGTCCAGGTCCGGGGCCAGCAGGTCGATCCCGGCGGCGCCGAGCCCGGGGATGGACCAGAGCGCGTCGACGGCGAGCTCGGCGAGCTCCTCACCGATGCGGTCCGTGACGTCCACGGGGATGCCGCCGGCCCGCAGGTTCGCGGCCTCATTGAGGACCACGACCCGCCCCGGCTCCAGCACCGTGGACAGAGACAGGCCCATCGGTGCGAGGTCCTCCTCCTGGACCGCCGGGGTGTGGGCGGCCAGGTGGCCGTGGCTCTGCCGGCGTGCGGCATCGCGCTGCAGCAGGGTGTGCATCTCGGAGGTTCCGTCACCCACCACGTGCAGCGGAACCCGCACGATCGCGGAGACGAGCTTCTCACCCACCACGAAGGCGCGCAGGTCCAGGCCGTCATGGAACTGCTCCACCATCAGCTTCCTGCTGGGCGCCTCGCCGGTCAGCCGGGCGTCGAGCGCCTCCGGCCAGGCCTGCTGCAGCTCCTCGGCGCTGGTCAGATGTGTGGCGATTCCGTGCCCGGGCTTCGCGGACGCAGGCTTGAGCACCGCCGGCCCGGACAACGACCCCAGGTATTTGGCGGCTTCGGTGATCTCATTCTCGCTGAAGGTGCGCCCGGCCGGCACCGGGATCTCCTGCAGCTCGAAGTGTCGCTTGGTCAGCGCCTTGTTCCGGGTCACTCGACGCGCATTGGAGCTGACCAGGGAGGTCATGGTGCGATCGAAGCCGCCGATGACGACGCCGCCGAAGAGCAGGACGTGGTTGTGGGGTGACACCTCGCGGACGGTGATGCGTCGCTGGGCCAGCTCCCGGCGCAGCAGCGCCTGGTGGCCGGGGGCCTGAGGGATGGCGTTGAGCTCCTCGACGCGGGGCCCGAGGTGCTCGGTGATGAACCGCTCCAGGGCCGTGGTGCCGGCGTCGGTGGTCATGGCCGGGCGTTCGTCGGAGTCGCCTTCGACGGCGTCGTCGTCACCGGCGACCGCGTCGTCGTCGTGCTCTGCAGCATCCTCATGCGCTGGGTCCTCATGCGCTGTCACCTGATGCGCTGGGTGCTGATGCGCTGTGTCCTCTGCGGCGCCGTCTGCGGTCGACTGCGAAGCATTCCCGGGGCTGGCCATGCCCACCAGGATAGCCGCCGGGAGGCGCCCAACTCTGCGAAGGAATGTGACACCGGCCTCGTGCGTGTCCAGGGGAGGCCGGTAGAGTGCGGGCCGTACCATCCAGAGCGGCTGAGAGACCTGGCTCGACGACGCCGCAGCAACCCGACCGTCACGGTGACACAGGCGGTCCGGACACCCAGCCCCAGCCCGCGGCGCCGCCGTCGGGCCCCGGGGCGGGGATGCCGGAGCGCCGGGGTGCTAAGGCCAGGACCGATGGAGGGCTCCTCTGGCGCGTGCACCCTGGCTCCCGGGCTGCGCGTCGAGCGCCTGCATCGGCGACCCGCAAGGAGGAACCGATGACCGACCGCCACACCCAGCCGCCGACCACCCCCGCAGGACAGCGCGAGATCCTGTTCAACGCCTTCGACATGAACTGCGTGGTCCACCAGTCCCCGGGGCTGTGGCGCCACCCGGAGGACCGGGCCCGCGAGTACAACACGCTGGCGTACTGGACCGACGTGGCCCGAACCCTGGAGAAGGGCCTGTTCGACGGGCTGTTCATCGCCGACGTGCTGGGCCCCTATGACGTCTTCGCCGCCACCCCTGACGCCGCCCTGTCCTCCGGCGCCCAGGTGCCGGTGAACGACCCCTTCCTGCTGGTCTCCGCGATGGCCGCCGTCACGGGAGCACCTCGGCTTCGGGCTGACCGCCGGCACCGCCTACGAGCACCCCTACCCGTTCGCCCGCCGCCTGGGCACCCTGGACCACCTCACCGGGGGGCGGGTCGGATGGAACGTGGTCACCGGATACCTGCCCTCGGCCGCGCAGAACATGGGCCAGGACGACCAGATGGAGCACGACGCCCGCTACGACCACGCCGATGAGTACATGGACGTGGTCTACAAGCTGCTGGAGGGCTCCTGGGAGGACGACGCCGTCGTCGCGGACAAGGAGGCCGGCGTCTTCACCGACACCTCCAAGGTCCACCGCATCGAGCATGAGGGCCGCTACTTCAAGACCCCCGGCATCTCCGTGGTGGAGCCCTCCCCGCAGCGCATGCCGGTGGTCTACCAGGCCGGTGCCTCCACCCGGGGGCGGGCCTTCGCCGGCAAGCACGCTGAGGCCGTGTTCATCAACCCGCCCACCAAGGAGCTGGCCAAGGCGTCGGTGCAGCGCATCCGGCAGGCCGCCGTCGACGCCGGCCGGGACCCCTACAGCGTGCGGATCTTCGCCATGCAGACGGTGGTCACCGGGGCCGACGACGACGCCGCGCAGGCCAAGTACGACGAGCTGGTCCAGTACGTGGATCCGATCGGCGGGCTGGTGCTGATGTCCGGGTGGATGGGGCTGGATCTGAGCCAGTTCGACCTCGACCAGCCCATCGGTGATGTGGAGTCCAACGCCATCCAGTCCACCGTGGAGACCTTCCAGAAGGCCTCCGGCCGGGAGGGGGAGCCGTGGACGGTCCGGCAGCTGGCCGAATGGGTCGGCGTCGGCGGATTCGGACCGGTGATCGTCGGCGGCGGAGAGTCGGCGGCTCGTCAGCTGGCCGACTGGCAGGACGAGACCGACGTGGACGGGTTCAACCTGGCGTACCACATCACTCCCGGAACCTTCGAGGACATCGTGGAGCACGTGGTGCCGGCGCTGCAGAGGCTGGGACGGTACAAGACCGAGTACACGCCGGGCACGCTGCGCACAAGCTCTTCGGCGCCGGCGACCACCTGCCGGCGGAGCACCACGGCGCGCAGTTCCAGCTGCGCCGTCGTCAGGCCGCCGAGGTCTGAGGGTCCCAACTATGCGGTGAGCCCGGAGGGATTGTCGCTGCACGCCGCGTCAGCGCCGTGATTCTGACAATCCCTCCGGGCCCAACCTGCTGCAGGCGGGTCAGCCGCCTCCGCGGTCTCCCGGGGCACCGCCTTCCTGCGCCCAGTCGCTGCCCTCCTTCTCGGTGCTCAGGCCGGGGTCGCTGTCCACGTCCCCGTGGGAGGAGGGCACCGTCTCCGGCGCGTGGAACTCCTCATCGAAGGTCTCCGCGGCCTCCGCACCGCCCTGCCGGACCGCCTCGGCGGCGGCGGTGGCGGCGCGTCGGGTCTTCTCCGCCACGTCCTGGGCCACCTTCCCGGCGGTGTCGCTCACCGAGGAGACCGTGTCTTGGATCTTCTCCTGCAGGTCCGGGTCGTTCCAGGCCTCGGAGGCGGACCTGCGCGCCTGTTCGAAGCCCTCCTTGCCGTGCTTCGTGCCGAGCACATAGCCGACGGCCATGCCGACACCCAGTGAGAGCAGTCCCATCGTCAACTCCTTCGTTCCGTCATGACCGTGGTCGAGGCGGGCGGGCCACGCTGGTGCCAGCGTCGGTCTCCGGCCCCGCCGGTCCTTCGAAACTACTGGCGGCGGAGGGCTCATGTCACCAGGTCACGACCCGGATCCGACCCCCATTCGACCCTGAGACCACCCTGAGAGCACGAGGGCGACGGCGCACGGGTCGGTGGCCTCAGAAGCTGCCGACGGTGAGCACCAGGGGGATCAGCGCGGCCGTCACCAGGACCGGGATCACCAGGGAGACGACCCCGACGTCCTTGTAGGACTCGCGATGCGTCATCCCGCAGACGATGATCAGCGTGATCACCGCCCCGTTGTGCGGCATGGAGTCCAGCCCGCCGGAGGCCATGGCCGTGATGCGGTGCATCGCCTCCAGGCTGATGCCCTGGTCCACCGCGAGGTCCCGCAGCTCCTCGCCGAGCGCGTTGAGCGCGATGGTCATGCCGCCGGACGCCGAGCCGGTCACCCCGGAGATCGTCGATGTCGACACCGCCGAGGCCACCAGGGCGTTCTCGCTCACGCCGAAGATCCCCTCCCGGATGAGCGCGAAGGCTGCCAGAGAGGCGACGACGGCGCCGTAGCCGACCTCGGAGGCCGTGTTGAAGATCGGCAGCAGCGCGTTGCGGGCGCCGTCGGTGATGCCCTGCAGGATCCAGCGCAGGTGCCGGGCGTTCATCGCCAGGATCGCCAGGATGGCCCCGGCCAGGGCGGTGAGCACCGCCCAGGCGCCAGCCCGGTCACCCAGGCCGATGCCGCCGTAGCGCTCGTCCTGCAGGTAGCCCCAGTCCATCAGCGGGAACAGCACCATGGTGCAGCCGAAGTTGATGAGGAACACCAGCAGCACCGGGATGAAGGGGAAGACATGGTTGGGCGGCGTCAGCATGCCGGGAGTGGAAGGCCGGGCGGGGGAGGCGCTGTCGCTGGTGTTGCCGCTGTCGGTGCCGTTGCCGGTGCCGTTGTCGTGGGCGGTCGTGGCGCCCGGCCCCGGTGAGGTCCTCGTCTGCCCGGCGGAGGATCCGGCGGAGCCTCTGGAGGATGACCCGTCGCCGACGGACATCGCAGCGGCCCCGGCACCGATGTCGGCCCCGGCGCCGCTGCGCAGCTCCAGGGCTGTGGGGTCCGCGAAGTGCTCTCCACGGGCGGTGAGCTGACGCTTGCGGTGCTCCAGCCACAGCATGCCCAGGATGAAGATGATCGTGCCGCCGAGGATTCCGAGGCCCGGCGCGGCGAAGGTGGTGGTCTGGAAGGCCTGGCCCGGGATGATGTTCTGCACCTGGGGCGAACCGGGCAGCGCGGTCATGGTGAAGGTCAGCATGCCGTGGGCGATCGCCCCGGGGATGAGCCGGCGAGGGATGTCGGCGGCGCGGAAGAGCTCCCGGGCCAGGGGGAACATCACGAACACGACCACGAAGACGCTGATGCCCCCGTAGGTCAGCAGGGCGGTGGTGAGCACCGTGGCCAGCAGCGCCCGTTTCGGCCCCAGCCAGCGGGTGACCACTCGAGCGATGTCGGTGGCGTACCCGGCCATCGTCATCAGCTTCCCGAAGATCGCCCCGGTGAGGAACATGGGGAAGTACTGACCGATGAAGTTCGCCAGCGCAGGCATGAAGATCTCGGTGTAGTTGGCCAGGATCGGGGCACCGGAGAACAGCATGGCCACCAGTGCCGAGAGCGGCGCGGCCACCACGATGGTCACCCCGCGATAGGCCAGGGTGATGAGCAGCGCGAGCGAGACGAGGATTCCGAGGAGTCCCAAGGCCATACGTCCTCCTGAGGGTCAGGGTGGGCAGACACGACGACGCCCCGCCCGCCGCGAGGACGGGCGGGGCGCCGGTGGGTGCCTGCCTCAGTGGGTGGGGAAGCCCAGGCTGATCTGCGACTCGCTGGGCTCGGGCCAGCGGCTGCTGACCACCTTGCGGCGGGTGTAGAAGTTGAAGGCCTCCGGGCCGTACATGTGGGTGTCTCCGAACAGGGAGTCCTTCCAGCCGCCGAAGCTGAACGCGCCCACGGGCACCGGGATGGGGACGTTGACCCCGACCATGCCCACTTCGATGTCGAACTCGAACTCGCGGGCGGTCTTGCCGTCCCGAGTGAACACGGCGGTCCCGTTGGCGTAGCGGTTCGCGTTGATGAGCTCCACGGCCTCGTCGTAGCTCTCCACGCGGACCACCGAGAGGACGGGTCCGAAGATCTCCTCGTCGTAGACCTTCATGCCGGGCTTCACGTGGTCCAGCAGGGAGGCACCGATGAAGTAGCCCTCCCCGTCGAAGGTCTTCTCGCGCCCGTCGAGCACCACCGTGGCGCCCTCCTCGGCGGCGCCGGCCACATAGCCGGTGACGCGGTCCAGCGCTTCGCGGGTGATCAGCGGCCCCATCTCCGAGGCCGGGTCGGTGCCGTCGCCGATGCTCAGCCCCTCGGCGCGGGTGCGGATCTTCTCCACGAGTTCGTCGGCGATGTCGCCGAGGCGACCGTCACGGAGATCGCCATGCAGCGCTCGCCGGCGGAGCCGTAGGCCGCGGAGACGGCGGCGTCGGCGGCGGAGTCCAGGTCGGCGTCGGGCATGACCACCATGTGGTTCTTCGCCCCGCCGAGGGCCTGGACCCGCTTCCCGTGGGCCGCGCTGGTGGAGTAGATGTACCGGGCGATCGGCGTGGAGCCCACGAAGCTGACCGCCGCGATGCCCGGGTTGACCAGCAGCTCGTCCACGGCCTCCTTGTCGCCGTGGACCACGTTGAGGATGCCGTCCGGCAGTCCGGCGTCGCGGAAGGCCTGGGCGATCAGCAGGGACGCGGAGGGGTCACGCTCGGAGGGTTTGAGGATCACGGCGTTGCCCGCTGCGATGGCGGTGGTGATCATCCACAGCGGCACCATGGCGGGGAAGTTGAACGGGGTGATGCAGGCGACCACGCCCAACGGCTGGCGCACCTGATGGACGTCCACTCCGGTGGCCACCTGCTCGGCGTACTCGCCCTTGAGATGATGCATCAGGCCGGTGCAGAAGTCCACGTTCTCCAGGCCTCGGGTGATCTCGCCGTTCGCATCGGAGAGCACCTTGCCGTGCTCGGCGGTGATCGTGGCCGCCAGCTCGCCGCGCCGCTCGTCGAGGATCTGGCGGGCCTTGAACATGATCTGGGTGCGCTTGGCCAGGCCGGTGCGGCGCCACGCCTTCTGCGCCTCCGCGGCGACGGCGACGACGTCGCGGACCCCGCCCGGCGTCGGCCAGGGCGAGGCGTCCGGTCTCATGCCCCGTGGCGGGGTTGCGCACGGGGGAGTGGCGCTCGGCGTCGGTGATCATCTCTGCGCCGATGATGTGTCCGATCACGGGCAGCTCGCCGTCGACGCCGACGGCGGCACCGGTGGGGGAGGTCGTGGGGGTGGTGGAGGTCATGGATATCAGGCCTTTCTGGTCTCCGCGGGTGCGGCGTCGCCGGTGGTCTCGGAGGAACTCTCGGTGCCGGCAGTGCCGGTCCCGTCCCACCCGGGGGCGCCGCCGTCGGGGGAGGTGTACTTCACGATGAGGGTGCAGTCCTTGTCCGCGTAGCCTTCACCGATGAGCTGCTCGAAGCGGCGATGCGCCAGCTGCGCGGCCTCCAGACGCACTCCGGTCTTCTCGCCGGCATCGAGGGCGAGGCTGATGTCCTTGTGCGCCAGGTCGGCGCGGAAGGTCGCGTCATAGTTGCGGTTCGCGGCGGCGGAGTCCACGACGCCGGGCACCGGGTACCAGGTCTGCTGGGCCCAGGAATGCCCGGAGGAGACGGAGACGATCTCCCAGAAGACCTTCGGGTCGAGCCCGAGCTGCTCGGCCAGCTGGGACCCCTCGGAGGCGGCCATGAGGTCGATGAACAGCATCATGTTGTTGCAGATCTTCGCCGCGATGCCGGCCGTCGGCCCGCCGGCGGCGATGACCTTGCCCGCCATGGGCTCGATGAGTGCCGAGCGTCGGCCACCGCGGACTCCTCGCCGCCGACCATGAAGGCCAGGGTGCCGGCGGCCGCCCCGGAGATCCCTCCGGAGACGGGGGCGTCCACGAAGCGGAACCCCCGGGCGGCGGACTCGTCATGGCAGTGCTGCGACGTCTCGATGTCCACGGTGGAGGAGTCCGCCAGCAGGGTGGTCTTCTCGGCGGTGGCCCAGATCCCGTCCTCACCGCCGAACACGGCCCGGACGTGCTCGCCCTTGGGGAGCATGGTGAACACGACGTCGGCACCGGCGACGGCCTCGGCGATGGTGCCCACCGTCTGCACGCCGTGGGCGGCGGCCGCCGAGGCGGCTCCGGCATCCAGGTCGAAGCCGCGCACCGTGTGCCCGGCCTGCACCAGGTTCGCCGTCATGGGGCCGCCCATGTTCCCCAGCCCGATCCATCCATAGGTGGCCATGCGCTCCTCCTCGAGTCGTGGGTCCGGCCTCCTGCGCCGGTTCGGTCACGTCGTGCGGGAACCCTCGCACGGGTGTGTCATGCCTCACACTAAGAGGTGCCGCCTGCGGCTTCAATGCACGATGGGCCGGGAAAATTGCACGCACAATGTGCATCTGCGCACACTGGTCCGCATGACGGATCACCCCTCCGGGGAGCCCCAGGCACAGCATCTCGACGCGCTCATGACCTTCCTCTCCGTGGCGCGGCTGGGCCGCTACACCGCCGCGGCCGACGCCTTGGGCATCAACCACTCCACCGTCTCCCGGCGCATCGCCGGACTTGAGCGGTCCCTGGGTGGACGGGTGCTGGCCCGCACCCCGTCCGGCTGGGAGGTCACCGCGCTCGGGCAGCGGGCGCTCGCGGCCGCCGAACGCGTGGAGGACGCACTGGCCTCTCTGGCCGGAGACGGCGAGCAGGACGGCCGCATCTCCGGTGTGGTGCGATTGGGCTCCCCAGATGCCTTCGCCGTCCATCTGGCCACCTCGGCCCTGGCCGAGCTGCAGCAGGCCAACCCGAACCTGGCGGTGGAGCTCATCAGCGCCACCCAGCGGGCCCGGCAGAACCGTTCCGGCCTCGACCTGGAGATCGTGGTCGGCCGTCCGCAGATCCACCGGGCGCAGGCCGAGCACGTCATGGACTATGCGCTGCGGCTCTACGCCACCGAGGAGTACCTGGCCCGTCACGGGCGCCCGGCGGACCTCTCCGAGCTGGCCGGTCATCGGCTCAACTACTACGTGGAGGCGGTGCTGACCATCGACGACCTCGACCGCGCCACGCAGAGGCTGCCGACCATGCGCCGCGGCATCGCCTCCACCAATGTGCTCTCCCATGTCACCGCCACCACCGCCGGAGCCGGCATCGGGCTGCTGCCTGACTACGTGGCCGTCCACCACTCGGAGCTGATCCACCTGCTGCCCGAACACTATGTCCACCGCCTGTCCTACTGGGCGGTGGGCCGGCAGGAGGCGCTGCGCAATCCTGCGGTGCAGGCGGTCTACGCCGCGCTCCGCGAGCACGGCCGTCGCACGGAGCAGCGGCTGCGCTCAGTCGGGCAGGTCTGAACCGGAGAGCTCCTCGAGCATCAGGACCACATGCAGGGTGGTCAGCGTCTCGCCGTCGTCCAGCGGGCGTCCGAGGCGACGTTCCAGACTCTCCAGCCGGGCGTACAGCGTAGGACGGCTGACTCCCAGCCGGGCGGCGAGCTGCGTCTTGCTGCCGCGCGTGCGTACCAGGGCTTCGATCAGCGCCCTCAGGTCACGGGTCTCCGCGTCGGTGCCGCGCAGCAGGCGCAGCTCATGGGCGAGCAGCCGTTCGACGACGTCGCGCCGTTCCAGCTCGGCGAGCACTCCCCAGAGCCGGATGTCCCCTGCGGTCCAGAACTCCGGGACCGCCGGCCGGAGGTGCCGGCCCCGGCCGCGCAGCGACGCGGCCAGCTCGGCGACCTCCCAGGCGGCGTCCAGCTCTCGGCG
>NZ_MDSS02000060.1 GCF_001758425.2 Nesterenkonia sp. PF2B19 | reverse complement strand
CTCCTCCGCCGCCCGACCCCCTGTACGACCAGGGCCCTCCCCCAGGTGCGGCCCCCGGAGCGGGAGCCGGCCCCCGCAGCGAGGCTGGGCCCGGAGCCGCTCCGGCCCCGGAGATCGAGGACATCCCCAGCGACGACGACATCACCGTGGAGGAGTCCACGGTGTTCGGCCGCAAGGCGATCGAACGCATCCTCGACGGCACCCTGCTCGAGGAGCGTCGGCTGGGCGAGGGCCCCCAGTAGACTGACGCTCATCCGGCCATCTGCGCGTTCCGCCGTCATCGTGCCGCCCGTCCCGTCCCCGTTGAGAAAGGCGCGTCCTGACCGTGTATGAGGGTGCAGTCCAAGACCTGATCGACGAGCTCGGCAGGCTCCCCGGCATCGGGCCCAAGTCAGCCCAGCGCGTGGCCTTCCACATCCTGGAGGCCGACACCGAGGACATGCGTCGGCTCGCGGAGGCGATCGTCTCCGTGAAGGAGAAGGTGAAGTTCTGCCAGATCTGCTTCAACGTCTCCGAGCAGGAGACCTGCCGCATCTGCCAGGACGATCGACGGGACCGCTCCATCATCTGTGTGGTGGAGGAGTCCAAGGACGTCATGGCCATCGAACGGACCCGTTCCTTCCGCGGGCTCTACCATGTGCTCGGCGGCTCCATCAATCCGATCGCCGGCATCGGGCCGGAGCAGCTGCACATCCGCGAGCTGCTGAACCGTCTCTCCGACGACACGGTCCAGGAGGTCATCGTGGCCACGGATCCGAACTTGGAGGGCGAGGCCACTGCCACCTATCTGGTGCGCATGCTGGGCTCACTGGGCATCTCCCTCACCCGGCTGGCCTCGGGCCTGCCGGTCGGGGGCGACCTCGAGTACGCCGACGAGGTCACCCTCGGACGTGCCTTCGAGGGACGCCGCAGCCTCTCCTGACCCCGCCCTGGCGCCCTTGCGGCGAGAACGTTATCCAAGCGTGATGTTTCATTCCGACGAAGACATCACACCTGCTTTCCAGAGGCCATAGGGTCCTGCGCACACCCCCGCCGTCGCGGGAGTCCGTCGACCTGGCACCCATATCGTGATTCTTTTCCTCGGGGCATTCCCCGGGGGCTGGACGGGCGTCACAACTAATCAATCCGGGCAGAAAACAGTTTCCAAATCCTTTAGATGTCACTAGCGTGAGAACGAGTGCGCAGCGCGTGCTCACTCGCATCGACGACGGACACCACAGGATGAGGTACTCACGCATGGCCACCACAACTTCCCTGGCAGTGAAGGCCGGCGCGCTCAGCGCCGCCGCGCTGCTCGCCCTGACCGCCTGCGGCAACGGCGATGACACCGACGACACCACCGGTGACGGCAACGGCGAGGCCGCCGGCGAGGCGCTGACCATCGCGCTGTTCGGCGAAGAGCCCTACTCGTGGATCGATGAGGCGACCGGCGAGCCCACCGGCGCCACCATCGCCGTGGCGGAGGAGATCTTCGGCGAGCGCATGGGCTATGACATCACCATCGAGGAGGAGCCCGAGTGGGGCAACCTCATCCCGGGCCTGAGCGCCGGACACTGGGACGTGGTCTCCGCGGGCATGTCCATCAACGCGGAGCGCTGCGCCGAGGCGGCCTTCGGTGAGCCGGAGCTGGTCTACACCACCGCCCTGCTGGTGGAGGAGGGCAACCCGCACGACGTCCACAACTTCGAGGACCTGGCCGACGCCGACCTTGACGTCATCGCGCTGAGCGGCGCCGTGGAGTCCGGCTACATGGATGAGGTCGGCGTCGATCACGACACCGTGGACTCCGCCGATGACGGCATCGACTTCGTCCAGGGCGGCCGCGCCGACGTCTTCGCCCTGACGGCCATCTCCCTGGAGACCATGGCGGGCGACCAGGACGGCGTGGAGGTCACCGACTCCTTCGCCCACGAGCTCTCCGTGGCGCCCACGCCTTCCGTCCCGACGACGAGGAGCTGCTCGAGGAGTTCAACGAGCACCTGAGCGACCTCAAGGAGTCCGGCGAGTACCTCGACCTGGTGAGCGAGTTCGGCTTCACCGAGGATGAGATGCCCCCGAGCGACCTGACCGCCCAGCAGCTCTGCGACGAAGACCCTGCCGAGCTGACCGAGCAGTACCTCGAGGACTGAGCCGCTCCGTCCGCTGATCTCTGCGCGTTCCACCCGGAACCGGCCGCAGAGTGTGTCACCGCAGAGCTCTGAGAGGGGCCGATGAACTTCTGGGAAGACTGGCCAGGCTATTTCGAGGTCGTGGTCAACTGGTCCGACCGCCTGCTGGCGGGCCTGTGGACACGGTGCAGCTGGCGCTCTACGGTGGGCTGCTGGCGTTCGCCGTCGCCGTCGTGCTGGGCCTGGCGGCCGGCAGCCCGAACCTCTGGCTGCGGATCCCTGCGCGGGTGATCATCGAGTTCTTCCGCGGCATCTCCCTGGTGGTCCTGCTGTTCCTGCTGCTGTACGTGCTGCCGCAGATCTGGATGCGCAACCCGGACCTGCCGTTCGAAGGACTGATCCGCAACACGTTCCTGCTGGGCGTGCTCGCCCTGGGCATCAACTACGGCGCCTATGGAGCCGAGGCCGTCCGGGCGTCCCTGACCACCGTGCCCAAGGGCCAGTGGGAGGCGACGACGGCCCTGTCGATGTCCTGGTCGCACAAGATGCGCCGCATCATCTTCCCCCAGGCGTGGGCGCTGATGCTCCCCTCACTGGCGAACCTGTGGATCCACCTGCTCAAGGGCAGCGCGATCGCTACATCATCCCCTTCGTCAACGATTTCACTGCCGAGCTGAACAACCTGCGTCGTCCCACAGACATCTGGTTCTCCCATGCGTTCATCGGCCTGGTGGTCTATTTCATCCTGGCCCTGATCCTCACTCTGTTCATGCAGGCTCTCGAGGCACGCGCCAAGCACAAGCTCGGCCGCGGCCCCTCCTTGAAGGAGATCCTCTCTCCCAAGCCGCCCACGACAGTCCCGGAGTCCGTGGGCGCAGGTGCTGAGCCCACCGCCGAGAAGTCCGCTGCAGGAGGTGCCCGATGATCCAGCATGTGCTGCGCGCCGCCGACATCGAGGACCCCACTCTGGTCGACGAGGAGGAGGTCCGGGAGAGCCCGTTCTGGGATTGGGAGTTCGCCTTCCACGCCCTGCCGGACATGCTCATGGCCTTCCTGAAGGTCACCCTGGTGGTGACGGTGGTCGGCACCCTCATCGCCGCGGTGCTGGGCCTGGTGATCGCCATTCTGATGCGGGTGCTGCCGCGCCCCCTGGCCTGGGTCGTGAAGTGGATGGCCAACTTCATCCGGATGACCCCGCTGGTGGTCCAGCTGATCTTCATGTTCTGGACCTTCATGTGGCTGGACGGGATGACCATCGGCATCATCGTCTTCGGCGTCCACTACGCCACCTACATGTCGGAGGTGTACCGGGCGGGGATCGAATCCGTCCCCAAGGGTCAGTGGGAGGCGACGACGGCGCTGTCGATGTCCGCGGCACGGACCTGGCGGCGCGTGGTCATCCCTCAGGCGCTGCGCTCCACCGTGCCCTCCCTGGGCAACTATGCGATCTCCATGTTCAAGGACACCCCGTTCCTGATCGTCATCTCGGTGGCGGAGATGGTGACCGTCGCCGGGCAGATCGGCGCCCCCACGTTCCGCTACACCGAGGTCTTCGTGCTGGCAGGCCTGATCTTCCTGGCCGCCAGCTACCCCACTGCCCTTCTGATCAGTCGATTGGAGAAGCGTCTTGCCTACGCCCACTGACCCCTCCCCCGCCGGGGCCACGACGGTCTCCGAGGCCACCACACCGGTCATCGAGTTCCGTGATGTGGAGAAGCGCTTCGGCTCCAATGTGGTGCTCAAGGACCTGAACTTCACGGTCGAGCGCGGGGAGCGGGTGACCCTGATCGGCCCGTCCGGCTCCGGGAAGACCACCATCCTGCGCCTGGTGATGACTCTGGAGGAGCTCACCGACGGCTACATCTTCATCGACGGCGAGCCGCTCACCCATGAGCAGCGCGCGGGACGCCGGGTGCCGGTGTCCAAGAAGCGGCAGAAGCAGCTGCGCACCCGCATCGGCATGGTGTTCCAGCAGTTCAACCTGTTCCCCAACATGACGGTGCTGGAGAACATCATCGAGGCACCCATCCACGTGCTGGGCCGCCCCAAGGCGGAGGCGATCGCCAAGGCCCACGACCTGCTGGAGCAGGTGGGGCTCTCCGACAAGGCCGACGCCCATCCGACGTCACTCTCCGGGGGCCAGCAGCAGCGGGTGGCGATCGCCCGCGCCCTGGCCATGGACCCGGAGATCCTCCTGCTGGACGAGGTCACCTCCGCCCTCGACCCGGAGGTCGTCGGCGAGGTGCTCAACATCCTGCGCCGGGTCGCCGAAACCACCAATGTGACCATGCTGATCGTCACGCACGAGATGGGCTTCGCCCGGGACGTGTCGCACAAGGTCATGATGTTCGACGGCGGACACGTGGTGGAGTCCGGCCCGCCGGAGAAGATCTTCACCGACCCGGATCACGAGCGCACCCAGGCCTTCCTGGGCGCCGTGCTGGGCGACAACTGAATCACACGCAAGCTTCTGTCCGGTCTCGTTCCGGGCCTTCGGGCCCGAGGCAGACACTGGTGGCAGACGCTGTCGGACCCCCTGGTCCGGCAGATACGCCATCCACAGTGTGAGACCGGGCACTGAGCTGTGCCCCGTCGCGGAGCACGCTCATAGAATTGTCCGAAGTCCGCGATGAAACCCTGCACGGGAGTGAGACAACAACCCCATGAGCTTGATCGTCCAGAAATACGGCGGGTCATCCGTGGCCGATGCCGAGAGCATCAAACGCGTGGCCCGGAAGATCGTCGAGACCAAACGCGCCGGCCACCAGGTCGTCGTCGTGGTCTCCGCGATGGGTGACACCACCGACGAGCTGCTCGACCTGGCGGCCGACATCACCGAGGCGCCGCCCTCGCGGGAGATGGACATTCTGCTGTCCTCCGGCGAACGCATGTCCATGGCCCTGCTGGCCATGGCCATCCACCAGCTGGGCGAGTCCGCCCAGTCATTCACCGGCTCCCAGGCCGGGATGATCACCGACGCGATCCACGGCAAGGCCCGCATCATCGAGGTCAACCCGCAGCGCGTCCAGGAGTCCCTCGACGCCGGCCATGTCGGCATCGTCGCGGGCTTCCAGGGCATGAGCCGGGAGTCGAAGGACATCACCACGATGGGCCGCGGCGGCTCGGACACCACGGCCGTGGCCCTGGCCGCCGCACTGAAGGCGGACGTCTGCGAGATCTACACCGACGTCGACGGCGTGTTCACCGCCGACCCGCGCGTGGTCAAGACCGCCCGGAAGATCGATCAGATCTCCAGCGAGGACATGTTGGAGATGGCCGCCGCCGGCTCCAAGGTGCTGCACCTGCGCAGCGTGGAGTATGCCCGCCGCTTCGGCGTGAAGCTGCACGTGCGGTCCTCATTCAGCCAGCTCGAAGGAACCTGGGTCATCCCCGACCCCTCTGACGCCATCGCCCTCCAGGAAGGTGAACCCTTGGAACAGCCCATCATCTCCGGTGTCGCCCATGACAGCTCTGAGGCCAAGTTGACCATCACCGGGGTGCCCGACGTCCCCGGCAAGGCCGCTGAGATCTTCAACCTGATCGCCGAGGCCGGCACCAACATCGACATGATCGTCCAGAACGTCTCCGACGAGACCAAGACGACGAACATCTCCTTCACCCTGCCCGCCGCGGACGGGCAGAAGTCCACCGAGACCCTCACCGCGCACCAGGAGTCCATCGGCTTCGAGCAGCTGGACTACGTGCCGCAGGTCGGCAAGGTCTCCCTGATCGGCGGGGGCATGCGCCACCACCCGGGCGTCTCGGCGAAGTTCTTCACCGCGCTGCGCGACGCCGGCATCAACATCGGACTCATCTCCACCTCCGAGATCCGCGTCTCGGTGATCACCGACATCGAGGACCTCGACAAGGCCGTGCAGGCGATCCACACCGCCTTCGGCCTCGACGCCGAGGAGGAGGCCACGGTCTACGCCGGCACCGGCCGCTGAGACCTCGTTCCCTCGACTCATCCGTCGGCTCCGCGGTGTGGGCCCTTTTCAGCGCTGACAGCGCGTCATAAGGGCCCACACCGCGGACTACGTCGTGCTGGGCGCGGGGGGCGCAGGGTCAGGCCAGTGCCTGCGCGACCTGTTCCCGGCTGAGCTCCCGGTCCGAGTAGATCAGCCGCACGGCCTCGGGGGCCGGATTCCCGGCGTCAGGACCACGGTGCCTCAAGAGCAGGCCAACCTTCTCCGCCACTCGGGCAGAGGCGCGATTGTGCTCCAGGAGGTAGGCGATCACGGGAAGATCTGAGCGCGCCGCTCGGGCCGCCGAGGTCCCGGCGCGGGCCACCCGGGTGGCATAGCCTCGCCCCTGCGCCTCAGCGGCGAACCGGTACCCGAGATTCCAGCAGAATCCGCCGCGGACAGCGCAGCCGCCGTGGCCGAGCATGGCTCCTGACTGAGGGTCACGGACAATCCACGGCCCCAGCCCGTGCTCCTGCCACGAGCGCCGCCAGACACGGATCAGCTCGGCGGTCTGGGACTCGTCGGTGTGGCGGGCGTTCGGAAAGTGCGTCCAGACCCGGGGGTCGGAATAGATGGCGTGGAGCTCGATCAGGTCATCCAGGTCCGGAGGTGCCAGCATCAGGTCAGTGGCAGCAGTCTCGCCTGGAGCCGCCGGCGGAGGTTCAGTGCACATACGGGCACCTTATGATGAGGCCCATCCGTCGACGCGGAACTGAGCCCAGTGCGGCTTGTCGGCCCCCCGGCGTTCCTGCCCTCGGAAACACTCAGGCGGCAGGTGCTCCCCTGCTCGGGGCGCTCCTGCCGCCTGGGCGTTCGGTGCGAGATACAGAGCCGATTCTAGCCGAGGATCCAGCCGGACGTCAGCATCTGCACGGCTTCGGCCCGGTGTCTGGACACCGCCCGAACGCCCGGCCGTGGGCCGCGCCCCCAGGTGCTCAGCGGGACCGGGTATTCTGACACGCGCCCATGAGCACTTCATCCGCCTCCGCCCACGTCTGCGCCACCACGTCCGGGGCTCCCCGCCCGGAGGGTCTTCGCCCCCTGCCTGCTGAGGACCATCACGCACGGGCCCAGGAGCACCAGCGACGTGTCGCCGAGTACACGCAGGGCTTCCTCCAGCGGCGGCATGCCGGACAGAAGCACCCCGTGGAGGACTTCCTGTTCACGTACTACTCCCACTCTCCCGGGCAGCTCTCCCGCTGGCATCCGGGGGCCGGCACGGTGTTGGAAGGCGCTGGCGGCTCCGAGCAGGCGGGGTGGAAGTTCTACACCACCGTCGACGACGGCACCGCGGCCGGCGGGGCGACGGTCGACGTCGTGCGGTTCCGCCACGCACGGGAGTCCATGATCGGCTTCGCCCGCCGGCTGCTGAGCGCGACGGCGGCACGGCCCGCCCAACTGGGCTGCTTCGGTCTGCACGAGTGGGCGATGGTCTACCGGTCGGTGCAGCACGGGCAGCGTCATGATCAGGTGCCGCTGCGCCTGGGGTCCGACGGCACCGATGAGGTGGTGGAGTCCCTGAACATCCGGTGCACCCACTTCGACGCCTTCCGGTTCTACACCCCGTCGGCCCGTCCCCTGAACGCACTGACCCCCACCCGGGAGACCCAGGTGGAGCTGGAGCAGCCGGGCTGCCTGCACGCCAACATGGACCTCTACAAATGGGCGTACAAGCTCATCCCCGCGGTCAGCAGCGATCTGCTGCTGGACTGCTTCGACCTCGCCTGGAGGATCCGTGAGCTGGACATGCGTGCCTCCCCCTATGACCTCGCAGACTGGGGCTATCAGCCCGTGCGCATCGAGACCCCGCAGGGACGTGCCGACTACGCCCGGGCGCAGAAGGGCTTCGCCGAGGAGGCCCAGGTACTGCGCGGCCGGATCCTGGGAGCCCTGGACGAGGTGGACGCCCTGGCTGACGCGCGGGCCCGACGCCCTGACTGACGCGCCGCCGTCGCGGGATCCCTGCCCGCCGCGGTGAGCCGAACGTCTCAGCACAGAGGAGGAATACCGGGCCGCCACCCAGCGCTGAAGCGCATCAGGTGCACCCGTTCGGAAAGGACCACCGATGCCAGACTCCCGCGCTGTCACCAGCACTCAGATCCAGCTGATCCGCCGCCCCTCCGGCCGCCCGACCCCTGAGGACTTCCGCACGGTCCGCCTCGAGCTGCCGCCGCTGGCCGAGGGCCAGGTGCGGGTGGCCAACGAATTCATCTCCGTGGACCCCTACATGCGCGGCCGGATGAACGACGTGAAGAGCTACGTCCCGCCCTTCGCCCTGAACGAGACCATGACCGGCGGCGCCGTCGGACGCGTGGTGGCCTCCCGATCGGAGTCCCTGCCCGTGGGCACCGCCGTGCTGCATCAGCTGGGGTGGCGCGACATCACCCAGGACGACGCCGAAGCGTTCCGCCCCGTGCAGGAGATCCCGGGGGCGCCGCTGTCCCTCCACGTGGGGATTCTTGGCATGACAGGGTTGACCGCCTATGTGGGACTGACCGCCATCGCCGAGCTGCGCGAGGGGGACACAGTGTTCATCTCCGGCGCGGCAGGAGCCGTGGGCACTGCAGCCGGGCAGATCGCCCGCCTGCTCGGCGCCTCCCGAGTGATCGGCTCCGCCGGCTCTGAGGAGAAGGTGGCGCTGCTGCAGGACAAGTACGGCTATGACGCCGCGTTCGACTACAAGGACGCCCCGGTCCGCGAGCAGCTCCCCCGGCACGCGCCCGACGGGGTGGACGTCTTCTTCGACAACGTCGGCGGCGACCACCTGCAGGCCGCTCTCGATGTGATGAACGACGGCGGCCGCCTGGCCCTGTGCGGGGCGATCTCCCGCTACAACGCCGAGCGACCCGCCCCGGGGCCGGACAACCTGGCGAACATGATCACCCGGGGCCTGCGCATGCAGGGCTTCACCCTGGGCGGCCACCTCCACCACGCCTCGGCGTTCCAGGAGCGGATGGCCGAATGGTTCCCCGCCGGTGAGATCGCCTACGACGAGACGGTCGTCGACGGCATCGAGAACGCGGTGGACGCGTTCCTGGGCATGATGGACGGCGCCAACATCGGCAAGATGGTGGTGCGCACCGCCTGACGGCGAACCAGAGGACCCCCGACGAGATTCGGCCCCGGGACGCGGATCCCGGGGCCGAACGGCGTCCTGCCGTGGGCGGAGCTTGCAGGCATCCGGCTCAGGCGTCGGCGAAGACCCGCTCACACTCCTGGGCCAGCAGGGCACGCATCTGCTCGGCGGTGTGCCGCCCGGCGAAGATCTCGGTGCCGTTCTCGAAGGCCCGGCCCGCGGCGAGCGGACCGGCGTCGACGGCGTCATAGCCGAGGCTGTCGATGAACCCGGCCACCAGCTCCTTGGCGTCGGCGTCGTCCGAGGCCATGCCCAGGGCTCGGCGGTTCGGCGCCCCCGCCGGGTGGGAGTCGACCTCCAGGTCGCCGTAGCCGATGTGGTTCAGTGTCTTGACCAGGCGCACGTCGCCGAAGAACTCGGCGATGACCTCCGAGGTGGAGCGGCTGCCGTCGAACTCGTCCATCAGCCCGTCCACCGGCGCCCAGTAGTTCATGGTGTCGATGACCACGTGGTCCTGCAGCACGGAGGTGTCGATGCTGCGGTACTTGTGCAGCGGCACCGCCACGATGAGCAGATCGGACCCGCGCAGCTGCTGGCGGTCCACAGCGACTGCGCCGGGCACGATGACCTCGGTGAGCAGCCGGATGTCCTCGGCGGGCCGGCCGGTGGCGATCTTCACCGTGTGGCCGGCGCGCACGGCCTGGCGCGCGACGGCGGTGCCCACACGGCCGGCGCCGAGGACTCCGATGGTCAGCGGCTGAGCGGTCATCTGCTGCTCCTGGGGGTCGAGAAGGATCGGGGTGGAAAGTACTTCCGATTTGAAAGAACGGCGCGGCGAGGGGATTTGTTCCCACCGAGCACCGGTCCCGAGATCCGGGACCCGCCCCGACGACACGTCAGACTGCCGACTGCTCCGCCAGCCATTGCTCGAACGTCGTACTCGCGACGACGTCGGGCGCGGCCGGGATGAGGCTGCCGTCGCCGAGCGATGTCAGGCCCACCGGCAGGCGCATGACTCGGCCCACCTGCTGGGCGCGCAGATTGTACTGGGCCGCGGCCCGCGCCATGTCCATCTCCTCGGGGCCACAGACCTCCAGGGTCGACTCCGGCGCTCTGCTCAGCGCCTGGTCTGCCACCACATCGGCGGCCTCGGCGGCGGCCAGGGGACGGGTGACCACGGCCGGAACCACGGCGAGCGGACCCAGCCGGATCTGGTCGAGGAAAGTGGACAGCAGCTCGAACCACTGGGTCGTGCGCACGATCGAGACTCGGCGGGCCGACGACGGCGCACTTCGATAGACCTGCTCCTGGATGGACTTGGCCTGGTAGTAGCCCAGCCAGCGGTTCACCCGCGGCTCCCAGCAGTTCACGATGGACACGCACACGATCCGCGGGAGCTCGCCGCGCCGACTAGTCTCGTCACCCAGCGCGGCGACCACGTTCTCCGCCGCGGTCCGGAAGAACCGCACCGCCGGACCGGAGGTCAGAGACGGCCGATTCAGACAGTCGACGACGACGTCCACGCCGGCCAGTGCCGTCCGCAGCGCCGAGACGTCCAGCACGTCGACCCCGTGCGCCCGACTGATCGGCACGACCTCCTGGTCAGCCTCCTCCAGCCGGGACCGCACCAGGCTCCCCATGACTCCCCCGGCCCCCAGGACGGCGATCCGCTGTGACACTCCGGGCTCCTCCGATTGAGAATGGTGCTCCTCCCACTCTGACGCATCCCTCCTTGTCACAGCGAGCTTCCCCGGCCTGCTCAGCTCACCGCACAGGGGACGCCGTCGAGTTCCACCGCGTGGGGAGCCTGCACCTCTCCGACGGCGAGGAACCCGATCCTGGTGCTGGTCCGCCCCTTTCCGGGATGGCTGCGCGGATCCTCCAGGGCGCGCGCACCTGGCTCAGCGTTCACGCGCACCGTGCCGCCCTCGTGGAGAAGCTCGCCGCCCTGGTGCCGGCGGACCTCCATGTCCCCTGCCACATCCCAGGTGAGCTCCCAGTCGGCCACCTCACCGATCCCGAGGTTCTCCAGGTCCACGTGGACCGTGGACTGCTGCCCGCCGCCGCGGATGCTGAACTCCACCTGGCAGGCCGCCGCCGGGGCGCTCCACTCAGGCGTTCCGACCCCCATGTCAGCCGCCCAGGAGGCATACCAGGCCAGGGCCGCGTTCCAGTTGATGGTGGTCTCATTGGTGGACCAGGACTCGATGTGGTCGATGTAGCAGGCCTGAGGTGCGCAGCCCGGCAGATGCTCCTGCGCGACAGGGTCCTGGATGCCGGAGTTCGGCCCGCCGGCGAGCTTGCCGTCCGGGAAGGGCGGCAGCCGGTCCGACGAGGCGTACCACCGGCTGTGCATGTTCTGCGAGTAGTGCGTGCCGTAGCCGGTCACATAGGAGGTGTTGATCGCATTGCGGCCCAGGATGTAGTCGATCGACTCCAAGGCGCCGTCGGCGTAGGCCTGGTCTCCGGTGAGGTCGTAGGCGGTGGCGATGATCACCGTGTTGTTGATGACCTGATGGGTGGACCCCCAGTCGTAGTCGCCGGGGTTGTAGGCGTGGCCGAACGGCTCGCCCTGCTGGGTGGCCAGAAAGGAGTCCGCCCCCTCGAGCACTGAGTCGATGACCTCGGCGCGGCCGGGCAGGTGGTTGGGCACGGTGGCCAGGTCCAGCCGGCCTGCTGCGGCGGTGAAGCCCCAGTCGAAGCTGGTGGCGCCCCAGATCTCGCCGTGCTCCCCACCGACGTGGTACGGCGAGTCCAGCACCGCATCGGCGTAGACGTCGTCGCCGGTGGTGAGGAACAGCTGGGCGGCGGCCCAGTAGAACTCGTCGCCCAGCTCGTCGTCGTCATAGGGACCCCCGCCGGGGTTGGGGTCGAGCTCATTGGTGTTCGGAGCCAGGATCTCCGGGTGCTCCCCGGCGGCCCGCCAGGCACGCTCCGCGGCGGCCACGAGGTCGGCGGCGAAGTCGGCGTCGTACTCCTCGTAGAGCCGGGCCCCTTGGGCGGCCGCAGCGGCGAGGTTGAGGGTGGCGGCGGTGGACGGGCGGTGCACGTAGCGCGGCATGGGGTCCTCATGCGGCAAAGTGTCCAGGCCCGTCCAGGCGATGTCGTGGAGCTTGTGGTGGACCAGTCCGCCGGCGTCGAGGTCCTCGCCGTCGATGGTCATCCGCACCCCGTCCTCCACCTGCATGGAGAGCATCCACTCGAGGTTCCAGCGGACCTCGTCGAGGATGTCCGGCACACCGTTGTCCCGCTCAGGGATCACCAGGGTGGAGTCACCCAGCGCACCCTGGTCCACGACGCCGGCATGCAGGCTGCGCTCATAGGCGGACAGCAGCTGGTAGACGGAGATCCCAGAGTTGACCACGTATTTGCCCTGGTCACCGGCGTCGTACCACCCGCCGGAGGCATCGATCATGTAGTCCTCGGGGCAGCGCCACCCCTCGGGCCCATAGTGGTCGTCTGCGCCGAGCTGCGCCTCCCCCTGGTCGTCCACCGCGCCCTCGGGCGGGAGACAGGGCACGGCCACGTCGCCCTGATTGACGTCCTCGCCGCCGAACTCTGAGACATGCCCGGCCGGCCGCTCGTAGTCGGTCTTCAGCAGCTCCCCGTCCACCTCGATGGGCGTGATCTCCTGGCCGGAGCGCTGGGTGTAGTAGATGCCCAGCGAATCCCTACGCAGGCCCTGATACAGATCCTCGGCGATCGTGAAGGGATAGGAGGCCTCGCCGTCCACCTCCAGACGCAGGCCCTCGCCGACGACGTCGACCTCGGTGAAGTCCACGGTGTGCACGTCGAGGCCAGCTGACGGATCATGCCCGCGAGGGGCGCTCTCGCCCTGTGCCAGCACTGCCCCGTCCGCATCGAGGAGCCGCCAGGACAGCGGCTCCTCGGCATCGCTGACCACGGTGGCGTTCTTGGGCCCGTCCGGCAGGTACCCCAGCTGGTTGACCCGCACCAGCGGGCCGGTGTCATGGACGCCGTCATCGCCGATGACCCCCGGCTCCACCGCGTCGACGGACGAAGCGAGAGCCTCCACCGCTTCCGACCCCGGTGGGGAGCCCGCCCCCTGCGCCGGAGCTGCGCCCGTCAGACCGGTGAGCACCAGCCCGAGGGCGGCAGATCCCGCCGTCAGGCCGCGCAGCCGCGGACTGACCTTCTGCAGTGGACGCGCCGCCGGCGTCCGGGGCGTCCCTTCGATGACGTCTGAGGGGGGGATGATGAGTCGCGAGTGACACAGTGACTCCTTTGTGAGAGCGCTTTCACGATGGACTGTCACCGAGCCTAACGCCCTGTGTGACTCATGTCACCCCTTGTGAGGGCCCGTCGGTCGGTCACGCACCGACGCGCACTGGGTCGTGCGCCACAAGGTCCGTCGGCCCACGCGGGCGCCGTCGTCGCACGGCCTGCGGCCTCGCCGCCAGCCGGTAGACTGGGGCGGCAAGCTCGCGGAGCGCCTGGATCTCCGCCGTCGCCAGCACGACGGCGGCACCGGGCGTGAGACGGCACCTGACCACTGCACCCCGGCGGGGCCCAGTGCTGTCCGCGGGCACGTTCACCCGCACACAAGCACAGGAGACCCCATGCCGCGCATCGTCGTCGAGGTCATGCCCAAGCCTGAGATCCTCGACCCGCAGGGCAAGGCCATCGCCTCAGCCCTCCCCCACCTCGGCTTCCAGGACTTCTCCGCAGTCCGCCAGGGGAAGCGCTTCGAGCTGTCCGTGGACGGCGAGGTCACCGACGAGGCCCTCGCCCAGGCCCGCAAGGCCGCCGAGGAGATGCTCTCCAACCCCGTCATCGAGGACGTCGTGGACGTGCGGGTGGAGGACGCCTGACCATGACGGAGACCCCCCTGATCGGCGAGTACAGCTCCTCGCCCGACGGCACCGCGCTGGACGGCGCCCGCATCGGCGTCGTCACCTTCCCCGGCACCCTGGATGACCGCGACGCCGCCCGCGCAGTCCGCCTCGGCGGCGGCACGGCCGTGCCGCTGTGGCACGCCGACGACACGCTGTCCGACGTGGACGCCGTCGTCATCCCCGGCGGATTCTCCTACGGCGACTATCTGCGCGCCGGGGCGATCTCCCGCTTCGCCCCGCTGATGAGCCGCATCACCGAGGCCGCCACAGCCGACTCCGGCTCCCCGCTGCCGGTGCTGGGCATCTGCAACGGGTTCCAGATCCTCACCGAGGCGCACCTGCTGCCGGGCTCGATGATCAAGAACGACCACCTGAAGTTCCGCTGCGCCGACCAGGTGCTGCGCGTGGAGAACACCTCCACCGCGTGGACGAGCCAGTTCACGCAGGACGAGCTCATCACCGTCCCGCTGAAGAACCAGGACGGCCAGTACGTGGCCGACGAGGACACTCTGACCCGGCTCGAGGGCGAAGGCCTGGTGGCCTTCCGCTACGTGGGCTCCAACCCGAACGGCTCGCGGCACGACATCGCCGGCGTCACCAACGCCCGCGGCAACGTGGTCGGCCTCATGCCGCACCCCGAGCACGCGGTGGAGGCCGGATACGGCTCCGACGACTCCACCGGCATGCGCAACGGCACGGACGGCCTGACCGTGTTCACCTCGATCATCTCGTCCCTCGCCGGCTCCCACTCAGAAGGAGGCGCCCTGTGAGCACCGAGTCCACCACTCGCACCGCCCAGGACCAGTCGCAGGACCCGTCCAACGACCAGTCCGGGCACACCCCCGCGTCCGCGTTCAACATCGACACGGTCGAACACGCCGCCGCCACCCCGGAGACCGAGCTCCCCTGGGCCGAACTGGGCCTGAAGGAGGACGAGTACTCCCGCATCCGCGAGATCCTCGGGCGGCGCCCGACGGCGGCGGAGCTGGCCATGTATTCGGTCATGTGGTCCGAGCACTGCTCCTACAAGTCCTCGAAGGTCCACCTGCGCCAGTTCGGCGACAAGGTCACCGAGGAGATGACGAAGGACCTGATGGTCGGCATCGGGGAGAACGCCGGGGTGACGAACCTCGGCGACGGCTGGGCCGTGACCTTCAAGATCGAGTCGCACAACCACCCCTCCTATGTGGAGCCCTACCAGGGTGCGGCCACCGGGATCGGCGGCATCGTCCGCGACATCATCTCCATGGGCGCCCGCCCGGTGGCGGTGATGGACCCGCTGCGCTTCGGCGACATCGACCACCCGGACACCAAGCGCGTGCTGCCGGGCGTGGTCTCCGGCATCGGCGGCTACGGGAACTCCCTGGGCCTGCCCAACATCGGCGGAGAGGTCGTCTTCGACTCCGTGTACCAGCAGAACCCGCTGGTCAACGCCCTGGCCGTGGGCGTGATGCGCCATGAGGACATCCGCCTGGCCAACGCCTCCGGCGTGGGCAACAAGGTGGTGCTCTTCGGCGCACGCACCGGCGGCGACGGGATCGGCGGCGCCTCCGTGCTGGCCTCGGAGTCCTTCGACGACACCAAGCCCTCCAAGCGGCCCGCCGTGCAGGTCGGCGACCCGTTCTCGGAGAAGGTGCTCATCGAGTGCTGCCTGGAGCTGTTCCACGCCGAGCTCGTGGAAGGCATCCAGGACCTGGGGGCGGCGGGGATCTCCTGCGCCACCAGCGAGCTGGCCTCCAACGGTGAGGGCGGCATGCATGTGGAGCTGACCGACGTGCTGCTGCGCGACCCGTCCCTGACCCCGGGCGAGATCCTGATGTCCGAGTCCCAGGAACGCATGATGGCCGTGGTCACCCCGGCCAACGCCGAGGCCTTCGAGAAGGTCATGGCCAAGTGGGGCGTGGAGTACTCCTGGCTGGGCGAGGTCACCGACACCGGTCGGCTGATCATCGAGTGGGACGGCGAGACCATCGTCGACGTGACCCGCGCACCGTGGCCCACGACGGCCCCGTCTACGAGCGCCCGTACCACCGCCCCTCCTGGCAGGACGAGCTGCAGGCCGACACCTTCCGCGCCTCCGCGCAGGGGGCGGACCTGCCCTCCTCCGGGGAGCAGCTGCGCGAGGCCGTGGTTGAGCTGATGACCAGCCCCAACATGGCCGACACCTCCTGGATCACGGACCAGTACGACCGTTTCGTGGGCGGCAACACCGCCCTCTCCCAGCCGGACGACGCCGGAGTGATCCGTGTGGACGAGACCACCGGCCTCGGCGTCGGGCTCTCCACCGACTGCAACGCCCGGTACGCCTACCTGGACCCCTACACCGGCGCACAGCTGTCCCTGGCGGAGGCCTACCGCAACGTGGCCACCTCGGGTGCGGTGCCGCAGGCCGTCTCGGACTGCCTGAACTTCGGGTCCCCGGAGGACCCGGAGATCATGTGGCAGTTCGCAGAGGCCGTGCGCGGCCTGGCTGACGGCTGCCAGGAGCTGGGCATCCCGGTCACCGGCGGCAACGTCTCCCTGTACAACCAGACGGCGGGCCGGGCCATCCACCCGACCCCCGTGGTGGGTGTGATGGGCCGCTTCGACGACGTCTCCCGCCGCACCCCCTCGGGCTTCGAGCGCTGGGCCGATGGTCAGGCGATCTACCTGCTGGGTGTGACCGGTGATGAGCTGGACGGCTCGGAGTTCGCCCGGATCCGGGGTCACCTGGGCGGTGTGCCCCCGCAGGTGGACCTGACCGCGGAGAAGACCCTGGCCGAGATCCTCATCAACGCCTCCCGAGACGGCATGATCGACGCCGCCCACGACCTCTCCGAGGGCGGTCTGGCGGCCGGACTGGCCGAGATGAGCCTGCGCTTCGGCGTCGGCGCCCGAGTGGCCGTGGACGGAATCTGCGAGCGCGACGGCGTAGACGCCTTCACCGCGCTGTTCAGCGAGTCCCAGGCTCGCGCCGTCGTCGCCCTGCCCCGCTCCGAGGAGGTGCGGTTCACGGACATGACCACGGCCCGTGGATTCGCCGCCCTGCGGATCGGCGTGGTCGACGCCCAGTCCGGCACCCTCGAGGTGGCCGGGCCGTTCGACGGCGGTTCCTTCACCCTCGGACTGGACGAGCTGCGCGAGGCCTGGAGCGCGGTGATCCCCAGCCGCTTCGGCTCGGAGATCTGAGCCTCACACCCCTGCATCGAGTGGCCGCGAATCCCGGCTTCTCCCCTCCCGACACGGCGTGTCACCGGGGAGATGCCGGGATTCGCGGCCACTCGTGTCAGCTCTGCGGGACGATCATCAGCGGTCCTTCCGCGTGGTGCATGATCGCCAAGGACGTGGACCCCAGGAGCATGCCGGTGAATCCACCATGCCCTCGGGTGCCGACGACCGTCAGCGGCGCCGACCGCGTCTCGTCCACCATGACTGCGGCCGCGGCGCCGTCGCGGACTTCGGTCTCCACAGTCACATCGGGGAACGCTGCCCTCACGGCGGCAGCATGCTCGGCCACCGTCTGGGTGAGCTGCTCGCGTGCGGCGCGCCGCTGCTCCTCGAGCGAGACCCAGGCCTCGACGTCCGGGGACACCGGCGCCAGCGCACTGATCAGCCGCACCGGGCAGCGGAGGGCTTGCGCCCAGCGAGCGGCCTCCTCGGCGGCCGCCCGGCTGTGCCCGGACTCGTCCACGCCGACGGCGAGGGCGGCTCCACCTGAGAAGTCCCGCGTGCCATCAGCATCCGGAGGGACGATGATCACCGGACAGTGGGAGCGCGAGGGCAGGCTGGCCGATGTGGATCCCAGCAGCATGCCGGTGAACCCTCCTCGTCCTCGCGTGCCGACGACGATGGCCGAGGCGTTGCTGGAGAGCTCTGCCAGGGCCTGGGGCGCAGGGCCACGCTTCACCATCCCGCGGGCGTCTGCGCGGTCCGCCGCCGCCTCGGCCAGTGCCTGGCGCAGCATGTTCTCGCCTTCATCCTGAATCCCGGCCTCATCGATGACGGGTTGCCCGTAGGAGGCCGCTTGGACTGCGTAGTTGGAGATCGGGTAGGCGAACACCGCAGTGAGGGGCAGTCCTGCGGATGCGGCCAGACTGGCTGCCGTGTGCAGCGCCGCCCTGGCATGCTCGGAGCCGTCGACTCCGACGACGATCCCGTGACGGGTCCCGATGGTGTCCTGTGACGTGGTCTCTGCTCGGTTCTCGGTCATCTCCCACTCCTCGGGTCCGGCGAAGCGGCGACCCACCCCACTGAGCCGAGCATAGGCGCGCGGAGGGCTGTCGCCCAGAGTTGCTGGGTCGCGACCGTTCACAGGTGAGCAGGTTCAGGCCGAGCAGTACCCAGGACGAGCGGATCAGAACTCCTCGTACTCCGCCGGGTCCTGCCCGGCGAGGCGGCCGTCCGGCTTCGCCAACGAGGCGATCCGGGCCATCTGCTCCTCGCTGAGCTCGATGTCGTGGACGTCCAGGTTCTCCCGCTGGCGGGCCGGGTCGGCGGACTTCGGCAGCGGGATGGTGCCCCGCATCAGGTGCCAGCGCAGGATCACCTGCACCGGGCTGCGGCCGAGCTCCTGGGCGATCTCGGTGACCACCGGCTCCTCCTGCAGCTGCGAGTTCCTCCCCACCGGGCTCCAAGCCTCGACGGCGATGCCACGTTCCGTGTTGGCGGCGATCTGGTCGTCTTGCGGGAACCACGGGTGGATCTCGATCTGGTTCACGCTCGGGGTCACCCCGGTCTCCCGATGGAGCCGGTCCAGGTGCTCGGGCAGGAAGTTGCTGACCCCGATGGAACGCAGCAGCCCGCGTTCCCGCAGATCGATCAGCGCCTGCCAGGCTTCCACGTAGACGTCCTGCTTCGGGTTCGGCCAGTGGATGAGGTAGAGGTCGAAGTGGTCGAGGCCGGCCCGGTACAGGGACTCCTCCACCGCCTGCACGGCCTTGTCATAGCGGTGGTACCGGCCCGGGAGCTTGGAGGTCACGCGCAGCTCGTCCCGGTCGATGCCGGAGGCAGTGATCCCAGCCCCCACGGCGCCTTCGTTCTCATAGTTGTAGGCGGTGTCCAGAAGCCGGTATCCGGACCGGACGGCGGCGGCGATCGACTCGGCCCCGGCCGAGCCGCGCAGATTGTAGGTCCCGAAACCGAGTTCCGGGAGCGTGGTGCCGTCGCTGAGGGTACGGGCGGGGATGTCGATCTGGTCGGTCATGGTCTCAGACTCCTCCTGACGGGCGGGGATGCAGTGTCGGCGCGAGGGCCGCCGTGCCCATCCTGCCACCCGCTCCCCTGCGGCTGTCACGCCGTCGTGACCGACTCTGCCACCTGGCCTGGAGGCGACGTCGCATCGTGTCATCTCCGTCCGCGGCGACCTGTCATGGTGCACACTGCTAGGTGTTGAACAGTGTTCAAATCGCACCGTCAGGAGACCCTCCCCATGTCCACACTGCAGCAGAGCACCCCGCCCGGATCCCCGACGTCCGGATCCCCGACACCCGGAACCCCGACGCCCGGATCCTCGACCTCGGTGGCCCGGCCGACGACCTCCTCGGTGGCCACCGCCCGCGCGCTGGCCCAGATCGCGGTCTTCGCCGGGCTGATCGCCGCCCTGGGACTGCCCGGGGCGATCCCCGTGATGGGCATGGCGGTCCCGGTCACCGCGCAGACGCTGGGCGTGATGCTCGCCGGGACGGTGCTCGGCCCGTGGCGCGGCGCCGCTGCAGTGCTCGCCTTCGAGGCCCTGGTGGCGCTGGGCCTGCCGCTGTTGGCCGGTGGTCGCGGCGGTCTGGGCGTGTTCTTCGGGCCCAGCGCCGGCTACCTGGCGGGCATGGTGGTCGGCGCCGCCATCATCGGGCTGATCGTCCACGGGGTGCGGCGCACGGGCCCGGTCCGCCCCACCTGGCTGCGCACGGCGCTGGGCTGCCTAATCGGCGGCATTCCCGTGATCTACACCTTCGGCATTCCTGTGCAGGCCTGGGTGACCGGCCTGGGCCTGGGCGAGACCGCCCTGCTCGCCACGGCGTTCCTGCCCGGGGATCTGCTGAAGGTGATCCTGGCCGTGCTGGTGACCATGACGCTGCGTCGGACCTACCCCCAGGTGTTCGCCCGATGAGCCAGGCAGGCGCGTCTCCCACGCTGCGTCCCCTGCGCGGGAGCGACCACCGGCGTGTGCTGGCTGATGCGCTGGCCGCCCGGGCGGCCGGGGAGGTGCCGCTGGTCGGCGACGAACGCTGGTCCCCGGAGCACTGGGAGACCCTGCTCCGCTCCGTGCAGCGCAGTCCCCTGCCGGCGGGGGCCGCGTGGGCCTCGTTCACCTCCGGCAGCACCGGCCGGCCCCGCGCCATCCTGCGCAGCGCCCGCTCCTGGGAGGTCTCCTTCGCAACGGTGGACGCCACCCTGGGCATCCAGGACGACGACGCCGTGCTCGTCCCCGTCCATCCCGTCTCCTCCATGGCCACCTACGCCGTCGCCCATGCGCATCACCGCGGGCTCCGCTGGTCGACGCCGGCAGGCGCCCGTCTGCGTTCGGCCGACCTGGACGGCCCCACGGTCCTTCACGGCACCCCGGTGCATCTGCACGAGACGGTCGAGCTGCTGGAGTCCGGTGGGCCGACCACGCTGCGCGCGGCCTTCATCGGTGGTGCTCGGCTCGGCCTCGGCCTCGCGGCCCGGGCCCGCGCCCTGGGGCTGCAGGTGGTCACGTACTTCGGTGCCGCGGAGCTCTCCCTGGTGGCCGTGGACGCCGGAGACGGCCTGCGTCCGGTCCCCGAGGTGGAGGTGGACGTCCGCTCCGGGACCCTGTGGGTGCGCAGCGAGCAGACCGCCCTGGCGGTGCTCGGCGAGGGCGGCTCCTTCCGACGCGACGGCTCTTGGGCCACCGTCGGTGACCGTGCCTTCGTGACCTCCGAGGGGATCCTGACCCTGCAGGGCCGGGTTGACGACGCCATCCTCACCGGCGGCGCCACGGTGGTCCCTGCCGACGTCGAGGCCTGGCTGGAGAGCCTGCCTGCGGTGCGGGCGGCCCTGGTGCTGGGCGAACCGCATCCCCGTCTCGGCCACCTGGTCACCGCCTGCGTGGAGCCCACGCAGGAGGCGGCCCTCGACGCCCGCGTCTGACCGAGGCCGCGCGGTCCGGGCTGAGCCCG
>NZ_MDSS02000005.1 GCF_001758425.2 Nesterenkonia sp. PF2B19 | reverse complement strand
GGCCGAGCGGCACGGTCGCCGACCGGTACCAGCCAGGCGTCGCCGATGATCTCGACCATCAGCGGGCGGAGACGACGCCGCCACGCCGGGATGACGCCGGCCAGGGCAGCAGCACCAGCAGGACCAGCACGCCGGCGGAACTGCGGCCAGCATGGCCCCTGAGGTCACCAGGCGCCCACCCGGCGGCCCGCGGTGCGCAGCGGTCCCGCCACCGTCTGGGGCCGGGCGCCGTCGCCCGCCTCCCTCCAACGGTCGCCGCACCAGCCGCCGACGCCGCTGATCAGGGCGAAGGGTGCGACCTCCAGCAGCCACATCAGCACCGCCCAGAAATGTGGGGCTCGCGTCCCAGAGTCCCACCAGCCGTCGTGGAACTCGGCGATGAACGGCTCGCGTCCGGGAAGCTCCACGCGTGCCCGGTGGCTCAGCTCTGCTGGAGCGGCGGCGTCCACGGGCAGGTCGGTGAGGGTCCCACCGGCGGCCTCGACGCCGCGGCGCGCAGAGTCGTGGGTCTGGGCGGCCAGATGACCGGACTCGTGGACCCCGATGCCGTGGACGCAGACGTAGGCGGTGGTGCTGGTCACCGGGCGAGCCTCAGCTGCGGGACTCGGACCGCTGCATCCGGATGGCCCGTCGCATCATCTTTCGTGCCCGGCTGCGATCCGAGGCGACGTCATAGGCCACCGAGAGCCGGAACCAGCTGCGCCAGTCCTCGGGGTTCGCCTCAGCCTCGGCGGCATAGCGGCCGAACTGCTCGTCGGCCTGCTGGCGGTTCGGCCGGCCACCGGGCGAGCGCTCCACCCTGTCCTCCGGCAGGCCGCCCTCCGCGTCGAGGATGCGCCCCAGCCGCTCGGAGCCGAGGCCGAAGAGCAGCTCACGGACCAGCACCCAGGCGCCCAGGGCGATGACCAGCACCGCGCCGACGCCGATGAGCTGCGCGGCGGTCTCCTCCGCGGTGAGCAGCCGCCAGGCGTTGTACCCGGCCGCGCCGAGGAAGATGATCAGCAGCAGGATGACCAGCGAGGTCCAGATCTTCGCCTTCACCGCGACCTACAGCCCCAGGTCCAGGTAGCTGTCCAGGCCGTGGGTGAGCCCTGGTCGGGAGGCGACGGTGCGCAGCCCCAGCAGCACGCCCGGCATGAAGGACGCCCGGTCGAAGGAGTCGTGGCGGAATGTCAGCTGTTCCCCGGCGGAGCCGAGCAGCACCTCCTGGTGGGCCACCAGCCCGCGCAGCCGCACCGCATGGACATGGATGTCCTCCACCACGGCGCCGCGGGCGCCGTCGGGGTCCTTGACCGTGGCATCGGGGGAAGGTGCGACGCCGGCGTCGCGGCGGGCCTGCCCCATCAGTTCCGCGGTGCGCACCGCCGTGCCGGAGGGGGCGTCCACCTTGTCCGGGTGGTGCAGCTCGATGATCTCCGCCGACTCGAAGTACCGGGCCGCCTTGGCGGCGAATGCGGTGGCCAGCACCGAGCCCAGGGCGAAGTTCGGGGCGATGAGCACCCCGGTCTCCGGGCGCTGGGCGAGCAGCTCCTCCAGGCGGGACAGGCGCGGGGCGTCCCAGCCGGTGGCGCCCACCACGGCGTGGATGCCGTGCTCGACGGCGAAGCGGACGTTGTCCTCGGTGGCATCGGGGACGCTGAGGTCCACGACATGGGTCGCACCGGCCTCGCGGATCTCCTCCAGTGCGTCGCCCCGGCCCAGCTGGGCGACCAGCTCCATGTCATCGGCTCCGTCGACCGCCTTCACCGCTTCGGTGCCCATGCGCCCTCGGGCACCGAGCACGGCTACACGCATCTCAGTTCGGCTCATGGACACCAGCGTATCGTCCACCAGCGACGTCGACGGCATGCGATGACGAGCCGTCCGGCGGCGGGTCTCAGGACACCCGTGCGCCTCACGCGGGGCGGGGCCCTGCCGGCATCCCCACGGTGGCGGCAGTACCGGCCTCGGTGCGCCTCACGCGGGGCGGGGCCCTGCCGCCGCGGCTCCGGCCGCATGCGTGACCGCTTCCAAGGGGCCGCGCCGTCCCAGCGCGTGCTTCAGCAGCCCGCCGGCCAGGGCCAGGACCGTGAGCAGGACCATGATCACAGGCCCGCTGACCTCCGGGGAGTTCAGGGGGCCGTCGTCGTCCCGCCACAGGTGCAGCACCACCAGGTGCCCCACATACAGAGTCAGAGGCATCGCTCCGGCGCCCACCACGGGGGCGGCCAGAGCGCCGAGCCGATCCGTGACCAGCAGGCAGACGCCCAGCACCGCCAGGGAGGTGCCTACGGTGTGGAGCACGTCCAGGGAGCTGCCCGAATGCGGCGTGGCCAGCAGGTGCCAGCGGGGATCCTCGATGAGGGGCAGCAGCGTGCCGGTGAGCAGCTCGCCGCGCACCACCGGCTCCGGCATGCCGGTGGCCGCGGAGAGGTCCGGCACGATGGCGCTGACCGCCAGCGTCACCCGTCCCACCAGGTAGGTGCAGGCGGCCAGCAGCGCGCCGACGACGGCGAGCCGCACCGCCACCGCCGTCTCGGTGAGCCGCAGGCGGCCGATCGCCAGACCCGTGAACAGGTAGCCGGCCAGATGATGAGCGGATAGTAGCCCGACACCGCCAGATCCATCGCCAGCAGACCCGGCTGCGCCAGATCGCCGAACTCGGGGGAGTGCCACAGCCGCCAGGACTCCGCGAAATGGTCCAGCTCGGCGCTCAGCGCGAGGTAGACCAGCCGGTACGCCACCGGCGCCAGCACCACCCAAATGGCGGCCAGCATCAGCAGCGGACGGGCCCGCAGCGACAGGAACGGCAGCGCCAGGAGGAACAGCAGCCCGTAGTGGACCAGGATGATCGCCACCGAGGTCTCCAACATCGCCACAGCCAGACCGATCACCAGGATCAGCACGGCCCGGACCGCCACCGCTTTCCGGTTCCAGGTCATGCGTTCCCGCGTGCCCGGTCCCGCGGCTCCGCCGCAGAGCAGCGCCAGCCCGACCCCGGCCAGCAGGGCGAACAGGGCGGAGGGCCTGCCCGTGAACAGCCACCCCGCGACGGTCGGATCACCGGTGAACTCATCGGTGGTGGAGAGCACGTGGACGGCCATCATGCCCAGCAGGGCCAGACATCGGGCCGCGTCGACCCCGGAGATGCGAGCAGGGGAGCGGAGGGCGCGGCGGCGACGCGGGGCCGGGCCGGCGGTGCTGGGGCTGTCCACAGACGGTAGGCTACGTGCTATGGCGAGCGACAACGAGCTGACACACGAGTTCGACCTTCACCTCACCGAGGGCGAGGTCAAGCACCCGGATCAGACCGATCCGCACTTCGGGCATCTCATCACCGCGATGGTCACCCCGTTCACTTCGGATGACCGCGTCGACTACGAGGCCTTCGAGGCGCTCGCCGTCAAGCTGGTGGAGGAGGGCAACGACTCGCTCGTGGTCTCCGGGACCACTGGGGAGACCTCCACGCTGGAGGACCATGAGAAGGAAGGCCTGGTCCGGGCGGCGAAGTCCGCCGTCGGGGACCGTGCCAAGGTCATCGCCGGCACCAGCACCAACCACACCTCGCATGACCTGGAGATGGCCCGGCGTGCCGAGCGGGCCGGGGCCGACGGGCAGCTCGTGGTCACCCCGTACTACAACAAGCCCAGCCAGGACGGTGTGCTCGCCCACTACGAGGCCGTCGCCAATGCCGCCGACCTGCCGCTGATGATCTACGACATCCCGGGCCGCTCCGGCATCGCCATCGAGACCGAGACGATCCTCAAGCTCGCCGAGCACCCGCACATCATGTCGCTCAAGGACGCGAAGAACGACATCACCGCGACCACCGAGGTGCTCACCAAGACCGAGCTGGAGGTCTACTCGGGCGACGACCAGAACGTCCTGGCCTGGATGGCCATGGGAGCGGTCGGCGTCGTCTCGGTGACCTCGCACGTGGCCAGCCCGCACTTCCGCCGGATGATCGACGCGGTGCTGAACTACGACCTCAAGGAGGCCCGCATCGTCCACGGCGAGTTGGGCCCGGTCATCCGCGCCATGATGACTCGTGTCCAAGGTGCGGTCTCCTCGAAGCTGGTCCTGGACTGGCTCGGCTTCCCCATCGCCCCCGACGTGCGGCTTCCGCTCGTACAGGCCAATGAGACGGAGAAGGAGCTGGTCCTGGCCGACCTCCGTGAGGCCGGCTGGAACCTCTGACCCACTCTCGCCACCGGGACCGGTCTGAGGGCCTGCCTAGGTGAGGAGCCGGAGGAGCACGTAGGCTCGAAGGCACGCGTATCGCAGACCTGACACCCGACCCAGGAGGTCCATCACCTTGGCAGCACAGCGCCTGATCACCCCGCCGAAGCTCAAGAAGGGCACGATGCGCATCGTGCCTCTCGGTGGTCTTGGAGAGGTCGGGCGCAACATGGCGGTGTTCGAGCTCGACGGCAAGATCCTCATCGTCGACTGCGGCGTCCTCTTCCCGGAGGAGGAGCAGCCCGGCGTGGACCTCATCCTGCCGGACTTCAGCTACATCGAGGACCGCCTGGACGACGTCGTCGGGCTGGTGCTCACCCACGGGCACGAGGACCACATCGGTGCGGTGCCCTACCTGCTGCGCAGGAAGCCGGACATCCCGCTGATCGGCTCCACCCTCACGCTGGCGCTGATCGAGGCGAAGCTCGCCGAGCATCGCATCAAGCCCTACACCCTGGCGGTCAAGGAGGGCGACGTCGAAGAGCTGGCGCCCTTCGAATGTGAGTTCGTCGCGGTCAACCACTCGATCCCTGACGCGCTGGCGGTGCACATCCGCACCGAGGCCGGCTCCGTGCTGCACACCGGCGACTTCAAGATGGACCAGCTGCCCTTGGACGGACGGATCACCGACCTGCGGCACTTCGCCAAGCTCGGCGAAGAGGGCGTGGACCTGTTCATGACGGACTCCACCAACGCCGACGTCCCGGGCTTCACCACGCCGGAGAAGGAGATCGGCCCCACCCTGGACCAGCTCTTCGGCACCTCCAGCCGGCGCATCATCGTGGCCTCCTTCTCCTCCCATGTCCACCGCGTCCAGCAGGTGCTCGACGCCGCCCATGCGCACAACCGCAAGGTGGCCTTCGTGGGGCGTTCGATGGTGCGCAACATGGGCATCGCCGCCAAGCTGGGCTACCTGGACGTGCCGGAGGGCATCCTGGTGGATATGAAGAAGGTGGACAGCTACCCCGACTCCGAGGTGGTCCTGATGTCCACAGGCTCGCAGGGCGAACCGATGGCGGCGCTCTCGCGCATGGCCAACGGCGACCACCAGATCCAGGTGGGGGAGGGCGACACCGTCATCCTCGCCTCGTCGCTGATCCCCGGCAACGAGAACGCGGTCTTCCGGGTCATCAACGGGCTGCTCAAGCTCGGCGCCGAGGTGGTGCACAAGGGCACCGCCAAGGTGCACGTCTCCGGCCACGCGTCGGCCGGTGAGCTGCTCTACTGCTACAACATCGTCCGGCCGAAGAACGTCATGCCGGTGCACGGCGAGACCCGGCACCTGATCGCCAACGGTCGGCTCGCGGAGTCGACCGGGATCGACCCCGAGCGGATCCTGCAGTGCGAGGACGGCACCGTCGTGGATCTGCGCGACGGCGTCGCCCGCATCACCGGGCAGATCGAATGCGGCTACGTCTACGTGGACGGCTCCTCCATCGGGGAGATCACCGACGCCGACCTGAAGGACCGCCGAACCCTCGGTGAAGAGGGATTCATCTCGGTGATCACGGTGGTGAACCGTCAGACCGGTCAGATCGTCTCCGGCCCGGACATCCACGCCCGCGGCGTGGCCGAGGAGGAGAAGGTCTTCAAGGACATCAAGGAGAAGATCGCCCGGGCGCTGACCGAGGCCATCCAGGACAACAAGGAGCACACCACCCATCAGCTCCAGCAGATCGTCCGGCGCACCATCGGCTCCTGGGTCAACCGGAAGCTGCGTCGCAAGCCGATGATCGTCCCGGTGGTCGTGGAGACCTGATCCCGACAGCGGCCGGCCGCCGGGTCGACGTCGGGTCTCCCGCTGTGGTCCCGGGGCAGGCCGATCTGGGCCCAAAGGTGTGGCCATCACCGTGATCCCGGCGCTTCCGGGGTAAGTTGGCGGGTATGGCGACACGTACTTCCCCCTCGCGCGCCGCCAGCACGGACGGACGCAAGAAGACATCCGGCACCGGCGCTGGCAGCCGCGCGAAGACGTCGAAGAAGAGCACCACGGCCCAGGACCCGGAGCGGGGCAACCTCGTGGCCTCCGCGCTGCGCGGCCTCTGGATGGCGTTCGCCACCCCGGTCGGCTCGGCGATCCGCGGCATCGGGCGCCAGGTGAAGATCCATCCGGAGGACCGACGCGACGGCGCGGCGCTGGTGTTCATCCTGCTGGCCCTCGTGACGGCCGTCGTGGACTGGTGGGGCGTGCGGCAGCACGACCACTGGACCATCGACATCGTCCACAACGGCACCGCCGGCACCTTCGGCTGGGCCTCGGCTCTGCTGCCGGTGGTGCTGCTCATCACCGCGGTCCGCTACATCCGTCACCCCCAGGAGCATGAGGGCAACAGCCGCGTCGCCATCGGGCTGACCCTGATCCTGTGTTCCTCTGCCGGGCTGGCGCACCTGGCCCACGGCATGCCGGCCCTCAACGCCGCCTTCGAGAACATGCTCGCCTCGGGCGGCATCATCGGATACCTGGTGACCGTGCCCCTGGCCACCCTCATCACGTCCTACCCCGTGTGGGGGATCCTGTCTCTGACACTTCTGGCGGGCATCCTGGTGCTCACCGACACTCCGCTGCGACGCATCCCCCAGCGGGTCGCCGTCGCGAAGGCCTATGTGGTGGGGGAGAAGCCCGAGCCCCTGCCGGAGACCAAGCCGCTGGAGGAGGGCACCGCGGCCCCCGCGGCCGCGGAGAAGCCCGCTCGGAAGCCTCGGCGGTCCCGAGCTCAGCATGCCGCGCCTGCCGACGCCGGCGCTGAGGACGTCTTCGAGGACAGCCCGGAGCCCGGGAAGAAGGGCCTGCTCGCCAAGATCCTCGGGTCCAAGGCGGAACCGGAGGAACCGACGCAGGAGTTCGGCTCAGCGGACCACGACCAGGCCGCACTCGCCGGCGAGGGCGCCTATGACAGCCCCGTGCTTGAGGAGGGGACGGAGGCCTCCGCACCGACGGTCCCACCCGGAGTGCGCCGCCCCACAGCCCAGGAACTGGCCATCCAGCGCGCCCGGGAGAAGGCCGCCGAGTCCGGCCAAGTGCCGGGCGCGACCAGCGCCGCGGTCGTCGCCGGGAGCGCAGGAAGCGCTCACGCGGGCGCATTCGAAGGGATTCCTGCCCAGCCGGACCCCCAACCGTCGACACAGCCGGCCGCGACTGCCCGGCCCGCCGTCGTGCCCTCCGCCCCTGCGGAGACCCCCGCCCCGGTCAGTGACCTTCCGGTCCGCTCGGAGCAGCTGGAGCTCGCCGGTGATGTCACCTACACCCTGCCCGATCAGGGCATGCTGCCGTCCGGTCCGCCGCCGAAGGAGCACACCAGCGCCAATGACGAGATCGTCGACGCGCTGAACCAGACGTTCTCCCAGTTCAAGGTGGACGCCCAGGTCACCGGGTTCTCCCGGGGACCGACGGTGACCCGCTACGAGGTGGAGCTGACACCGGGCACCAAGGTGGAGAAGGTCACCTCCCTGGAGAAGAACATCTCCCTGGCGGTGGCCTCCAACGAGGTTCGCATCCTCAGCCCCATCCCGGGCAAGTCGGCGATCGGCATCGAGATCCCGAACAAGGACAAGGAGGTCGTCGCCCTCGGCGACGTCCTGCGCTCCAACGCCGCGCGCAAGACCGAGCACCCCATGATCATGGGCGTGGGCAAGGACATCGAGGGCGGCTATGTGGTGGCCAACCTCGCGAAGATGCCGCACCTGCTGGTCGCCGGTGCCACCGGGGCCGGAAAGTCGGCGTTCGTGAACTCCATGGTGACCTCCGTGCTCATGCGTGCCACTCCGGACGAGGTCCGGATGGTCATGGTGGACCCGAAGCGCGTGGAGCTCACCGCCTACGAGGGTGTGCCGCACCTGGTCACCCCCATCATCACGGATCCGAAGAAGGCCGCCGAGGCCCTGCAGTGGGTCGTCAAGGAGATGGACAACCGCTACGACGACCTCGCCCACTTCGGGTACAAGCACGTCGACGACTTCAACAAGGCGGTGCGCAACGGGAAGATCCAGCTGCCGCCGGACTCCAAGCGGGATCTGCGCCCCTACCCGTATCTGTTGGTGATCGTCGACGAGCTCGCCGACCTGATGATGGTCGCCCCGCGCGATGTCGAGGACTCGATCGTGCGCATCACCCAGCTGGCGCGTGCCGCCGGCATCCACCTGGTGCTGGCCACCCAGCGGCCTTCGGTCAACGTGGTGACCGGCCTCATCAAGGCCAATGTGCCGTCCCGCATGGCCTTCGCCACCTCCTCGGCCACGGACTCCCGCGTGGTGCTGGACTCGGTGGGAGCGGAGAAGCTGCTCGGCCAGGGTGACGCCCTGTTCCTGCCGATGGGCATGAACAAGCCGATGCGTGTGCAGGGTGCCTGGGTCAACGAGTCCGAGGTCCATGGGGTGGTCGAGCATGTGAAGTCGCAGCTGAAGGCGCAGTACCGCGAGGACGCGGTCGCCGCGATGGAGCCCAAGAAGCGGGAGATCGACGCCGACATCGGTGACGACCTCGACCTGCTGCTGCAGGCCACCGAGCTCGTGGTCACCACGCAGTTCGGCTCCACCTCGATGCTGCAGCGCAAGCTGCGCGTCGGATTCGCCAAGGCCGGACGCCTGATGGACCTCATGGAGTCCCGCGGGGTGGTCGGTCCCTCCGAAGGGTCGAAGGCTCGGGACGTGCTCGTCTCGCCGGAGGAGCTTCCCGGCGTACTGGCCACCATCCGCGGCGAGGACCCGCCCACGGCGGCACCCTCGGAGGATGCGCCGGGCGCCTATGAGGGTGCCCCGGTGGATCTGGATCCCGCCTCCGGTGTGCCGACGGGAGCTCCTGCCCCGACCGGGCCCACCGAGGCGCGCCGCAGGCGGAGCATCACGGCGGCGGGGGGCGCTCGGCGCGGTGCTGGCCCGCCAGCCACGGGGCCAGGGGGCGCCGCCGTCGGGCGGTGGCGACCATGACCGGCATGAGTTCCGCGGACCTGATCGCTCGCGACCTGGCCGAGCGCACTGCTGCTCTGCCGGAGGCGAGGGACTATCATGACGGACACGACTCCACCGCCTCGGAGGACGCCTGGCAGCTCACCGGTCGATGAGCTGCTCAGACCGAGCCCCGGGCCGCGCCCTGACCCGCCGAGAAGAGGAGCCTCGTGAGCCCGTCCACCCCTGAACCGGCGAACGCCGCACAGCCTCCGCTGCTGAACATCGCCAATGTGCTCACCATGCTGCGCATCGCGTTGGTGCCGCTGTTCGTCTGGTTCCTGCTGCTGGATGCCGACGGCGGTGCCGCCGGCGGGATCGAGGCCACCAACGGGGGGTGGCGATGGGCCGCCGCCGGAGTGTTCGCCGTCGCGATGATCACGGACAAGATCGACGGCGACCTCGCCCGGGCGCGCAACCTGGTCACCGACTTCGGCAAGATCGCCGACCCGATCGCGGACAAGCTGCTCATCGGCGCGGGGCTGGTGATGCTCTCGATCCTCAGTGAGCTGCCCTGGTGGGTGACGATCGTGATTCTGGCCCGGGAGCTGGGCGTCACCGTGCTGCGCATGGTGGTCATCCGCTACGGTGTGATGCCGGCGTCCCGGGGTGGGAAGCTCAAGACGGTCCTGCAGTCGGCCGGTCTGCAGCTGATGCTGCTGCCGCTGGTGGTGATCGCCGGCTGGCTCTCCGACGTCGCGTTCTGGATCATGATGGCCGCGCTGGTCGTCACCGTGGTGACCGGCATCGACTATGTGTTCTCGGCCATCAGGCTGCGCCGTGAAACCCGCTGATCCGCACAGGAGGCGTGACCATGGCAATAGGAGCTGAGCGCGGCCCCGGTGGCCCGGGGACTCGAGGCCCGGACCGCGCGCAGGAACCGGCACCGGTCCGAGAGCATCGGCCGGATCCCGCCGCGGCCCATGAACGGTGGGCCGATGACGGCCGGAGGGTCTCGGGTGGAGCGCGGCAGATCGCCGGAGAGGCGGAGCGGCGCACGGACCCGGTGGAGATCATCCAGCGCTGCGCGCATCGTGGTCTGACCGTGGCCACGCTGAGTCGCTGACCGCCGGGTCGCTCGCGGCGCGCCTGGCCGATGTGCCCGGCGCCTCCGCCGCGCTGGTCGGCGGAGTCGTCGCCTACTGCAATCCGGTGAAGCACCAGCTGCTCGGCGTCGACGAGGATGTGCTCGAAGAGCGCGGCGCGGTCGATCCTGCCGTGGCCGCTGCGATGGCCCGAGGTGCGGCCGGGGCCACAGGGGCCGCGCTGGGCGTCTCGACGACCGGCGTCGCCGGGCCCGAGCCTCATGAGGGCAAGGACGTCGGCACCGTGTATGTGGGGCTGGCCTGCAGGAAGGGCGACGCTGAGCGGCTCGGGCTCCGCCTTCCGGAGTCCTGTGAACCCGACGAGGGCGGCTCCTCGGCTGCCGACGCACCTGGTGTGGAGGAGTCCTGGATCGCCGGCTCCCTGCTGCTCGATCTCGACGGCGACCGGGCGGCCATCCGGGATGCGAGCGTCGAGGGGGCGCTGAAACTGGTGGAGGAGCTTCTGCTCTCCGAGCCGCCCGGATTCGGCGATCCCCGCTAGAGTGGGGAACAAAACCGGGCTCGGCCGAGTTGTCGTCCGGTGAAGCGTCTGCATCGCACCGTTCCTGGTGAGGTCCAGCACCTGACCGAGGAGCAGACGCAGTGAGGGCCATCGGAGTCCACGAAGGAGAAAGCCCATGGTGAGACAGCCAGTCACCGTCAACGGCGTCACCCGTTGGAAAGACCTGGACGTCGACGCCGCCCCGGCCGCTGAGTCCAAGGAGGCCAAGGCTGTGGTCCTGCGTCAGGAGATCGGCGATGTCCTGCGCAGCATCCGCCAGGCCGAAGGCCGCACGCTGCGCGATGTCTCGCACGGCGCGCGGGTCTCGCTGGGCTACCTGTCCGAGGTCGAGCGCGGCCAGAAGGAGGCGTCGTCTGAGCTGTTGGCGTCGATCTGCGCCGCCTTGGACGTGCCGCTGTCGGCGATGCTTGGTCAGGTGGCCGAGCGGGTCGCCGTCGCGGAAGGGCTGCACGTGCCGGACACCGTGCCCACCGAGTTCCAGCGGGAGTTCGGTCACGGGGTGGTGCCCGACGGCATCCCCGAGGAGTTCACCCACGAGGAGTTCGCCCGCACCTGCGGCTGAGCCTCCCCTGACAGCCGAGAGGGCCGCCCCGCTCCGGGGCGGCCCTCTCGTGTCTTCTCGCGCGCCCGGGTCCGTGATCCGGCTCTCCACCCCTTAGACTGAGGCGCATGGATACGCCCGACCGCCCTGCCCTGGTCCGAGAGCTGGAGCGGGAGTTTAACCGGCTCTTCGTACGACGCCGGTTCAACGCCCTGCAGCTGGCCCGACGGATCGACCCGGAGATCGAGCCCGCCTCCTACTCCGTGCTGGCCACTCTGCAGAACGAGGGCCCGGCCCGGATGACGTCGATCGCACGGTATCTGGGGATCGGCAAGCCGACGCTGTCCCGCCAGCTGACGACGCTGGTGTCCCGCGGATGGGTGAGCAAGGAGACGGATCCCGCCGACGGCCGAGCTCAGACCATCACGCTCACCTCCGAGGGCCGCCGCCGCCTCGAGGCCGCCCAGCAGGAGCGCGCCGAGCGTTATCTGACGATGCTCCAGTCCTGGAGCGAGGACGAGATCGAGACGCTGTATTCCCTGGTGGCCAAGCTCAACCGCACCTATGCGGAGCTGGATCCCACTGGTGCCGGTGCATCCGCCGCCGCCAGTGCTGAGGAGTCGGAGGGCGACGACGTCGCGTCTCCCGCCTCCCCGGACTGATCGGATCCGGACTGCACTGATCCCGACTGCACTGTTCCGGATCGCGCTGTTCCGGATTGCACTGTGCGGGGCTGTGCTGTGCGGGGCTGTGCTGTGCCGAGCCACGGCCCCGCGGCTGCCGGGCTGGAGACGGGTGACGCCCGTTCGACATGACATGACCTGGCCGGCCACTGTGCCGACGGAGAGGACGCGCCCATGCGGCTGAGCAGATTCTGGTTCCTCATGGAGGAGGAGTTCGGCTCCGGCTATGCCCATGTGCTGGCCGGTTCGCTGGTGCTCAGCGACTATCAGAAGACGGCGCTGCAGGCCCTCGACGCCGGCGTCAGCCCGCGTGACGTGTGGGAGGCGGTCTGCGATCAGCAGGACGTGCCCGCCTCACGGCGCCTGGGCCGGGACCTTCCGCCCAAGCGCTGAGCGTGGAGCGGTCCCGAGGGTGACCGCGCGGCGGCCTCCGGACGAGCTCACAGCGAGGACCGACACGCGCGCCGGGTTCGAAGCTGTGTTCGATGCAGTGCGGTAGTGTTCTCCACAGAAGGTGCTGCAGACGACGAGCGCCACGCCCGGCCGTCCACAGGATGGCTTGACCGTCTCGGATGTGTCAGAGGTGGTGCGTAGTGTCAGAGAAGTCAGCACCGCACAGGTGCGAGTCCATCAGCACAGACGACGTCACAGAGGTGAACCATGGCAGTCAGCCCCGACCGGGAGAAGGCTCTCGAAGCCGCCCTGGCCCAGATCGACAAGCAGTACGGCAAGGGCTCGGTGATGCGCCTGGGGGACGAGACCCGGGCGCCGATCGAGACCATCTCCACCTCCTCCATCTCGATGGATGCCGCGCTCGGCATCGGGGGCTTCCCTCGCGGTCGTGTCGTGGAGATCTACGGTCCGGAATCCTCCGGAAAGACCACGGTCGCACTCCACGCGGTGGCCAATGCGCAGAAGAACGGCGGCATCGCGGCGTTCATCGACGCGGAGCATGCGCTGGACCCGACCTACGCGGCCAAGCTCGGAGTGGACACGGACGCGCTGCTGGTCTCCCAGCCGGACACCGGCGAGCAGGCGCTGGAGATCATGGACATGCTGGTCTCCTCCGGGTCCCTGGACATCGTCGTCATCGACTCGGTGGCGGCGCTGGTGCCGCGCGCTGAGATCGAGGGTGAGATGGGGGACAGCCACGTCGGGCTCCAGGCCCGTCTGATGTCGCAGGCGCTGCGCAAGATCACCGGACGCCTGGCCCAGACGAAGACTACCGCGATCTTCATCAACCAGCTGCGTGAGAAGGTCGGAGTCTTCTTCGGCTCCCCGGAGACCACCTCAGGAGGCAAGGCGCTGAAGTTCTACGCCTCGGTCCGGGTGGACGTGCGCCGCATCGAGACCCTCAAGGAGGGCACCAATGCGGTGGGCAACCGGACGCGCGCCAAGATCGTGAAGAACAAGATGGCCCCGCCCTTCAAGCAGGCCGAGTTCGACATCCTCTACGGCGAGGGGATCTCTCGCGAAGGAGGCCTGATCGACGTCGGTGTGGAGAACGGACTGGTCAAGAAGTCCGGAGCCTGGTTCACCTACGACGGCGACCAGCTCGGTCAGGGCAAGGAGAAGGCGCGGCAGTTCCTCAAGGACAATCCGGATCTTGCCGATGAGATCGAGCGACGCATCAAGCAGAAGCTCGGCATCATCGCCCCGGACGCCGACGAGGACGGGCCGGCCCTGAAGGCCGTCGACGGTCCCGCCTGATCCTGGCCGATGAACGCCAGCCCGGACCCTGTCAGCCCACACCCTGCGAGCCCGGACCCGACCCGTGCCTCCCGTGAGGACACCATCGCGTCACTGCGGAAGGAGCTGACGCGCCTCGAGACGGGGGAGACGACCTCGACCCTCTTTCAGGAGGGGCCTGGCGACGCCCCCGTCTCGTCCGCGGACGTGTCCTCCGATGCTCCCGTCGCGCCGCGATGGCCCGATCAGGCGGGTTCGGCTCAGGCGGGTACGGCGGAGCCGACCCCGCCGGCAGCGTCATCCCCACCGGCGGAGACAACTCCGTCAGCAGAGACAACCCCGTCAGCAGAGCCCGTAGTCGCGATCGGCGGCGATGGTCCCAGAGACGATGACCACGAGCGGGCACGCGCTGTGGTGCTGCGCAAGCTCACCGGCTCGGCCAAGAGCCGCCACCAGCTCTCGGAGACTCTGCGAGAGAAGGGATTCTCCGAGAGCGTCATCGGGGCGGTCCTGGACCGTCTCGAGGAGGTCCAGCTCATCGACGACGCCGCATTCGCACGCATGTGGGTGCGGACCAGGCATGAGACGCGCGGCCTCGGGCGTGCCGCCCTGCGGCGTGAGCTGAAGGATCGCGGCATCGCGGAGGCACTCGCCGAGGAGGCCCTCGAGCAGCTCAGTGTCGCGGACGAGGATGCGATGGCCCGGGAGCTGATCGGCAAGAGGCTGCGCGGGGTCGCTCTGCCTGCCGGCCATGACGCCGCCGCCCGGAAGGAGCGGGACCGTCAGACTCGTCGCCTCGTCTCGATGCTGGCTCGCCGAGGACACAGCCCCGGGGCGGCCTTCCAGCTGGTGCGTGAGGCACTGGAGGAGCACACTGCCGAGGGGATGTCCTGAAGGCGGCGCTCGTGTCTCGAGGGGCAGTGGCTGAGCCGCAGCACCGACGTCTGGCCGCAGCAGATTGCCTGGACGCGTAGAATTGACCGGCACCGCGGCTCAAGACCGCGCCCGAGTCCGAGACCGCCCCCGTGAGATCTGCGAGCGTGACCATGACCGAGACGACGTTGGACCGCACCGACCCCGCCCACCCGGCACGAGGCTCCGCAACGGCTTCTGCTGTGGATGCGGGCCTGGACCTGGCATCCCAGAGCCGCACCTATGAGGTCCGCACGTTCGGCTGCCAGATGAACGTCCATGACTCTGAGCGCATCTCCGGGCTGCTGGAGGATGCCGGCTACGTGGCGGCGGAAGAGGACGCCACCCCGGATCTGGTGGTCTTCAACACCTGTGCCGTGCGGGAGAACGCGGACAACAAACTCTATGGACACCTCGGCATGCTGCGCGGCACCAAGCGGGAGCACGCGGGCATGCAGATCGCCGTCGGCGGCTGTCTGGCGCAGAAGGACCAGAACACGGTGTTGGAGAAGGCGCCCTGGGTGGACGTCGTCTTCGGCACCCACAACATCGGCTCGCTGCCCACTCTGCTGGAGCGTTCGCGCCACAATCAGGACGCCGAGATCGAGATCCTCGAGTCGTTGGAGACCTTCCCCTCCACGTTGCCCACCAAGAGGGACGCCGTCTACTCCGGCTGGGTGTCGATCTCCGTGGGATGCAACAACACGTGCACGTTCTGCATCGTTCCCTCGCTGCGGGGGAAGGAACGTGACCGGCGCCCGGGAGACATCCTCGCTGAAGTCCAGGCGCTCGTCGCCGACGGCGCTGTGGAGGTCACCCTGCTGGGGCAGAACGTCAACACCTACGGAGTCGAGTTCGGAGACCGTGGGGCCTTTGCGAAGCTTCTGCGTGCCTGCGGTGACATCGACGGCCTGGAGCGGGTCCGGTTCACCAGCCCGCACCCGGCCTCCTTCACCGACGACGTCATCGAGCCATGGCCGAGACTCCCAATGTGATGCCGCAGCTCCACATGCCCCTGCAGTCCGGTTCCGACACCGTGCTGAAGGCCATGCGACGGTCCTACCGCTCGACGAAGTTCCTGGGCATCCTCGACAAGGTGCGGGAGCGCATGCCCCATGCCTCGGTCACCACCGACATCATCGTGGGCTTCCCCGGGGAGACCGAGAAGGACTTCGAGGACACGCTGCGGGTGGTCGAGGCCTCTCGCTTCTCCTCGGCGTTCACCTTCCAGTACTCGCCGCGGCCGGGCACGCCGGCGGCGACCATGGAGGACCAGATCCCCAAGGCGGTCGTCCAGGAACGCTTCGAGCGACTCGTGGAGCTGCAGAATCGGATCACCGCGGAGGAGAACCAGCGCCAGATCGGCACCACGCAGGAGCTGCTGGTCACCGCCGACGCCGGGACCAAGGGGTCGGAGACCGGCCGCCTCTCGGGCCGCGCAGCGGACAACCGGCTGGTGCACTTCTCGGTCCCCGCAGGTGCCGAGTCGCCCCGCCCAGGGGACTTCGTCTCCGTGACGATCACCGACGCCGGATCCCACCACCTGCTCGCCGATCCCGCCTCCGCCCAGGAGTACCATCTGCGCCGGTCCCGGGCCGGCGACGCGTGGGATCGTGCGCAGGCAGAATCCTGCGGAGTCGGCACCACCCAGGTCGGAGGCGCCCAGCCCGGGGCTGTCTCCCTGGGCATGCCGACGCTGCGCTCGGACGGCTGAGCCGGTGGCGAGTTCCTCCCGTCCGCCGTTGATCGCTGTCGTTGGGGCGACCGCCACCGGGAAGTCCGCCCTCGGCGTGGAGCTCGCCCGTCGGCTCGACGGTGAGGTCATCAACGCCGACTCGATGCAGCTCTACCGCGGCATGGACATCGGCACCGCCAAGGTGACGGCGGACCAGCGGCGCGGAGTCCCCCACCACCTGCTCGACGTCCTCGACGTCACCGAGGAGGCCTCCGTGGCCGTCTATCGGGACCGGGCGCGGGAACTGGTCCGTGAGATCCGGTCGCACGGCCGCACACCCATCCTCGTCGGGGGCTCCGGGCTCTACGTGCGCGCCGTCGTCGACGCCATCGAGTTTCCGCCCACCGAGCCGGGAGTGCGCAGCCGGCTCACCCAATGGCTGGAGGACGAGGGTGCGGGCGCGCTGCGGGAGGAGCTGCGCCGGGCAGACCCGGAGTCGGCCGCCGTCATCAAGGACGACCGTCGGCTGGTGCGCGCGTTGGAGGTCGTCTCCATCACCGGGCGGACCTTCTCCTCCTTCATGCCGCGACGGATCCACGAGCCCACGGTGGAGCCGGTGGTCCAGCTGGGCCTCAGCCTTCCCCGGGAGACCTTGCAGTCCCGAATCGCCGCCCGCGTCGAGGAGATGGCCGCCCACGGTCTCCTCGAGGAGGTCCGGGCGCTGGAGGATCGAGGCCTCCGCGAGGGCCGCACCGCCTCGCGGGCCATCGGCTACCAGCAGTTCCTCGACGTGCTCGACGGCAGGATCAGCCAGGAGGAGGCGGTGGAGGACACCACCGTGGCCACCCGTCGTTTCGCCAAACGTCAGGACACCTGGTTCCGCGCCGATCCACGGATCCGCTGGCTTCCCGTGGACCTGGAGGCCGACGACGTCGCCGGATCCCTCGCCGACCAGGCTGAGCCCGCGCTGCGGGAAGGACCGGAGTCCTCCTGACGTTGTAGCCTGCAGCGCAGTTGCAGCCTGCAGCGCACCCGCCGCATCTCACCCCCCCCCCCACCCCTTCAGGAAGGCAGCCCCTGTGGCCCACCACCTCTCCGCCCTCGACGCGCTGCGTGGCGCCCCCTTCACCAAGGCCCACGCCACAGGCAACGACTTCGTGATGTTCGCGGACCCCGACGGCACGCGGCACATCACACCCGAGGTGGTGAAGGCCCTGTGCGACCGGCACCTGGGCGTCGGCGGCGACGGGCTCATCCGCGCCGTCCCGGTCCGGCACGTCGCGGAGGCGCGCGACATCGCTGCCGCTGATGAAGACCTCTCGGCGCATGGCGGCGAGGACCTGTGGTTCATGGACTACTGGAATGCCGACGGCACAGTGGCCGAGATGTGCGGCAACGGTGTGCGGGCGTTCGCTCATTTCCTGGTCTCCGAGGACCTCGTCCAGCTCGAGGAGGAGGAGCAGCTGCCGGTGGTGACGCGGGCCGGAGCGCGGACCGTACGACGTGTCCCGGAGGGCTATGCCATCGGATGGGCATCTGGTCTTTCCTGGATCCCGAACTCGCCAGCTCCAACGCCTCCGACTCGTTGGTCATCGCCCAGGGGCTCACCGACCCGCGGCCCGCGCTGAGCATCTCGATGGGCAACCCGCACACGGTCGTCGCACTGTCCGCGGAGCAGGCGCTCGAGGACCTGGACCTGAACCAGGCGCCCCAGGTGGACCCGGTGCCGCCGGACGGGACCAATGTGGAGTTCGTAGTGCCGGCCGATCCTCTCGTCGTCGACGGCGAGGGACAGGTCCGCCTGCGCGTCCACGAGCGCGGCGTGGGAGAGACGCTGTCCTGCGGCACCGGTGCATGTGCGGCGGCCGCCGCCGTGCGGGTCTGGGCGGCCGAGGACGGCGTCGACACCTGGACCGTCCAGGTCCCCGGAGGGCAGCTGCGTGTGCGCTTCCTCTCCCGTGCCGACGGGGCGGAGGACGTGGAGCTCTCGGGCCCGGCAGAGAACGTCTACCGCGGCACCATCATCTGATCGTGCGGACTCGGGACGCGGGGGAGCGAGAAGGATGAGCGCTCACGGGAAGGCTCAGCCGCCGGTTCGCGTCACCCGCAGGAGGCGGAACCCCTTGTCCGTCTCTGGCCGGTCCGCGTCGAAGTCGTCGCCCACGGCGGCCAGCATCGAACGGATCCAGGTCAGCAGCGAATCGGCGCCGAGGTTCTTCTGCACGACCAGCCAGGCTTCGGCATCATCGGCCAGCCGGGGAAGCCACAGCTCCAGCAGTTCGTGCAGCACGGCCTTGCCCACCCTGATCGGGGGATTGGACCAGATGGTGTCGAACCGGACGCCCGCGGGCACCTGGTCAGGGGAGAGGACCTCCACGTTGTCCAGCCCGAGCCGCCGCGCGTTCTCCGCGCACAGCTCACGGGCCCGCTCGTTGACGTCCACAGCCCAGACGGCCGCCTCCGGCGAGCGGAGCGCCATCGTCAGGGCGATCGGCCCCCACCCGCAGCCGATGTCCAGCAGATGCCCTGCGGGAGCAGGGTCCGGGACGTGCTTGAGCAGTACGGCGGTGCCCTTGTCGATGCCCTCGGGAGAGAAGATGCCGCCGGCGGTGACCACCGAGACGGCACGGCCTGCCAGATCGACGTCGATCTCGCGCCGCTTCAGGGGGCCCGAGGGTGTGGAGGAGAAGTAGTGCTGTGAGCTCACCCGTCGATGCTATCTCCTGCACGGTCCAGGATTCGCTGTCCACCGTCAGAACCCGTAGAATGGAGCACCATGTGGATTATCTACCTCTGATGCTCCCGTGAGAGGCGGCCTGGCCGCCCACGGTCGAGCACGCGGACGACCCGGCACTCTGCGCTGACGCGGACAGTCGGCCCAGCCCGCGACCATCCGCCAGCATGATCATCCGCCCGGCCCCTCGGCGAGCTCCGTCGCGACGGCCCGGGACCACCACCTCTCGAATCCGCGCCCCACCAGCCGTCCCCGTGGTCGGCCCGCCGCAGGCGAACCCGCCGGGCGGCCCGGTCCGGGCGACCCTTCCACTGAGACGCCTCCACGACGACGGCTGCCCTGCGAAGCGACCAGGGCCTCGTCGTCCACAGATGGCACTGGTCGCTAGTGCCCCTGCACGGCCGCGCCGTAGGATGGAAGGACCCTCTGACGAGGGTGCGCCGGAGCCGAGATCCGGCATCGCGGGATCCGCCGCTGACCGGCGATCCCCTTGAGGAGACTATGACGAACACGCACCATGACAGCATCACACCCAGCACGGGCGACGAGGACCTGCAGCCCCAGGACCAGGCGGGCTCCGGCTCGGCGGCCGAGAGCGGGGACCAGGCATCCGTGGACGCCACCATCGAACGGATCCTGGCCGCCGACCAGGCACGCGCCGAGACGGTCGCCCGCTCGGGGCGGACCCGCTTCGTCGCCGACCCTGGGCATCGACGCGAGGACCAGGATGCGGAGCGGCGCCGCCGCTCCGTGCTGGAGGAACAGGCCCGTGAGCTCTCCGATCTGAGGACCGAGCACACCGAGGCCGACGGCGACCAGTTCGACCTGCTCGAGCGCCGGTCGCTGCGCCGCGTCGAGGGTCTCTCGACGGAGCTCGAAGACGTCACTGAGGTCGAGTATCGCCAGCTGCGCCTCGAACGCGTCGTGCTGGCAGGACTGTGGACTGAGGGCCCCATCGCCGAGGCGGAACACTCGCTGCGGGAGCTCGCCGCACTGGCGGAGACCGCCGGTTCCACCGTCCTGGACGGCTTCGTCCAGCGCCGCTCCACCCCGGACCCGGGGACATTCTTCGGCTCCGGCAAGGCAGAGGAGATCCGTCAGGCCGTCGCCGAACTGGGCGCGGACACCGTCGTCGTCGACTCCGAGCTCGCCCCCTCGCAGCGTCGTGGCCTCGAGGACATCGTCAAGGTCAAGGTCATCGACCGCACCGGCCTGATCCTGGACATCTTCGCCCAGCATGCCGAGTCTCGGGAGGGCAAGGCGCAGGTGGAGCTCGCCCAGCTGGAATACCTCCTGCCGCGTCTCCGCGGCTGGGGCGAGTCGATGTCCCGGCAGGCCGGTGGTCAGGTCGGCGGCGCCGGGGCCGGCATGGGCTCTCGCGGACCCGGTGAGACCAAGATCGAGCTGGACCGGCGCCGCATCAACACGCGCATGGCCAAGCTGCGCAAACAGATCGCTGGCATGAAGCCGGCCCGTGAGGCGAAGCGCGCCAATCGGAAGCGGCATGCCGTGCCGTCGGTGGCGATCGCCGGCTACACCAACGCCGGCAAGTCGTCCCTGCTGAACCGGCTCACCGATGCCGGCGTGATGGTGGAGAACGCCCTGTTCGCCACCCTGGACCCCACCACCCGCAAGGCCGTGACGCCGGACGGCATCGGCTACACGCTCTCGGACACGGTCGGGTTCGTGCGTCAGCTGCCCACTCAGCTGGTGGAGGCGTTTCGCTCCACGCTGGAGGAGGTCGCCGACGCCGACCTGATCCTCCACGTGGTCGATGCCTCGCATCCTGAGCCGGAGAGCCAGATCAGCGCGGTGCGCACCGTGCTTGCCGAGGTGGACGCCCACGAGGTCCCCGAGATCATCGTGCTGAACAAGGCAGACATGGCTGACGACGTCGTCGTCGACCGCATCCGACGGCGCGAGCCGCGGACCGTGCTGGTCTCGGCCCACACGGGTCAGGGCATCGATGAGCTGCGGCAGCTGATCAGTGAGTCGATCCCGCGGCCGGACGTGTCCCTGGAGCTGCTGGTGCCGTATGCAGCAGGAGACGTGGTCTCTCGACTGCATGAGGCGGATGCGGAGATTCTGAGCACCGAGTACCTGGCTGAGGGCACGCGCATGAGCGTGAAGGTGCGCCCGAGCCTCGCCGCGGAGCTGCAGGAGCATGTCATCGGCGGTGCCTCCGCGGCGACCGACGAGCCGGGCGCCGCGTGAGTCCGGAGGCGCCGACGACACAGTCCACCGGGCACCTGCGCTCCACGGAGCTGCTGGATCATGTGGTCTCCGCGATGGGCGGCGTGCACCGCGAAGGGCAGATGGACATGGCGCGGCACGTGAGCCACGCCCTGCGCCGGCGTCGTCACCTGCTCGTGCAGGCGGGCACCGGGACCGGCAAGTCGCTGGCCTACCTGGTGCCCGCTGTGGTGCACGCGTTGGAGGCGGACCGTCCGGTGCTGATCTCCACCGCGACGTTGGCGCTGCAGGCACAGATCATGGGCCGTGATCTGCCCCGACTGTTGGACCATCTGGGGGAGGAGCTGGAGGAGGAGGTCTCCATCGCCCTGGTCAAGGGACGGGCGAACTACCTGTGCCGGCACAAGCTGGACGGCGGGTTCCCCGACCAGGACGACGAGCAGGCGCTCTTCTCCTTCGGCGACGAGCCTGCCGTGGACTCCGTGCCGGAACCGGGTTCACGGCTGGGGCGTGAGATCGTGCGGCTGCGCGAATGGGCCGAAGAGACCTCCACGGGAGACCGAGATGACCTGCCTGAGGGCGTCTCGGACAAGGCGTGGCGTCAGGTCTCCGTCAATGCCGTCGACTGCATCGGTCCGCGGAAGTGCCCCATGGCGGCTGAGTGCTTCTCCGAGCTTGCGCGGGAGCAGGCTCAGGAGGCCGACATCGTGGTCACCAACCACGCCATGCTGGCCATCGACGCCTTCGAGGGGCTGCAGGTGCTGCCCGAGCACGACGCGGTGATCATCGATGAGGCCCATGAGCTGGCTGATCGCGTCACCTCGGCGGTCACAGCACAGCTCTCCGTCCAGATGATCCAGACGGCCGCGGCCACGCTGCGGCGTCACACCGCGCTCAGCGGCGAGGACCTGCAGGCGGCGGCCATCGCCGTCGACGCTGCCTTCCACGGCAAGGAGTCGGGGCTGCTGGCACGCGGCCTGGACGCCCAGCAGAGCCAGGCGTTGGAGATCACCCGCAACGCCGCCCGCACCGCGCTGTCTGACAGCAAGCCGTCCGGCGAGGCCGAGGCCGACACCGGACGCTCCACCGCACGGGCACGGGTCCAGGCGGTGCAGGAGACCGCTGAGCGCATGCTGAACTCCCGGGAGACGCCGGACGTCATCTGGCTGACCCGCCCGGGCAGCTTCAGCCCGGGCGTGGGATACCGCGAGGCAGACATCACGGAGCCGCCGATCCTGAACGTCGCACCGACGTCGGTGGCGGGTCGCCTGCGGGAGGGCCTCTTCGGAGAGCGCACGGTGGTGCTCACCTCCGCCACGCTGACCATCGGCGACAGCTTCGACCCGGTGGCGGGGTCACTCGGGCTGGGCGGGGAGAATGCCCCCGCCTGGGACGCCATCGACGTCGGCAGCCCTTTCGACTACCCGAAGCAGGGCGTGCTCTATGTGGCCAAGGACCTCCCCGCGCCGTCCTTGAAGACCGCTGATCGGCAGCGGGACGAGCTCGCCGGGCTCATCGAGGCGTCACGGGGCGCGACGCTGGCCCTGTTCTCCTCGCGCCGCGCCGCTGAAGAGGCCGCCGAGGAGCTGCGGGAACGCCTGGAGGTGCCGATTCTGTGTCAGGGTGACGCCACCATGTCGGCCCTGGTCCGCCAGTTCGCCGAGGACGAAGAGTCCTGTCTGTTCGGGACGATGAGCCTCTGGCAGGGGGTGGACGTCCCGGGCCGATCGTGCCGACTGGTGGCGATCGACCGCATCCCGTTCCCCCGACCCGACGATCCGCTGATGAGCGCCCGCACCCAGGAAGTGGCGCGCAACGGTGGAAACGGCTTCATGCAGGTCGCGGCCACGCACGCCGCCACCCGGCTGGCTCAGGGGGCTGGGCGACTGATCCGCAGCGCCGAGGACCGGGGCGTGCTGGCGATCCTGGACTCTCGCCTGGCCACCGCACGGTACGGCGGCTTCCTGAAGAAGTCCATGCCGGAGTTCTGGCCCACTGTCGACGGAGACGTCGCGCGAGGGGCACTGCGGCGGCTCGCCGGCCAGGGGCTCGATCCGAGCGCCTGACTGGCGTCCTCGTGCGCAGAAGGGCACAGAAGGAGGGGCGCCGACCGTGCGGTCGGCGCCCCTCCTTCTGTGCGGGCCTGCCGGATGGTCTCCGGGCGGCGCTGGGGGCCGTGAGGGTGCCTGGTCTCGAGGCTGCGTGGCTCAGAGGCTCCGCAGTACGGTGACGACCTTGCCCATGATGGTGGCCTGATCCCCGAGGATCGGCTCATAGCTGCGGTTCTGCGGGAGCAGCCACTGATGCCCGTCGCGCCGCCGGAGAGTCTTCACGGTCGCCTCATCATCGAGCAGGGCGGCGACGATGTCTCCGTTCTCGGCCGTGTGCTGGCGACGCACCACCACCCAGTCGTCCTCGAAGATGCCGGCCTCGATCATCGAGTCGCCGCGTACCTGGAGCATGAACAGCTCACCTTCGCCGGTGAGCTGGCGAGGCAGCGGCATGACGTCCTCGACCTGCTGCTCGGCCAGGATGGGACCACCTGCAGCGATGCGACCGACCACCGGAATGTCGGTCGTCCGGCTGTCCGTCTGCTCGCGGTAGGCGTCGAGATCGACGACCGCACCGTCATCGGAGGCCTGACGTGCCGGGGAAGAGCTCGGGGGAGGGAACGCCGGCTCGTCCGGGACGTCCGCAGCGATGAGGCCGCCTGAGGAATCACGGATGACTTCCATGGCGCGCGGCTTGCCGGGCACCCGACGCAGGTAGCCCATCTGCTGCAGGCGGGCGAGCTGATGCGTCACAGAGGACAGCGAGGCGAGCCCGCAGGCGTCGCCGATCTCACGCATCGACGGGGGGTATCCACGCTCTGCGAGGGCCTCCTGGATGACGTCGACGATGCCGCGCTGCCGGTCGGTGAGCCGGGGCGCGGCGTCCCCCGGTGTCTCCGTCGGCTGGGAATCCTCGGCTGGTCGCTTGTCCACGGCCATCTCTCACGCCTCTCTCCGCAGGGTCTGGTCCCGTCGTCCGCTCGTCATGTCAGAGGGTCCTGGTGGAATCTCCTGCATGGACATCCGGTCGAACATCGCATCCGAAACTCGGTTCGAACATGTGTCTCAGGCTACGGGATCCGGACGGCCGAGACCAGCATATTCGAACGCATGTCTGGTGCCCGGTCGAACATCTGTGCTAGAAATAGAACACATCTTCGAATCCATGCCGAGACGAGATCCCGCACGAGAGAGGTCCTTCCCCATGCGTCACTCGCACACCTCCTTCACCACCTCCGCGGCCGGACAGGCCTACGTCGCCTCTTCCGCCGGTGCACCAGGACGTCTCAACCTCACCCGGCGGGGCCGCCTGGTGATCCTCGGGGTTCCCGCGCTGACGCTGCTCGTCGCCGCCTTGGTGGGCGTGGCGCTCTTGGTGGGCAGCTTCGTCAACATGGCGCAGGCCACCAGCCATGGGGCGCCGGGAGTCGCCGCTGTCGAAGTCACGGTGGCACCCGGGGACACCCTCTGGAGCGTGGCCTCGGGCCTGGGTACCGGGGAGGACACCCAGGTGCTGATCACGCAGATCGCTGAGCTCAATGATCTGACCAGCTCCGAGATCCATCCCGGGCAGACGCTGTACGTTCCGGTGGCGGACTGAGGTCGCGCCCGGTGGACGCGTTCTGCTCCGGCGGAGATCACTCGCGGCTCCGTGGGCGATCAGAGCCGAGCGGGACGGAGCAGGTCGGAGCAGGACAGTGCGGGTCGGAGCAGGACAGAGATGACGCGGTGGGACGGGAGCGCCGTGACGGCGCCGCAGCGCCACGGCTCCGATGAGTAGGATGGACGCGTGATTCCTCCCCAGAACGGCGTCGGCGGATCCACGTCGACGGCCGGCCTCAGCAGATCAGAGCGCCTGGCGCGCCTGCCGCTCCGCGAGGAGCTGCGCGGCCAGGAGCCCTACGGCGCGCCGCAGCTGCCGGTGTGGGCCATGCTCAACGTCAACGAGACCACCTATGACGTCCCCGCTGATGTCGTGGACGCCATCACCAAGGAAGTCAGGCATGCGGCTCAGACGCTGAATCGATACCCGGATCGGGAGTTCACCCGTCTGCGGGAGAAGCTCGCCGAGTACCTGGCCCATGGGCTGACCGCCGAGCACATCTGGGCGGCCAACGGCTCCAATGAGATCATGCAGCACATCCTGCAGGCCTTCGCCGGTCCGGGTCGCTCCGTGATGGCCTTCCCTCCCACCTATTCGATGTACCCCCTCTATGCGCGAGGCACCTATAGCCGGTACATCGCAGGGACCCGGGGCGAGGACTTCACCCAGGGCGCCGAGGACGTGGCCCGGCAGATCCGAGAGCACCGGCCTGACGTGGTCATCCTCTGCTCGCCGAACAATCCCACGGGCACGGCGCTGGGGCTCGACGTCGTCGAGGCGGCCTACGATGCCGCCGTCGAGGGTGGCACCATGGTGGTCGTCGACGAGGCCTACGGTGAGTTCCGGCAGAGCGGCACTCCGTCCGCGCTGGAGCTCCTGCCCGGGCGTGAACGGCTCATCGTCTCCCGCACCATGTCCAAGGCCTTCGCCCTGGCCGGCGGGAGGCTGGGTTACCTGGCCGCGGCCGAGGAGGTCACCGACGCGCTGCGGCTGGTGCGCCTGCCCTACCACCTGTCGGCGATCACCCAGGCCGCGGCCGAGGCGGCCCTGGATCACAGCGAGGCGCTGATGGCCAATGTGGAGCGGATCAAGACTCAGCGTGACCGCATCGTCGACACGTTGACGCGGTACGGGCTCAGCCCCGCCCCGTCAGACGCGAACTTCGTGTTCTTCGGCGGGCTCGAGGACGAGAAGGCCGCGTGGCAGCATCTGCTGGACGACGGCATCCTCATCCGCGATGTCGGCATCCCCGGCCACCTGCGGGTCACCGCGGGCACCGAGGAGGAGACCACCGCCTTCCTGGAGTCCCTGGCTCGGCATCTCGGCCGCTGAGACTCCGCCCGAGGCCGCTGAACGCCGTGAAGGCCGGTGCGTAGACTGGTCCACGGCGTCATCAGACCCTTCACCCCGTACCCACGAGCAGGAGCCATGGGAGCAGAACTGATCTCGGGCCGCGCGGCCCAGATGGAACGAGTCACTTCCGAGTCCAGCGTGCGCGTGCGCATGGACCTCGATGGAACAGGCACCTCGGAGATCTCCACCACGGTGCCGTTCTTCGACCACATGCTCACCGCTCTGGCGAAGCATTCGCTGATCGATCTGACGGTCGAGTCGACCGGGGACACCCACATCGATGTGCATCACACGGTGGAGGACACCTCGATCGTCCTCGGCGAGGTGCTGCGTACCGCGCTGGGTGACAAGGCCGGCATCCGCCGTTTCGGAGAGGCGACCGTCCCGCTCGACGAGGCCCTGGCGCACGCCGTCGTCGACGTCTCCGGACGTCCCTACCTCGTGCACTCCGGCGAGCCGGAGGGGCAGCAGTATCACCTGATCGGCGGTCACTTCACCGGCTCCATGACGCGCCACGCCTTCGAGGCCATCACCTATCACGCCGGCATCTGCCTGCACATGCGTGTGTTGGCGGGCCGCGACCCGCACCACATCGTCGAGGCCCAGTTCAAAGCCTTCGCCCGTGCGCTGCGCGCCGCCGTCGAATCGGACCCGCGGGTGGAGGGCATCCCCTCCACGAAGGGAGCGCTCTGATGGCCAAGCCCGACGTCGTCGTCCTTGACTACGGCTCCGGCAACGTCCACTCGGCCGTCCGTGCCCTGGAGCGTGCCGGTGCCAGGTGACTCTGACCCGCGAGACGGTCCGGATCCAGGAGGCCGCCGGCCTGGTGGTTCCCGGGGTCGGAGCCTTCGCCGCTGTGATGGACGCGCTGACGGCGATCGACGGGCCACGCTGGATCGGACGCCGCATCGCCGGAGGCCGACCCGTGCTGGGCATCTGCGTGGGGCACCAGATCCTCTTCGAACGTGGAGTGGAGCACGGCATCGCGGCCGACGGCATGGGGGAGTGGCCTGGTGAGGTGACCGCTCTGCCGGACGACGTCGTGGTGCCGCACATGGGGTGGAACACGGTCCGGGCCCCCGAGGGCACCGTGCTGTTCGACGGCATCGAGGATGAGCGGTTCTACTTCGTGCACTCCTACGCGGTGCAGTCCTGGGACTTCGACCAGACCGTCGAATCGATGGCTGCGCCGAAGGTGACCTGGTCCCACCACGGCGCGGACTTCATCGCCGCGGTGGAGAACGGCCCCCTGTCGGCCACGCAGTTCCACCCGGAGAAGTCCGGCGACGCCGGCATGCAGCTGCTGAAGAACTGGATCGACAGCCTCTGAGAGCCCGGGCCGGCCGCCATGGCCCCGATCCGCTGACCACCGACCCGACCCTGTCCCAGGAAGAGAGACCCGACCCCATGGCTGAGAACGCCCCCGAGAACGCCACCGTGCCCGCCCTGGAGCTGCTGCCCGCCGTCGACGTCGCCGACGGTCAGGCCGTTCGTCTGGTGCAGGGCGAGGCCGGCTCCGAGACCAGCTACGGCGACCCGCTGGACGCGGCGCTGACCTGGCAGCAGGACGGCGCCGAGTGGATCCACCTGGTGGACCTCGACGCCGCCTTCGGTCGCGGCCACAACCGCGAGGTCCTGGCCCGAGTGGTCCGCGAGCTGGACATCAAGATCGAGCTCTCCGGCGGTATTCGGGACGATGAGTCTCTCGACCGCGCTCTGGAGTTCGGGGCGACCCGCGTGAACCTGGGCACCGCCGCACTGGAGGATCCGGAGTGGACCGCCCGGGCGATCGAACGCCACGGAGAGGCCATCGCGGTGGGGCTCGACGTCCGGGGGGAGACGCTCGCGGCCCGCGGCTGGACCAAGGAGGGCGGCAACCTCTGGGAGGTCCTGGAACGACTGGAGGATGCCGGGTGTCCGCGCTACGTGGTCACCGACGTGACCAAGGACGGGACCCTCCGTGGACCGAACACCGCGCTGCTGGCCGAGGTCTGCCGCCGCACCGCCAAGCCCGTGGTGGCCTCCGGCGGGATCTCGTCGCTGGAGGACGTCTCCGCCCTGGCGCAGATGGTCTCCCACGGCGTGGAGGGTGCCATCATGGGCAAGGCCCTCTATGCCGGAAAGTTCACCTTCCCGGAGGCACTGAAGGCGGCCGCCGCGTCGGCATGAGTCACCACGGCGACCACCACGGCGCAGATGCCGCCGACCGTCGGGAGCTTCCGGCCCACATCGCGAACCTGCTGCAGCGGCAGGCCCGCTCGGCGGACGGACGAGCCGCGGACTCGGCGGGCGTCCCCTGGGAGGGGCGGGACCTCTCCGGCGGGGGAAACCCGCTGCACACCTTCGACGGAGACGACGGGCTGATCGCCCCGCAGATCCAGGAGGCCCAGGACCGTCTGCTGGCCGGAGACCTCGATGAGGCAGGCTTCGTCGAGTCCCTGCAGGGTCAGCGCCTCTTCGTACCGGTGATCGCCACCGTGGCCGAGCACGGTCATGCCCCCTCGGGCGGACCGGCCGGGGACAAGGAGGCGGACATCGCCCTGGTCACGATCACCTCGGCGTCGGGGCGTCCCACCATGCCGGTGTTCAGCTCAGTGGAGTCGATGACCGCCTGGCACGCCGAAGCGCGCCCGGTGGCCGCCGAAGCGGAGCGCGTCATGCTGGCCGCGCTGGCTGAGGGAGCCGAGCTCGTCGTTCTGGATCCAGGGGCGGAGCTCACCTTCGTGGTGCGCAGCCCGGCCGTGGCGGCCTTGGCTCAGGGCCGGCTGTGGACGCCGTCCTACCGCGACCCGCAGGTGGCTGATGCCTTGCAGGACGTGGTGGACCAGTGCCTGGGCGTGGTGCGGCTGGTCGTGGCGCCGGGGAAAGGTGTGGCCACCGCGACGGCCTCCGGAGCGCCCGTGGCCGGCGGCGGCAGCGGACCCGAGCTGAGCATCGGTGTGGTGCTGGAGCCGGGTGTGGACGCCGTTGATGCCCGCCTGGCGCTGGCCAGCGTGCAGGCCTGCCTGCAGGATGTTCCGGCGCTGCAGGAGAAGGCCGATTCGGTCGAGGTGGTCCTGGCGCGCGACGTCGGGTGATTCACAGGCGTCGGCGCTGGGGCGACGGGACGTCTGGCGTCCGGCGCAGGGTGCTGCCGCAGGAGTTCAGGTCAGCTCGGTGTCCTGGGCGGTCTGCAGCAGTTTCATGCAGGTGCGCTGCAGGGCGAGGGCCTCGTCGTCGTCGAGCGTCTCATGGAAGATCTGCCGGATGTGCCGGGCGTGGACCTGTGAAGCGTCCCGGAAGACCCGCCGTCCCTCGTCGGTGAGCTGGGCCGTCATGCCGCGCCGATCGCTGGGGTCGGCGCATCGAGTGATGAGCCCCCGGGTCTGCAGCGACTTCGCCTGGTAGGACAGGCGTGACGGCGAGAAGATCATCCGCTCGGCGAGTTCCCCCATGCGCAGCTGGTTGCCCTCCGCCTCGGCGAGGACCAGCAGCAGGTTGTAGTCCGAGAGCCGAAGACCGGTGGCGGCGTGGAGGCCCTTCTCCATCGTCTTGCTGACGATGGCGGAGGTCTCCAGGAACGTGCGCCACGCCTTCGCCTTGGGCGACGTGCCGGTGAGGTCCCGTGCCGGAGGGGCGGCGTCCTGAGGTTCCTGGGCGTCTTCGCCAGCGACGGCGTCCACGCGGCCACCTCCTGCGTCCCCTGATCGTGCGACTGATTCGAGCTCGTCCAGTCTACGGCACCGGGGACTCAGGCGGGTCGGTGTTCAGTCGTCCACCTGGACCAGGTCGCCGGTGACGACGTCCACAGCGATCTCCTGGCCGTTGTCGAGTTCGATCTCCCAGACGACGGTGCCCGACTCGGAGTCGAGCTGCGCCTCGTCGACGAAGGCGCCGGAGGGGTCGCCGACCCGGTCTTCGACGATCCGGAAAGCCTCGGCGATATCGATCTCGGTCGAGTCGATCTCTCGCAGGTCGTCGCTGTCCGGGGCGTCGTCGTCCTCGGTGTAGACGATCTCCAGACTGGACTTGTCGGTGTGCACCTCTCGCTCGATGCCGTCCACGAGCACGTGCCACTCATAGCGGCCGTCATCGGACTCCACCTCGAAGACCACACCCTCCGGGTACTCGGCCTGGACCGTCTCCAGACCCCCGTACAGCGGGTGGTCGTCGGAGTCCGCGGGCGAGGTCTCCGCGGCGGCGTCCGTAGCGGTGTCGTCGCTCGGGTCCGTGCCTTCACCCTCGGCTGAGGCGTCGTCCTCTGGGCGTGAAGTCTCGGAGCCGCCTGCATCGGCCGAGCCGTCCTCCGAAGCGGCCGCGTCGTCGTGAGCCGCGTCGTCGGCGCTGATCGTCACCGCGGTGCTGGGCTCCCCGTCAGCGGAGGTGTCGAGCGTGTCATCAAGGCCGCAGGAGGTCAGTGCCAGGGAAGCCAGAGCTGTGACCGACAGGGCGGTGGCGGTGGGGCGGGACAGGGTTCGGGTCATGGTGTTCTCCTTCAAGGAGCCGGCCCGCGCGGTGCTCGGGGCCGACAGGATGTTGTCGTGCTGCATGACCATCATTCTCAGAACCCCAGATGAGAAGGCCATGAGAGATCGGTGAGATCTCGATGAGAACCGACTCGTGGAGAGCCGAGCCGGCGGCGCGGCAGCCGGCGACGCGGCAGCCGGCGACGCCGTAGCCGGAGGATCCTCAGTCGGACTCGTCATCGTCGAGCGTGTCAGGATCTCCGCCGATGTTGTTGTCCTCCACCGGGTTGTCCCCGACCGGCACGATGGCGCTGTTGCGGGCGTCGATGATCACCGTGTTCTCCGAGGCGGCGCCCTCGATGGTGACGTTCCACACCAGCAGGTCATCGTCGCGGGTCTCCAGTTCGGCGGCAAGGATCACCCCGGTGGACTCCGTCTGGGCGATCTGCAGGGCGCGCAGCAGCGGGACCTGGACCTCTTCCGCCGCCTCCTGCATCCAGTCCTCGGCATCACCGGAGTCCCGGCTGTCCACCTCGGAGGCGCCCTCCTGGTCGACCACGACGGTCTGCAGGTCCTGGCCGTCCACCAGCAGCTGCACCTCCATCCCGGCTTCCTCGTCGGTCTCCTTGTCGAAACCGACGGCCATGCCGCCGTCTTCGCCGAGCGCCGTATTGACCGCCCGCAGCGCGACATCGGTGGACAGGTCGACGTCGTCGGCGTCGTAAGGGTTCTCCGCCGACGGTTCGTTCGACGGTGTGGGCGCCTCGCCCTCGGTGTCCTCGGGTGCGGCGGCGTCCTCGTCGATGGGGGAGCCGCACCCGGCCAGAAGACTCGCCGAGACGGCGATCGCGACCAGTGCTGCAGAGCTGCGGGAAGAACTGAACATGACTCCATCCTTATCGTGGAGACCTCCATGGTCCCTGGATGTTCCCTCCAGGAGCAGAGCTGCGCCGACGATCATCCGGGGAGGGCCCACTGGATCATGCGGGGCCCCTCCGCTCGCAGCTGCACCGCCCGTCCGGGGATGGGCCGATCCAGTACCGGCACGCTCGTGGCGAAGAAGTCTCCCTGCGACCGATGCGTCGGGCTGAGCAGGATGTTCCCGGGGGCCGACCGGGCATGATGCGACCACGGTATCTGCGAGTACAGAGACCCGCTCGGCTGTGCGGCGCCGACCACCTGGATCCCGGACTGGATCCAGCGATCGACGCTGCGATGCCGCTGAGCATCGAGCTGGTCTGCATCGTCCAGCAGCACGGTCGTGGTCTCCGGCTCCTCAGTCCAGGTTCCTTGCGGAGAGAACAGCGTCGCGTCCGGCAGCACCTGGCGCAGGACCTCCAGGCACGTCGACCGACCGGTGCCCGGGGCTCCGAGGACCAGCGTGGCGGGACCCCGCCTCCAGAGGACCGGGGCCTGGGTGAACTGAGCGACGCCGATCACCGGATCCCCGGGTGCGTCGGGAGACCGGTGCTCCTGAGCTGAGGACAGCAGATCGTGGAGGCGGACCTTCTGGGGCAGCGGCCGGACCGAGACGCTCGGCGTGTCGACGGCGCCAGGGGCCCCCTCATCGGCGGGATCCGTCTCCGCAGAGGTGGGTGAGGACGCCAACTGGACCTCCACGCCGGGGGAAGGGTGCCCGGGACTGATCAGCACCCCGCGGCCGGGGAGAGGGTCCACCGGACGCAGACGGGGCCAGAGCATCTGGGTGTCCTGCGAGACGCCGTGCGGCAGGTAGATCCGGCGGGGCAGCCGTGAGCCCACCCGTCCGCTCGCCAGCTCGCGCCCCCCGGAGAGCAGCACGGAGATCCCGACGTCGGCACCGTCGCTGATCAGCGTCCCCAGCAGGTGTTCCAGCATGCCCCCGCTGGGGCCCTGAAGGGACTGATGCCACTGAGGGTAGCCGCTGACCAGCACGACGATCTCGGGGACCTCGGTGGTGCGGAGGGACGGGTCGGTGCGCCGGGAGGTGAGCTCGTCGACCAGCAGTTGCAGCAGGTGGACGACCTCCGGCATGTCCTCGTCCGTCAGCAGGCTCGCCACGCGGGCGTCCGCGGCGAAGGTCTGCAGCGAGCGGTCGCCGTCGAGGAGGTGGACCTGCCACGCCGGGGCGTCGGCCGTCGACGGTGGCCGCAGCAGCTGCGCGGCCAGGGCCGCCACGGCCTCCCGCCCACCGGAGCCGCCTTCGCCGATGAGGCCCAGACTGCCGTCCTGCCGGGGGGACCACAGCAGCGGGACCTGATCCTGCTCGGCCGGAAGGTCCAGTCTCCCCAGGGCAGGCGGCCCCGAACGCCGCCACGGGCGGCGTCGGCGTCGATGGTCTCCGGCAGAGACGGCAGCAGGGGAGTGTGCCGGCGGGTCAGCCCTCCGGCGTCGACGGCCCGGCCCAGGGCGGCGACGACGTCGAGGGCGGAGGCCCCTGTGGCCGACACCGTCCGGGACAGCGGCCGGTGGTCTGCCGGTCGGAGGGCCACTGGGGCTTCGGCGGTGGAGAGCAGCCCGGTCTGGAAGACCACGGGCTCGTCTCCGGGGCGGCGCAGGATCCCCCGGCCGGGGAGGTTCCGGGGGATCCTGCCTGCCTCCACCGTCCCGACGAGGTCCCGTGATTCGTCCTCGCTGCGCAGCCTCAGGGTGACGATGCTGCCGATGTTTGCCCGGATGTCTGCGGTGACGACTCCCTGAGGGCGTTGGGTGGACAGCACCAGGTGCAGGCCCAGGGAGCGGCCGAGCGTGGCCAGGCGCATGAGCTCGTCCATCGTCTCGGGCAGTTCGTGGGAGAAGATCCGGAACTCGTCGATGACCACCAGGATCCTCGCCAACGGGTCATCCGGCCGCAGCCGCCGGTACTCGGGATAGTCTCCGGCCCCGGCGTCGAGGAAGAGCCTCTCCCGACGCACCAGCTCGGAACGGATGCCTTCCAACGTGCGCTCCGCCTGCGCCTGCGAGAGATCGGTGATCAGGGCCAGCGAGTGCTCCAGCTCGGTCAGATGCTGGAAGGTCGCGCCACCTTTGAAGTCGAAGAGCACCAAGGACAGCTCTGTGGGACTGTACCGGGCGGCCCAGCCGAGCAGCAGAGCCTTGAGCAGCTCGGACTTCCCCGACCCCGAGGTCCCTGCCAGCAGGATGTGGGGACCGTCCTCCACCAGATCCAGGTGCTCCTCACCAGTGGCGCTGCGTCCCAGGACCGACGTCAGGGAGGTCGAGGCGCTGCGGGACATCAGGTCGGCGGGAAGCGGCATCTCGAGCCGCTCCGGGACCTGCCCGGTGCCCTCGATGGGGCCGCCTCGAGGCAGCGCCAGACGCAGCAGCTGGTCCAGGGTCTGGCGGGAGACCCCGTCGGCCACCAGGTCGTGGGCTCCGGCGGTCAGCGTCGGGTCAGCGTCATCCGTGGACCGGTCTGAGGGTTCGTCGGCGGCGGAGGCCGGCGCGGCGCCGGCGACTCGACGCAGGTTCCGGGTGGTCAGGTCGATCTCCCAGCCGGGGACCTCCCCGGCCGGGTACGGTCCCGGAGGCTCGTCGACGTGGACCACGCACCAGCCGTCGAGGAGAGCCGCGTCGATGAGCTCCGTGGGCACGGGAACGTCCACGAGCAGCACTGCAGGGCCACCGACTGTGGGCAGGTCCGCGACGTCGGCCTGCTCGCCGGGAGTCAGACCCACTCCGTGGTCGTCGAGGAGGACACGAGGCCACTGCGACGGCTCCGCGAGAAGGTGGATCTCGGGTCTGTGCGGACGAGGGCGGATGACCAGCTGGGCCAGGAACCAGCGCAGGAGACGACGAGTCAGTCGCCTCGGACCGGCCAGGTGGACCACCTCTCCAGGGCGCAGTGGGGCTCCCACCCCGCTGTGCACCGACACGGCGTCGACCCGTCGTGTCGAGGCTGGGGTGTCGACGGCGGGGCGCGTGATGCCGTGCCCCAGACGGACCACCGGGACACGACGGGCCGCTGCCGAGTCCTGGGCCCGGGCCGCAGCCGACGGGTTCGCCGCGTCGCGTGGTGCTCGCTCGCCGGGCCGGGGCTGAGCCCCGGAGGCTCACGCAGGCGCCTGATGAGGTCGCCCGGGGTGTCCAGGAGCGCGTCACTGCGATCGGCCCAACGGCCGGCGGCGGCGTCGACGGCGCCCGGAACTTCCGACGACGGCGGGCAGCGTCGACGACTGTCGCCGCGGCCACCAGCGCGGAGACCGCGGAGAACAGGAGGAAGAACCACATGCCGGTGACCAGGACCAGGACGATCCCGACGAGCAGGGGGACGCAGGCCATCACGAGCATCATCCGGTGTTTGCCTTCGGGAGGGTCCTCGTCGACCGCCACCGGCGGGGGCGGCCAGCTGCCCTGAGACGCCGGAGGCGGACCGTCGGTGAGCAGGCGCAACGTCGAGTCCCCCACCTGCAGCGGCTCAGAGTCGCTCCAACGGACAGCGCCTCTCCCGCCTTGTGGCTGATCGGGCGAGGACACAGTGACGGCGCGCTCGCCGACATCGATCACACAGTGTTCCCGCGCGATGTCCGGATCCGCCACGGCGATGTCGACCGAGCCTCGCCCGACGGTGTACCGGCCCCGCAGCAGGGGCACCAGCCGCCCAGCGTCGGGCCCTTCGTCGAGACACAGCTGCAGCGCGGGTGCGGCTCCGCCGGGCTGTGCAGCGAGGGACCCATGTCCCGGGCCCGCGGGAGGCGTGTCGCCAGGATGGAGCACCACGACCATTCCCGGATGGATCTGGCGGGCCCCTCGAGGCAGAGACGCCAACGGGATGCCGTCGACGACACCGGTCACCGGAGCGTCGCAGCGACCCATCCAGGTGGCCAGTGCTTCGGCGAGCTGCGCACCGGAGGGCTGAGAGGTGCCGTCGACACGCAGGCGGATGTCATGTACGCCGTGTCCGGGGGACTGATCGCGCAACTCGCGCCATCGCGCCTCTGACAGTGCACCGGGAGCGCGCACCACGGTCAGCGACATCGACATCGGTCCTCCTCAGCGGCGTCCGGATCATGGTTGAAAGCTTCAGCCTAGGCATCAGGAGCATCACAGAACAGCGACCTGCGGCAGGCTGTGGAGAACCGCTGTGCCGTCCCCAGGGATGGTTGGGTTTCTCCACAACCTGCGTCATCTGCGTCGCCGACGTCGCCCCTGCTGGCTAGGGTGTTGCACTGTGACACCGACCGGAGCCGGTCGGCGCACATCCTCGTCGACCGGAGAGTCGCTGGGGGATGGCACGAGGAACATGTCATGGAGGGGGAAGGCCCGTGGAGGCCCTGACGATTGTCGAGGACGAGGTTCGGGAACAGATCCGGCGACGGGGACTGGATCCGGCCGAGGATCTGGCGGAGCTGCGGGACATGGTCGAGGCGGCGGTCTCCGAGTATGACCGACGGTCTCTGGTGAGCTCCCTCCCACTCGTCGGCGAGCTCGACGCCGCCGTCAAGCATGTGCTCGATGCGGTGGCCGGCTTCGGGGAGCTCCAACCGCTGCTCGACGACGGCTCTGTCGAGGAGATCTGGATCAATGGGCCGCAGGAGGTCTTCCTTGCCCGCGGCGGACGATCGGAGCTGACGTCGATCACGCTCACCGAGGACCGGATCCGGGACCTCGTCGAGCGGATGCTGAAGACCTCCGGCCGCCGCCTCGACCTGTCCTCGCCGTTCGTCGACGCCGCGCTGCCGGACGGCTCGCGGCTCCACGTCGCCATCCCCGACATCACCCGGCGCCACTGGGCTGTGAACATCCGCAAGTTCATCGCCCGGGCCGCGAGCCTCGACGATCTGGTGAGACTGGGCTCCCTCTCGACGTCGGGTGCGCGGTTCCTCGAGACCTGCGTGGCCGCGGGCATGAACGTCCTGGTCTCCGGAGCCACGCAGGCGGGGAAGACCACCATGCTGAACTGCCTCGCCTCGGCCATCGGAGCCAGAGAACGCGTCATCACGGTTGAGGAGATCTTCGAGCTGAGGCTGCCTCTGCGCGACGTGGTCGGCTTGCAATGTCGACAGCCGAACCTCGAGAACGAGGGCGAGATCCCGTTGCGGCGACTCGTGAAGGAGGCGCTGCGTATGAGGCCCGACCGACTGATCGTCGGAGAGGTGCGTGAGGCCGAGAGCCTCGACATGCTCATCGCCCTGAACAGCGGTCTTCCGGGGATGGCGACCGTCGATGCCAACGGCGCCCACGAGGCGCTCACCAAGATCTGCACGCTTCCGCTGTTGGCGGGGGAGAACATCGGCCGAGGGTTCATCGTGCCCACGGTGGCCTCCTGCGTGGACCTCGTCGTCCACTGCGGACGGGATCGCTCGGGTCACCGCCACGTGGAGGAGATCCTGGCCGTGGGCTCCCGCGTCGAGGAGGACCGGATTGAGACCTCTACTCTGTTCCACCGGGTCGATGGTGAGCTGCAGGTCAGTCCCAGCGCGGTGTTCGACCTTCCGAAGCTCTCCGAGGAGGAGCGTGGACAGCTCACCCGGGCAGGTGTGCTCCGATGAGTCTGCTGCTGGGGACGGCCCTGGGGATGGGGCTGATGCTGGTCTGGTGGTCCTTCTTCCCACGAACGGCGACGACGCGGAGCGCCGGGGTCGCCGCCCGGGACGGATCCACCGGCTGCTCGCGGAGGCGGGGCACCAGAAGGTCGGAGCCTCAGGCGTCGTCGCGGCGATCGCGGCCTGCGCCGTCACGGCGTTCCTGCTGGTGATGCTGCTGACGACGGCGGTGCCGGTGGCCCTGTGCTTCGCCCTGTTCGCCGCCACGCTGCCGGTGGTGGTCCTGCGCTGGCAGGCGGCGCGACGGCGGGCAGTGCTCCGCGAGATCTGGCCGGATGTGGTCGACCACCTGCGGTCCGCCGTGCGGGCCGGGATGTCGCTTCCTGAGGCCATCATGCAGTTGGGCACATCCGGTCCGTCGCAGCTGCGTGAGCCCTTCGTGGAGTTCACCCGCGACTACCGGGCCGGCCAGAACATGGAGACGTCCCTGCGCCGGCTGAAGGAGAGACTGGCCGATCCGGTCGGGGACCGCATCATCGTCGCTCTGACCATCACCCGCGAGGTCGGCGGATCGGACTTGGGCCGCCTGCTGGGGACCCTGGCGGAGTTCCTCCGGGACAACGCCCGGACTCGCAGCGAACTGGAAGCTCGGCAGTCCTGGACCGTCAATGCCGCCAAACTGGCGGTCTCGGCCCCCTGGATCGTCGTCCTGCTGCTCTCCACGCAGCCGGAGGCGGCTGAGGCCTACCGCGGCATGACAGGGCTGGCGGTCCTGGCGGTCGGCCTGGTCGTCTCTCTGGTGTGCTACCGGCTCATGCTGCGGATCGGGGCGCTCCCGGAGGAAGAGCGGGTGCTGCTGTGACGGTGACGACCACCTGGGCGGTCATCGCAGGTCTCGGACTCGGACTGGGCCTGGTGACCGTAATCTTCTCCCTGCCGGCGATGAACAGGACCCGATTCGTGGACAGAGTCGCTCCGGCCCTGCGTTCCACCGGGATGGACTCGGGACTCTTCACCACGGACCGGCACCCGGTGATGCCCCTGGGGGCAGTGGGGAGACTCTTCGCACCGTTGCTGAAGGCCGCCGTGGCCCACCTCGACCGGTTCAGCTTCGACACGGCGGCTCTGCAGCGTCGCCTCGAGCAGGCAGACTCCTCGATCTCGCCCACCGAATATCGCCTGCAGCAGGTCGCCATGGCGGCCGCGGGCGCCCTGCTCGGTGCAGGACTGAATCTGGTGGCCTTCGTCTCGGGGCAGTTCCATGGACTGTTGGCCGCCCTCAGCGTCCTGGTGCTGGCGGTCCTGGGGTTCGCCCTGCGGGACAATCTGCTCTCCGCCCAGATCCGCAGACGTCAGCGTCGCATGCTCTCGGAGTTTCCGACCGTGGCGGAGATGATCGCGCTCGCCGTGAGCGCAGGGGAGAGCGCCCCCGGGGCGTTCGAACGGGTCAGCCGAGTGTCCCGAGGTGAGCTCAATGTCGAGCTCACGCGTGTGCTGCACGATACCCAGGCGGGGCACGGCTTCTCCCAAGCGTTGAAGGCGATGTCACGGCGGGTCCAGTCGCCGCCCATCTCTCGTTTCCTGGAGGGCATCATCGTGGCCATGGAACGCGGCACCCCGCTCGCCGACGTGATGCGGGCCCAGGCCCAAGACGTCCGGGACCTCTCGAAGCGGGACCTGATGGAGACCGCCGGCAAGAAGGAGATCTCGATGCTGGTGCCGCTCGTCTTCGGGGTGCTGCCCCTGACCGTGATCTTCGCCGTGTACCCGGGCCTCGAGCTGCTCTCGATCGGCATATGACTGGCATCAGCCGAGACCGCCGGCCGCGCCGGGCGCCGCCGCTCCTCGTCTCGACCTCCCACCACAGGACGACCTCGCACCACGTGTCGAGCCTCCCATTCCTGAACGACCCATCCACCACAGAGAGGAACCCCCATGAAGAATCAGCACCCTGCCTCAGTCCGTGCCGGCCGCCCCGGCCGCGCCGCCCTCACCGCTGGAGAGGGCCTGACGTCGCTGCTTCGACGCCTGCACACCGAAGAACGCGGAGACGTCCCGGGCTGGGTCATGATCACCTTGATGAGCGCGGTGCTGGTCGCAGGTCTGCTGGCCGTGGCCCAGCCTGCCCTGCAGGGCCTGTTCAGCGATGCGATCGACCAGGTCTCCCGCTGACCCAGGCGTGGCCACGGCGAACACGGAGGACGGGGGCTGTCGGTCCTGGGTCCGCGCGCGGCTCCGGGAAGAAGAGGGTGCGGCAACGGCCGAGTTCACGATGGTCGCGACGCTCCTGGTCCTGCTGACGCTGGCAGTCATGCAGCTGACCACGTACGTCCATGTGCGCAACACTCTGATCGACGCCGCCTCTGCCGGTGCGCGATTCGGCGCCCTCCACGACCGCACCGCTGAGGATGGTGTGGAACGCACGCGGTCTCTGATCGCGTCATCCGCCGCGGCGGACCACGCCCAGGACGTGAGCTATGCCTATGTCGACACCGCGGAGGGGCGCACGCTGCGGATCACGGTCCGCTCCGGAGTCCCGCTGGTCGGGCTCGGTCCGGGCGTCGGGACGCTGGAGGTGCAGGGGCGGGCCTATGACTTCGAGTGACCGGAGAACCCCGGAAGGTCGGAGCGGTCCGTCTCCGCGCCTTCGCGTTGGTCCGTCTGCGCGCCTTCGCGCGATGCTGTCCCAACGACTCGGCTCCGCCGATGACGAGGGAGGCTCGTCGATCGTGGAGTTCATCATGCTGGCGACCCTGCTGCTGATCCCGATCGTGTACTTCGTGCTGGGACTCTCGGCGGTGCAGGGCGCGGCCTATGCGACGACGGGAGCCGCCGACCAGGCCGCGAAGATGTACGTGTCCGCCGAAGCCGGCGACCCCGAGGCGGACGCGCGCAGCGAGGCCGCCGTGCTCGCCGCCCTGCAGGACTTCTCCATCGACCCGGATCGTGCCGACGTCTCTCGGACCTGCCCGCAGGGCACCTGCACCACCGACGGTGACCTCGTGGCTTTCACCGTGGAGGTCCGGGTGCCGGTGCCGCTGCTCCCGGGATTCGGCGACTGGCAGCCCACGCTGGTCACGGTCTCGTCCACGTCCGTCCAGGTCCAAGGAGGCTGATGGCGTCATGATCGGGCTGAGCTGTTCCCCCCTGCGCGCGGCGTGGCGCCGTCTCCGTGCCCGCATCGAGGCCTCCCATCGTGAGGACGCCGGACAGTCGACGGTGCTGATCCTGGGCATGGTCCTGGTGGTGCTCATGCTCGTCTCCGTGGTGGCCGGAGCCACGGCCGTCAACCTGGAAGCCCGTCGGCTGCTCTCGGTGGCCGACGGTGCGGCCTCGGCAGCCACGCAGGGTGCCGCGGCAGGTGGGACCGCGCCGTCGTTGACGGTCTCCCAGGTCCGGGCCAGGGCGCAGGGCTACCTGGATGACTCCGGCGCGCACGGGAGGCTCGGCGGCGTGGAGGTTGTCGACGCCTGGGTGGCTGACGGCGGCGAGACCGCACACGTGCGGCTCGGCGCCTCTGCCGAGCTTCCGCTGCTCAGCTGGTTCCTCCCCGCGGAGGTGCCCATCAGCGCGGAGTCCCATGCGAGAGTGAGCCTCAACCGGTGACCGACCGGACGCGGAGTCTGCCGAGGATCCGACGCCGAGACGGGCGGCGCCGGAGCGGCGAATCGTCGCGCCAGCCGGTAGGGTGGTGTCGTTATGGCAGAGACTGATTTCCCCACTGAGCTGCGCTCCCTGCGCTCCACCCTGACCCGCATCACCGACGTCACCGACGTGGACAAGCTCCGGGCCGAGGTGGCCGAGCTCAGCGAGAAGGCCGCGGCTCCGGACCTGTGGGACGACCAGGCCAACGCCCAGAAGGTCACCTCCCAGCTGAGCCACAAGCAGTCCGAGCTGGAGCGGCTCACCAAGCTCTCCGGGCGCATCGACGACGTCGAGCTCATGGTGGAGATGGCCCAGGACGAGGGCGATGACGATGTCCTCACCGAGGCCGTCCAGGAGATCGACTCCATCCGCAAGGCCCTGGAGTCGCTGGAGATCGTCACCCTGCTCGCCGGGGAGTACGACGAGCGTGACGCCGTGGTGACCATCCGGTCGGGAGCCGGCGGTGTGGACGCGGCTGACTTCGCGGAGATGCTGCTGCGCATGTACACCCGCTGGGCGGAGCGCCGCGACTGGACGGTGAAGGTCCTGGACACCTCCTACGCGGAGGAGGCCGGACTGAAGTCCGCCACCTTTGAGGTCAAGGCTCCCTACGCCTTCGGCACGCTCTCCGTGGAGGCGGGCACGCACCGTCTGGTGCGCATCAGTCCGTTCGACAACCAGGGCCGACGCCAGACCTCCTTCGCCGCCGTCGAGGTCATCCCGCTCATCGAGGGCACGGACAGCGTGGAGATCGACGAGAACGACCTGAAGATCGACGTCTACCGCTCGTCGGGGCCGGGAGGGCAGTCGGTCAACACCACTGACTCGGCGGTGCGCATCACCCACCTGCCCACCGGCACGGTGGTCTCCATGCAGAACGAGAAGTCGCAGATCCAGAACCGTGCGGCCGCCATGCGGGTCCTGGAGTCCCGTCTGCTGCTGCTCAAGCAGCAGGAGGAGGCCGCCGAGAAGAAGGAGCTCGCCGGTGACATCAAGGCCTCCTGGGGCGATCAGATCCGGTCGTACGTGCTGCACCCGTACCAGATGGTCAAGGACCTGCGCACTGAGCATGAGGTCGGCAACACCTCGGCTGTGCTCGACGGTGACCTGGACGGCTTCATCGACGCGGGCATCCGGTGGCGCGCGCAGTCTCTGCTGGAGAACTGATCGCCCGTGCCGGGGGACCACGCGCACAGAAGTCTCCGGCACGCCGCCCCTGATCGTCCCGAAGACCTCGCGGCTGAACTAGGCTCAGAGCGTACCGGCCCGTCTTCCCCGACCTGTGCCCCGAACGGCCGGTGCGTGTCGGGGCAGCTGGTGAGAGATGATCCGCTTCGAACACGTCACACGGCGCTATGAGCCCGACGGCCGACCGGCCCTCGACGACGTCACGGTGGAGTTCAACCGTGGGGACTTCGTCTTCCTGATCGGGGCGTCCGGCTCCGGCAAGTCCACGCTGCTGCGGATGATCCTGCGCGAGGGTCTGCCCCAGCGCGGCAAGGTCACCGTGGCCGGGCAGAACCTGGGCCTCATGCTCGAACGCCGCGTGCCGGACTATCGGCGCAGCATCGGCATGGTCTTCCAGGACTTCCGCCTGCTGCCGGACAAGACCGTGTTCGACAACGTCGCCTTCGCCATGCGTGTGATCGGGGCCAGGCGCACCCAGATCCGCGAGCGTGTCACCGAGGTCCTGGAGAGAGTCGGACTGGAGGACCTCGCCCGCCGGTACCCGCACGAGATCTCCGGCGGCGAGCAGCAGCGCGCCGCCATCGCCCGCGCCATCGTCAACGAGCCAGCCATCGTGCTGGCCGACGAACCGACCGGCAACCTGGACCCTCGTGCCTCGGACGAGGTCATGAAGATCCTGCGCTGGATCAACGCCTCCGGCACCACGGTCATCATGGCAACCCACGACCGGGTGATCGTCGACCGGATGCGCCGGCGGGTGGTCCAGCTCCACGACGGCGCACTGGTCCGCGACGACGAGCGCGGCACCTACGATCCGCCGCGGGGCTCGCAGGCCTGGACCGTTCTGCGTGAGCGGGAGTCCAGCGGGGCGCTCCGTGTCCAGGACCCCCGCGCCCATGATCTCGGCGAGCAGGGCGACGGCGGCGCCACCGCGCCGGGACCGGAAGCCCTCACCGCCGACGCCGCCCGAGCGGCCGGGCGAGACGTACCGGTCGCCGCCGAGGCTGTGGAGCACGCTGCCCGAGCCCAGGGGAGTGCCTCCGCCGAGGAGGGACCGACGGCCGAGCATTCCGCGCCGGACGGCACCGCGGCCGACACCGCCTCACCACAGTCCCTCGCCGAGCCGGTGCGCGTACGCTGGCCGGAGCATCTGCGACCCCAGCAGCACGGCCCCGACGTTCCGGAGCCTGTCGGCGGATTCGACGGGTCGGAGATGCCGAACCTCGCGCGTGACGGCTACACGGAGCCCGAGGGAGAGGGCGCCGATCCCGAACGGCTGCGCGATGCCCTGCGTCAGGCAGTGTCCTCGCACGTCCAGATGTCTGCGGGCCCGGACGGCGTGGCGGAGCATCCTCACGAGTCATGGTTCACCCACGCGGCCCCGGGCCTGGTGGATCGGCCCGGCAGCGCGGCCACTCCGGCTGCACCGGGCTCGGCCAAGGCCCGGGGGGACGAGATCGAAGACGAGCGGCTGCGCACACAGAGCGGCGACGACGAGCCCCCGGTGCACGATCCTGACCTGCCTCTGACCCGAGGGCAGGGTCCGCGGCGTCGCGCACCGGTTCCGGCCTCGCCCGCCGAGGCTGAGGCGCCGGCGGACCGGGACGACGGCGGCCTGGCGAGGCCCTTGCCCGCCGTCACGGCGGCCACCCCGGCCGAGCCCGGTGCGGCAGACGTTCCGGAAGTGCTGGAGGACCTGGCCGAACCTGATCGAGAGTCTGAGAGCTCCGACGCACCGCAGCCGGAACCGCAGCCGGAACCGCCGTCGGAGCAGGTCCGGGAGTTGGACTCCGAGGCGGAGTCCGAGCACTCTTCTGCGCGGTCCGCCCCGCTCGAGGCGGAGGAGGGTGAGCCGCCGATCCTCGACGACCGTCCGCCGCGGCCGGTGGACGTCGACGGTGAGGAGGTGGAGGATCTCACGGAGGGGGTACCGACGCAGGTTCACCCCGGCGCCCCGGACAGCGTAGACCCGGACAGCCCAGACCAGGACTCCGCAGGCGAATCAGCAGCATCCGGCAGGTCGGCGTCGTCCAGCGTCGAGACCGTCGATGCCGACTCTGTTGAGGCCGGCGAGGCATCGCCCCAGGTGCCGCGGCCCCGGTCCTCGGCGTCCCAGTCCACCTACGCCGACACCCGTCGCACCGCCGAACAGCTCGGCGTCACCGGAGAGCGCCGCTCGTTCTGGCGGCGGCTGAGGAGGAGACGATGAATCGCCTGCTGCACATGCTGCGCGAGACGTTCACCTCGCTGCGTCGCAACGTCGCCATGGTGGCTTCGGTCGTGCTGGTCACCTTCATCTCCCTGACCTTCGTGGGGGCGGCCGCCCTCATGCAGACCCAGGTCGACCGGATGACCGATGACTTCTATGACCGGCTGGAGGTCTCGGTCTTCCTCTGCACGGACAACTCCACCCAGACCGCCTGCCCGACCGGTGCGATCAGTGCTGACCAGCGCGACGCACTGGAGCACTCACTCGAGGAGGGGGCGGCCAGCCAGTACGTGTCCAGCTTCCGGCACGAATCACAGGAGCAGGCGCTGGAGAACTTCCTGGAGTCCCGTGGCGAGACCGCGCGGACCGCCTCTCTGGAGGCCGAGGACATGCCGGAGTCCTTCCGTGTGCTGCTCCACGAGCCGGAGCAGTACCCGATCGTCACGGAGCTGTTCTCGTCCGCTCCAGGCGTGGAGACGGTCGCCGATCAGCAGGAGGTCATGGATCAGGTCTTCGCCATTCTCAACGGCCTGACCATTGTGGCGCTGATCATCGCGGCGGTGATGATCGTCTGCGCGGTGCTGCTGGTCTCCACCACGATCCGCCTGTCCGCCTTCAGCAGACGCCGAGAGACCGGCATCATGCGACTGGTGGGCGCCTCGAAGTCGATGATCCGATTGCCGTTCGTCTTCGAGGGCGTGATCGCCGCCCTCGTCGGCTCGCTGCTGGCCTGCGCGGCCACCTGGGTCATGGCTGAGTTCCTACTGGGTCAATGGCTGACCCGTCAGGTGCCGGGGATCCCCTTCATCGACTCCTCCGCGTCCTGGATCATCATGCCGGGCCTGGTGCTGGTCGGCGTGCTGCTGGCGGTCCTGTCCTCGTGGCTGACGGTGCGTCGCTACCTGCGTGTCTGAGCCAGCACGACGGCGACTGGCCACACCCGAGCCAGTGGGCTGCCACATCGGCTGCGGACCAGGCGGCAGGACGGAGCCCGACAGGAATATTGTGACCGGGACGCCGGTTGTCCTATACTGAAAGGCCTGCTGACGGCCTGTGGGCCAGCAGGTACGGTTCTTGACAACCGCATACGGGGACGATCGGTTTCGACGATCTGAGTTGAGCATGGGGAAGCGGGCCGAGGATGTAGAGTGCCCTCGCTAAAACCCCTCTGCACACCAATAAGTGCCGATTCTAAGCGCACTGACTTCGCCCTCGCTGCCTGATAGCAGCGACCGCGAGTCTGTCAGCCTGAGCTTGCTATCGGCTCAGCAGCTGGCATCAGCTAGATAGCCACTGGAGCGCCGCCTTCGTCGTGGGGGCGTCGCTCGACGATCACACGACTGGGCCCGGGTCAGCCACTTGTCTGCAAGATGGCTGGGGCCGAGCAACGCCCGATGCGCAGACTGCGCCCGGAGAAGTCCATGTGATGCCAGATCGGACGCGGGTTCGATTCCCGCCGTCTCCACCACACCAGACGGGCCGTCGGCCGATGAGGATCTCCTCATGGCCGGCGGCCCTTCGTCGTGTCTGGGGGAGCTCCCGGGCTGCTCAGGCGGCGCCGCGGTTGCGGTAGCGCATGGCTCGCTGGGCGTCCCGCTCGTCCTGCTTGCGTCGCAGGGTCTCCCGCTTGTCGAACTCGCGCTTGCCCTGGGCGATGCCGATCTCGACCTTGACCCGGCCGTCCTTGAAATAGAGCTGCAGCGGCACGATCGTGTGCCCCGGAGACTCGATCTGCCGGGTGATCTTCACCAGTTCCTTGTGGTTCAGCAGCAGTTTCCGCTTCCTGCGGGCGCTGTGATTGGTCCAGGTGCCGTTGAGGTACTCCGGGATGTGCACCTGCTCCAGCCACAGCTCGCCGGCGTCGGAGAAGGCGGCGAACCCGTCGGTGAGGGACGCCTGGCCCTCCCGCAGAGACTTGACCTCGGTGCCGGTGAGCACCATCCCGGCCTCGTAGCGGTCCAGGATCGTGTAGTCGTGCCGAGCCCGCCGGTTGGTGGCGACCACGTGGTTGTTCGGGTCCTTCTGACCTTTCCGGGCGTTCTTCTTCGCCATGGTGCCACCTCCTCGCAGCAGGGTCGGTCTGTGCTCACGGCCGCATGGCCGGCCGGAGAGCCGACTGTCCATCATACACCCCGAGGGTCGGACGTGGCGGGCGTCACGTCCTTTCGTGGTCGATGGTCAACCCCATGATGTGATGGATGGATGCGCCTCTCCGTCCCGGACCACGTGTTGCGAGCCTTCGGGCAGCACGGATCCGCGGTGCCGCTGAGCGGGGGACAGGGCACCTCATGGCGGGCCGGAGACATCGTGCTGAAGCCGGTGCCCGTCCAGGGCCAGGAGACCTGGTCGTGGCTGCACCACCGGCTGGCTCCGTCACTGCCGCGTGAGACGGCACTGAGGATCGCGCTGCCCGTGGCGGGATCCGACGGGTCCCTGCTGGTGGACGGCTGGGGCGCGAACCGCTGGATGCCCGGCTCCGGGGCCGGGCTGAGTCTGCGGCGTCGCGCGGAGGCCGCCCGGGCCTTTCACCGGGCGACGGGGGCCGCACCGGCGGACCTGCCGACTCGACAGGACCCCTGGGCCCGGGCCGACCGGCAGGCCTGGGGTCAGGAGGATCTGCACCGGAGGCACCGGGGGCGCTGGCTGAGCTGCTGGACCAGCTGCCCGTGACTGAGCAGCCCCTCCAGATCGTGCACGGGGACCTGGCGGGCAACATCATCGACCATCCGGTCCACGGGCTCGGCGTGCTCGACCTCAGCCTCTATCGGCGTCCGGTCGCCTGGGCGGAGGCGGTCCTCGCCCTCGACGTCATGGGCTGGGAAACCGGACACGGAGGCGCGGCGGTGCAGGTCGGCGCCTCCGCCGAGATGCTGGGTCGGGCGCTTGCGTTCCGGTTGTGTGCGGAGCTGAACCTCGGGGCTCGGCGGCTGTCATCGCCGCTGATGGACCTCATCCCGGTGGTGCGTCGACTCGCGGATCTCCGGGGTCGGTGAACGATCCCCGAGATTGGTGACCCTGATGGTCAGGGGAGGCACAGGGGTCGCTGCTCGCGCAGGTGCCGCTCAGAGCTCCACGAGTCCGGAGAGCCCCATGCCGATCCCCGCGGCGACGAATCCGCACACCACGTTGACCAGCCAGATCCAGGCGGCCTGCATCCGATGGCCGTCCACCCAGCGCTGAGCCGCGCGCAGCGAGACGGTGGCGAAGGTGCTCAGCGCACCGATGAGCCCATAGCTGATCACGGTGACCACGCCGGGGGAGAAGAGGCCGTTGTCCGGCACGGCGTCCGCCGAGGTCAGCGCGGAGAACTCGCCGTAGAGGAAGCCCAGCAGCAGGCAGCCCAGCGTGTTGGCCACGAGGATGCCGAAGCGTGCGTACCGGTCCAGCAGGAGTCGCAGCACGGCACCGGCGGCGCCGCCGAGGGCCACACCGAGCACCACGGTCAGAGAGAGCGTGGTGGTCATCGGGCCCCGCCTCCGGCGTCGGCGGATCCGTCCCCGGCCTCGCGGGCGGGCGGGGCAGCCACCGCGCCGAGGCCGTAGGGGTCCTCCACGCAGCCGAACAGCGCACGGCCGATAGTGACGCCCGCCGCGGCCGCCCCGGTGGAGGCGATGACGCTGATCAGCAGGTAGAACAGCATCTCCAGGGTGCCGGGGCTGACATAGGTGACGGCGCTCAGGCCCTCGAACGTGCCTCCGGGCAGAGACGGCATGGTCGCCACGATCACCAGGGAGAAGGTCGTGTAAGAGCCCAGGAGGCCGGTACCCAGCACCGGCACCACCCAGCGCCGCAGCCACGGCCTGGCCGCGGCGACGCCGGTGAGCAGGCCCAGCATGCCGGATCCGGAGATGTTGATGGCCAGCGTGGTCCAGGGGAACTTCATCCCGTGCTCCGGGATGATCTGCCCGATCGTCAGCCGCAGCAGTGCACCTGCCGCACCCGCGCAGGCGACCAGCAGGATCAGCGCCGGCAGCGGGGGAGCCGTCGGCGCCGCAGAGGCGGGGGCGGGATTGACTCGCGTAGGCACCGTCCAAGCCTAATACGCCGGTCGCGCCCGGCAGGTCAGGGCACCCCGGGGGAGGCCGTCAGTTCTCGAGGTCCCCCGGACCGGAGGCCCCGGAGCCGTCAGAGCGCACTACGGAGACCCGCATCGCATGGGCCAGCTCGTGAGCCAGGCGGATTCCCTCTCCGGCGTCGGTGCGAGCCACCACGACGTCGCCGGACTCCGAGGCGGTGACATGCACCTGGGCACCGATCTCCACCTGCTGCTCGGCCAGCACCCGCAGCGCGTCCGGCACCGAGTCGTCCACCTGCTCGAGACGCACCGCGGAAGAGGTCGGCACCCGGCACAGCAGCTCCGTGTCCGGGTGGTCCATGGACAGGTCCGGCCCGGGGATCGGGTCGCCGTGAGGGTCCACCCGTGGGTGGCCGAGCCGGGCGTCCAAGCGATCCACGAACGTCTCTGAGACCGCATGCTCCAGGCGCTCGGCCTCGTCATGCACTTCGTCCCAGCCGTACCCGAGCTCCCGGACGAGCCACGTCTCGAGGAGCCGATGCCGCCGCACCATCGCCAGTGCGAGCTGCCGCCCCTGTTCGGTGAGCCGGATCGGCGCATACGGCTGGTGGTCCACGAGGCCGAGATCCGCCATCTTGCGCACCATGAGGGTCACCGACGGGTTGGAGACCCCCAGCGTCTTGGCCAGCGCCGAGGCGGAGACCGCCGTGTCATCCCATTCCGCCAGGCCGTAGATGGTCTTGGCGTAGTCCTCCACCGACGTCGTCGCGGAGTCCGTGCGGGTGGACTGGCCCTGGGCGGAGGTGCGCGGGGTCATGGGATCCTCTCGATGGTCGCGGCTGACTGATCCAGTCTATGGGCCACCGGTCGACGACGACGGTGCGCCAGTCGCCCCAAGACGCCCTTGCGTGGGGCGAACAGGTAGGCCATGGCGAACTGCGCGGACTGGACCAGGACGATGGTGCCGCCCGTGGCGACGTCACCCCAGTAGCTGAGGTAGACGCCGACCAGAGCGGAGAGCACGGCCGAGGCCGAGGCCACGATGAGCATCCGACCGAAGGTCCGGGTGAGCAGCATCGCGGTGGCTCCCGGGATGACCAGCATGGCCACCACCAGGATGATCCCCAGGGTCTGCAGGGCCGTGACCGTGGTCAGCGCCAGCAGCATCAGCAGCACGGCGGACAGACCCGTGGCAGAGAGTCCGATGGTGTGGGCGAAGGTGCGGTCGAACGCCAGCAGCGTGAAGTCCCGCCGCTTGATCAGCAGAACTGCGGCCGTCAGGGCACCCAGGCACAGCACCTGGATCAGATCCGTCCGGGAGGTGCCCAGCACGTTGCCGAAAAGGATGTGCTGCAGATGCGTCTCGCTGGGCGTCCGGGAGATCAGCACCAGGCCCAGAGCGAACAGCGAGGTGAACACCACGCCGATCGCCGTGTCATGCTTCACCGTGGAGGAGGTGCTGATGCCGCCGATCAGGCGACCGCCAGCATGCCGAACACGAAGGCTCCCACCGCCATCGGGACGCCGAAGAGGTAGGCCAGCACGATCCCCGGCAGGATCGAATGGGCCACCGCCTCGCCCATCAGCGACCAGCCCATCAGCACCAGCCAGCAGGACAGCAGACCGCATACCGCGGCGGCCACCACGGAGACCAGCAGCGCATTCTGCATGAAGCCGAACTCGAGGGGGGCCAGAAGAAGCTCACGCAGCATGTCCATCATGGCTGCCTCCGCTCGGCCGATGCCGCACCGAGTCCCAGTACGGCGCCGAAGGCGTCCGCCATCCGCTCCTCGGTGAGGACCTCCCCTGGAGGACCGGCGGCCAGCACCGTGCGGTGCAGCAGCACGACCTCCTCGGCGAGGTCGGGGATCCCCTCCAGGTGGTGGGTGGAGACCAGCAGCGTGGTGCCGGCATCACGCAGCTGATGCAGCACTTGGACGATCAGCTCCTCGGAGACGCGGTCCACTCCGGCGAACGGCTCATCCAGCAGCATCAGCGGCGCCCGCTGCGCGATCGACCGCGCCAGAAAGGTTCGCCGTCGCTGCCCGCCCGAGAGCTCCCCGATGGTCCGCGAGCGGAGGCCCGCCAGGCCGACCTGTTCCAGGGCGGACTCGACGTGTTCCCGGTCCGCCGCCCGCGGGCGACGGGTGAACCCCAGATGCCCGTACCGTCCCATCATCACGGTCTGCTCCACCGTCACCGGGAAGCTCGGATCCACCTGGTCATGCTGCGGGACGTAGCTGACCAGGTTCCTCCGTCGCGCCGCATGGGGGCTGCGGCCGAAGAGTCGGACTCGACCCTGGGCCGGGGAGCGCAGCCCCAGCAGGGCCGCGAACAGCGTCGACTTCCCGGAGCCGTTGGCCCCGACCAGGGCGCAGATGCGCCCCGACCGGACGGTCAGGTTGACCTCCTGCAGGGCCAGGACCCCGGGATATCCGGCGCTGAGCCCTTCCACCGAGATGGCAGTGGTGGTCTCGGTGGGGATCATCGGCCGTCGTCCTCAGCGCCGGCGAGGATCAGCTCCAGATCGTGGCGCAGCAGGTCCACGTAGGTGGGCACCGGGCCGTCCGCCTCGGTCAGAGAGTCCACGTAGAGCGGCTCGCCCAGCTCCGCACCGGTCTCCTGGACGACCTGCTGCTGGGCCGCATCGTTGACGGTGGATTCGCAGAACACGGTGGGGACCTCATGGTCGCGGACGTAGCGGATCTGCGCCTCGACCTGCTGGGGCGAGCCCTCGTCATCGGCGTTGACGGGCCACAGGTAATGCTCGCCCAGGTCCAGATCGTCGGCCAGATAGCTGAAAGCGCCTTCGCAGGTCACCAGATGCACCTCCTCCAGCTCCTCGGCGCGCTCGCGGGCCTCAACGTCGAGGGCCGCCAGCTCGTCGCGCAGCGCCGCGGCGTTCTCGGCGAAGACGTCGGCATCCTCGGGAGAGAGTTCGGACAGGGCGTCCTCGACGCCGTCCACGTAGCTCATGCCCTGACGGGGAGACATCCAGGCGTGCGGGTTGACGGGCATCTCCGCGGCATCATCGGGGTGGCCGGGCAGCCGGGTCACCGGCAACGGCTCGATGTCCCCGGTCACCGTGACGGTCGGAGCATCGGACTGGTCGAGGAACTGCTCCAGCCAGGCCTCCAGACCCAGGCCGTTGGCCAGGATGAGGTCGGCCTCGGCCGCGTCGCGCACGTCTCCGGGAGTGGGATCGTACTCGTGGATCTCCGCACCGTGCGGCGTGATGGAGCGGACGTCTGCGCGGTCCCCGGCCACCTCGGACGCGATGTCCTGGAGCACGGTGAAGGTGGTCAGCACCACAGGTCGCTCCTCGACGCCTCCCTGGCGTTCGGAAGGGTCGCCGGAGCCGTCGGCGCTCGCACACGAGGTCACGAGCAGGGTGCTGAGAGCCAGGAGAGCGGCGGACGTCGTCGTCGTGGTGTGCGGCATGCCCCCAGTATGGTTTAGGCATACCTAAAACTGCAACCGGCGCGCCGCCTGGACGCAGCAGGGGCCGGGTCCGGGCCTCCCGATTGGAGGACCGGACCCGGCCCCTGGGCGCGGCGGAGAGAGCGTCAGAGTGCGGGCGAGCCCGCCGTGTCGGGTGAGGACTCTGGATCAGCCGACTCCTCGGACCGCGAACCGGCGTCGGACCAGGGGGTGGGGCTGTCCGGGGCCAGGGCACCGAGCGCGGCCTCGTGGAGCAGTCCGTTGGTGGCCAGGGCATTCCCGCCGGAGCAGCCCGGCTCGCCGTCCAGCGAGGTGAACCTGCCACCGGCCTCGGTGACGATCGGGACCAGGGCCGCCATGTCATAGAGCTCCAGCTCGGGCTCAGCGGCCACGTCCACAGATCCCTCGGCCACCATGCAGTAGGACCAGAAGTCGCCGTAGGCCCGGGTGCGCCAGACCGAATCCGTCATCTCGAGGAAGTTGTGGATCCGGCCGATCTCCCGCCAGCCGGTCAGCGACGAATAGGAGAAGGAGGCGTCCTGCAAGGTGGAGACCTTGGAGACACCCAGCTGACGGGCCGAGGCCAGCGACTTGCCCGTGTAGGCCCCGCCGCCGGCGGCGGCCCACCACCGGCGGTTCAGGGCGGGGGCGCTCACGACGCCGACCACCGGCTCGCCGTGGTCCACGAGTGCGATGAGGGTGGCCCACACAGGGACCCCGCGCACGAAGTTCTTGGTCCCGTCGATCGGGTCGATGACCCAGCGCCGAGGTCCGGATCCCGAGGAGCCGAACTCCTCGCCGTAGACGGCATCCCGCCCCCGGACCCGGCTCAGCTGGGCACGGATGGTCTCCTCGGCCTTCCGGTCGGCCTCGGTGACGGGGGTGAGGTCGGGTTTGGTCTCCACCTCGAAGTCCATCGACTGGAAGAAGGACATCGTCTGGGCGTCCACCGAGTCGGCGATCATGTGGGCCAGGCGGAGGTCCTCGGTATAGGCGCTCGTGCGATGGTTCATGGGCTCAACCCTAGTCGCTTCTCCTCCTGTTCCTCCGCAGACCCGGCCAGCGAGGCGAGCAGCCCGCGCAGTGAGGCCAGGCGTGCCGGTCCGTGGGCGCCGGCATGTCCTGCCTGCACCCAGGCGTCCAATGCGCAGCCGCCCTCGGGCGATGCGTGGGCGCATCCCGGCTCGCAGTCGACCGAGCCCTCCACCAGATCCTCGAAGGCGGCGAGCACGTCATCGGGGTCGACATGGGCCAGGCCGAAGGACCGGATCCCCGGGGTGTCGACGATCCAGGACTCTTGGGCGTCCTGGTCACCCAGCGGAGATGTCGGATCCTCCGACGGCTCGAGGGTCAGCGCGACGGCGGAGGACGAGGTGTGGCGGCCGCGGCCGGTCACGGCGTTGACGCCTCCGGTGGCGCGATCCGCCCCGGTCAGAGCGTTGACCATGGTGGACTTGCCCACGCCGGAGTGGCCGATCATCGCGGTCACGTGCCCGGCCAGCAGGGACCGCAGACGGGCCACGGCCGCCGGGTCCAGAACCGGATCCCGTGTGGAGCCCGGGGCGGAGCCCGGCGTGCGCTCTGCGTCGGCGCCTCCGCCGACCTCGGTACCGGCATGGCCGGAGATCACCGTGGTCAGGCTCAGCTCTGCATAGTGGCTCACCAGCCCTGCAGGATCCTCAGGATCCTCGGCCAGGTCCGCCTTGGTGATCAGGAGGATGGGAACGATGTCGGCGTCGTAGGCGGCGACCAGGGCCCGATCGATGAAGCCGGTGCGCGGGGCCGGATCCGCCGCGGCGACCACGATGAGCAGCTGATCCGTGTTCGCGACCACCACGCGCTCAGCGTCGTCGGAGTCGTCGGCGCTGCGACGCAGCAGGGTGGAGCGTTCCTCGATGCGCACCAGCCGGGCCAGCGTCCCCGCCTCGCCCGAGGTGTCGCCCACGAGTGCGACGACGTCGCCGGGAACCACCGGGGTGCGCCGCAGGGCTTTGGCCCGCACGGCGGTGACCACCTGCCCCGAGTCCACCAGGGCAGCGGTGTAGCGCCCGCGGTCGACCTGAACGATCCGGCCCAGCTCCGCGTCGGCGTGCTCGGGCTTCTCCTTCGTCCGGGGGCGCGAACCCTTCTTGTTCGGCCGGACCCGGGCACGTGACTCGTCCCAGCTGTCCCAGCGGCTCACGGGACCAGCCGCTCCCACAGCTGAGGGAAGGTGGGCATCGTCTTGGCGGTGCAGCCGATGTCCTCGACCTCCACGCCGTCCACGGCCAGTCCGAGGACGGCGCCGAAGGTCGCCATGCGGTGGTCGGCGTAGCTGTGCACCAGGCCGCCGTGGGAGATGGGGGACAGGACGCGGAAGCCGTCATCGGTCTCCTCCGCCGCTCCGCCCAGACGGCGGATCTCCGCCACCAGTGCGGCGATGCGGTCGGTCTCGTGGCCGCGCAGATGGGCCACCGAGGTGAACGTCGTCTCACCGTCGCACAGTGCGGCCAGCGCTGCCACGGTGGGGGTGAGCTCCGCAGTGCCGTCCACGGTGCCCGGGGTCACCAGGCGTTCGGGGCCGCGCACGGTGAGCGTGACGGTCTCCCCGCCGGGCTCTTCGACGGAGTCCACTTCGGCCCCGAAGTCGGTCAGCAGCTGCGTCCAGCGCCGCCCGATCTGTGTGGAGTCCTTCGGCCAGCCTCGCATGACCACCTCTCCGCCGGTCACTGCGGCCGCGCAGAGGAACGGTCCCGCATTCGACAGGTCCGGCTCCACCCGCGCGGTGAACGCCGGAATGGCGCCTGGTTCCACCCGCCAGGTGTAGGGGGCCGGAGAGCTGACGGAGACGCCGAGCTGCTCGAGCACCGTCAACGTCATCTCCACGTGCTCCAGAGACGGCACCGAGGTGCCGCTGTGGCGCAGCGTGAGGCCCTCCGTCATCCGGGGGGCCGCCAGCAGGAGCCCGGAGACGAACTGGGAGGAGCCGGAGGCGTCGATGGAGATCTCGCCGCCGGTCAGCCCAGCAGGGCTGCTGACGGTGAAGGGCAGGGTGGTCGGTGCGGCGCCCTCCGGGGCCGAGGGGTCGCGGACGTCCACACCGAGCTCGGCCAGCCCGTCGAGCACGGCGCCCATGGGCCGGACCCGCGCTTCGGGATCGCCGTCGAAGTGCACGGCGTGTCCCGTCAGGGCGGCGACCGCCGGCAGAAAACGCATGACAGTGCCGGCGAGCCCGCAGTCCACCTGCACGTCTGAGGCGTCGTGTGCCTGTGCGGCGGGGGGTGCGGCCAGCGGCAGCGGAGTGATCCGCACGGCCGGTTCACCGGTGCCCCCGCCGTCTGCGAGGTGCTCGACGCGCGCCCCGAGCCGCTGCAGTCCGGCGAGCATGAGGGAGGAGTCGCGGGACTCCAGCGCGTTGACGACCACGGAGGGGCCGTCGGCCAGAGCTGCGAGCAGCAGCAGCCGGTTGGTCAGGGACTTCGAAGCGGGGACGACGACCTCTCCACGCACCGGTGCCCCCGCTCGCGGCGCAGGCCACGGTGTCGGGGGCACCCGGAGAGCGTCAGATGACATGGCGGTGCTCAGAGCGCGTCCTCAGCCTTCTTCTTCCCCTCCTTGGCGGCTGCGGAGATGGCCTTGACGGCCTCCTTCTCCGCACGCTTGAAGCTCTTCGCCGCGTCCCGTTCGAAGGCCTTGGCGGTCTTGACCGCGTCGTCGCCGAACTCCTCGGCCCACTTGTAGGTCTTGTCCCGGAACTGGGCGCCCTTCTTCTTCGACTGCTTCGCCAGGTGCTCAGCACGCCAGCTCAGCGAGGGCTTGCCGGCGAGATCGGCGACGGCAAGCCCGAGGCCGCCGAGGATGGCGAGGTTCTTCAGCAGAGTGTCCCGCTGGGCGGTCAGGTCCTCCACCGAATCGAGGCCTGCGGCGCGCATCTCCACATAGGAGTTGACCTTGTGCACCCCCATCAGGGTGAATGCGGCGATGCGGGGGCACTTGCCGATCGCCAGTGCGACCCCGGCGACGACTTCGATGCCGCCGAGCACCTGGACGGTGCGGCGGGGGTCCGAGGTGATGACCTCCGCCTGGGGGACCAGGGAGCCGAGCTCCTCCAGGGTGGGCTCCAGCCTGTCGGCGGCCTCCTCCGTGTTGCGGAGGCGGTCGATGCCGTCGGCGATGAAGCCGGCACCGAGCAGCGGGCGGGCGACTTTGCGGATCAGGGACATGGAATCCTCCTGTGGCGGCGCGGCGTCGGGGTCGTCCCCGGCTCCACGTGCGGTGAACTCGGTTGAGCTGTGCGTGCCGGAACATGCGGCGTTCGGCATCGTCCAGAAGACAATCTACCCAATCAGCCCCTGTCGGGGAATTGCAGAGCACGCGTGGTCGTTGTCCTGTCCATGACCACAGCCACGCTTCAGCCGCGCACGCAGGCCCCGATCCGCCGGGTGCGCGTAGACTCGTCTGTGATGGAAGACCGTGACGAGAACGTGAATGTGGCCGAGGAGACCGACGCACAGCGTCGCGCCCGCTTCGAGTCCGATGCGCTGCAGTACGTCGACCAGCTCTATTCCGCGGCGATGCGGATGACGCGCAACCCGCAGGACGCCGAGGACCTGGTGCAGGAGGCCTACACGAAGGCCTACTCCGCGTTCCACCAGTACAAGCCGGGGACCAACCTGAAGGCCTGGCTGTACCGCATCCTGACCAACACGTACATCAACATCTACCGGAAGAAGCAGCGGCAGCCGCAGCAGGCCAACACGGACACCGTGGAGGACTGGCAGATGGCCCAGGCGGCGGAGCACACCTCCACCGGACTGCGCTCGGCCGAGGCGGAGGCCCTGGACCATCTGCCGGACTCGGACGTCAAAGACGCCCTGCAGCAGATCCCGGAGGAGTTCCGCCTGGCGGTCTACTTCTCCGACGTCGAGGGATTCGCCTACAAGGAGATCGCCGAGATCCTCAACATTCCCATCGGCACGGTGATGTCGCGGCTGCACCGCGGCCGCAAGCTGCTGCGTGAACTGTTGACCGACTACGCCCGCGAGCGAGGCTTCAAGAAGCAGGAGGCTCGAAAATGAGCGAAGACCGCACCACGGATGAGTGCCCCGGCGGTGACTGCCGGGAGGCCGAGGAGCGGATGGAGCGCATCTACGAGTACCTCGACGGTGCGCTGAGCCGGGACGACCTCGCGGAGGTCCGGGGCCATCTCCACGACTGCCCGGACTGCGCCTCCGAGTACGACCTCGAGTGCATCATCCGTTCCGTGGTCCGGCGGTCCTGCGTGGAACGTGCCCCCGACACTCTGAAGGTCACCATCATGGAGCGCATCAGCGAGATCCGCGTGGAAGCTGGCCACGAGAGCCGCTGAGCCGGGGCGCACCGGGAGTCCGACCCGGAGCGCGCACCAGGGGTCTGCCGGTCCGGAGCGCGCACGTCCCTCTCGCCTCCGGCATGACAGGTCCGACATGACAGAGCCCCCGACGGATGATCCCGCGGGGGCTCTGCCTTTCTGTGTGCGCTTGCTGTCCGTGGCGCTCCGTCGCCGGAGCACGCACGGCGCGCGCCGCGGCCGCTCGACGGCGGCCCGCTGCTGAGCGTCAGGGGCCCGTGAGGGACCTGAACGGGTCAGGAGTTGGGGCGCTTGCCGTGGTTGGCCTTGTTCTTGCGGCGGTCCTTGCGCTTGCGTCCACGCTTGCTCATGGTGAACTCCTTTCGTCGGCTTCGCCCCATCCTACCGGACGGTGGTGCTGGGGCCATCGGTGCGGTGCCCGGGGAGGTGGTGCTCCGCGCCGGCAGGTCTCACGCAGAGGGCTCGCGCAGGCCCAGCCACTGGAACCACCCCCGGTGGAGGACCAGCCAGGCGATCAGCCCGTAGCCGGCCTGGCCGGGGGCGCCGTCGTTGGCTGCGAGATCATGGCGCCACTGGTCATGCTGGACCAGCGGCGAGAACGTGTCGACGTAGACGTGGGAGCGGCGCGACGCCACGTCCTGGTACGCGACGTTGAGCTCCGCCAGTCGCTGGTTCCGTTCGGGGTCCAGCCCCGGGACGGGTCCCACGACCAGGCACCGGATCCCCTCCTGACTGGCCCGGTCCAGGATGTTGGCCAGGTTGAGTCGGGAACGGGCCGACGAGGAGGTGCTGTCCAGGTCGATGTCGTTGAGTGCGACGATCAGATGGTTCTCCGTGCCCTCCGAGAAGCGTGGTGCGGCCTCGGCCTGCCAGCGGTGGGACAGCGCCTCCGTCCCCTCGCCGGGCATGGCGAGGACATAGTGTTCCAGGTGCACCGCCTCGGTGGGCGTCTTCGCCAGCACCCGTCCCAGCCATCCCAGTGCGCGGGGATCACCAGTTCCGGTGAGCAGCTCATTGCCGACGGCGACGATTCTGATGCTGCGTTCCACGTCGTCCCTTCCTCTGTGTGGCCATCCGATCCCGGGAACCCGGGGGAGGGCCGGCGGACACCGACTTTTCCTCCCCTGACGTTACCGCGTCCGAGCCGCCGGGCCGGCCTCGGACGCGCCACGGGGACAGATCGTCGCGGCCCCGGAACGACGGAGGCCGCCGACCCGGTCTCCGGGTCGGCGGCCTCACTCGCTCAGCGGCGATCGTCGTTCACAGGTCCAGGTGCGGGAAGGCCTGGGCGAGCAGCGTCTCCAGCTCCTTGGCGTGACGCCGGGCCTGACCGACGGACGTGGCCGCGGACTCCCCGCGGGAGACCAGCTGAAGCTCCTGGTCGAGCAGCGGCACCAGGCTGAGCCCCAGGAAGGGCCAGGGACCCTGGTTGACGGGCTCGTCCTGCGCGTAGATGAACTCGGCGTCGGCGGGGTAGGAGTCCAGCTCCTCGCGCAGCTGGTCCACCGGCAGGGGGTAGAGCTGCTCGAGCCGCACGATCGCCGTCGTCTGGTCGTCGTGCTTGGCCCGCGTGGCCACGAGGTCGTAGTACAGCCTCCCCGAGGTGATCAGCACGCGCTTGACCTGGGACTTGTCGACGCCGTCGTCTCCGATGACCTCACGGAAGGTGCCGGTGGTGAAGTCCTCGACGGAGTTCGCGGCGGCCTTGAGACGCAGCAGCTGCTTGGGGGAGAACACCACCAGCGGCCGGCGGGGCCGTGCCACCGCCTGACGGCGCAGCAGGTGGAAGTAGTTCGCACCGGTGGAGGGCATGACCACGGTCATGTTGTCCTCCGCGCACAGCTGCAGGAAGCGCTCCGGCCGACCGGAGGAGTGGTCCGGGCCCTGGCCCTCATAGCCGTGCGGCAGCAGCATCACGACCGAGGAGCGCTGGCCCCACTTCTGCTCGGCGGTGGCGATGAACTCGTCGATCACCGTCTGCGCGCCGTTGACGAAGTCGCCGAACTGGGCCTCCCACAGCACCAGGGCCTGGGGGTTCTCCACCGAGTAGCCGTACTCGAAGCCCAGGGCCGCATACTCGGAGAGCAGCGAGTCGTAGATGAAGAACCGCGCCTGGTCCTCGGTCAGGTTCTTCAGCGGGTACCACTCGTCGCCGTTGACCCGGTCGTGGAACACCGCGTGCCGCTGGACGAAGGTCCCGCGCCGTGAGTCCTGACCGGCCATGCGGACCTCGATGCCCTCCATCAGCAGCGAGCCGAAGGCCGCGATCTCGGCGAAGCCCCAGTCGATGCCGCCTTCGCGGGCCATCTTCGCCCGCTTCTCCAGCAGGGACGTCAGCTTCGGGTGGGCGGTGAAGCCGTCCGGGATGTTGGTGTGCACCTCGCCGATGTGTGCCAGCGACTCCTCGGAGACCGCGGTGTCGTCCGCAGCCCGGATCGGGGTGTCCTCCTCCAGCTCCGAGGCCGTCGGGGCGACGATGTCGCCGCCGCCGCTGGGCACGCTGACGGTCGAGACCGGCTGGGTCTGGGCCGCGTGGGTCTCGGTGAAGACACGCTCCAGGCGCTGGCGGAAGTCCTGCAGAGCCTGGTCCGCCTCGTCCTGGGTGATGTCGCCACGACCGACCAGATTCTCCGTGTAGAGCCGACGGGTCGACCGCTTGGCCTCGATGAGGTTGTACATCTTCGGCTGGGTCATCGCGGGGTCGTCGCCCTCGTTGTGGCCACGGCGGCGGTAGCAGACGAGGTCGATCACGACGTCCTTGTTGAACCGCTGCCGGTACTGGAAGGCCAGCGAGGCCACACGCGCGACCGACTCCGGGTCATCCCCGTTGACATGGAAGATCGGGGCCTGGATGGCCTTGGCCATGTCCGTGCAGTAGGTCATCGAACGGCCCGACTGCGGCGCGGTGGTGAAGCCGACCTGGTTGTTGACCACCACGTGGACGGTGCCGCCGGTGCGGTAGCCGCGCAGCTGGGACAGGTTCAGCGTCTCGGCGACCACGCCCTGCCCGGCGAACGCGGCGTCGCCGTGCACCAGCAGCGGCAGCACCGAGAAGGAGCTCAGGCCATCGGGCCCTCTGTCCAGGCGGTCCTGCTGGGCACGCACGATGCCTTCGAGCACCGGGTTGACCGCCTCCAGGTGGGAGGGGTTCGCAGCCAGGTAGACGCTGGTCGAATTGCCACGGTCAGAGGTGAACGAGCCGCGCGTGCCGAGGTGGTACTTCACGTCGCCCGAACCGATGCCCGCCTCGCGGCCCTCGAACTCGCGGAAGATCTGCGCGTACGTCTTGCCCGCGATGTTGGCGAGGACGTTGAGACGACCTCGGTGCGCCATGCCGATGGCCACCTCGTCGAGTCCCTCGTCGGCGGCTTCGGAGAGGATCACGTCCATCAGCGGGATCAGCGACTCGCCGCCCTCCAGGGAGAAACGCTTCTGCCCGACGAACTTCGTCTGCAGGAAGGTCTCGAAGGCCTCGGCGGCGTTGAGGCGTCCCAGGATGCGGAACTGCTCGTCACGCGACGGCTTCGAGTAGGGGTGCTCGATCTCGTCCTGGAACCACTGGCGTTCCTCCGGAGACTGGATGTGCATGTACTCGATGCCCGTGTTGCGGCAGTAGGTGTCCCGCAGCACGCCGAGGATGTTGCGCAGCGGCAGCATCTGCTTGCCGCCGAACCCTCCTGTGGGCCAGTCGCGGTCCAGGTCCCACAGGGTCAGGCCGTGAGACTCGATCTCGAGGTCCGGGTGCTCCCGCATCCGGTACTCCAGCGGGTCCACCGAGGCCATGAGGTGGCCGCGCACCCGGTAGGCGTGGATCAGCTGCTGGATCCGGGCGACCTTGTTGATCTGGTCCTCAGGGTTGACCTGGATGTCAGCCGACCAGCGGACGGGACGGTACGGGATGCGCAGCGCCTCGAAGATCTCGTCGTAGAAGCCGTCCTCGCCGAGGAGCAGCTGGTGGATGGTCTTCAGGAACTCGCCGGAGCCGGCGCCCTGGATCACCCGGTGGTCATACGTGGAGGTCAGCGTGATGACCTTGGAGACGGCGAGCTTGTTCAGCGTCTTCTCAGAGGCGCCCTGAAACTCGGCCGGGTACTCGAGGGCACCGACGCCGACGATGCAGGCCTGCCCCTGGGAGAGCCGGGGCACGGAGTGCACGGTGCCGATGCCGCCGGGGTTGGTCAGGGAGACCGTGGTGCCGGCGTAGTCGTCGGGCGTGAGCTTGTTGTCCCGGGCGCGCTTGACGACGTCGTCGTAGGCCGCCCAGAAGTCGGTGAAGCTCATGTCCTCGGCGCCCTTGATGTTGGGCACCACCAGGGCGCGCGTGCCGTCGGGCCGGGGCATGTCGATCGCGAGCCCGAAGTTCACATGCGCGGGCTGCACGGCGGCGGGCTTGCCGTCCTTGACGGTGTAGGTGACGTTCATCGACGGGTGGGCGCGCAGCGCCTTGACCATGGCGTAGCCGATGATGTGGGTGAAGGAGACCTTGCCGCCCCGGGTGCGCTTGAGGTGGTTGTTGATGACCACGCGGTTGTCGATCAGCAACTTCGCGGGCACGGCCCGCACCGTGGTCGCCGTCGGCACGGACAGGGAGGCGTCCATGTTGGCGGCGATGGCCTTGGACATCCCCTTCAGGACGGTGACCTCGTCCTGCTTCGTCTCCTTCGGCGCCTCGTCGCCCCGCGAGTCGGAGGGCTCGGAGGGGATGGGAGTGGTGCCGGAGTCCTTGGACTTCTTGGTGGTGGGCTGCTTGGGCGCCACGGGGCGGGTGCCGGTGGGGGACTTCTCCGTGGCGGGCTTCTGCTGGTGCTCCGGCTCGGCGGGCGTGGCCGTCATCGGGGTGCTCTCCTGCCGGGAGTCCTGCTGGTTCGTCGCAGCGGCCCGACGTTCGGCTGCGGTGCCGTTGCCGGAGCCGCCGGCCGGGGTCGACGAGGCGGAGGAGGCGGGGGCGGAGCTTCCGGAGGCGCCGTTGCCTGCCTGAGCGTCTTCGGCGGGGGACTCGCCCTCGAGTCGACGGAAGATGTCAGCCCACTTGCGGTCCACGGAGTCCGGGTCCGCCTTGTACTTGTCGTATATGTCGGCGACCAACCATTCGTTTCCGGGGAACTCCTCCGCGAGACGGCTGGACGTTAGCTCTGGCACTGTGGATACGCCTCTTCCATATGTGTTGTGTCGGTTCGCCGCACCGTGCGCGTGCATGTCCGGCCGAGATGCTCGGCCGGCGGTGCGATATTCCCACCAGGAGGGTCACGACGACGGCGTCCTCGCCGTCCGCCGGGCTCTCGCCCCGGCTGGCCGGAGACCCTCTCGGTCACCTCGTCCCAGCATAGTGACTTTCCTGACGGAGCCGCCACCGTGCGCGGTATCGTGTCTGATGCCGTGCGACACGTCCTCAGAGGGGCGGTGTCCCCGCGGCGCGAGCGCGAGACCCCGAAGGGCGGACGACCACCCCCATGAAGTTCCTCAACGAGCCCACCACCGACCTGACGTACGCCGACGTCTTCCTCGTCCCCTCCCGGTCCGAGGCGATGTCGCGGATGGAGGTGGACATCTCTGCCGACGACGGCACCGGATCGACCATTCCGCTGGTCGCGGCGAACATGACGGCGGTGACCGGCCGGCGCATGGTCGAGACGATGGCGCGCCGCGGCGGACTCGGAGTGCTGCCTCAGGACATCCCGCTGGAGGTGATCCGGCAGGTCACCGAATGGGTGAAGTCCTGCCACCCGGTCTTCGAGACGCCGCTGAAGGTCGGCCCCCAGGACACGATCCTCGACGTGCTGCACCTGTTGGACAAGCGGAACCATCGTTCGGTCTGCGTGGTGGACGAGGACCTGCGCCTGGCGGGGATCGTCACCGCCGAGGACGGCGAGGGACGTGACCGCTTCTCCTCCGTCGGTTCGGTGATGCGCATGCCGCAGGTGCGGTTCACCACGGCCGAGCTGGGGCTTCAGGATCAGGCCGGCGCCCAGGACGCCGAGGCTCTGGACGCCGGGCTCCGGCAGGCCTTCCTGGCCATGGACGAGCTCGGCTGCGACTACGCGCCGGTGACCACCTCCGACGGCACCCTGGCCGGCGTGCTGACGCCGCGCGGTGCGCTGCGCTCCACCCTCTTCGCCCCCAACCTGGACTCGGCGGGACGGCTGAAGGTCGCCGCCGCCGTCGGGATCAACGGGGATGTCGCGGGGCGGGCGGAGTCGCTGCTCGACGCCGGTGTGGACGTGCTGGTGGTCGACACCGCCCACGGCCACCAGCGCAAGATGTTCGAGGCGCTGCGGGCCGTCCGCGCCGTGGTGGACTCCCACGCCGAGGGCGGTCTTACGGTCCCCGTGGTCGCGGGCAATGTGGTGACCCCTGAGGGGGTGCGCGACCTGGTCGCCGCCGGCGCGGACATCGTCAAGGTCGGGGTGGGGCCCGGGGCGATGTGCACCACCCGCATGATGACGGCCGTGGGGCGGCCGCAGTTCTCCGCGGTGCTCGAATGTGCGGCCGCGGCCCGCGAGCTGGGACGGCACATCTGGGCGGACGGCGGTGTGCGGCACCCGCGGGACATCGCACTGGCGCTGGCCGCCGGTGCCTCGCAGGTCATGGTCGGCTCCTGGTTCGCCGGGACGTTCGAGAGCCCCGGTGATCTCATCGCCGAAGCCGACGGGCGCCGGTACAAGGAGAGCTACGGCATGGCCTCCGCCCGGGCCGTCCAGCATCGCACCGCCGGTGAGGACGCCTTCTCCCGTGCTCGGAAGAGTCTCTTCGAGGAGGGGATCTCCACCTCGAAGATGTACCTGGACCCGCAGCGGCCGGGTGTGGAGGACCTGCTGGACTCGATCACCGCCGGGGTGCGTTCGTCGATGACCTATGCGGGCGCCCGGGATCTGCCGCGCTTCCGCGAGCAGGCGGTCGCAGGTGTGCAGTCGGCGGCAGGCTACGAGGAGGGCAAGCCGGTCCCCACGACGTGGTGATCCGGGCGGCGGAGGCGCAGCGCCGGGGGACGCAGTGGTGCGGCCCCGGCGTCCCGCGCTACACTGCGAAGTCTTATGGAGTGTCGACAACCGGGCTCGCGCCTGATTCTCACTGTTCCTGCTCGCCTTCCGGTCCCGTCCACCGGTTGCAGGGCCTCGGCCCGCAGCCGTTCCGGACCACCCCGCTTCCCCGACCGTGCTCCGGCGTCCGTATGCCGGTCCGCGGAGTCGCGGAGGTGCAGCTGACCCCGTGGAATGGATTCTCCTGGGCGTCGGACTCCTGCTCATCCTGGGCACCGGATTCTTCGTCGCCGTCGAATTCTCCCTCGTAGCCCTCGACCAGCCGACGGTCCAGCGCGCCATCGACGACGGCGATCGCCGGGCGGTGCCGCTGATGCGCTGCCTGAAGTCGCTGTCCACCCAGCTGTCGAGCTGTCAGCTGGGCATCACGCTCACCACGCTGCTGACCGGGTATGTGGCCGAACCTGCCCTCGGGGTGCTCCTCGCCGGTCCGTTGGACATGCTGGGCGTGCCCGACCAGGCGGTCGGCGCCGTCTCGCTGACGATCGCCATGGCGATCGCGACGCTGGTGACCATGCTCCTGGGCGAGCTGGTCCCGAAGAACCTCGCCATCGCCGAGGCCTTCGCGATCGGGCGTGCGCTGGCCCGCCCGCAGCTGGTCTTCACCGCGATCTTCCGCCCGCTGATCGTGGTGCTCAACGGATTCTCCAACCAGGTCCTCCACCGCTTCGGCCTGGAGGTCAAGGAGGAGCTCTCGGGCGCCCGCACCCCGGAGGAGCTGTCCTCGATGGTGCGCCGCTCCGCCATGCTGGGCACCCTCGACGAGGGCACCGCGGCCTATCTGGACCGGACCCTGCGGTTCTCGGAGCGCACAGCCGCGGACGTGATGTCGCCGCGGCCGCGTATGGTGACCGTGGACGCAGAGGCCCCGCTGACCGAGCTCATCGATGTCGCCCGGCGCACCGGCTACTCCCGGTTCCCCGTGCTGGGGGAGTCCGTGGACGACGTCCGTGGCATCGCCCATCTGAAGAAGGCCGTGGCCGTGCCGCGTGACAAGCGCGCCGGGTTGGTGGCCGCGACCGTGATGACCGAGATCACGCGGATCCCTGAGACCATCCATCTGGACTCGCTGCTCTCGGTGCTCCGGGAGGCTCCGCTGCAGGTCGCCGTCGTCGTCGACGAGTACGGGGGCACGGCAGGCGTCGTCACCCTGGAGGACCTGATCGAGGAGATCGTCGGTGAGGTCGCCGACGAGCATGACCGGCTCACGCCCGGAGTGCTCCAGGCCGCTGACGGAGACTGGTACTTCCCGGGGCTGCTCCGCCCCGATGAGATCAACCCCCAGATCCTCGAGCTGGACATCCCTGAGGACCCGGCCTACGAGACCGCTGCGGGTTTCATGCTCGACCGCCTGGGCCGCGTGGCGGGCGTGGGTGACGAGACCGAGGTCGAAGGCGGCAGGCTCGTCGTCGCGGGGGTCGACGGGCGCCGGATCGACAGGATCCGTTTCGTCCCCGATCCCGAGGCCCGTCGGATAGCCGCCGAGGCCGCCGCTGAGCGTGCCCGGCGGGCAGCGGCGGAGCGTGCGGAGCACATGCGCGCCGCCGCCGACCGGAACGGAGGTGACCCGCGATGATCTCCGACGTGATGGGGATCGTCTGGCTGGTCCTCCTGCTTGCGGGCAATGCCTTCTTCGTCGCCGGCGAGTTTGCGGTGATGAGCGCTCGACGCAGCCAGATCGAACCGAAGGCGGAGGGCGGTTCCACGGCCGCGCGGACCGCTCTCTATGCCATGGAGCACGTCTCGCAGATGTTGGCGATCGCTCAGCTGGGCATCACGGTCTGCTCGCTGCTGATCCTGCAGGTCTCCGAGCCCGCCATCCATCATCTGCTGACCGAGCCGCTGATGTGGCTGGGCCTGAACCCGACGGCGGCCTCCGTGGCGGCCTTCCTGGTGGCGCTGGTGATCGTCTCCTTCCTCCATGTGACGCTGGGGGAGATGGTGCCGAAGAACTTCGCCGTCTCCGTGGCGGACCGCGCGGTGCTCATGCTGGCGCCTCCGATGGTCGTCCTCTATCGGATGCTCAAGCCGGTGATCGTCCTGCTCAACGTCTCGGCGAATCTCGTGCTGCGTCTGTTCGGTGTAACCCCCCGTGACGAGGTCGTCTCGACGTTCACGCTGGAGGAGATGCAGTCGATCGTGGCCGAGTCGACCCGCGGGGGGACGGTCCATGACGACGCCGGCGTCATCGCCGGTGCCCTGGTCTTCGGCGACTACACGGCGGAGTCTGTGATGGTTCCTGTCGAGGATGTGGTCACCGTGCCGGCCGACGTCACACCGAAGCAGGTGGAGAAGGCGGTGGGACGCACGGGCTTCTCGCGCTTCGTCGTCGTCGACGGGGGCGGTGAGATGACCGGGTACGTCCACCTCAAGGACGTGATGAGCCTGCCCGAGTCCCAGGTGGGGGAGCCCATGCCGGTGACGGCGGTCCGATCGCTGGGCAACATGGCCCCGGCGGACGAGATCGAGGACTGTCTGGCCCAGATGCAGCGCACGGGCTCACACCTGGCCCGTGTCATCGACGCCGGCGGCGAGACGCGGGGTGTGCTCTTCCTGGAGGACGTCCTGGAGGTGCTGGTGGGGGAGATCCACGACGCCACCCAGTCTCGGGATTCACGCCGCCGGCACCGGGTCGGCGAGGACGGCTGAGGGCGTGCGGGCGGACCACAGAGGACGGCACTCACTGCGCAGATGAGATTTGTTCTCAACATCGAGCAGGCGTACGCTGTAGTGCGCCGCGGGCATGCAGCTGTCCGCCGGTCGACCCACCCTCCGAGATAGAGAGTCCGACCATGACCCTGAGCCGTTCTGCAGACTCCGCGCCCGCCGTGACCGTCGCTGGCCGAGCGTCCGGACTGACGCGCGTCGGCACCCTGCGTGCCGCCGGGCTGCTGACGGCGGTGACCCTGACCCTGACTGCTTGTGGGGGCGGCGGCGAGACTGCCGACGACGTCAGCTCCAGCGACGGTGAGGACACGGGCCTGGTCATCATCGCCTCCACCGACGTCTACTCGTTTCTGGCGGAGAAGGTCGTCGGCGACACGGCCGAGGTGGACGCCATGGTGGACAACCCGGCGATGGATCCGCACTCCTATGAGGCCACTCCGCAGGACCGCCTGAGCATCGAGAAGGCCGATGTGATCATCGCCAACGGCGGAGGCTACGACCCCTTCATCACCCGGCTGGCCTCCTCAGCGGGCAAGGACGACCTCGTCTACCAGGTCATCGACGGGGAGAACCATCACGCCCACGAGTGGACGGGCAGCTATGAGAACGAGCACGTCTGGTACGACCTGTCCCTGATGGCCGAGGTCGTCCGCGACTTCGGCGAACACATGAGCGACCTCGCCCCGGAGAACGCCGACCTCTACGGGGAGAATGCTGAGTCGACCGCGCAGCAGCTCGAGGAGCTGGATGAGCGCAACCGCGCCCTCGGCGCCGACGGGCTCGGCTTTCTGGCCACAGAGCCCGTCTCGCAGTTCCTGCTGCTCGACGCCGGCTTCGACGATCTCACCGAGGAGCAGTTCCTGGCGGCGGTGGAGCACGGCGACGACGTCGCACCGCGCATCTATCAGGACGCGCTCGACACGGCCACCGGTGATGACATCGACATGCTCGCCTACAACGAGCAGACGGAGACCAACCAGTCTCTGCAGATCCGCCAGGCCGCTGAGGATGCCGGGGTCCCGGTGTCGAGTTCTCCGAGACCCTCCCTGACGACATCGACGACTACCTCGAGTGGATGGAGCACAACATCGACCAGGTCGAGGAGATCGTGGAGGCAGCCGGTGAGTGATCGCGCCGGTGCCTCGGCGGCGCTGTCCCTCGACGGCGCCGGCATCGCCTTCCATGGCCGCACGCTGTGGGAGGGGCTCGACCTGGACCTGTCCCCGGGGGAGTTCCTCGCCGTGCTCGGTCCCAACGGGGCCGGCAAGTCCACGCTGTTGAAGGTCCTCCTGGGCCTCCAGCGGCTCAGCGCCGGCGACGTCCGTGTGGCCGGCCGTGCCGTGCGCCGCGGCAGCAGCGACGTCGGCTACATCCCTCAGCAGCACGCTCTGCCGGCGGAGACGCCGTTGCGCGCTCGCGACCTCGTCGCACTCGGGCTGGACGGGCACCGTTTCGGCTTCCGGATGCGCCCCCGCGCCCAACGCCGCCGGGTCGACGGGCTTCTCGAGGAGGTCGGCGCCACCGAGTATGCCGACATGCCGGTCGGGCTCCTCTCCGGGGGCGAGCAGCAGCGCCTGCGCGCCGCCCAGGCCCTGGCCTCCGATCCCGCTGTGCTGCTGTGCGACGAGCCCCTGCACTCCCTGGACCTCCATCATCAGCAGGCCATCACCGACCTCATCCAACGTCAGGCCACGGAGCGTGGCGCCGCCGTCGTCTTCGTCACCCATGAGATCAATCCGGTCGTCGAGCATGTGGACCGGGTGCTCTACATCGCTCGCGGCAGACATCGGATCGGCCCGACCCGTGACGTGATGCGCTCCGAGGTGCTCAGCGAGCTCTACGACGCACCCATCGACGTGATCGAGCATCGAGGGCGTCTGGTGGTGATGTCCCATCATCTCGAAGGCCACCACTGCGCGCCCGGTCACAGTGCCGACCCGAGCGCCGCTCACGGCGGAGAGCCCGGCGGCCTGGCGCCGGAGGACCCGCGGGTCGGCGTCGGGCCCCACATCCACGACGACGACCACGAGACCCATCAGCATGCCGCCCCGCATGACGTCGCCGAGCGTGCGACGCCCGGCCGCAGGACAGGAGCCGCCCGATGATCGAGCAGATCTCCTCCTCGTTCAGCACCGACGGCTATTGGGAGCTGTTCGGCCTGGTCCGCAACTCCGTCATCACCGCTGCGGTCCTCGGCCTGATGGGCGGGGTCATCGGCGTGCTGATCATGCTGCGTCGCACAGCCCTGGTGGTGCATGGGATCGCGGAGATCTCCTTCGCGGGCGCGGCGCTGTTCCTGCTCATGGGCCTGGACGTCGTGCTCGGCTCGGCCATCGGCGCGGTGGGCGTTGCGCTGCTGATCGGCGTGCTGAGCCTCAAGGACAAGGACACCAGTGCGGTGACCGGTGTGCTGATGCCCTTCGGCCTGGGGCTGGGCATCCTGTTCCTGTCGCTGTATCAGGGTCGTTCCGCCAACCGCTTCGGCCTGCTCACGGGGCAGATCGTCGGCGTGGACGATATGCAGACCCGCACGCTGGTGATCGGTGCCCTGGTGATCACCGCGGTGGTCGCCCTCCTCTGGCGGCCTCTGCTCTTCTCCTCGATCGACCCTCAGCTCGCCCAGGCGCGGGGGGTGCCCGTCAATGCCCTGTCGCTCGTGTTCATGGTGCTGCTGGGCGGGGCAGTGGCGATGTCCGTCCAGGTCGTGGGCGCCCTGCTGGTGCTCTCCCTGCTCGTGGTCCCTGCCGCGGCGGCCCTGAAGGTCACCGCACGCCCGGGGATGGCGGTGGCGCTGTCGATGGTCTTCGCCCTGATCTCCGCCGTCGGAGGCATCATGCTGGCCCTGACCGGCCAGATTCCGATCAGCCCCTACATCACCACGATCTCATTCATGATCTACCTGGTGTGTCTGTTCATCGGTCGGGGGCGACGTCTGCGCCGGCAGGAGCAGGCGGCCCGGGTCATGGCTGGCCCTGGGGGTGGCGGACCGGCCGGAGTCGGTGTCGCAGGCGAGGAGCCTTCGCCGACGGTTCCCGCACGCGCCTGACGGAGACCGGGCCGGCGCAGCCCCGGCCGGGGCCGCCTCAGGCGTTCTCGCCCTGCTCTGCCTGCCTGGCCGCGCAGGCCTCACAGAGGCCGAAGATCTCCAGGGTGTGCCGCACGTCGGTGAACCGGTGCTGCCTCGCCAGCGTCTCCGTCCATTCCTCGATGTCGGGCGCCTCGAACTCCACTGCCAGCCCGCAGCCGCGGCAGACCAGATGATGGTGGTGCTCGTCGCGGGCGCAGAGCCGATACACCGCTTCGGTGTCGTCCGGGCGCAGGACGTCCACCAGGCCCTCCTCCTGATGGGCCTGCAGGATCCGATAGACGGTGGCCAGAGAGACCTTCTCGCCGCGGTCCTCGAGGATGCGGTGCAGGTCCTGCGCGCTGACGAAGTCCTCGAGCGAGTTCAGTGCGGCCCAGACGGCCCGCTTCTGGCGGGTGGAGCGCCCCCGCACAGGGGGCGTCGTCGCGTTCTCAGCAGTCACAGGTCTCGTCCTCGCTCGGGTGAGGTGGGCTCCGGCATCCCTCCAGCCTAACAGCGGCTCACGGGGCGTCCGGGTGGCGCCGGGCCGACGAGCTGACTCCCTCGCACCCTTGACTCCGGCATGTGACCTCCACTACTTTATCGATAAATCATTGTGGTCTGCACAACACGTCGGAGGGAAGCTCATGAGACGACGATCCCGCCTGGCCGGACTCGCCGCCGCAGCCCTGGTGCTGCCGCTGGCGGCCTGCGGCGAGGGAGAAGGCGAGGAGCCGCTCCAGTTCTGGAACCTGCTCAGCGGGGACGACGGTCGCTTCATGCAGCAGATCGTCGCCGACTACAACGCCACGGACCCGGAGATTCCGGTCTCCTTCCAACCCGCGCCGCGGGACGACATGTACATGCGGATGTACTCGGTGGCCCGGGCTGGTGCTGACATCCCCGATGTCGTGCTCGTCCACAATCTGGCCATTGCGGAGCTGGCGAGCAACGAGATCCTCACGCCGATCGAGCCGCTCCTGGAGATGGAGTCCGGGCTCACCGCGGAGAACTACCTGGAGCCGGCCTGGCAGGCGGGGGAGTATGACGGGGCGCAATGGGCGGTGCCGTTGGACCTCCATGGCCTGGTCACGTATTACAACGATGAACTCCTGGAGGACCTGGATCTCGAGCACATCCTCGATGACGATCTCGTCACGGTCGAGGAGATCATGGATCTCGAGGGCCAGCTCCCTGAAGGGGTGTACGCGACGACGACCTTCTTCGCCCCCCTGCTGGTCTACAACTGGCAGTACAACATCGGCGAGGGCGTCGGGGACGGCGCCGAGGACATCGACTTCTCTGCGGAGCCCTATGTGCAGGCCCTCGAAGCCATCCAGGGCATGCAGGAGGCCGGGCTGATGGCCCCGGAGGACGCCGACTCCGCCCAGGTATTCCGCAGCGGACGTGCGCTCTTCCACCCCTCCGGGACCTGGGAGATCAGCGGCCACGACGACGTCGAGGGCTTCAGCTGGGACCTGACGCACAGCATGCAGATCGATCCGGAGAACGCCGTGAACCACTTCGAGTCCCATGCCTTCGTCCAGATGGCCGACGACGACCGCGATCCCGAGCGGGATCGAGCAGTCGCGGACTTCCTGGAGTTCGTCCGCACCCATTCGCTGGGCTGGGCCGAGGCGGGGCAGATCGTGGCCAGTCGGGACACGTTCGACAGCGAGGCCTACCAGGATCACCCCCAGTCCTTCTTCACCCGTCCGGAGAACGAGGAGCTGCTGGTCACGGACAACTTCGAGTACGCCCCCTACGTCGGGGAGGCGATCTGGGACGAGACGCCGAACGTGGCCTTCGGACGGCACAGCATCGAGCAGGCCGTCGAGCGGATGAACGAGACCACCCGGGCCCGCATCGAGATGGTGGAGGCACCATGACCACGACCACGACTGCACGAGCGCAGCGCGGCGGCGACCGCCGCGCGACCCGGCCGCCGAGCCGTCTCCCGCAGGGCCTGCGGGCCTGGTTCCGCGCGATTCCCTTCATGGGGCCTCACCTGGTCCTCTTCGCCGTCTTCGGGCTGTTCCCGGCCTGCTTCGGCATCTACGTGGCCTTCACGCAGTGGAACCTCATCGGGGATCCGCAGTGGGTCGGCCTGGACAACTTCCGGGTGCTCTTCGACACCGACCACGCCTTCCACCGCATCTTCATGAACGGCCTGTGGAACACGATCCTCTTCGTGGTCGTGGGCGTTCCGCTGCTGATCGCTGTGCCCCTGGTGCTGGCTGTCATGCTGTCCCGCAAGGACCTGCGGGGAGCCAATGTCTTCCAGGGCATCTTCTTCGTGCCCGGCCTGATCGCGGTCTCCGCCGCGGCGATCGCCTGGAACCTGGTGTTCAACCGCGAGTTCGGGCCGATCAACCACTATCTGGGCACGGACATCAGCTTCACGACGACTCAGCCTGGGCCTGGACGACGATCTTCGTGCTCACCGTCTGGGCCGGCATCGGGGGCAACCTCATCATCTATCGCTCGGCGATCTCCGCCGTGCCCCAGGAGCTCTATGAAGTGGCCTCCATCGACGGCGCCGGGGCGGTGCGCTCCTTCTTCAACGTCACGCTGCCCTCGATCCGGCTGCCGCTGCTCTACACCACGGTGATGACCACCACCGTCTCCTTCAACGTCTTCGCCCAGCCGCTGATGCTCACAAACGGCGGTCCCGCCGACAGCACCACGGTGCTGATGATGGAGGTCCGCGACCTGGCCTTCGGCGGCGGTCCCTCGATCGCGGGCGTCGCCTCCGCCATGGCCGTGCTCCTGGGGCTGGTGCTCATGGCGATCTCCGCGATCCAGTTCTTCATCATGTACAGGAGGACCGATGTCTGACACGGCCGTCATCCAGACCGACCAGCGGGCGCCCGGACGTGGCGGCGCCGATGGCGTCCCCGGGCAGCCGCACCCGGTGACGGGGCGTCCTCGGCCGGGGAAGGGCTCGACCCTCGGCAGCCCCATGCGCTCCAAGCTGGCCCTGACCATCACCTACGTGGTGCTGCTGGCGCTGGCCCTCATCTGGCTCCTGCCGGTGGTCTTCGCCCTGTCCACCTCCTTCAAATCGCCCACCGAGTTCGCCTTCGAGTCCTTCCGGCTGCTGCCGGCCCAATGGGTGGCCGACAACTACGTCTCGCTGCTCAACGATGTGGCCGGGTACCCGGTGCTGCGGTGGTTCTGGAACTCCATGTTCATCTCCACCATGCATGCGCTGCTGACCGTCGTGGTGGTGTCCATCGCCGGCTACGGATACTCCCGTCTGGACTTCCCGGGCAAGGACGTCCTGTTCTTCACGCTGCTGGCCATCTCGCTGTTCCCGGTCATCGCGAACCTCATTCCCCTCTACGAGATCGTGTCCCGACTGGGATGGGTGAACTCTCCGTGGGCGATGATCGTCCCCGGCCTGGCGGGAGTGGCGAACATCTTCCTGGTGCGGGCCTTCCTCGCCGGGATCCCCAAGGAGATGGACGACGCCGCGCGCATCGACGGTGCCGGCGACTTCCAGATCTTCTTCCGGATCGTGCTGCCCATGATCCGGCCGATCCTCATCGTCATCTTCCTGTTCGCCTTCACCGGCTCCTGGAACGACTTCCTCTGGCCGTTGATCGTGTTCAACGACGTGGACCAGATGCCCATCACGGCCGGGCTCCAGCTGCTGCAGAACATGCTGGCCGAGTACGACCGAACAGGGCAGCTCATGGCCTCGGCGGTGATGGCGATGATTCCGACCCTGATCCTCTTCCTGGTGGCCCAGAAGTACTTCGTCAGCTCGCTGAGCATGTCCTCCGGGATCAAGGGGTGAGCGCCATGGGCCTGCTCCGCCGCTCTAGGCTCCGGTGACGGACGCAGCGGGTGCGCCGTGCGATCCCTCGGACGGGCCCGCGGCGCATGAGGCACCTGTCCGTGGTGAACGTCCGCCGCGTCGCCGCGCAGAGCGGGCGCTGCTGGCCGTCGCCGCCGGATGGAACGGGCTGTTGGCCGTGCTGACCCTGTTTCCGTATCAGTATTGGTTCGCCTCCAGCGGCTACCAGGGGCTGGAGGACGCCGAGGCCCTCGGCTCGGCCTCCATGGTCACCGAGGTGGCCGCCGTCGTGCGCACCTACGGCATCGCCGTGCTCCTCGGGGCGCTGCTGACCGCCGTCGTCGCCTGGCGGTTGAAGCTCCAGCACAGCCGCGCGGTCACCTGGTGGCTGATCGCCTGTGTGGTCGGGACATTCCTGACCCGGGATGTGGTCAGCGTGCTGCTGTTCAGCGTCTGCCTGGCCGTCTACCTCTCGAGGTCCCGGGCGCTGCGACTCCACGCCCAGGCTCAGCGGCAGGCGGACGTGACCGCCTCCCACCCACTCACCCCCGACCAAGGAGACCGATGACCTCCCCCGTGACCTCTCCCGCGACCACTGCGGCGGGACCTGCCGACGTATCCGCACCCGACCCTGTGCCGGCCCCCGCCCTGACGGCTGTTGTCGACGTCGACGTCCCAGGCCCCACCATCAGCCGCCATGTCTACGGGCACTTCGCCGAACATCTGGGCAGGTGCATCTACGACGGGTTCTGGGTGGGGGAGGACTCGGAGATCGAGAACATCGGCGGCATCCGCGCCGATGTGGTGGAGGCGCTGCGCGCCATCGCGATCCCGAATCTGCGGTGGCCCGGTGGATGCTTCGCCGACGAATACCACTGGACCGATGGGATCGGCCCCCGTCGTGAGCGCCCGCGGATGGTCAACACTCACTGGGGTGACGTGGAGGAGAACAACCACTTCGGCACTCATGAGTTCATGGCGCTGTGTGAACTCCTCGGCACCGAGCCCTACATCTCCGGCAACGTCGGCTCGGGGACCGTGAAGGAGACCAGCGACTGGGTCGAGTACCTGACCCGCGCCGGGGACTCGCCGATGGCCCGACTCCGGGGTGAGAACGGGCGTCAGGAGCCCTGGAACGTGACCTTCTTCGGCATCGGCAACGAGCCCTGGGGCTGCGGAGGAAACCTCACCGCGGACCAGTTCAGCACCCTGGCCCGGCAGCATGCCACCTATGCCCGGGACCACGGGAAGGACCGTCTGTATCGGGTGGCCGCCGGGGGCAACGAGGCTGACTATGCCTGGACCGAGGTGCTCATGAAGCAGCTCGCGAGCGGGCTGGGAGACCCCGCACCGCGGGACCTGTACCAAGCGATCTCCTTCCACTACTACACGATGTCCGGCTCCTGGATGGACAAGGGCTCGGCCACGGAGTTCACAGACCGGGAGTATTGGGCGACGATGGCCCGCGCCCACCGGGTGGGGGAGCTGATCGCCGGCCATGCCGCTGTGATGGACGCCTATGACCCGACGAAGAAGGTCGGGCTCGCCCTGGACGAGTGGGGGACGTGGTGGAACGTCGAGCCCGGCACGAATCCCGGCTTCCTGCACCAGCAGAACACGCTGCGCGACGCGCTCGTGGCGGCAGTCCACTTCGAGGCCTTCCACTCTCACGCCGATCGTCTGCGGTTGGCCAACATCGCCCAGACGGTCAACGTGCTGCAGTCGATGGTGCTCACCGACGGGCACCGGCTGGTGCTCACCCCGACCTATCACGCCTTCGCGATGGACGTGGGTCATCATGACGCCGCCCATCTGCCCGTGCGTCCGGTCGGGGACGTCGCGCAGCGAGAAGCGGACGGGCGGGTCGTGCCCACGGTCACCGCCACGGCTTCCACGAAGGCAGGAGCCGTGACGGTGACCGCTGCGAACCTTGATCCTGATGCCGGTGCGACGGTGGAGCTGCGGCTCCGGGGCCATGGGCCGCTGGAGCTCGGCCAGGTGTCGGTCCTGACCGCAGGAGACCCTCGGGAGCACAACACGGCCGAGGAGCCGGAGCGGGTGGCGCCCGTGCCCTTCGAGGGGGCGACCTGGTCGGGAAGCACGCTGCGTCTGGAGCTTCCTCCCACCTCCTATGTGAGTCTTCGTCTGGTCGGCTGAGGCCCGGGTCCGATGAGCCGAGGCGGCGGATCTCTGGATCGAGGGATCCGCGTCGACCCCTTGACGCGGTGAAACGATTCAAATACTGTCACGATAAACCTGTGATGCACACCACAGGAGCTCGGGCCCTCCTGGCGGGGAAGGCCGCTGCAGGAGGCCCGGGCCGAGACCAGACGCACCGCATGAGCGGTCCGCGCCGTCCGCACGGTCGGCGTCGGGACATCGAAGGGGAGAAGCACATGACCACCAGGAACTCTGCCATCGACACCGGCCCATCGGCGCCTCGGCCCCGCTGGACGCGCCTCGCCGCCGTCGCTGCGCGGCGTCATCGCCCTCACCGCCTGCGGGGGCGACGGTGGGGCAGCCTCGGGGGAGGGCGGCGACGTCACGCTGCGGTTCGCCTGGTGGGGCGCAGAGCACCGCAACGCCCTCACCGAGGAGATCGTCGCACTCTACGAGGAGCAGAACCCGCATGTGACGATCTCCACCGAGTACTCGGACTGGGAGGGGTACTGGGATCAGCTGGCCACGCAGACTGCCGGAGGAGGCGCGCCCGACGTCATCCAGATGGACGACACCTACCTGCGTGAATATGCCGACCGCGGTGCGCTGCTGCCGATGGACGACCTCGACACCTCCGGGTTCGAGCAGGACGTGGTCGACAACGGCACCACCGAGGACGGCCTGATGGGCATCACCACCGGGATCAACACGATGGCAGTCCTGGCCAACCCGGACCTCTTCGAGGATGCGGGGCTGGAGATCCCCGACGACACGACGTGGACCTGGGAGGACTACGCCGACCTCACCTCCGAGCTCAATGAGACGCTCGGTGACGGCTACTGGGGTGATGGTGGCGTCCCGCAGACGGTGGACCTGCAGATCTGGCTGAGGCAGCAGGGCAAGAACCTGACCACCGACGACGGAGAGCTCGGCTTCACCGTCGAAGACGCCGAGGAGTACCTCGAGTTCCAGCAGGAGCTCGTGGAACGGGGATCTTACCCGCCGGCCTCGATCATGCAGGAGGAGTCCAATGCTGCCCCGGGGGAGTCGATCTTCGAGCAGAGCGAGCAGGCCGTCGGTCGGTGGTGGAGCAACATGGTCCCGGGACTCTCGGATCTCGCCGGCGTCGACTTCGAGCTGCTGCGCTACCCCTCGGCCACCGGAAGCAGTGAGGACAACGGCCTGTGGTTCAAGGCCACGATGATGTTCTCGGTGACGTCCCAGACGGAGCACCCGGAGGAGGCGCAGGCCTTCGTGGACTTCCTGGTGAACTCCGAGGAGGCCGCGGAGATCACGGGCATGGATCGTGGTCTGCCGGCCAATGAGGTCAGTCGGGAGGTGGTGCTCGACCAGCTGGAGGGCCAGGAGCTGGCCGTGGCAGAGTTCATCGAGGAGGTCGAGGATGAGATCGGCGAGGCTGAGCCCGTGCCGGCCCTGGGCTTCTCGGGTCTGCAGGACATCGCCTACCGCTACTGCGACGAGGTCTTCTTCGACCGGCTGAGCCCGGCGGAGGCGGCGGAGCGGATGCACGCAGAGATGCAGGACGCGATCAGCTGACCGCAGGGCCTCGGCGGGGGCGGCGCGGGAGATTGCTAGCATGCCAAGTGCGCGCGGCTCCGGCCCAGGAGCGTGATCGGCGGCAGGACGGCGAACAGGAGGCACTGCGGTGGCCACGGTGAGGATGAGCGACGTCGCGCGGGCCGCCGGGGTCTCCACCATGACGGTGTCCAACGTCGTCAACGGCCGGCCCGGGGTCAGCGAGGAGGTTCGGCGGCGGGTGCTGCGGCAGCTCGCCGAGACCGGCTATCGGATGAACGTCTCGGCACGGAATCTGCGGTCCGGGCACAGCGGCGTCATCGGGCTGGCCGTCCCCGGCCATGATGTGCCCTACTTCGCCGCGCTGGCGACCCACGTCGCCCAGGAGGCCGAGCGGCGCGGATATCGGGTGGCCGTCGAACAGACCGGGGCCAAGGAGGCGGGCGAGGTCGCCGCCATCCGCTTCTCGCAGGCGATGGACTATGACGGACTCATCCTCAGCACCGTCGGCATGGACCTGGAGAAGCTCGACGTCGGCCAGGCGTTCCCGATCGTCCTGCTGGGGGAGCGGGAGAATCCCACCGCGGCAGACCATGTCAGCATGGCCAACCATGCCGGCTCACGGGCGGCGGTCGAGCATCTGGCAGCTCAGGGTGCGGGCCGCATCGCCTTCATCGGAGGGCCGGAGACGGCCGAGCAGACGATCCACAGCCTGCGTCTGGGAGGCTGGAGGGAAGGGCTTCAGGATGCGGGCCTCGCCTGCAGTCCTGAGCTGATCTTCGAGGCCCCCGAGGTCACGATGGAGGCCGGACGACGCGCAGGCCGGAGGGTCGCCGAGAGGATCCTCGCCGATCGTGCCGCGGGCCGGGACCCGATCGAGGCGGCGTTCGCGATCACCGACTCGGTGGCTCTCGGTGCGGTCCGTGGCCTGGCCGACGGAGGGCTCCGCGTGCCGGAGGATCTGCTGCTGGTCGGCTTCGACGACATCCCTGAGGCCGCGATGGCGGTGCCGTCGCTGAGCTCCGTGGCCCCTGACATGTCGTGGACTGCGCGGCGCGCTGTGGAGCTGCTGCTGGAGCGCCTCGGAGGTCAGGACGGTCCGACGGCAGGCTCCCCGCCGGCCGGGCGGGAGGAGACCATCCCGTGGATCCTCCAGGTGCGAGAGTCCTCCTCGCCGGTACGATCGAAGCAGGAGCGTCAGCTGACCGACCCGACAGGAGCCGCATCATGAGCACCGTGTTCACCAAGATCATCCAGGGAGAGCTGCCCGGTCGCTTCGTCTGGCAGGACGAGGTCTGCGTGGCGTTCCTGAGCATCGCTCCACTGGCCTACGGGCATACGTTGGTGGTCCCGCGTCAGGAGATCGACCGGTGGACCGATGCCGACGCCTCGTTGGTGGCCCATCTGATGCATGTCGCCCACCGCATCGGCAAGGCCCAGGTGGAGACCTTCGGCTCGCAGAGGGCCGGTCTGACGATCGCCGGATTCGAGGTCGATCACCTTCACGTGCATGTCTGGCCCTCGAACTCGATGGCGGACCATGACTTCGACCGGGCGATCAGTGCACCCGACTCCGAGGCCATGGATGAGGCCGCAGAGAAGCTGCGTGTGGCCCTGCGCCTGATGGGCGATGCCGACTCCGTGCCCTCCGACTGAGCGCCACGCCCATGGCGAGCAGCTCCCGGCGCCCCTCCGGGCGGGCGCCGTCGATGATCGACGTGGCCCGGGCGGCCGGGGTCTCGCATCAGACGGTCTCTCGGGTGCTCAACACCCCGGACGCGTCCGCGAGGACACCCGACGTCGGGTCGAGCAGGCGATGCGCGGCCTGGGGTATCGGCGCAACAGCACGGCACGGGCCCTGAAGACCCGCCGGACCGGACTCATCGGCGTCGTGAGTCCCGGCGACTCGACCTTCGGTCCCAGCCGTATGACGCTCGCGATCGAGGAGGCCGCCCGCGAGGCCGGCTATGCGACAGCGCTGAGCGTGGTCCGGGACCCGGATCCGACCTCCGTGGACGAGGCGCTCGAATTCTTCCTCGACCGCGGCATCGACGGAATCGTCGTCATCGCCCCGGTGGTGGCGATGGCCGAGGCGGCACGGCAGATCTCCCGGACCGTCCCGGTGGTCGTGCTGGCCTCCGCCGCCGAGCAGACCCCCGACATGCAGGTGCTCGGGATCGACCAGGTCGCCGGGGCGCGGATGGCCGTGCGGCACCTCCGGCAGGGCGGACGGGAGCGCATCGCCCATGTCTGCGGCCCGGAGGAGTACCACGACGCCCAGGGACGGATCATCGGATGGCGCGAGGAGCTGCGTGACGCCGGGCTGCCGCTGCTGCCGCTGGCTCGGGCCGGGGGATGGTCGGCCGCCGACGGTCATGCCGCCGCCCGCAGGGTGCTCGCCCGCAAGGGCGGCGATCAGGGGGGAGGCGAGGCCCCTGATGCGATCTTCGCGGCCAATGACCACCTCGCGCTCGGCGTCGTGCAGGCCGTGCGGGAGGCTGGGCTGAGCGTGCCCGAGGATGTCGCGGTCGTCGGCTTCGACGTCGTCGACGGCGCCGACTTCTTCTCCCCTCCGCTGACCACGGTCCGCCAGCCCTTCGAAGAGGCCGGGGCCGCGGCCCTCGGGGCGCTCTTCGGAGCAGGCGCGGGGGGCCCCGACGGCGCCACCGTGCCCCGGGTGCGTCGAGGGGCGTCCTCCGGATCGAGCCGCGGGCCGTCTCTGATCCAGCCGCGCCTGGTGGTCCGCGCCTCGGGTTGAGGTCGACCGCCGGAGCAGGGCGGGGGTGGCGCAGGCCACATCACAATGTTAACGTTAACATCGTCGTGTCCGGCGTCACCCGCCTCGAGACGCCGTCTCGGGTGGCCGATGCGCCCTCCGCGGAGGGCCGGACGTCCTGACCTCACCCGCCCACCTGATCCTGAAGGAGCGCACACTCGATGACCTCTCCCGACTCCGTGGTGATCGGCGTCGACTTCGGCACCCTCTCCGGCCGCGCCCTCGTGGTGCGCGTCGCCGATGGCGCTGAGCTCGGCACCGCCGTCCATGAGTACCGTCATGCGGTGATGGACTCCGCCCTGACCGCCCACCAGGCGAGCCGCTGCCTCCGGACTGGGCGCTGCAGAACCCTGCCGACTACGTCGACGTGCTCAAGGACGCGGTGCCGGCCGCACTGCGCGCCGCCGGCGTGTCCGCTGAGCAGGTGATCGGGATCGGCACCGACTTCACGGCCTGCACCATGGTGCCCACCACGGCTGACGGTACGCCGCTGAATGAGGTCCCCGAGTTCGCGGGACGGCCCCACGCCTACGCGAAGCTGTGGAAGCACCACGCCGCACAGGGTCAGGCCGACCGCATCAACGACCTCGCCCATTCCCGTGGCGAATCGTGGATCAGCCGCTACGGAGGCTTCATCTCCTCCGAGTGGGAGTTCGCCAAGGGCCTGCAGATCCTCGAGGAGGATCCGGAGGTCTACGCCGCCGTCGACCGCTGGGTGGAGGCCGCCGACTGGATCGTCTGGCAGCTGACCGGACGCTACGTGCGCAACGCCTGCACCGCCGGCTACAAGGGCATCCGCCAGGACGGGCAGTATCCGTCGAAGGACTTCCTCGCCGCGCTCAATCCGGAGTTCGCCGACTTCGTGGAGACCAAGCTGGACCACCAGATCGGCCAGCTGGGTGACCGGGCGGGAGGCCTCAGCGCGCAGGCCGCCGCCTGGACCGGACTGCCGGAGGGCATCGCGGTGGCCGTGGGCAATGTGGACGCCCATGTCACGGCTCCTGCCGCCGACGCGGTCGAGTCCGGTCAGATGGTGGCCATCATGGGTACCTCCACCTGTCATGTGATGAACGCGGACGTCCTGGCTGAGGTGCCGGGCATGTGTGGAGTCGTCGACGGCGGCATCCTCGCCGGCGCCTGGGGATACGAGGCCGGCCAATCCGGCGTGGGAGACATCTTCGCCTGGTACGTGGCCAACCAGGTGCCCGGTGAGTACGCAGAGGAGGCCGAGTCCCGCGGACTGAGCCTGCACGAGCTGCTCACAGAGAAGGCCGAGGTCCAGCCCGTGGGGGCCCACGGGCTGGTGGCGCTGGACTGGCACTCCGGCAACCGATCGGTCCTGGTCGACCATGAGCTCTCCGGGATGGTGGTCGGTCTGACCCTGACTAGTCGGCCTGAGGACGTCTACCGCGCGCTGCTGGAGTCGACGGCCTTCGGCACCCGCACCATCATCGAAGCCTTCGACGCCTCCGGGGTGCCGGTGCGGGAGCTCGTCGTCGCCGGAGGGCTGCTGAAGAACCGCTTCCTCATGCAGCTCTACTCGGACATCACCCGTCTGCCGATCTCCACGATCACCTCGGAGCAGGGGCCGGCCCTCGGATCGGCCATCCATGCCGCGGTGGCGGCGGGCGCCTATGCGGACGTGCGGGCGGCGGCTCCCATCATGGGAGGGCGCATCAAGGAGGCCTACACACCGGACCCGGCGGCCGCGGCGCTACGACGCCCTGTTCGCGGAGTACAAGGCCCTGCATGACCACTTCGGACGCGGCGGCGATGACATCATGCGACGCCTGAAGCGCATCCGCCGTGAGGCCCATGCGGGGGTCCGTGCCGAGCCCGCGCCGGGGGACCAGCAGACGACGACCCAGGAGGTGTCGGCATGATCCGGCTCGCCGAGCAGAGCGTCCGAGTCCAGGAGGCCGTGGCGCGTGCGCGGGAGCGGGTCGCCGCGCTGCACGCGGAGCTGCCCCGCAACGAGCTGGTGGTCTGGACCGCCGGCAATGTCTCAGAGCGCGTCGTGCTGCCTGACGCGGCGGAAGGCGCGCCCGAACTGTTCGTCATCAAGCCCTCGGGGGTCTCCTACGATGACCTCTCCGCCGACACCATGGTCGTCTGCACCCTGGACGGGGAGAAGATCGACGACGGCACCGCCGACGCGCTGCGCCCCTCGTCCGACACGGCCGCCCACGCCTACGTGTACCGGCACATGCCGGAGGTCGGAGGGGTCGTCCACACGCACTCCACCTTCGCCACCGCCTGGGCGGCGCGCTCCGAACCGATCCCGTGCGTGCTCACCATGATGGCGGACGAGTTCGGCGGGGACATCCCGGTGGGTCCGTTCGCGCTCATCGGCGACGACTCTATCGGCCGGGGCATCGTCGAGACGCTGCGCGAGTCCCGCTCGCCGGCGGTGCTGATGGCCCAGCACGGACCCTTCACGGTGGGGCGGAACGCCCGCGCCGCGGTGAAGGCCGCCGTGATGTGCGAGGAGGTGGCCCGCACGGTCCACTTCGCCCGGGCCCACGGGGAGCCGCCCCGCATCGACCAGGCGCAGATCGACTCCCTCTACGACCGCTACCAGAACGTCTACGGGCAGGCCTCAGGGTCCTCCCGCTGAGTCGGCAGGACCCGTACCCGCCGCCTGACCACGCCTTCACACCATCAGGAGAACCCCACCCATGACCTCACCCTTCACCGGCAAGACGATCTGGTTCCTCACCGGATCCCAGGACCTCTATGGGGACGAGACGCTGCGCCAGGTCGCTGAGCAGTCCCAGCGCGTGGCCTCCACCCTCGACGCCGCCGACGACATCCCCGTCACCATCGAGTGGAAGCCGGTCCTCAAGGAACGCGACGCCATCCGCCGGGCGGCACTGGAGGCGAACTCTGACCCGGACTGTCTGGGGGTGATCGTCTGGATGCACACCTTCTCGCCCGCGAAGATGTGGATCCAGGGCCTCGACGCTCTGGACGTGCCGCTGCTGCACCTCCACACGCAGGCCGACGCCGCGCTGCCCTGGTCCGAGATCGACATGGACTTCATGAACCTCAACCAGGCGGCCCACGGGGACCGCGAGTTCGCCTACATCGCCAGCCGCATGGGCACGGCGCGCAAGACGGTGGTCGGCCACGCCTCGGGCACCCGCGTGGCCCGGCGCATCGGCACCTGGGCACGCGCCGCCGCCGGATGGGACGCCCTGCGGAATCTGCGACTGGCCCGCTTCGGGGACAACATGCGCAACGTCGCCGTGACTGAGGGGGACAAGACGGAGGCCGAGATCAGGCTGGGCGTCTCGGTGAACACCTGGGCCGTCAACGACCTCGTCGAGAGGGTGGAGTCGGTCTCCCCGGCTGAGGTGGACGCGCTGCTGGCGGAGTACGACGAGCGCTACGACGTCGCTGCGGAGCTCCGTGCCTCCGGTGAGCGCCGCGAGTCGCTGGCCTACGCCGCGCGACAGGAGATCGGTATGCGCTCCTTCCTCGAGGAAGGCGGCTTCGGCGCCTTCACCACGAACTTCGAGGACCTCGGGGGTCTGCGACAGCTGCCGGGCCTGGCCGTCCAGCGGCTGATGGCCTCCGGCTACGGATTCGGCGCCGAAGGCGACTGGAAGACAGCGCTGCTGGTGCGCGCCGCCAAGGTCATGGGCCACGGCCTGCCCGGAGGAGCCTCCCTCATGGAGGACTACACCTATGAGATGACGCCGGGGAAGGAGAAGATCCTCGGGGCCCACATGCTGGAGATCTGCCCGAGCCTGACCTCCGCGACACCTCGGGTGGAGGTCCATCCGCTGGGCATCGGTGACCGCGAGGATCCGGTGCGGATGGTCTTCGACACCGACCCTGGACAGGGCGTGGTGGTGGCCATGGCGGATCTGCGCGAACGATTCCGGCTCACCGCCAACGTGGTGGACGTCGTCGAGCCGGACGAGGAGCTGCCGAACCTGCCGGTGGCGCGCGCGGTCTGGGAGCCCCGCCCGGACTTCGCCACCTCGGCGGAGTGCTGGCTCACCGCCGGTGCGGCCCACCATACGGTGCTCTCCACGGCTCTGGGTCTGGAGGCCTTCGAGGACCTGGCGGAGATCGCGCAGATGGAGCTGGCCGTCATCGATGAGAGCGTGACCACCCGCGGATTCGCGCAGGAGCTGCGGTGGAACGCGGCATACCACCGGCTGGCTCAGGGACTGTGATAGACAACACCTAGGACGATCCAGGTCCGACACTCACACCGGCTCCCATCAGGGCCACGAATGGAGGAGACATGCGTTCCACTGCGACGACCATCCTGGGGGCGGGAGCTGCACTCGCCCTGCTGCTCACCGCCTGTGAGGGCGAGGGCGCCGGAGGCGGCGGAGGCGGGGGAGATGCCGACGCCGCACCGGAGGACATGACGGTGGGTGTGGCGATGCCCACCCAGACCTATGAGCGGTGGCTGCAGGACGGGGGCAACATCGAAGAGGGGCTGGAGGACCTCGGCTACACCGTCGACCTCCAGTACGCCGACGACGACATCCCCACGCAGTCCCAGCAGATCGATCAGATGATCACCCAGGAGGTCGACGCCCTGATCGTCGCCTCGATCGACGGCTCCGCACTGACCAGTCAGCTCGACGCCGCCGCGGCGGCAGGAATCCCCGTGATCGCCTATGACCGGCTGCTGACCAACTCCGAGGACGTGGACTTCTACGTCACGTTCGACAACTACGAGGTCGGCGTCAACCAGGCCCGGTCCCTTCTCTACGGGCTCGGCATCCTGGATGAGAACTTCGACGAGGCCGATGATGCGCCCGAGGGCCCGTTGAACATCGAGCTGTTCGCCGGCTCGCTGGACGACAGCAACTCCCACCACTTCTGGCAGGGCGCGATCGACACGCTCGAGCCCTATCTGGAGGACGGCACGCTGGAGATCCCCTCCGGTCAGGACACGATCCAGCAGGCCGCCACGCAGCGGTGGGAGCAGGAGACGGCCCAGGAGCGCATGGAGAACCTGCTGACCACCCACTACAGCGGAGACACCGAGCTGGACGGCGTGCTCGCCCCGGCCGACCCGCTCTCCCGGGGGATCATCACGGCGCTGCGCAATGACGGCCAGGGTCCCACCATCGAGGAGGGCATGCCCATCGTGACGGGCCAGGACGCCGAGATCGCCTCGATCTCCCTGATCGAACAGGGCATCCAGCACTCCACGATCTTCAAGGACACCCGCCTGCTGGCCGAGGAGGCCGTCCGAGCCGCCGAGGCCTACCTCCAGGGGGAGGAGCCGGAGCCCAACGACACCGAGACCTACGACAACGGCGAGATCGTCGTGCCCTCGTACCTCCTCGACGTCGAGATGGTGCTCCAGGACAACTACGAGGAGATCCTGGTGGACTCCGGCTACTACACCGAGGAGCAGGTCGAGTCCGGCCAGCTCTGATCCGGTGAGGTCCCGGCCAGGAGTCTGGGTCCTGGTCGGGACGTCGTCGTCGCAGGGCACCGTCCGGGGCTGCGTCCCCGGACGGACCTGCCGGGGACGATTCCGATGGGGCAGAGAGGGAGACCAATGACAGTACGGACCCATGTGGAGGATCCCATCCTCCAGATGCGCTCGATCACGAAGCGATTCCCCGGAGTCGTGGCGCTCTCGGATGTGTCGCTGACCGTCCAGCGCGGGGAGATCCACGCCATCTGCGGGGAGAACGGCGCGGGGAAGTCCACCCTCATGAAGGTGCTCTCCGGGGTGTACCCGGCGGGGAGCTATGACGGCGAGATCCTCCTGGAGGGGGAGCCGGTCTCCTTCAGCGGGATCAATGATTCTGAGGCTCGGGGCATCGTGATCATCCACCAGGAGCTGGCCCTCGTGCCGCATCTCTCGGTGGCGGAGAACATCTTCCTCGGCAATGAGCAGTCCACCGCCGGGGTGATCAACTGGCACGAGACCAACGTGAAGGCTGTGGAGCTCATGGAGCGGGTCGGCCTCAGGGAGAACCCGGTGACACCGGTGGGAACCCTCGGGGTCGGCAAGCAGCAGCTCATCGAGATCGCCAAGGCGTTGTCGAAGAACGTGCGACTGCTGATCCTCGACGAGCCGACCGCCGCGCTGAACGATGACGACTCCGAGCACCTGCTGGGGCTCATCCGGGACCTCCGCGAGGAAGGGGTCACCTGCATCATCATCTCTCACAAGCTCGGCGAGATCGCCGCCGTCGCGGACTCCACCACGGTGATCCGGGACGGCAGCACCATCGAGACCCTCGACATGCACGACGGCTCCACTCCTGAGCAGACCACCGCGCGGATCATCCGCGGCATGGTCGGCCGGGACATGGAACACATGTACCCGGAGCGGGAGGTGGAGATCGGCGAGGAGATCTTCCGGATCGAGGACTGGCACGTCACCCACCCCACCCAGCCGGATCGCGTCGTCGTCGACGGCGCGTCCCTCTATGTCCGGGCCGGAGAGGTCGTGGGCATCGCCGGGCTGATGGGAGCCGGGCGGACGGAGCTCGCGATGAGCGTCTTCGGACGGTCCTGGGGCCGGGAGATCACCGGCACCGTGTCCATGCACGGGAAGCCGGTGCAGATCCGTGACGTCTCCGACGCGATCGAGCACGGCATCGCCTACGTCAGCGAGGACCGCAAACAGTATGGTCTCAACCTGATCGAGGACGTCCGGCGCAATGTCACCGCCGCGGGCCTGAAGAAGCTGGCTCCGGCCGGCTGGGTGAACGCCAACGAGGAGATCGCCGTCGCCGAGCGGTATCGCAGCTCGTTGAACATCAAGTCCCCCTCCGTGCTCTCCGTCGTGGAGAAGCTCTCCGGGGGCAATCAGCAGAAGGTGGTGCTCAGCAAATGGCTCTACACCGAGCCGGAGCTGCTCATCCTCGATGAGCCCACCCGAGGCATCGACGTCGGCGCGAAGTTCGAGATCTACTCGATCATCAACGAGCTCGCCGCGGCGGGCAAGGCGATCCTGGTGATCTCCTCCGAGCTGCCCGAGGTCCTCGGACTCTGCGACCGCATCTACACGCTCTCCGTGGGACGCATCACCGGCGAGGTGGATGCCGCGGAGGCCACCCAGGAGGGGCTGATGGAACTCATGACCAAGGAGACCGACCGATGACGGGCACGTCGAACCTGCGGGAGCTGCTGACCCGCAACATGCGCCAGAGCGGCATCTACATCGCCTTCGTGTTCATCGTGCTGCTGTTCACGGTCCTCACCGGAGGCACTCTGCTGAGCCCAGGCAATCTGACCAACCTGGTGCTGCAGTACTCCTACATCCTGATCCTGGCGATCGGCATGGTGATGATCATCGTCGCCGGCCACATCGACCTCTCCGTAGGTCGGTGGTCGCGTTCACCGGCGCGGTCTCGGCGGTGGTCGTGATCCGAGAAGGCATGCCCTGGTGGGTGGGCGTCCTCGCCGCCCTGATCACCGGGGCGCTCGTGGGCGTCTGGCAGGGCTTCTGGGTGGCGGTGGTCGGGATTCCGGCGTTCATCGTCACGCTGGCCGGCATGCTGATCTTCCGCGGCCTGACCATGCAGACGCTGGACAACGTCTCGCTGTCCCCGTTCCCCTCGGAGTATCAGTACATCGCCGGCGGGTTCCTCAACGGGCTGCTCGGCGGCCCCGGCTATGACGTCTTCACCCTGGTCATCGGTGCTCTGGCGGCGGTGGGCTTCGCCTGGTCCCAGTGGCGGAATCGGATGCGCAAGCTGGAGTACCGGCAGCCCGTGGAGGCCCTGTGGCTCTTCGCTGTGCGGGTGCTGCTGGTGGCGGCCATCATCATGGCCTTCGCTTGGCGCCTTGCGAACGCCCGGGGGACGCCGGTCGTGCTGATCCTGCTCGCCGCGCTGGTGCTGCTCTACGGGTTCGTCACCCAGCGCACCGTCTTCGGCCGGCACATCTATGCGATGGGCGGCAACCTGCAGGCCGCCAAGCTCTCCGGTGTGAAGACCCGCCGGGTGAACTTCCTGCTGTTCATCAACATGGGCCTGCTGGCTGCGGTGGCCGGGATCGTCTACTCCGCTCGCTCCAACAGCGCCCAACCCGGTGCCGGCTTCATGTTCGAGCTCGACGCGATCGCTGCAGCCTTCATCGGCGGCGCCGCCGTCACAGGAGGCGTCGGCAAGGTGCAGGGCGCCATCATCGGTGGTCTGATCATGGCGGTGATGTCCAACGGCATGCAGATCATGGGCATCGATCAGTCCACGCAGAACGTGGTGCGTGGTGTGGTGCTGGTGCTCGCGGTGGCCTTCGACGTCTGGAACAAGAAGCGGGCCACTGCCGACCGCTGAGCACCGCCGTCGCGCTGAGGAATGCCGCGCAGGGCGGCATTCCTCAGCGCGCCCCCCGAGCGATGGCCCGGCGGATGCGTTTGGCGGAGACGGTCTGGGCCGTGCCCAGCTGCTGGGCGAAGAGGTTCACACGCAGCTCTTCCAGCATCCACTTCACCGCGGCCAGGTCGGCGGGCACCGGAAGCTGCGAGGGCACGGCCTCCACGGCGGCGTCGTATTCGTCCTCCAGCTGCTGGACTGTGGCCATGTCCTGGGCGTCCCGGGTGATCGCCTGACCGGCTTCGAGCCGATCCAAGCGCAGTGCCATGGCACGCAGGTAGCGGGGCAGGTGCCGCAGCTGGGCGGCCCCGGTGCCGGTGACGAATCCGGGGTGCACCAGCACCTCCACCTGTGCCTGCATGTCGCTCACAGCGGGCTTCAGGGCCGGAGAGGTCGCTGCGTCCAGGCGGGCCTGCAGCTCGGCGGCGGCACCGAGCACCTGGGCGATGACGTCGGTGAGCTCCAGCACCGTCTCGATCAGCTCGGCCCGGGCGTGACGAGAGATCCGGTCGAAGGCCTCTGCGGTGAACGGCAGCTCCTCGGGGACCAGATGGTCCAGGGCCGCCGTCGTGCAGTCGGCCACCAGGGACTCCACGGTCCCGTGGGGCGAGCGGCCGAAGGCCAGCCGTTCCCGATTGCTCAGGTGCTCGACGACGTAGCGCTGGGGAGAGGGCAGCACCTCCTGCAGCAGGGCGACCACGCCGTGTCGGTGGATGCGCAGCTGATCGGCGGCAGAGTCCTGAATCGTGCAGCGGACCCCCCGGCGACCGGGCTCCTCAGCGGTCAGGGCGGGATAGCCGGTGACCTCGCGCCCTGCCACCTGTCGGGTGATCTCACGCGGGAGGTCGCCGAAGGTCCAGGTGGTCTGCTCGCGCTGCGTGGGCACCGGGGAGGCAGACTGCCTCGTGTCGGCCCGCCCACGGGGTCGAGGGCCTCCCGAGGGCGTGTTCTTCGGCCCGTGGCCTCTGTGGCCTCCGTGTCCAGCGGGGGAGCCGTCGGACGGGTGGGGAGCTTGAGCCCCTGCCGCCGTCGACGCCGTGGCGTCACCTGCTGCCAATGAACGAGCGATGGCCTCGCGGTTCTGCTCGGCGAAGCGCAGCTGCAGCTCTCCCAGGTCCTGCGAGGTGTCCAGCACTCGGCCGCGCTCGCTGACCACGGCGTAGGTGAAGCGAAGATGGGCGGGAAGCTGGTCGAGCCCGAGGTCCGAGGCCTCGACCCGGACCCCGCGGAGGCGCTGGAGCACTGCGGCCAGCGACGGCGCCAGCGGATCCTCGCCGGCGCTGAACTCCTCCTCGAGCCGCTGCCGGGCCTGGGCGGCGACGTCGGGTGCGGGTACGAAGTTCTTCCGCAGCTGTTTGGGCATGGAGCGGATCAGCTGGGTGATCAGCTCCGTCCGGAGGCCCGGGATCAGCCAGTCGAACTGCTCGGGCCGCAGCTGGTTGAGGAAGAGGACCGGCACCTTCACGGTGATGCCGTCGGCCGTGGTGCCGCGTGCGTCGTCGGTGAAGGTGGCGGGGTTGAACTCGTAGCGCAGCTCGAGGGGAAGGCCGTCGAGCTCCAGGTGCTCCGGGAACTCGTCGACGTCGACCTGCTCCGCGGTCTCGGCCAGGAGCCGGTCCTGGGGGAGGTCGAGGAGCTCGGGCGTCTCGTGGCGCTGGGTCTTCCACCAGGAGTCGAAGTGCCTCTGCGAGACCACGTCCTGCGGCAGGCGTTCGTCGAAGAAGGCGAAGAGCTCGTCGTCGGAGGCTCTGAGATCGCGCCGCCGGGTGCGGTTCTCCAGCTCCTCGATCTCCTGGCACCGCTGACGATTCCGCCGGTCGAAGTGGTGGCGGGTGGTCCAGTCGCCCTCGATGAGCGCATGCCGGATGAAGAGCTCGCGGCTGAGCTCCCGGTCGATGCGGCCGTAGAGCACCTGCCGGTCCGCGACCACGGGCACCCCGAACAGCGTGACCTTCTCGGTGGCGACGGCGGCGCCCTTCCTCGCCGACCAGCGCGGCTCTGAATGGCTGCGCGTGACCAGGTGCGGAGCCTGCTGCTCGATCCAGGCAGGATCGATGCGTGCGACCGTGCGGGCCCACAGCCGGGAGGTCTCCACCAGTTCGGCGGCCATCACCCAGTCGTGGTTCTTCTTGAACAGTCCCGACCCGGGGAAGACGGCGAAGCGGGTGCCCCGGGCGCCCTGGTAGTCACGGGTGCGCGGGTTGTACAGTCCGATGTGGCTCAGCAGACCGGACAGCAGGCTGCGGTGGACGATGTCGTGTCGGGCGGCGGGATCCACGGGCATCTGGCTGCGTCGACGGGGTCGGGCGATCGGGCCCAGGTCGGCCTGTCGGGCGAGATCGGCGAGCTGGACCACCAGGTCCTGCCATTCGCGCACGCGCAGGTAGTTGAGGTGCTCGCGGCGGCACATCTTCCGGAACTGATTGCCGGAGAGCTCCTGCTGCTGCTCGAGGAGGTGCCGCCACAGGTTCAGCAGGGCGGAGAAGTCCGAGGTGTCGTCCGCGAAGCGGCGATGCATCTCGTCGGCCTGCTGGCGGGTCTCCGCGGGCCGTTCGCGAGGGTCCTGGATCGACAGGGCGGCCACGAGCACAGTGACCTCCTCGAGGCAGCCGTGGCGCCCCGCCTCGACCATCATGCGTCCGAGCCGAGGGTCCACCGGCAGCTGGGCCAGGGCGCGTCCGACGTCGGTGATCGTGCCGCGGCGCGGCCCTCGCGAGGACCCGCCCGTGCCGGCGGCGTGGAGTGCTCCCAGCTCGGTCAGGAGGCGGACGGCGTCGTTGACGGCCTTCGCGTCGGGCTGCTCGACGAACGGGAAGTCCAGCAGCTCGTCCGGGGTGCGCGTGATCCCCATGGCGGACATCTGCAGCAGCACCGATGCGAGCGAGGTGCGCAGGATCTCGGGGTCGGTGAACTCCGGGCGGGATTCGAAGTCGTGCTGCGAATAGAGGCGGATGCAGATGCCGTCGCTGGTGCGGCCGCAGCGTCCTGCGCGCTGGTTCGCGCTGGCCTGCGAGATGGCTTCAATGGGCAGACGCTGCACCTTGGTGCGCGTGGAGTACCGGGAGATCCGCGCCGTGCCCGTGTCGACGACGTACTTGATGCCCGGCACCGTGAGCGAGGTCTCGGCGACGTTGGTGGCCAGGACGATGCGTCGTCGGCCTCCGGGGGTGAACACGCGTTTCTGCTCTGCCAGGGAGAGCCTGCCGAACAGCGGGAGGATCTCGGCGCCCGCCAGGCGACGGTCGCGGCGGACGACGTCGGCCAGCGCGTCGGCGGCGTCGCGGATCTCCCGTTCGCCGGGGAAGAAGATCAGGATGTCGCCGTCCGGCTCCTCGGCGAGCTCCTGCACGGCGTCCCCGACGGCGTCGATCATGTCGCGTTCCTCGGAGGAGCCTGCTCCGGCGGACGCATCGTCGAACTCGTCCTCGGACTCCGGGTCCTCGGCGTCGCGCAGGGGCCGGTATCGGACCTCCACCGGATAGGTGCGTCCGGAGACCTCGATCATGGGGACTGTCGGATGCTCCGGATCCGAGCTGAAGTGCGTGGCGAACCGTTCCGGGTCGATCGTCGCGGAGGTGATGATCACCTTCAGGTCCGGCCGCTTCGGCAGGATGGACTTCAGGTAGCCGAGGATGACGTCGATGGTGAGGCTGCGCTCGTGGGCCTCGTCGATGATGAGCGCAGAGTAGCGGCGCAGCAGCGGGTCGCGACGCAGCTCGGCGAGCAGGATGCCGTCCGTCATGAGCTTCACCGCGCTGGTCTCGGAGACCTCTGAGGTGAAGCGCACCTGGTAGCCGATGTCGGCGCCGATGCTGGTGTCCAGCTCGTCAGCGAGCCGTTCCGCCACGGTGCGAGCCGCGAGTCGGCGGGGCTGGGTGTGCCCGATGACTCCGCGGTGCTGCAGCCCCAGCTCCAGGCACATCTTGGGCAGCTGGGTGGTCTTCCCGGATCCGGTCTCACCGGCGACGACGATCACCTGATGTTCTCGCAACGCCTCCAGAAGCGTCTCCCGTTCCCCGGTGACGGGCAGGGCGGCGGGATAGTTGAGCTCCTCGACCGAGAACTGTCGGCGCTCGACGGCGGGACGGGGGCCCCTGCCCCGTGCGGAGGATCGCGAGGGGCGTCGTGAGGAGGTGCGCGTGGATTCAGGCATGACGACTCGAGTCTATCGAGTCTGATCGACCCGGACCGTCAGCGGTCGGCGCCTGCACAGGTCGGCGATCCTGCCATCCGTGGGAGCATATGTGCTGATCACTGGGTCGGTCTCGTGAGGGTCAGGGAGCGCAGGCTCGTTCCAGACTCTGGACGATCGACCTCCGTCGGAGCAGAGGAGGACCAGGATGCGCGGAACCGGGCGCAGAAACCGAGCACGCAGGAACGGCAGGGTCGGCGGATCGACGGGCCCTCGGGCGGCGGGATCGACGGGCCTGACTGTGCTCGCCCTGCTGATGGGCGCCTGCGGGGCGACCAACGCCGGTGACGCAGGAAGCGCCGGTGACGCAGACGGCTCGGCGGAGGAGAGCTTCTCGATCGGTATCGCCCAGCCGGTCGCGCATCCCTCCCTGGACGCCACACGCGAGGGCTTCAAGGAGGCGTTCGAGGAGGCTGGAGTGGAGGTGGACTGGGAGGAGCAGAATGCTCAGGGGGACGCATCCACCGAGGCGACGATCGCCGCGCAGCTGGCGGGCGGGGGCCATGACCTCATCGCCACCATCGCCACCTCGCAGTCGCAGCAGGTGGCGACAGCCACTCAGGGCGGCGACACCCCGGTCCTGTTCATGGTGATCACGGATCCCGAGGCGGCGGGTCTGGTCGACTCCTGGGAGGAGCCTGGGGGACACATGACAGGGACCTCTGACCTGAACCCCGTGGATGATCAGCTCGAGCTGATCACCCGGGTCGACCCATCGGTGGAGACCGTGGGAATCCTCTACGCCTCGGGCGAGACGAATTCGCAGGTGCAGGTCGACCTGGCCGAGGAGGCCGCAGAGGAGCAGGGGCTCGACCTCCGGACGGCCACGGTGACGAATTCGGCGGAGGTCCAGCAGGGTGTCGAGTCGCTCGACGGGGTCGACGCGCTGTGGATCCCCACGGACAACGTGGTGGTCTCCGCCCTGGAGTCGGTGGTCCAGTTCAGCCAGCAGCGGCAGATCCCGCTGTTCTCCGCCGACGCCGATTCGGTGGAGCGGGGAGCGGTGGCCACCTATGGGGTCGATCACCACGCGATCGGACGGCAGTCCGGCCAGATGGCGCTGCGCATCCTGCTCGACGGCGAGGACCCGGCTGTGATGCCGGTGGAGACCGCAGAGGACCACGAGCTCCACGTCAATCCGGAGGCTGCTGAGTCGATGGGGCTGGAGATCCCGGCCGAGATCCTGGAGTCCGCGGACGTCGTCGTGGGGGAGGGCTGACGCCCTGGTCAGCGCGATGAGGCCCCTTCGTCCTCAGCTGCTGAGGAGGTCTCGGCAGGCCCGCTGACAGGTGGGTCGACGGCGTGTCAGGCGTCACATCATCTCGATTAGGCGATGGGCCACGCTTGTGGTTAGGATGGATATCGCTGTTCGACGGAGTGAACGGAACGAGGCCCGCCGGTGACGGTGGGATAACGGGCCGAGAAGCTTCCTGGATGGCAGCTCGCGCGAGTGGCGGAATTGGTAGACGCGCTGGCTTCAGGTGCCAGTGCCTTCACGGGCGTGGGGGTTCAAGTCCCCCCTCGCGCACGAGCCGAGAGAAGGGCCCCGGAGGAATCTCCTCCGGGGCCCTTCTGCGTCTGCGAGGCAGAGGGACGGAACTCTGTGATGGTTGACACAGGGGCTTGCCATAAATAGTCTCTTGGGAAGACAAAACATGGGGTGGATCACATCGCGCCGACGAGGCGGGCCCGGCTCAGGTCGCCGCTCAGTGAGAGCGCTCCACTCCTGGATGTCTGACCGAGCACTCGATCTCAGGAGGAAACTCATGCCATCGCAGACCACCACGCGGCGACTCGCCGCCGCCCTGTGCACCGGGCTGTTGACGGTGTCACTGGGCGCGGCTGCCGCGCAGCCGGCTGCGGCCTACAGTCCGGACGGTGCCGCAGGAGCAGTGCGCCCCGGGCAACTCCGGCAACGCCGGGCGCCCCGACAGCCCGGGCAACTCCGGCAACGCCGGGCGCCCCGACAGCCCGGGCAACTCCGGCAATGCCGGGCGCCCCGAGAATCCCGGCAAGCCGGACAATCCTGGGCGGCCTGGCGGTGACGACGCCGGGGCCGCGGAGTGCGCCTTCGCTCCGGAGGGCGGACGCACCGACTACGACGGCGGCCGGGACTCGCTGCGCGCCCACAGCGACGACGGCATCCGCATCGGCAATGTGGCGGCCGGCGGTGGCCACTTCGACGATGAGGGGAGCACCGACCCGTTCTTCGGGGAGGACGGCTACCAGGAGCATCTGGCTGCGGAGTACTCCTCGATCACTCATGAGAACTACCTCAAGTGGGAGTTCGTCCACCCCGAGGAGGGGGTCTACGACTTCGAGGCCGCCGACGCCGTCGTGGAGTTCGCCCAGGCTCATGACATGGACGTCCGAGGTCATGCGCTGTCCTGGCATTCGCAGAACCCCGACTGGCTGGAGGAGGGAGACCACAGCCCCGAAGAGCTCCGCGGGATCCTGGAGGACCACGTGCGGACTGTGGTCTCCCGCTATGCCGGCTGCATCCAGCAGTGGGATGTCGCCAACGAGATCTTCGGAGACGACGCCGACGCCACGATCCGTGACGAGGAGAACATCTGGATCCGCGAGCTCGGCGTCGAGGTCCTCGACGACGTCTTCCGCTGGGCCCACGAGGAGGATCCTGACGCGCTGCTGTTCTACAACGACTACAACGTCGACGGCGTCAACGCGAAGTCTGACGCCTACTACGACCTCGTCCAAGGTCAGCTGGAGCGCGGCGTCCCGGTCCACGGCTTCGGTGCCCAGACTCACCTGAGCATGAACTATGGCTTCGACGAGACCTACCAGGAGAACCTCGAGCGTTTCGACGCCCTGGGACTGCATACGGCCGTCACCGAGATCGACGTCCGCGGAGACGTCGGCGAGGACGACAGGATGAACGATGAGGACCGCGCCGGCGCTGCCGAACGGTTCGAGACCGTCCTGCAGGCCTGCCTGGAGGTGGATAACTGCAACTCGTTCACCATCTGGGGCACCTTGGACGCCCACAGCTGGGTGCCGGGGACCTTCCCGGGTGAGGGCGACGCGACCCTGCACGAGGGGGACTACGAGCGCAAGCCGACCTACTGCGTCATCCAGCGCACGCTGGTGGAGCATCAGGAGGGTGGAGACTCCTGGGCCGAGGACGCGGCCTTCGAGGAGTGCCGCGGCATCCTCGAGGAGGCCGGCGTCTGACGGACGCCGTGATCATCGGCCGACCCGAGGGCGTCTGGCCCGAGGATGACCGGCCGCCGAGCGCCGCTCGTGCGACGACGCCGGGGAGCCCCAACGGGGCTCCCCGGCGTCGTCGTGTCGGCGTCGTCCAGACCGCGGACCGGTGCGGGGCCCTGGTGTCAGCCTTCCCCAGACTCCATGCGCCGCTTCACATCGGCCGCATACTTGTCCACGTACTCCTGCCCGGAGAGGCGCATGATCTGATACATGATCTCGTCGGTCACCGCCCGTTGGGCGAAGCGGTCCTCGGCGTTGTCGTGATAGGCCTCGAAGGTCAGCGGCTCCCCGATGATCACGCCCACCCGGCGGATCGACGGGAGCTTCTTGCCGATGGGCTGGACCTTGTCCGTCCCGATCATCGCCACCGGGATGACCGGGACCTGGGTCCGCAGGGCGAGACGGGCGACGCCGAGCTTGCCCCGGTACAGGCGTCCGTCCGGGCTGCGCGTACCTTCCGGATAGATGCCCAGCAGGGCGCCCTCGCGCAGGGCGCGCTCTCCGGCGTTGAGCGAGTCCTGGCTGGCTCGCCCTCCGGAGCGGTCCATGGGAATCTGCCCCGTGATGTCGAAGAACTTCCTGGTCACCCAGCCGGTGGGCCCCTGCTTGACGAAGTAGTCCTTCTTGGCGAGGAAGCGCACCGGTCGGGGGACCTTCACCGGCAGGAAGACGGAGTCCGAGAAGGACAGGTGGTTCGAGGCGAGGATCGCCGCACCCTCCTCCGGAATGTTGTCCAGCCCCTTGACCCAGGGGCGGAAGACGGCGTTGACCGCCGGGCCGACGGCGAAGGTCTTCGCGACGTAGTAGAACACGGGCCGAGGAGTCCTTCCTGGGCGGACAGGGGCAGTGACGACCGGAGAGGGCGGACCGCGCAGGGGCCACGTCCTCATCCGAGCTCCACTGTAGTGCGTGGACCAGCGGCTACTGTGGTGCCATGCCTCACACGCGTGATGATCCCGAGCGGCCCGAGCCGGGCGCACCCGGAGTCCTCCTGCTCCACGGCTTCACCTCCACGCCCGCCTCGATGGAGCCGGTGGCCCAGGTGCTCCGAGAGGCGGGATACGCCGTCGAGGTGCCCCTTCTGCCGGGGCACGGCACGCGATGGGAGGACCTGAATGCTACGTCTGCGGGGGAGATTCTGCGCGCTGCCCTCGCGGGCTGGGACCGCCTGGCGGCGCGACGGTCGCACGTCGCCGTCGTCGGACTCTCCATGGGTGGTGCGCTGGCGATGCATGTGGCCGCCCGGCGCGCGCCCTTCGCGGCCGTCACCATCAATCCCTGCCTGCGGCTCAAGCCCCTGCAGCTCGGGTTCGCTCGACTGGCCGGGGGAGTCCTGCCCTCAGTGGCGCCCGTGGCGGGCGACATCGCCAAACCTGGGGTGGTGGAGGAGGCCTATGACCGCACCCCCGTACGCGGCGTCGCCGTTCTCGGGCGGATCGTCGCCCACGTTCGTCGGGAGCTCGACCTCGTCCGCGCACCGGTGCTGCTGCTGAGATCGGCGACGGACAATGTCCTTCCTCGGGCCTCAGCCGATACTCTGGTGCACAGGATGGATCCGGGGAACCTGACCCAGGTGGTGCTGGAGCGCTCGCTCCACGTCGCCACCCTGGACCATGACGCCGACGCCGTCGGTCGGCTGACGCTCGAGTTCCTCGCCGCCGCGCGACGGGGCGAGGCGGAGGCGGGCCAGCCTATGACGCCGACACTCTCAGGGGAGGACGCATGACCCGACACCGTGATGACGAGCCCAGTGCCATCTTCAGCCGTGGAGGAGGTTCTCGGCCCGTGGGCCGAGCAGGCCAGGGGCCGCGCGACTGGTCCGTGGACCACGAAGCGCTCGAGGAGATCGACGACTTCCGGCCGCCCAATCCACGCAATCCGCTGGCCGGCGCCAAACCGGGGGTCGTACTCGGCGCCGTGCTGGCCGTCGGAGGACTCGTGGCTCTCCTGGTGCTGACCTGGCTGCCGGCGACGATGCCGTCCTGGACGGCCCCCGTGCTGATCGGTGTCATTCTGGCCGGCCTGGTCACCCTGTTCCTGCAGATGCCGCGCCACCGCAGCGGATCCGGCGACGGCGCGCAGGTGTAGTCGGACGCCTGAGGCCCGGACGCGCAGCGGGTCCGGAGCCCACGTGGACAGGACCCCGGTCGACTCATTAGTGTGAGTCGCACCACAAGGTCGTTACTACCTAGTAGAAATACCGGTCGGGGGCAGGCAACGAGCTCCCGGCCCGCCCCGGTCCGTCGACAGAGACAGAGGAGTCCCGTCGTGAAGGAAAACGTCGTTCCCCCGGCCATCGAGGTCCCTGCGGAGCTGAACACCACTGACCTGCTGGAGCGCCAGGTCGAGCAGGACCCGACCAACGTGCTCTTCGGGCGACAGCTGTCCCCGGGGGAATGGACCGACGTGACGGCCCGGGAGTTCCGCGACGACGTCGTGGCCCTGGCCAAGGGTCTTGTCGCTCGGGGCATCGATGAGGGCGGGCGGGTCGCGATCATGGCCCCGACCCGCTACGAGTGGACTCTGCTCGACTTCGCGATCTGGTACGCCGGCTGCATCACTGTGCCGATCTACGAGACGTCCTCGCCGGCGCAGGTGGCCTGGATCGTCGAGGACTCCGAGGTCAGCCTCGTCGTCGTGGATTCGGCCTCCCATGAGAAGGTCGTCGATCGCGCGGTCTCGCAGGAGAAGCTGCAGATCCCGGCCGGCGTGCTCCGTCTGGACAACGACGACCTGGATCAGCTGCGGGCGGCCGGGGCCGAGGTGGAGGACGCGGCGATCGAGCGACGGCGCTCGCGGGCGGGCCTGTCCGATCTCGCCACGATCATCTACACCTCCGGGACCACCGGCCGTCCGAAGGGCTGCGAACTCACCCACGGGAACTTCACCGAGCTGTCTCTGCAGACCACGCACTCGTTGGGGCACGTGGTCAACAAGGACTCCTCCACGGTGCTGTTCATCCCGCTGGCCCACGTCTTCGCCCGGTTCATCTCGGTGCTGTCCGTGGCGGCAGGCACCAGAGTCGGCCATACGGCCGACATCAAGGAGCTGGTGGACGACCTCGGCACCTTCCGGCCCACGTTCCTGCTGGCCGTGCCGCGCGTGTTCGAGAAGATCTACAACGCCGCGATGATGAAGGCCGAGTCCGAGGGCAAGGGCGGAATCTTCACCAAGGCGGCGCAGACGGCGATCGACTGGTCGAAGGCTCAGCAGGCCGGCAAGGTCCCCTTCGGGCTGAACTTGAAGCACAAGCTGTTCTCCAAGCTGGTCTACTCCAAGCTGCATGCCCGGATGGGAGGGCGGGTGACGCATGCCGTCTCGGGCGGCAGTCCGCTCGGGGCGCGGCTGGGGCACTTCTTCCACGGCATCGGGGTGATGATCATGGAAGGCTACGGTCTCACCGAGACCACCGCCCCGATCACGGTCAACACGCCGGAGAACTACAGGATCGGCACCGTCGGAGTTCCCCTGCCGGGCTGTGCCGTCCGGATCGCCGACGACGGCGAGGTGCTGGGCAAGGGCGTCTGCGTCTTCAGCGGCTACCGCAATCGCCCTGAGCTCAAGGACGAGGCCTTCACCGAGGACGGCTGGTTCCGCACCGGCGACCTGGGGTCGCTGGACGATGACGGCTTCCTGACCATCACCGGGCGGAAGAAGGAGATCCTGGTGACGGCGGCGGGCAAGAACGTCGCCCCGGCCCAGCTGGAGGACCAGATCCGTGCGGACGCGATCGTCTCCCAGGTGGTCGTCGTCGGCGACGGGCGACCGTTCGTCGCCGCTCTGGTGACCTTGGACGGAGAGACGCTGCCGCAGTGGCTCGAGCGGCACGGGATCGACCCGGAGACGCCCATGGGAGAGCTCATCCGGCGGGAGGAGATCGTTGCGCACGTCCAGTCGGTGGTGGATCGGGCCAACGAGTCGGTCTCCCGCGCGGAGTCGATCCGCACGTTCCGGCTCCTGGAGGAGGACTTCACGATCGAGTCCGGCCATCTGACGCCGTCGATGAAGATCAAGCGTCCGAGCGTCATGAAGGACTACGCGGAGGTCGTCGACGACCTGTATGCCCAGGCGGCCGCCGACCGGAAGGACTGACCCGGGGATCGGCGGGCGCGGCGGCCGGCCCAGGGCTGTGGCGCGTCAGTCCAGAATCTGGACTGCCCATGGTCGCATTGGGCCGGCCGCCGACGCCGGGCTAGGCTGGTGACGTGACTACTACGCCAGAGAAGACCCCCGTCCAGACCCCGTTGACCGCGCCCGGAGAGATCCTCCACACCGGTGCCGCCGACTATCCGGGTCTCGACGAGTGGCGCCGACTGCCGATCAGACAGCAGCCGGACTGGCGTGACCACCCGGACTTCGACGCCGCCGTCGGTGAACTCTCCTCGAACCCTCCGCTGGTCTTCGCCGGTGAGGTGGACAAGCTGAAGCGACGGCTGGCCAAGGTGGCTCAGGGCGAGGCCTTCCTCCTGCAGGGCGGTGACTGCGCCGAGACCTTCGCGGGTGCGACCGCCGACAAGATCAGCGCTCGGGTGAAGACTCTGCTGCAGATGGCCGTGGTGCTGACGTACGGCGCTTCATTGCCCGTGGTGAAGATGGGCCGCATGGCCGGCCAGTTCGCCAAGCCCCGTTCCTCGGACATGGAGACCCGGGGGGAGGTGACCCTGCCGAGCTTCCGTGGGGAGATCATCAACGGGTTCGACTTCACCGAGGAGAGCAGGCACCCGGACCCCAAGCGGATGGTGCAGGCCTACCACACCTCTGCGGCCACGCTGAACCTGGTGCGGGCCTTCACCGAGGGCGGATTCGCCGACCTGCGGGCCGTCCAGCAGTGGAACAAAGGCTTCATGGAGAACCCTGCCCACGCGCGCTATGAGTCCATCGCCGGCGAGATCGACCGCGCCGTGAGGTTCATGGAGGCCTGCGGGGCCGACTTCGACGGTCTGAAGCGCACCGAGTTCTACGCCGCCCATGAGGCGCTGCTGCTCGACTATGAGCGCGCACTGACCCGTATCGACTCCCGCACCGGCGAGCCGTATGTGACCTCCGGGCACTTCGTGTGGATCGGAGAGCGCACCCGCGAGCTTGACGGCGCACACGTGGACTACCTCTCCCGAGTGCACAACCCTCTGGGCGTGAAGCTGGGCCCGGGCACCACCCCGGAGGACGCCCTCGCACTGATCGACAAGCTCGACCCGCAGCGCGAGCCGGGTCGACTGACCTTCATCACGCGGATGGGGGCCAAGAACATCCGGGAGAAGCTTCCGCCGCTGGTCGAGGCCGTCCGGGACTCGGGGGCGAAGGTCGTCTGGGTCACCGACCCGATGCACGGCAACACCATCACCGCCAAGAACGGCTACAAGACGCGGCAGTTCGACGATGTCATGGACGAGGTCCGCGGCTTCTTCGAGGTGCATCGCTCCCTGGGCACCTACCCCGGTGGCCTGCACGTGGAGATGACCGGTGACGACGTCGCCGAGTGTCTCGGCGGTTCGGACATCATCGACGAGTCGGCCTTCGACTCTCGCTACGAGTCGCTGTGCGACCCCCGACTGAACCACAAGCAGTCCCTTGAGATGGCCTTCCTGGTGGCGGAGGCGCTCACCCAGGTGAAGTGATCTGATCCCTGCCGTCGCCACCTCGCCCGGCCTGCCCGTGTGGGCGGGCCGGGCGTCTCAGTCGCCCCGGAGCAGCTCGGCCAGCAGCGCCGAGGGCTCGGGGGCGTCGCCGTCTCCGAGGCTGGGGATCAGGTCCGGACTGAGCCCCAGATACCAGGCGAAGAGCACCAGCAGAGCACCGCAGATCATGATCACGGCGATCGTCAGCCAGGTGCGTGTGGGCGTCGGCCGGTCCAGGTCCACCAGCGGTCGCTGGCGTCTGCGCCGATCATCGCCGGACGATCCCGTGCGTCGACGCAGCCAGGTGGCCGGTCCACGCGCGAAGGTCCCGTCCTCGTGATCGGCGTCCCCCGCCTCCGGGTCTCGAACGGGCCGTGGAGCGCCGACCGCGGAGAACTCCGACGTCGGCTCGGCCGGCCCGTGGCCGGAGGAGGTGGGCCGTACCGGCGACATCACCGACGTCGCCTCGTCCTGCGGGCCGGAGGCGAGGGCCTGCTCACCGTCCTGGCCGGCGCCCGAGAGGTCCTCAGTGCCTACGTCGCCCTCGCCGGTGGCCTCCGGCAGGCGGAAGGCCTCGGTGGGAACCTCGGCCACGGTCTGTCGTTCGTCCTCATCGAGGGTGGCACCGGAGCGGGCATGCAGCAGGGCTGCGGCCACGTCGTCGTCCCAAGCGTCCGATTCCACGCGGGTGGGGAACTCCTCCTGGGCGCTGAGCGCGACGGTGGCGTCAGGATCCTGGGGAGTGGGGCCTGCGCCGGCGTCCGTCGGTGAAGCGTCCGATCCCGTCCGAGTCTCGGCCCCCTCGCCCGGTGCGGAGGGGAGCGCAGATCCCTCGGCCCCGGGGATGACCGCCGTGCCGGCGGGATCGGCCCCCGGGCGCAGCTCTTCGGCGGGGTGGTCTGCGCCGACCGGCTGATGGTCCAGCTCCTCGTTGGTCAGTCCTTCGCGGCACCTGACCACCAGTGCGAGCAGCTCGTCGGCATGCTTGGGCCGTTCCTCGACGGCGGGGCGTGTGGCCGCCCGGACGATCTCGTCCAGCGCGGAGGAGAGCCCGGGCACCGTGGATGAGGGCGCAGGGACGGTGGAGTTCACGTGCTGGAAGGCCACCCGGACCGGGGAGTCCCCGGTGTAGGGCTGCACGCCGGTGAGCATCTCATAGAGCAGGATCCCCACGGCGTAGATGTCCGCCCGTTCGTCGGCGCCCTCCCCGGAGAGGAGCTCGGGGGAGATGTAGGCGACTGTGCCCATGAGCGTGCTGGTGCCCGAGTGGTGGGTGGCGGCCCGGGCGAGCCCGAAGTCGGCGAGTTTGATCCGTCCGTCGCGGGAGACGAGCACGTTCTCCGGTTTGATGTCGCGGTGCACCAGCCCCGCCCGGTGGGCGGCGCCGAGGCCCTGCAGGATGGCTTCCGCGTAGGTCAGTGCCAGCCGAGGAGTCATGGGGCCGCGTTTGAGCAGCGTCCGCAGCGTCGCTCCGGGGACGTGCTCCATGACCAGGTAGGCGGTCTCTCGGGTCTGGCCCTGGTCCAGGACCTGGACGACGTTCGGATGCGAGATCAGGGCAGCGTTGCGAGCCTCCTGTTCGAAGCGCTCGACGACCTTGCGGTCCTCCGCCATGTGCGGGAAGAGCACCTTGAGGGCGACGTGACGGCCCAGGCGGGCGTCGCGCGCCAGATAGACCGTGGACATGCCGCCGCGGGCCACCCGGTCTTCGATCTCGTAACGTCCGTCGACGGTGGTGCCGATCCACGGATCCGACTGTTCGGTGCTCACTGGGTCCAGCCTAGCGAAGTCCCGGCGGTGCTCATCGGTTGCGCCGCACCAGTCGGTCGCTGACCTCCTGGAAGTCGTCGAGCACGTCCTCGGCGACGCCGGCACCTCGCAGCCTGGCGACCTCTGCGGCGCTGGTCTCCAGCAGGCCGTCGATGGTGCGCTCCACCTCGGCGACGGCGCCCGAGGCGGTGAGGATCTCCCGTGCCCTGGCCACGGCGTCCGCGGAGAGCTCAGGGTCACCGAGCATGGTCTCCAGCTCGGCCGCGTCGTCCGCGGAGGAGCGGAAGAGGCCGTAGGCGATGAGCTCGGTCCGTTTGCCCTCACGGAGATCGTCTCCCACGGGCTTTCCGGTGGTCTCGGGATCGCCGAAGACGCCGAGCAGGTCGTCGCGCAGCTGGAACGCCTCGCCCACGGGCAGCGCGGCGGCGGCCAGACCGCTGCGCAGGGCCTCAGGCGCACCAGCCAGCGCCGAGCCCAGGACGACGGGGTGCTCGGTCGAGTACCGGGCCGCCTTGTAACGCACGACCCGGCGAGCTCGGTCGATCGCCTGGGCCTCATCGGGGGCGGGCCCGGCCACTTCGGCCAGGACATCGAGGTACTGGCCGGAGATCACCTGTGTGTGCATCTGCTGGAAGCTCCGGCGCGCCGCGTGCAGAGGTTCCTCGGCGCCGTGGAGCGTCGTGGCCTCGACGAGTGCCCCGGCGAAGGACTCACCTGCCCAGGACAGCGCCAGATCGCCGGTGAGGATGGCGGCCGCGGTGCCGAAGTGCCCCTCGTCCCCGGCCAGACGCTCGTCGCGGTGCAGGGTCTCGAACCGGCGATGCGTGCTGGGCAGTCCCCGGCGCGTGTCGGAGCGGTCGATGACGTCGTCATGGACGAGGGCGGCCGCCTGGAAGAGCTCCAAGGACACACAGAGGCTGTCCAGCGCCGGGTGGGAGGCCGCGTCACCGCCGGCGGCCCGCCATCCCAACCACGCCAGCACGGGGCGGAGTCGTTTGCCGCCGCGTGCCATCGCCTCCAGGGAGTCGGCCAGCGGGGCGGCCTCCGGAGCGATGGCGGCCACCTCGGACCTGTGGGAGCTCAGCTGGGCGGCGACGCAGGCGGTGACGTGGGCGATGAAGTCCGAAGTCCGCACGCGGGAGACCTCCTGGTGGTGGGGCGATGGGGCCGGGGACGCCGGGTGGCCGGCGCGGCGGATGCCAGCCTATCCGGTCCGCCGAGTTCTGCCAGGGTCTGTCGGGAGGCGGCCGGTGCGCTGTCGGGGACTCGGCTGGGGGCGGGAGCTGTGGGGCGGCGGAGCGGGTGAGGCGACGGGCGTCACGTGTCGGAGGACCTGAGTACTCTGGGAGCATGCAGGCACAGCGCACCCGGCAGCCGGAGCGGACGCCCCGGGTCCTGGCCCATGTCGACATGGACGCCTACTTCGTCGAGGTGGAGCTGCTGGATCGCCCTGAGCTGCGCGGCCGCAAGCTCATCGTGGCCCAGGACTCTGGACGCTCGGTCGTGCTCTCGGCCTCCTACGAGGCCCGCGCCGACGGTGTCCGCTCCGCAATGCCGCTGGCCCGAGCAAGGCAGCTCAGCCCGCAGGCGCTGGTGCTGGCCCCGCATCAGTCCCGTTACCGTGAGATCTCCCAGGAGATCATGACGTACTTCTCTACGGTGACGGACACGGTGGAGCAGCTCAGCGTCGACGAAGCCTTCCTGGACCTCACCGGCGCCCGACGGCGACTGGGGTCTCCGGCGGAGATCGGAGCCGGATTCGTCGAGAGATCCGGGAGATCTTCGGGCTCCCTTGCACGGTCGGCATCGCGGACCGCAAGTTCATCGCCAAGATCGCCTCCACCAGGGCCAAGCCGGACGGAATGCTTGTGGTGCCGCCGGCGCGGCGCCTGGAGTTCCTGCACAGCCTGCCGGTGAGGGCGCTGTGGGGAGTGGGCGGACGCACGGCAGAAGTGTTGGAAGGCCTGGGGGTCACCACCGTACGACAGCTGGCGGAGACGCCTGAGGACCTGCTTCGTCGGCGGTTGGGCGTCGCCGGCGCACAGCTGAGACGCCTGGCCTGGGGAGACGACGAACGGGAGGTGGAGACTCAGCGCGAGGAGAAGAGCATCGGTGCGGAGGAGACGTTCGCTGAGGACGTGTCGTCGACGGAGACGCTGCACGAGGAGATTCTGCGGCTCAGCCATCGCATCGCGGCCCGGCTCCGCGCGGCAGGGCTGTCGGCGCAGGGCGTCAGCCTGAAGCTGCGGTATCGCGACTTCGAGACTCTGACTCGCAGCACCACACTGACCCACCCGACGCAGTCGGCGCTGACCATCCGTACCCGGGCTGCGGGCCTTCTGGATCGTCTGGGAGCCCGCCCCCAGCCGGTCCGGCTCATCGGTGTGCGGGCTGAGCGGCTCAGCCGCGAAGGGGGTGCGCTGCAGCTCAGCTTCGACCGCGCGGAGACCAACTGGATCGATGCGGAGAACGTCTTGGATGCGGTGGCGCGCCGGTTTCCGGGAGCCGCCGTGGGTCCTGCCTCGCTGCTGCGTCCCGAGGGGCACGGCAGCGAGGAGGGGACCAGCCAGGGCAGACCGAGCGGCCGTGACGCGGGCACGGAGTGATCCCTGCTGAGCCGGCCCGGCGGCAGTGTGACAGCCTCTCAGCGGAACCTCTGGGCCGTGTGCGACGCGAAGGCCCTCGGCGCCGCGGTGCAGCAGCCGCTCAGGTTCGCACCCGCTACGACCTGGGAGGGGAGCGAGTCTGAACGCCCGCTGGACGGACGGTCACAGCACGGTCACGGGGCGGATCACAGCTAGGTCTCGGGCGTGGCGAGACGGTAGAATGAGATTCCAGGCGAACCAGCTTGGACGCTGGGCGAAGAAGGACGTCCAGGGACAGCGACCGCCGGCGACTGCAAGGAGCCTCACGATGCCACTCTCGGAGCGAGAACAGCGCATGCTGAAGGAACTGGAGGAGCAGCTCCAGTCTGAGGATCCCAGCTTCGCGACCTCGATGCAGGAAGTCCCCACCGGGAAGGTGAACATCCGGAACCTGGTGCTGGGCCTTCTCGTGGCCGTGCTGGGTCTCGTCGTCCTGCTCTTCAGCATCTACAGCCAGTGGATTCCGGTCGGCGTCGTCGGATTCCTCGTCATGGGTGCGGGTGTCTACTTCGCGACCACCGGTGGGGCCAACAGTGGCGGGTCATCCCGCGGCGGCTCCGGCGGCGACGGCGGCGGGGGAGGCGGAGGCGGCCCCCGCGGCACGACTCCGAGCCCGTCGGGCTCGTTCATGAGCGGCCTCGAGCAGCGCTGGGAAGAGCGGCGTCGTCAGGAATGACGCCGCGTCACCGGTCGCGTGCCGTCGCCACGGCGTCGGCCGTGAGTGAGGCGTGAGCGACCGTCCCGCGGGACAGCGGCTGATCCGAGCGACTCCGCGACCTCCGCAGCTCACCGTGTGAAGGCACATGGCGCGCGGGACGGTGCCCCGTTCGGCGGCGTCGCGTGAGATGGCTGTGATATCGCAAGCCCTCCTGGGAACTCTCCCGGGAGGGCTTTCCTGTGCCTGCGGGCCACGCGGCGGGGTGGAAGACGCGCGAGGTGATCGGGGCCCTGGGTGAACGAGGCCCTGGGTGAACGAGGCCCTGGGTGAACGAGTCCGTGGGTGAACGAGGTGCTGGGTGGCACTGGATCATGCCCTGGGTGACCTGCGCTGCTCGTGCATGGTCGCGATCCGCCGTGTCCCGTCCCGGTGACCGGCGCTCTTCGCCGTCCTCCTCCACTTTCCTCCACCTTTCCTCCACTGTCGCGGTCTCAGGACCCCCGCGCCGTGGTCTCCGGGGCGTCAGATGCCGGCTCGAGCCCGTGTCCGGGCTGCTGCGTCCCGTCCGCGGAGGTGCGGGGAGCACAGGGTCCTCCACCTCCCTCCACTGCGCCCCACGGCTCAGATCCTCACGAAACTGCAGGTCAGAAGGATTCATGGGCTGCTCGGCGCCGTCGGTGGGGGTTGTCGAGGCGACGCGTGGGGGCGATTGGGTTGAAAGTGGGGGAAAGTGGGGTAAAGTGGAGGGCGTCAGAGGGAAGAGGGTTCCTGGAGGGCGAGACTGCACGGACATGTGAGGCGGTGGGCGCTGTGTTCCTCGGCACCTACACCCCGCGCATGGACGAGAAGGGTCGTCTGATCCTGCCCGCGAAATACCGTGACGAGCTGGCCGACGGCCTGGTCCTCACCCGCGGGCAGGAGCGGTGCATCTACGTGTTCAGCACGGACGAGTTCCAGAACGTGCACCGGCAGATGCGACAGGCCCCACTGACCTCTCGGCAGGCACGTGACTACATCCGCGTGTTCCTCTCCGGAGCTTCGGACGAGGCTCCGGACAAGCAGGGCCGCATCACGATTCCGGCGGCGCTGCGGGAGTACGCGGGACTCGATCGTGATGTCACGGTGATCGGTGCGGGGGACCGTGCCGAGATCTGGGACAGCGCGGCATGGAACTCCTACCTGGAGGAGAAGGAGTCCGAGTTCTCGTCGACCGACGAGGAGGCGATCCCCGGAATCTTCTAGGAGCACGGTCCAGGTGCACGGCGTCCCGAAGGCGCCGCAGCGGACCGAACACCGTGCGAAACGACGAACAGGCGAGAGGGTCCTTGGGCGAGTTCTCCAGCCGCTCCGAAGGCATCCTGACATCTCTTCCCCGGTGTCAGGCGGCCTCGGCGCGGAGGGGGAGCTGGATCAAGGATCCTCTCCGGCATCTGGAGGCGAACATGGCTGAGCGGGCCACCGGCGACCGGCACGTCCCGGTCCTGCGCGACCGCTGCATCGAGCTGCTGCTCGGCGGCGTGGCTGCGGTCCGTGCCGCCGGCCGTCGGCCCGTGGTCATCGACGCGACGCTGGGCATGGGCGGGCACACCGAGGCGCTCCTGGCGGCCGACGAGGACGTCCGGGTCATCGGTCTCGATCGCGACACCGAGGCGCTTGCGCTGGCCGGTGACCGCCTGGCTGTCCACGGCGACCGGTTCCGCGGCGTTCGTACCGTCTACGACCGTGCGGACGAGGTCGCCCGTGAGCAGCTGAGCTCCGACGAGGGTCTCGCCGGGGTCCTGTTCGACCTCGGCGTCTCCTCCCTGCAGCTGGACGAGGCCGATCGTGGGTTCGCCTATTCCTACGATGCCCCGCTGGACATGCGCATGGACGCCGCCGAGGACTCCGCGGATGAGACCGCCGCCGAGCTCCTGGCGCGGATCCCCGAGCCGGAGCTGCGCCGGATTCTCAAGGAGTACGGCGAGGAGCGCTTCTCCGGGCGCATCGCCGGGCGCATCGTCGCGCGCCGCGCCGAGCGCCCCTTCCTGACCACCGGTGACCTGGCCGCCGTCGTCGATGCCGCGGTGCCCGCCGCGAGCAAGCGGACCGGCGGACACCCCGCCAAGCGGACGTTCCAGGCTCTGCGCATCGCCGTCAACCGGGAGCTCGACGTCCTCGAGGACGCGGTCCCGCGAGCCATGGACGCGCTCGACCTCGGTGGTCGCCTCGTGGTGCTCAGCTACCACTCTCTGGAGGATCGGCTGGTCAAGCAGGCCGTCGCCGCACGGACGAAGTCCTCCGCGCCGCCCGGCCTCCCGGTGGAGCTGGAGGAACACCGACCGACGTTTCGGGCGGTCACCCGGGGCGCGGAGGTCCCGGATGCCACAGAGATGGCGGAGAACCCGCGAGCCGCCTCCGCGAAACTGCGATCAGCTGAGAAGATCAGGGCGAGGAGGACCACGCGATGAGCACACAGGCTGTTCCCGAGTGGGAACTGTCAGCGACGCCCTCACCGGACGAGAAGCCGTCGTCTCTGGGCACCGCAGCACCGACGCTGCGGGCCCTGCCCAAGGTGCGTCGGCGCCACCGCGGTCTCACGGCGGGCATCATCGCTCTGATGGTGGCTGCCCTCGCCGTCGTCCTCGCGATCAACATCCACGTCTCCAACACCCAGTACCGCGTGGTGGAACTCACGCAGCAGCACCAGCTCCTCACCCAGCAGAACCAGGCTCTCGAGCAGCAGGTCCTGCACCTGCAGTCACCCCAGGTGCTCTCTGACAACGCCGTCTCTCTGGGCATGGTCATGCCTGCGGCAGCGGGCGCCTTCGAACTGGACGGCGGGACCGTCACTGGTCCCGCAGAGGCCGCCGACTCGTCCGACCGGCCCTCGAGCTTCGTCTCCACCCCGGTCCAGCCGGGAGATGAGGCCGCGCCCTCCCTGGACGTCGCAGAGGAGGCCGGCGGGGCGCCTGCCGGCTTGCTCGGCTCCGGCGCGTTGAACACCCTGACCCAGCCGACCCCGGGGCACAATGGTCAGCAGGCGGACAGCGAGTCCGCCGCCGACGACGGACGCGGGTTCAGCCCCGACCGGCTCAATGGCGGGACGATCCCCGCGCCCGGCCTCGACTGACCAGCCGGCCGGCCGTCTGTCCCGCCGGCGTCCTCACCGGACGCCGACCGACGAGCAGATCCCGGAGGTCCGCAGCAGCGATGGTGACGACTCAGAGCGTGGACGATCGTCGCACGCGTGATGGACGACTCATGTCCCAGCGCATGCGCATCGGACTCGCCGCCCTCGTCGCTCTGCTGCTCGTCCTCGGGGTGCGCCTCTTCCACGTCCAGGGGCTCGATCCCTCGGGCCATGCGCAGGCCGCCGTGTCCGAACGCCTCCGCAGCGTGCCCCTTCCCGCCGAGCGCGGTGAGATCCTCGACGTCGACGGGCGCACGCTGGCGACCAGCGTCCAGCGCTACGACCTGGTCGTCGATCAGCGGCTCATCGATGACTTCCGGGTCCGGGACGAGGTCACTGGGCTGTGGACGACGATGCCGTTGGAGACTGCGATCTCCGACCTGGCCTCGATCCTGGATGCGGAGCCGGAAGACCTGGCCGAGCGCATGGAGGGAGATCGGGCCTACTCCGTGGTCGCCCGGTCCGTGACCCCCGACGAACGCAGCAGGGCCTTGGATCTGGACATCCCTGGCCTGTACGCGGAGCCGGTCTCCCAACGGACCTATCCTGCGGGTGCCGTCGCCGGATCGATCCTCGGGTTCGTGGGCTCCGACGGCACTCCGCTGGACGGCATCGAGCTCGCCCAGGACTCGGCGCTGTCCGGCACGGACGGTGAGCGCACGTTCGAGATCGCCGGCGACGGGGTGAGGATCCCCACGGCCACGTTCGAGGAGATTCCGGCCGAGGACGGGCAGGACGTGCGCCTGACCATCGACCAGGACCTGCAGTGGTTCGCCCAGGAGGCCATCGCTCAGAAGGCCAACGAGTACAGCGCCCTGTGGGGCAATGTGACCGTGATGGACGTGCGGACCGGAGAGATCATGGCCATGGCCGACTCCGAGACGGTGGACCCGGCCGATCCCGGGGCCACGGACGAGCTGTTCCGCCGACCGCTGGCCCTGACCCAGGACTTCGAGCCCGGCTCCACAGGCAAGGGGATCACCTTCGCTGCGGCGCTCGAAGAGGGAGCGGTGGCGCCCACCGACGCGTTCACGGTGCCGAACCGGCAGGAGTTCGACGGCCAGGTGATCAATGACTCGATGCGGCACGAGACCTTCGACATGACGGCGGCCGGCATCTTCGCCCGTTCCTACAACACCGGCACGGTCATGATCGGCAACGAGCTCACGGAGCAGGAACGCTATGACTGGATGCGGCGGGTCGGCATCGGCGAGGACATCGACGTCGGCCTGACCTCGTCCGCGACGTCGGTTCTGCGCTCCCCGGAGGAGTGGGACGCCAGGCAGCCCTTCACGACCCAGTTCGGCCAGGGGTACACGACGACGGTCCTGCACAACATCAGTCAGTTCCAGACCTTCGCCAACGACGGCGTCCGCGTGGACCCCCAGCTCATCGACGCCTACATCGATCCGGACGGATCCGAGCACCCCGTCGAGAGCGGTTCGGAGAGGATCTTCTCCTCGGAGACCTCGCAGGAGATGCTCAAGCTGATGGAGGGCGTGGTGGACCACGGGACCGCCACGGGCGCCCAGATCCCGGGCTATCGTGTGGGCGGGAAGACCGGTACCGGGCAGGCGGCCGGAGAGGGCGGCGGCTTCGACGGGCATACGACGTCCTTCATCGGGGTCGCCCCGTTGGACGACCCGCAGTATCTGGTGGCCGTCACAGTGCATCGGCCCCAGGGCGAATGGCGGGATTGGACCGTGGTGGACACGTTCTCCGAGGTGATGTCCCACGTCCTGAGCACGCGGAACGTCCCGCCGTCGGGCGAGGAGTCGGAGTCCTACGACGCCTTCACCGGTGACGACCAGGACCGGCCATGGTGACTCGGTCCGACGGCGCCTGCGTCCCCCTGCAGGGCGCTGACGGGGCATCACGGCGGGTGTCATGCATATCGCATCGTGCCGGCGAGGCCGTCGGCGCCGAGCCGTGATACAACTTTCAACGGTCCGGCCCACAGGCGGAACCACCCCTCATCCCCCATGATCATCGACCGACCGGAACGAGAGGCCCGATGCCCAGCTCACACACCCCGCTCTCCGTCGCGGAGCAGGACAGCGTGTTCAGGCCCCGCCACGTGGCGGGAACCACGGTGGGTCGACTGGCCGAGGAACTTCAGGCGACGGGCCATGAGCCGCTGCTGACTCCGGTGGGTCGGCGCGAGCACGAGACGCTGCTCACGGGTGCGGCGATGAATCCCCACGCCGTGGGGGAAGGTGACCTCTTCGTCGCCGTCAGCGGCGCCCGCGCCCACGGCGCGGACTTCATCCGTCAGGCGGTGGAGGCCGGGGCGACGGCCGTGCTGACCGACGCCGCCGGCGCGGACAAGGTGCGTGAGCAGGTCGGGTATCGGCTCCCGGTGCTGCAGGTGGAGGACGTCCGCCAGGCCGCGGGCCCCGCCGCCGCGGTGATCTACGGAAACACGCAGGACTCGGGGCCGTCCCTGTTCGGTGTGACCGGAACGAACGGGAAGACCACCACCACGTACTTCCTGCGCTCCCTGCTCGATACGCTGCACGGGAGGCGAGGACGGCGCACCGGCTCATCGGCACCATCGAGATCAGTGCTGGCCAGGAGACGATCCCCTCGCAGCTGACCACGCCGGAGGCGGTGCAGCTGCACAGCCTCATGGCGCTCTTCCGGGAGCGTGACGTCGCCGCGGCCGCCATGGAGGTCTCCTCCCATGCGATCAGCTATCGGCGCACGGCGGGGCTCCACTACGACGTCGCCGGCTTCACGAACCTCACCCAGGACCACCTGGACCTGCACGGGTCCATGGAGGAGTATTTCGCCACCAAGGCCGAGCTGTTCACCCGCCGCAGGACGAGGACGTCCGTGATCACGGTGGACGACCCGTGGGGCCATCAGATGGCCTCGGTGGCCACCGGCCGGGTCGTCACCCTGGCCACGGCGGGCCAGGCCGCGGAGGTGGACTGGGAGGTGGTCGACGTCGCGCCCGACGGCATGGGGCATCGCTTCACCCTCCATCACGCCCGCAGCGGGGCACGCATCAGAACCCGTACCGGCCTGCCGGGACTCTTCAACGTCTCCAACGCCGCACTGGCGGCTGTCATGGTCCTTGAGGCTCCGGATGTGCCCTTCACCCGCGAGGAGGTCGTCGACGCCCTTGAATCGGACCCGTTCACCATCTCCGTGCCGGGCCGGATGCAGGTCATCTGCGAGTCGCCGGCGGCGATCGTGGACTTCGCCCACAACCCGGATGCGATGATCCGCACCCTTGACGCAGTGGCCGCCACGAAGGGGGAGGGCCGGATCATTCTGGTCATCGGCGCCGCGGGCGATCGGGACCGTTCGAAGCGTCCCACCATGGGTGCGATCGCCGTCCGCATGGCCGATCATGTCATCGTCAGCGACGACGACCCCCACGGCGAGGACCCGGCACAGATCCGGGACGACGTCATGGCGGGGGCCCGTGAGGCCGTGGAGTCCGGTGGGCTGACCACTGTTCTGGAGGAGATCTGGCCGCGGGCCGAGGCGATCGAACGGGCCGTGGCCTCGGCGTCGCCGCGGGACACGGTGATCCTGGCCGGGCGCGGCCATGAGATCCACCAGGACTTCGACGGCGACCACCGACCGATCGACGATCGCGTCGAGCTCCGCGAGGCGCTGCTGCGCCATGGTCACCGGCCTCTGGAGATCCAGGACTGCACGGCCCAGGACAGCACGCCGTCCGGCCGTGCCCACGCGCCGGACGACGCCGGCTGAGCCCGCCC
>NZ_MDSS02000059.1 GCF_001758425.2 Nesterenkonia sp. PF2B19 | reverse complement strand
AGCCGGGCATTCTGCCGATCACGGTCACTGATGATGAGGACCCCGAGGTCACGGCCACGGAGCATCTCACGGTCACTGATGAGGATGGGGTCGTGCAGCCGGGCATCATCGTCCACCCGGACGAGGTCGCCCCGGGTGAGGACATCACGGTCGAGGGTCAGGGCTTCACCCCTGGTTCCACGGTCACGGTGGACATCACCGATGCTGACGGCAACGTGATCGACACGATCGAAGGCGTCGAGGTCGGAGACGACGGCACCTTCACCGTGGAGTGGACGGTTCCGGAAGGCACCGAGCCTGGTGAGCTGACGGTCACCGCCACCGATGACGAGGACCCGGATGTCACCGCATCCGACACCGTCACCGTCACCGACGAGGACGGCGTCGTCGTCGACCCGACCATCGCAGCCGACCCGACTGTGGTGGCCATCGGCGAGGACCTCACCGTCACCGGTGAAGGCTACGTCCCCGGTTCCACCGTGGTCGTCGACTTCTCGGACGTGGACGGCAACGTCTACGACTCCGTGGAGGGCGTCAGCGTGGGCCAGGACGGCACCTTCACCATCACCTGGACCGTGACGAGCAACGTCGCCTCCGGCGCGCTGTTCATCTTCGGCACCGACGAGGACGACCCGAGCATCTGGGACGCCACTGCCGTGGCCGTCACGGATGCCGAGGGAGACTCCGAGGACCCGACGGTTTCGGTCGACCCGCAGGCCGTGAACCCGGGCGAGGACATCACCGTCAGCGGTGAGGGCTTCACTCCGGGCACCACGGTCACGGTGGAGATCACCGACGTCGACGGCAACGTCATCGGCACCATCGATGGTGTCGAGGTCGGCGAGGACGGAACCTTCACCATCATCTGGACGGTCCCGGCGGACACCGTGCCGTGCATCAAGGTGGTCACCGTCACCGACGACAACGACCCGGACATCAGCGCCACGAGCGTGTTCAAGGTCAACGACGTCGCTGACATGATCGTCCTGAGCATCGAGATCGAGCACCCTGTGCTCACTCACGGTGACACGCAGATCGGCTACGCCCACGGCTACGAGCCCGGCACCGAGGTGGAGGGCTTCATGAACTCCACCCCGACCCTGGAGCTCGGCACCGAGGTCGCCGATGAGGACGGCACCGTCACCTTCGTCTGGGACATCCCCGAGGAGGCTGAGCTGGGTACCCACACCTTCTCGGTCACCGCGGAGGACTACCCGGAGCAGTCCATCACCTTCCAGGTGGTGGAGGATGCCGCGGCCGGCAACGGTGAGACCGGGACCGACGACGGCGCTGAGGACGGCGCCGGCGACGGCACGGGCACCGGCACTGCCGACCCGGCTGGTGACGACGGGAAGAAGACCGGACCGGGTGGCAAGCCCGGCTCGGATCTGGCCCGCACCGGTGTTGACGGCGGCATGCTGGCGGCTCTCGCCGCACTCGCCCTGCTGCTGGGCACCGCAGCTGTGGTCTTCGCGAAGCGGAACCACCGCTCCTCGGCTGAGTGATCAGCTGAGACCCTGACGCGGATGGCTGCATCGTCCCTACCCGGGACGGTGCAGCCATCCGCTCATGTGTGCCCAGAGCACGGTGGCGGGCACACTAGGAGCAGATCTTCTGTCCCCGTGTCGAAATCGAGAGGTCGATCCCGAGCCCATGTCTCTCCCTCTTCCCCGTCTCTCTCGCACCCCCCGAGCCATGCTGACCGGTATGGCAGGTGTCCTCGGTGTCGCGCTCCTCCTCACGGGCTGCGCGAACACGGGGGAGGAGGAGATCGCCCCCACCGCGCAGGCCGGTGCCGATGTCGCCGGGGAGCCCGACACCTCCCACCTGGATTGTGCGGAGGGTGCTCTCCCTCTGGGGCAGATCATGTCCTCCGGCTCGGCGTGGTCCATGTGCTTCTCCGTCGACCCCAAACGGGGCATGGTGCTCAGCGACGTCCACTTCGCCCCGGCCGACAGGGACCCCGTCCGGCTCATCCAGGAGATGACCCTGGCGCAGATGGAGGTCCCCTACGACGACGGCGAACGGCTCACCTCGGACATCACCGAAGCCGGCTTCGGCGGGATGCGGATGCACACGCTCACCGAGGACGAATGCACCGGGGAACGTCTGGGCCTGGAGATCCCCAACATCGGGGACGGGGAGCACGGCAGCACGCCCGAACGGGAGGTGCTGTGCTCTGAGACCCAGGACTCCGGGCTCGCGTACCGGTCCCATGCCGACGGCCAGCTCACCGTCGCCCGCGGCGACGAATGGCGACTCTCGACGATCTCCAAAGTGGGCTGGTACGAGTACATCAGTGAGTACACCTTCGGTTCCGACGGCTCCATCCGTCCGGCGCTGGGCGCCACCGGAGATCTCTCTCCGGTCGACTACACCGATGAGGAGCATGGGTGGCCCATCGGCGACGGCGACGCCGACTACGCGGCCAGCCATTCCCACAATGTGGTCTGGAGGATCCACTGGGGACTCGGAGAAGACGAGGACATGGTGGTCGAACAGTACGACGCCGAGCCCACCGGAGAGATGGGCTCCCAGTCACCCATCGTGGAGGGCTCCCTGACCCGCATCGATGAGCCTTCCCTCCACGAGGGGGACGACCGCCGCTGGTGGCGGGTGATGGCGCCGGACCTCCTCAACGCCAACGATCACCCCGTGTCCTACGAGATCAATCTGGGAGTCTCCGACAGCTTCACCTTCGTGCATGACGAACACCATCACGGGGAGGACGTGGGCTATGACGTCGCCTTCACCAACCACGACGAGTGTCAGGTCTTCGCCACCCGGAACCGGGGCGGCTGCGGGCGATCGGTCCAGGACTACGTCGAGGACGACTCCGGGACCCTCGACGATGTCGTCTCCTGGGTGGCGGTCGGCTACCACCACGTCCCGCGGGACGAGGACCAGTCCCCGATGGAGCTGCACTGGCAGAGCTTCACGATGGGGCCGCGCGACTTCACCTCCACCCGTGCCGACGTCCCGGAGGAGCGCGAGGGGATCGACGGGGTGCCCGAGGACAGTGAGTTCACCCGGGGCCTCGATGAAGACGAGGACGGACGTGACATCGACCTTGATGACCTCGACGATGACCTCGACCTCGAGGAGCAGGACTGAACCGGCTCAGACCTCCACTGTGCCGCGGATGGAGACTTCAGCCTGACCGCCGATCCACAGGTCTCCGGCGTCGTCGCCTGTGACGTGGACTCGTCCCCGCCGCCCCAGCACCGTGCCCTGGGCCGCCACATAGGGCGCGCTGATCCGTTCCGTCTCCGTCAGCCACTGCGCGATCGAGGCGTTGAGGCTTCCGGTGACGGGGTCCTCCGGCAGTGCCAGACCCTCGGAGAAGAAGCCTCGGACCTCCACGTCGGCCTCGCCCCCGGGTCCCCAGGGACCCACGACACCGACCTTGAGGTCCTCCAGCCCGCCCCGTGCGAGGACCGGGCGGAGACTGAGCACGGTCGATGCGCTGTCCAGCAGCACCGCGATCCACCCAGGTCCGTTGTCCGCCCAAGCCGCGTCCACCATCTGGGCACGCTCGACGCCCAGCACGGCCCGGACCTGCTCGAGCAGTCCCGGCTCCACCGGACCGGTGCGCAGCCGCGGCGGAGCGGCGAACGCGAGCCGATCACCGTCAGGGCGCACCCGGATCAGGCCCGCAGCACACTCCTGGACGATCACGTCGGACCTCTGGGGCGTCCCGCCCATGTCCAGCCAGGCCCGCGCGGTCCCCAGTGTGGGGTGCCCGGCGAAGGGCAGCTCGGTGTCCAGGCTGAAGATCCGCACACGATAGTCCGCCTCCTCGGTGGTGGGCGGCAGAAGGAACGTGCATTCGGAGAGGTTCGTCCAGGCGGAGATGGCCCGCATGGTCTGCTCGTCCAGGTCCTCCGCGGCGGCGACCACCGCCAACGGGTTCCCCGTGAAGGGGCCGGTGCTGAACACATCGATCTGACGGAAGTCTCGGGTCATGGACTCACCCTATCCCCGGTGGAAGGCCCCCGAACCGAACCCGTGCACAGGTCCTGCACAGGTATCTCCACAGAATCCTCCACAATCCACAGGCTGCTGGGGAAAACTCCCTGAACTGGGGAAACACAGTCATGTAACTTCTCCACACTGTGGATAACGGCTGTGGAGAACCCCCATGCGGGGTGATGGAGGTGAGGGTGTGGAGAGAACACTGCACAGGCTGTGCACCATGGGCCACGCCTCTGACCAGGGGGAATGAGAGGAGAGCCCCGTCACGCCGGGGTGACCAGCGGGATGCCGACGGCGGTGAGCGCGACCAGCACGCCTGCGACGCCGGCCAGGCCGAGTCCCTGCCACAGGCTGCGACGGGGTCCGCGGGGCACACGGGCGATGACCACGGCGCAGATGACGCCCGTGAGGAGACCGCCCAGGTGGCCCTGCCAGGAGATGTTGGGCACGACGAAGCTGATGACCGCATTGATGCCGATGAGGACCAGCAGACCGCCGGTCTGGGCGCCGGAGGAGCGCAGCAGGATGAACATGGCGCCGAAGAGTCCGAAGACGGCGCCCGAGGCACCGACGGTGGGTGTGGTGGCCGGGGTCAGGAACAGCACCGCCACAGAGCCGCCGAGGGCGGAGAGCAGCAGCAGCAGCCCGTAGCGCCAGGCGCCCACTGCCGGCTCGATGACCCGCCCGAACATCCACAGGGCCACCATGTTGAAGAGGATGTGCATCGCCGAGGAGGGTGAATGCAGCAGGGCGGAGGTCAGCATCCGCCACGGTTCGAAGACCCAGCTGGAGGTGTGCAGCGGGGCGTACCACAGCGCCTGGGTCAGCACGCTGCCGGTCAGCCACTGCAGCAGGTACATCACCACACATACGCCGATCACCCCGTAGGTCACCAGCGGGGCCCGGTCGGGGCGCGCGACGGCGCCGAAGCGGGTCCGCGGTGAAGGCCGGGCCGCACGAGCCTGCGCGACGCAGTCGGTGCAGTGGAACCCGACCGGTGCCTGGTGGAGGCACTGGGGGCAGGCCGGACGATCGCAGCGCTGGCAGCGCAGATGCGTGGGCTGGTCCGGGTGGCGCGGGCACACCGGGGCGGGTCGGGCCGCCCCGGTGTGCGAGTGCTCAGCTGACACGGGCGGAGGTCAGACCTTCTCGATCGCGATGGTCTCGACGACGACGTCCTGCTTCGGACGGTCACGCATGTCGGTGGCGACCTTGTTCAGCTCGTCCACGACCTTCTGGGAGTCCTCGTCCGCCACCTCGCCGAAGATGGTGTGCTTGCCCTGTAGCCAGGTGGTGGGCACCGAGGTGATGAAGAACTGGGAGCCGTTGGTGCCGGGGCCGGCGTTGGCCATGGCCAGCTTGTAGGGGGAGGTGAAGTCCAGCTCCGGGTGGATCTCGTCCTCGAACTGGTAGCCGGGGCCTCCCACGCCGAGACCGAGCGGGTCTCCTCCCTGGATCATGAAGTCTGCGATGATGCGGTGGAAGACGGTGCCGTCATACAGCGGAGTGCCGACCTTCTCCTCACCGGTCTCCGGGTGCTTCCACGTGATCTCACCGGTGGCGAGCCCCACGAAGTTCTCCACGGTCTTCGGGGCGTGGTGGCCGTAGAGGTCCACACGGATCTCACCGGCGTTGGTGCGGATGGTTGCCTTATGCGTTGCGATAGCGCTCATGGGCGCCATTGTCTCACCCGAGGCTGACAGGCCGCCCGCCGGCGACGTCGTGCGACGTCCGCCGACGCATCGGCTCACGTCATAGCAGGACAGGGGCTGAAGGTCGTAAGCTGAGGGCAGCACACCGATCCTGATTCGGAGGACATGCATGTTCGGTAAGAAGAAGAAACCGAGCCACACCTGGGAGCACAAGGTGCTCGCCGGCGTCGAGACGGCACGCGACTGGTCTGCCCCGAAGCTGGGCGCCGCCGCGGACTGGGCCGAGACCACGTACCGGAAGAACGCTCCGAAGGTTCAGGATGCCTCGGCGCGCGCTCTCCGGTCGGTGGAGGCCAACGCCGCAGTGGCCGCAGATCGGGCCCGGGGGCTCGCCTCGAAGGCCTCGGTGGGTCTCGAGTCCCAGTACGACAAGCTTCCCCCGCAGGCGAAGGCCGAGGTGGACAAGGTCTACGCCAAGTACTCGGATGCCAAGCGTCAGCTCTCCGAGGACTACGTCCCGGCGGCCTCGGCCAAGCTGGGCGGCTATGCGGACCGTACGGCGAAGCTGATCCACAAGGCGGAGGTGGACCCGCGCGTCGAGAAGGCGCTGGTGAAGGCCACCGGAGACAAGAAGGTCGTCAAGAAGCTGCGGAAGACCTCCGAGAAGTACGCCAAGCAGACGGCCAAGGCGCTGAAGAAGCAGCAGAAGTCGAAGAGCCGCCGCAAGGGCCTGCTGGTCTTCGGGCTCGTCGCCGCCGGTGTCACCGCCGGCGTGGCCGCGTGGCGTGCCTCGCAGCCGGTGGAGGACCCGTGGAAGAAGCCGGAGCCGATCTCCGGCGGCACCCCGGCGTCCTCGTCGAAGCCGGCCGCTCAGGCGGAGACGAACGCCGACGCGACGCCGCAGGCCTCCTCCTCGGCTGCCCCTTCGGCCAAGCCGTCAGCGGCCGATGCCTCGACGTCCGGAGCCAAGCCGGCCCAGCCGGCGGAGAGCGTCACCAAGGACGGCGAGAAGGGCGCTTCGGCGTCCGGCGGCGTGCCGCAGCCGAAGCCGGCCACCTGAGCCGCTCGCTGAGAAAGTCAGACAGAGGAGGGCCCTCCGATCCTACGATCGGAGGGCCCTCCTCTGTCAGCGGGCTCCGCTGCGTGGGCTGTCAGCGCCAGCGCATCGTCATCAGGAACCCGACCATGGCGATGCCGAAGCCGATGATGACGTTCCAACCCCCAGCGGCGGCGATGGGCGCCAGACCCTGGCTGATGTACCAGACGATGAGCCACAGCAGCCCCAGGATCATCAGTCCGATCATGGTGGCCCGGTACCACAGGGGAAGGGTCTCGTCCTTCAGGTCCTCGAGGTCCTCGGCGAAGGGATCCGAGTCGTCCAGCGGGGAGCTGGACGCGACGGCGTCGGCGGGGCCGCCGCGGTTCTTCCTGCTGCGCTTGCCGCTCTTCTTGCGGTTCTTCGACTCTGGCACGGTGAGATGATCCTTCCGGGGGCGCGCTCGTCGCGTGGAGCCGCGACACCCTGGTCGACTTCGGTATCCTGACTCTGTCCCCCACCGGTGTGGGGGTCATGTGGTCTGCGCGTCATTCTATCGGGTCTGCGGGCTCCACGACGGGCCCGGCCCTTCCCGCTCGACAGGAGAGGACAGCACGTCCATGCCGACTCACCCTCTGCCGCCGTCCCGGCCGCGTCATGCACGCCGGTCCGCGGCCGCGGCTCCGGTGCGCCGATCCGTCGGCTCACGGATCCTCGGGGGTGTGGGGGAACTGTTCATCACCCTCGGCGTGCTCGGGATCCTCTTCCTGGTCTGGGAGCTGTGGTGGACAGGCCTGGAGGCGGATCGGGAGCGCAACGAGGCCACCCAGGAGCTGTTCTCCAACATCGAGGCGCTGGAGAACCCGGGCGACAGCAACGGCGACGCCAACGGTGACGGGAACGGCAACGGCGGTGACGGCGAAGAGTCCCGCGGCGGGGTCGAGCTGGAGGACCTGGTCGTCCCGGGCCCCGACCACACAGCGAACTTCGCTGACCAGGGGGGCGTCATGGCGATGGTCTATGCGCCGCGGCTCGGCGCCGACTGGGCCGCGCCGGTGGTGCCCGGGGTGGGGCCGGAGTCGCTGAACCGGGCTGGCCTGGGACATTACTCCTCCACGCAGCTGCCCGGTGAGCCCGGAAACTTCGCGCTGGCGGGCCACCGTCAGACCTACGGCAACATCCTGTGGAACCAGGACAAGTTCGCCGTCGGAGACCTCATCTACGTCCAGTCTCCGGACGGCTGGTACATCTACTCCGTCACCGAGACCTACATCGTCCAGCCGAACCAGTCCGATGTGCTGGCCCCGGTGCCCGGAGACCTCGAGGCGGAGGCGGAGGGCTCGACGCTCACTCTGACCACCTGCCACCCGCCGTACACGACCCTGGAGCGGATGATCACCCACGCCGAACTGGTGGACTACGCACCGCTGTCCGACGGGCCGCCGTCTGCGGTGGCCGACACTGTGGAACGGCAGATGCAGGCCGATGGTCCCTTCGGCGATCTGAGCTCACAGGAGGCACGCTGAGATGTACGCATGGATCTTCCGGCATCTTCCCGGCCCGCTGTGGCTGAAGATCATCCAGACGCTGGTGCTGTTGGCCGCCGTCGTGCTGTTGCTGATGGAAGTGGTGTTCCCCTGGGTGGATCAGTACAGCCCGCTCAACGACTCGACCATCCAGGACGGCTAGCATGGTGCGCGATGACTGAGAACTCCGAGGCTGCGGCCGCCTTCCGCGCCAAGATCCTGGTGGTCGACAACTACGACAGCTTCGTCTACACGCTGGTCGGCTATCTGCGGGAGCTGGAGGCGCAGACCACCGTGATCCGCAACGACGACCTCACCGAGGCTGAGGCGATCGCCCTCGCCGGGGACCACGACGGCGTGCTGATCTCGCCGGGGCCGGGCGCCCCGCACGAGGCCGGCGTCTCCATCGCCCTCACCCGCTGGTGCGCCGAGGCGAGCACACCGCTGCTGGGGGTGTGCCTGGGCCACCAGGGTCTGGGTGAGGCTTTCGGCGGCACCGTCACCCATGCCGAGCAGCTCATGCACGGCAAGACCAGCGAGGTCACCCACACCGGGCATGAGTCCTTCGCCGGGCTGCCGGAGACCTTCGTGGCGACCCGCTACCACTCGCTGGTGGTCTCCCCGGACTCCGTGCCGGAGGTCCTGGAGGTCACCGCCACCACCGACGACGGCGTCATCATGGGCCTGGCCCACCGGACGGCGCCCCTGTGGGGCATGCAGTACCACCCGGAGTCGGTGCTCACCGAAGGCGGCTACCGGATGCTGGGCAACTGGTTGGAGTCACTGGGTCAGCAGGGCGCCGCGGAGAAGGCCGCCCGGCTCAACCCGATCCGCTGAACGGCGGAGCCGGAGAGCCTCACCGGTAGGTGGAGATGATCGCCGCGGCGATCTCCATATAGGCCTGGCGAGTCTCCTCCTGGAGCATGTACAGATTGATCCGGTCCCCGTCGACGACGGCGCGGTCTGACGCCGTTGACCAGCGTCCCCTCGGACCGGTCCCCGTCCATGATGAACGTGGCCCCGCCGGCCTCGCGCATGGCGCCGGTGAAGGGCTCGAACAGTCCCCGGGAGGCGCCGCGGACTTTGCGGGACACGAAGGCGTGCAGGCCGATCTCCGCACCCATGGGCAGGAACTCGGCGAACTCCCGCAGCGGGGAGCTTCCGCCGGCGGTCAGCACGTCATAGTCGTCGACGATCAGCACGATCCGGGGGCCCTGGAAGGTCTCCGGCGCGGGGGCCAGAGGGTCCTGCGGCACTCGGGTGCGCAGCTCCTGCACCACGGAGGACGTCAGCCCCTGGGCCAGCGCGGCCGAGGGGGCGTACCCGCCCAGGTGACTGTCCGGGATCACCCCCCGCAGTCCCTTGCGCGGGTCGTAGACGGCGAAGACGATCTCGTCCTCGGTGTGCTGCTCGACGAGAGTCAGCATGATGTGCCGCAGGGCGGAGGTCTTGCCGGCCTGTTCGTCGCCGAGGATCAGCAGGTGGCGATCCTGGCCGGTGAGATCCAGCATCGTGGCGCTGAGATCGCGCTCGAGCAGGCCGAACGGCACCACCCCTTGGTGGGCAGGGGCCGGCACGTCCTCCGGCCGCAGCAGCGAGGGGAGCAGGCGCACCCGCCGCGGGGTGCGCTCGGGCGAGACCTCGGTGAGACGTTCGACGGCGTCCCGGACTCCGGCGTTGAGCGTGGCGGCGTCTGCCTGCCCGTCCAGCCGCGGCAGGGCGATCTGGCCCAGCAGCTGGTCGTGGTTCAGTCCCCGCCCCGGGCGGTCTTCCGGGACCTTCGCGGCCGTCTTGCGCCCATGGGAGGACTCCGCCGGTTCGGAGAGCCGCAGCTCCAGGCGGGTCCCGAAGAATCCCTGCTGGGCGATGCGCACCTCGTTCCACCGGGTGCCGGTGGCCACCACGTGGACCCCGTATCCCCCGCCCCGGATCACTACTGGGTGGAGGTGCTGCCGACGGACGAAGTGAGCCACCGAATCCTCGAATGGACCGGGGCGGCGCCGTCCTGGAACCTGCACGCGCTTCCTGTGCTGGTGCCCACCAGCACCTTCACTGACCGAGCGGAGGGTGGCACGGCGCCGGTGCCGGAAGAGGCCAACCCCGCCATGCGGAGGCTGTGGGAGCAGCCCTGGTGGCACTGGACGGTGCGGATGGCCTCCCAGGGCTGGCATGCAGAGCCCGTGGAGTATGTCTGCGCCGGGGCAGCCGGCCCCTATGCGGTCATGCCGTTGGGGCACGAGGGGCAGGCCCCCGAGTATCAGGTGCTCTCCCGGACCCCCGCCCATCTGGTGCTCTGGCAGCTGGAGGACCGTCTCCAGGCCGTGACCCACCAGCGTGACACCATCATCTGACCGGCCCGAGGAGAGAGGACTGATGCAGGATATGGGTATGCGGCGGTCGGCCCAGAGTGCTGTGCGCGTTCCTTCGACGGGCCGTGGCCGGTGGTTGTCTGTCGGGGTGCTGGTCACCGGCCTGCTCTTGGCTAGCTGCGGCGGGCCTGGTGAGGAGCCGGGCGGTGAGGGCAACGAAGGGCATGGAGGTGCTGAGGAACCGATGAGCGGCCAAAACGGCGAGGGAACCCCGGGGGCTGAGGGCACTGCTGGTGAGGGGTTGATAGATATCGAGGGTGGATTGACCCATCAGGAGCAGATGGCTGAGCTGGAGATCGTGGTGGAGGTGATGCGGGAGTACTTCGGGGACGACGTGGCGACCATTGATGGTGAGCCCTGGAGCGCGGAGCTCCATGAAGCTGAATCGGCTCCGGGTCCTGAGGGAGATGGTGTCTTCCGGCAGCGGGTGGGGTTCGATGTGCCGTTCGATGATCTGGAGGAGACCTACGAGGTGGCGGAGGAGATCGCGGAACGCCTGGGGTTGAGCGAGAATCCAGGCAACACGCAGGGGATCTCTCAGTACGAGAAGATCTTCTACGGTGCTGGGTTGGCGGAAGGGCGCGGTTTCCTCATTGCGAGCACGGCAGAAGGCGATGCTTTCCGCTCCCATTACCAAACCCGGTTGTCGGATGATCCGAGTATGCGGGAAGCGTACGAGCGGGTGATTGATAAGAATCGCCGGGAGCGCGAAGAAGAGTTCGATGTTGATAATCCTCGGCAGTTGGAGGATATTGATGATCCGTTCGATGACGACTCGTCTGACTAGGCCAGGGTGGTCACAGATTCTGGGTTGGTGGTGAGCTTCGGTGTCGGTGTTGCGTGGGGGAGTTGGCCGGACGGTCGCGGTGCTCCTGATGGTTGGCGTTGCAGGTTGTGCGGATCCTCCCGATGAAGTCTCTGTAGAGCGGCCCGATGGTGGGGAGATCGTGGTGAACTGGAGTGAGGGCCAGACCTATGAGGAGCAGGTCGAGGAGATCAAGCTCGTCAATGAGGTCATGGTCGATCACTTCGGCGAAGACGTGCTGCCTCAGATTCATGGAGAGCCGTGGGATCTTCAGGAGTACTTGGCTGTGTCGGGAATTCCGGACCCTAGTACTCGAGCTGTGGGTCATTACTTTTTTGAGATTTCGTATGACTTCTCTGGGGTTGAGCCGAGTCAGGAGACGGTGAATAAGGCGTTGGCGGTGCTTGAGGAGATTGGGCTGACGCCGAACAGGGGGCTCCAGGAGACTTATCAGGAAGACCGTGATCCTGTACTGCGGGTGGCTGGAGGTCGTGAGGAGCACGGGCGCGTGTTCGTGATCGAGCAACGGCACCCCGATGCCGACATTAAGGCCCTTTCTGGACCCGGCATTCTGATGATGAGTCGATGGATGAGGCCCAGGAGGCCAACTGGGACGATTGAGCTCGACGAGTCATAGTGTGCCCTGGCCGCCGGCTGTGAGGCCGGACAAGCTCGCGGCGGGCCTCACCAACTGCGAGCGACCGGCAGCGCCTGGTGCCGACTGGTCCGCCGCATCGGCTCACTCGTCGTCGGAGTCGCCTCCGCCGTTGTTGCCGTTCCCGTTTCCATTGTTCCCGTTGCCGTTGTTGCCATTGTCAGAGTCATTGTCGGAGTCATTGTCAGAGTCGTCGTCGGAGTCGTCACCGTCGTCCTCATCCTCCGTGGGCTCGTCGGTCGGTGACTCTTCGTCCTCCGGCTCGTCCTCGTCGTCGGAGTCTTCGCCGTCGGTGTCGTCCTCAGAGTCCTCGCCGTCCTCATCCTCGTCCTCCGGGTCCCGCGGCTCCTCCGGTTCCGGAGTCTCCACCGGCTCAGGCGCGACGGCCACCGACAGTGAGACGGTCGCACCCTGCGGGATGGGGGTGCCGGGAGCCATCAGACTGCCGTCGAAGAAGGTGCCGCCGACAGTGCCGGGGTCGTACTCGGAGGTCTCCCAGTCCACTGTGGAGTCCGTGACCGTGAACCCTGCCTGCTCCAGTTCGGAGCGCGCCTCCGAAGTGGAGAGCAGCGCCACGTCGGGCACCGGGTACAGTCCGCTGGCCACGGTGAGGTCCACGGTGGAGCCGGCCTCCACGGTGGTGCCGGCCTCCGGGTCCGTGGAGACCAGCTCGCCGGCGCCCACCGTCGGATGGTCCTCCTCGGAGACGTCACCGACCTCCAGACCCAGGGCCTCCAGCTCGGCCCGGACCGTCTCCTCCGTCTCGCCCTGCATGCCGTCCGGGATCACGACTCCGTCCGGCCCGGAGGAGAGGTACAGCACCAGCTCGTCCCCGGGTTCCACGCGCTCCCCGGCTTCCGGCTCCGTGCCGATCGCGTGGTCGACCTCGACGTCCTGATCCGGCACGGATTCGATCTCTGCGGGTTCGAGGTTCGCGTTCGCCAGCTCCTCCAGGGCCTCCGCACGGCTCAGGCCCTCCACCTCAGGGACCATCAGCTCCTGGGTGTCGAGCATGCGCACCAGAGCCCACGTGCCGCCGGCCACCAAGGCGATGAGCAGCACCACCCACAGCCAGGCGAACCGCCGACGGCGGCGCGGCTCCTCCACATCCTCCTCGTACTCCGCGTACAGGTCCGGGTCCTCCGGGGTCCGGGCCGACAGCGGTGTGCCCAGCCCTGCAGCCCCGGCGCCGACGACCTCGTCAAAGCCACGGCCGTTGCTGACAGCCGGGATCGCCTGGGTGGCGTCCTCCACCGGCACCCCGTGCAGGGCATCCTTGACCGCGGCGGAGAACTCATCGGCGTTCTGGAACCGCTCGGCAGGGTCCTTCACCAGGGCCTTGGCCACCACGGACTCCATCGCCGGGGAGACCTGAGGGTTCAGGTCAGAGACCAGCGGCGGATCCTCCCGCACATGCTGGTACGCCACCGACACCGGCGACTCGCCCTGGAACGGGGGCCGGTTGGTCAGCAGTTCGAAGAGCACACAGCCGGCCGAATACAGGTCGCTGCGGTGATCCACGACCTCGCCGCGGGCCTGCTCCGGGGACAGGTACTGGGCCGTGCCCACCACGGCGGAGGTCTGCGTCATCGTCGACGCCGAATCCGCCAGGGCGCGCGCGATCCCGAAGTCCATGACCTTCACGGCGCCGTTCTGCGCCACCATCACATTGGAAGGCTTGATGTCCCGGTGGACGATGCCCTTCTCATGGCTGTAGCTCAAAGCCCCCAGGATGCCGTCCAGATACTCGGCGGCCTCAGGCTCCGGCACGGGTCTGCCCAGCGCCTCATCGATCTTCCGACGCAGCGGCTCCCCGACGTCGGCCGCCGGGCCATGCTCCTGCGCCTCGGTGCGGCCCGTGTCACCCAGGGCCAGGACATCTGGGTCCGAATGCTCCTCCGGGCGGGTCCCGTCGGCCACCGTGCGGTCCGCGGCCGGAGACTGCAGCTGGGTGGCGGCCTCGTCGTCGACGTCGCCGCTGCCTCATGGGAGGGGGTGCCGTGCATGATGTGCCGCAGGGTCACCCCGTCCACGTACTCCATCACGATGTAGGGGGTCTTGACCTCCGCATGGTGGGAGTCTTCGACGTCGGCCCGGCCGGTGTCATAGACGCCGACGATGTTGTGGTGGTTCAGCGAGGCCGAGGACTGGGCCTCACGCCGGAACCGCCCTTGGAACTGCGGGTCGCGGGCCAGGTCCGGACGCAGCATCTTCACCGCCACCTGGCGGTTCAGCGAGAGATCATGACCGAGGTACACGTCGGCCATGCCGCCGCGCCCGATCAGGGCCTCGATGCGGTAGCGGCCGTTGAGCACGCGGTGTCCGTTCTCAGTCATCATGCCTGTCCAGTTCGTGTCGTGTCATCGGAGCCCCCGCTCGAGGCGTCGTCGACCTCGTCCGCGTCCTCGGTGTCCTCCCCGGCGTCCTGACCGCCCTCCTGGTCCGTCTCAGGGCGGGGAGCGGCCCCCGTGCCGCCGTCGTCGGTCTGGTCGCCCTCCTGCTCGTCCTCCTCGGCGGGCGCGGGCGAGTCGTCGACGTCCTCGTCCCCGTCCTCATCGGTGGGGCTGGGGGACTCGGGCGTAGGGCTCGGGGTGCTCTCCGGGCTGGGCGAGTCCTCCTCCGTGGTCCCGGTGCCGTCGGTCTCCTGCGAGTCGCCGCCGGTGTCACCACCGCCTTCGCCCGTGCCGCCGGTGCCCTCGTCCGGGCCTCCGTCCGTGTCTCCTCCCGTGCCGCCGCCCGGGCCGTCCGTGTCCGGAGCGGGTGACGGCTGGTCCTCCGGGGGAGGAGCGGTCTCGCTGCCGGTGGAATAGGACAGCGTCACCGTGGCGCCCACCGGGACCTGGCCGGTGGGACCGATGGCCACCACCACGCCGGCCGGCTGGGCGGACTCGACCTCCTGGGTCTCCACCTCGAGGGCGAGATCCTGCAGCGCCGCGCTCGCCGCCTCCACGGTGAGTCCGATGAAGTCACCCTCATCCACCTGGACCGTCTCCGCCTCGGCGGTGAACGTCTCGGTCACGGTCGGCTGCGGCTCCGGCTCCGCACTGGTCAGCCGCGGCAGCACCCAGGAGCCGAACAGCGCCAGCAGCACCAGGGCGATCAGCACCACCAGCGGCCAGCGCCAGCGGGTCAGGGAGCCGCCGGAGGAGGACTGTCGGCGCTGCTCCTTGCGGCCGGCCTTGTCGGCTGAGCCGGTGCCGCCCGCCGAGCCGCCCGGGCCCTCGTCCCAGACGTCGTCATGGGGCTGCTCCGGGGTCCGCGCCGATAGCGCGGGGGTCGGCGTCACCTTCTGCGTGCCGTCACCGGCGGCGTCGGCCCGAGGCACGACGGCGGTCGGCTTGGTCGCGGCGGGCATCACCTGGGTGGAGTCGTCCTGCTCCGAGGGCAGCGTCATGTGGTTCCGCATGGCCGGCACGGCCTCCAGCGCGGCGTCCAGATCATGGCGGAGCAGAGCGTCGGAGGCCTCGGCCAGCTTGGTGGCGTTCATCGGCCGGTCTCCGGCGTCCTTGGCCAGCATGGACATGATCAGCGCGCGCACCGGCTCCGGGACGGAGTCCGGCAGCGGAGGCGGCGCATCATTGACCTGCTTCAGGGCGATCGCGATCTGCGACTCCCCGGTGAAGGGGCGGTGCCCCACCAGAGCCTCATAGCCGATGATGCCCAGCGCGTAGATGTCCGAGGAGCCGGTGGCGTGCTGGCCGGTGGCCTGCTCCGGGGAGAGGTACTGGACGGTGCCCATCACCTGACCGGTGGCGGTCAGCGGGACCTGGTCCGCCAGGCGGGCGATCCCGAAGTCCGTGATCTTCACCCGGCGGGTGGGCGTGATCAGCAGGTTCCCCGGCTTCACGTCCCGGTGCACCAGTCCCTGGTCATGGGCCACCTGCAGGGCGCGGGCCGTCTGGGCGATGATCGACAGCGTCTTCTCCCAGGACAGGGTCCGGTCCTTCTCCAGCAGCACCGACAACGGACGGCCGGGCACCAGCTCCATGACCAGGTACCCGGAGCCGGCCTGCTCGCCGTAGTCGTAGATGTCGGCGATCCCGGGGTGGTTCAGCAGGGCCGTGTGCCGCGCCTCGGCGCGGAACCGCCGCAGGAACGCCTCGTCCCCGGTGTACTCCTCCTTGAGGATCTTGATCGCCACGGTGCGGCCGAGGACCTCGTCGGAGGCCTTCCACACCTCACCCATGCCGCCGATGGCGATCCGCTCGGTCAGCTTGTAGCGGTCGCCCATCAGGATGCCCACAGCTGGTCTCATCAGTCGATCACCGCCTCGAGCATCGTGCGCAGGTTCGGCCCCGTCAGGAGGAGCCGGTGTCATAGTCGATCCGTTCATAGGTCACCGTGACCGCGTACTGCGGGTCCTCGGCAGGGGCGAAGCCGGTGATCCAGGAGTTCACCTGGTCGGTGCCGTCGATCTGCGCGGTGCCGGTCTTCGCGGCGATGTCGAAGCGGTCAGACTCGGCCCGCCAGGCGGTGCCGGACTCGACCGGTCCGAGCATCAGCTCGGTGAGCTCCTCAGCTACGTCCTCCGAGATCGGCTCGTGGAGGACCTGGGGCTCAGGCTGCTCGATGATCTGCAGATCCGCTCCCCGCACCGACTCGATGAGGTTCGGAGTCATCATGGTGCCGCCGTTGGCGATCGCCATGGCCACCATGTTCATCTGCATCGGCGTCGAGGTGACGCTGCCCTGACCGATGGAGCGTAGGCCAGCATCGCATCGGAGTCCACCTCCGGGAACTGCGACGGCGAGACCTCCAGGGGGAAGTCGAAGTCCTGGTTCCAACCGAAGGCCTCGGCGGCCTCGCGGATGGGGTCCTCGCCCAGCTCCATGGCGGCCTCGGCGAACGGCGTGTTGCAGGACTGCGCAGTGATGAAGCGCAGGTCCGCCTCCGACTGCTGCTCACAGATGCCGCCGAAGAAGTTCCGCAGCGTGCGGTCGGACTGCGGCAGGTCGATCTCCGAGGGGTTGTCCAGCACCGTGTCCGCGTCATAGTCGCCGGAGTCCAGCATCGCCGCCAGGTCGATCAGCTTGAAGGTCGAGCCCGGGGCGATCGTGTTGAACACCGCCTGGTTCCGATAGGCGCTGAGCCCTTCGACCTCGTTCAGCTGCTCCATGTTCTCCTGGAACTCGCTGGTCGAGTGCACGGCCAGGTCATTGGTGTCGTAGCTGGGTTTGGACACCATCGCCTTGATGTCCCCGGTCTGCACATCGGTGACGATGATCGTGCCCCGTGTGCCCTCCGGGATGGTGTCATAGGCCAGCTGCTGCAGCTCGGGGTCCAAGGTCAGCTCCACCTGGGCGCCCTCCAGGGTCTCCCCGGTGAAGAGGGAGGTCAGGCGGTCGAAGAACTGGCTGTCCGCCTGGCCGGTGAGGTACTCGTTCATCGAGTTCTCCAGCCCCGTGGACTGGGCGGCGATGGAGTAGAAGCCGGTGATGCCGGAGTACAGCTCGGCGTCGCGGTAGACCCGCTGGTACTCGAAGTTCGTCCCCTCGGAGGGCACGGACTCGGCGATGGCGCTGCCGTCCACGGTGATCGCGCCTCGGGGTGCGCCCCGATCCTGGTAGAGCTGCCGGACGTTGTCCGGGTGGGAGTTGAGCTCCTCGGTCAGGGCCACCTGGATGACGCTGAGCGCGGCGAAGAGGACCAGGAACAGCCCCACGCTGACGACCCAGGCGTGTCGGATCGCGTTGTTCATCGGGCACCCCCTGAGCTGTCCGGGGAGGTCTCCGCCGCTGAGGGCGGTGCCCCGTGGGCCGGTGCGTGACGCTGCGTGCGCTCCGCGGCGGACAGCGGCTTGGCCACCGGACGTTTCGGCTCGGCGTCCTCCGGTCCCTCCTCATGGGTGGGGTTCTCGGTGCCGGCGGCCTCAGTGCCGCTGGCGTTGACCATGGGGCCGACGACGATGGGGCGACGGGCGGCGTGGGAGATCAGCAACACCAGTGCCAGGATGATCCAGTTCGCCAGCAGGGAGGAGCCGCCGGCGGCGAGGAAGGGAGTGGTCAGACCGGTCATCGGGATGACCCGGGTGATGCCGCCCACCACCACGAAGATCTGCAGGACCAGCACCACGGCGAAGCCCACCGAGAGCAGCTTGCCGAACGCGTCCCGGGTGCCCAGTCCGGCACGCATGAACCGGCTGAACAGCAGCAGATAGAGCATGAGCATCGCGGAGAGGCCGATGAAGCCCAGCTCCTCGCCGAAGGAGGCGATGATCATGTCCGAGTTGGACAGCGGCACCCGCTGCGGCAGACCCGACCCGAATCCGGTGCCGGTCAGCCCGCCGTTGCTCAGCCCGAACATGCCCTGGACGATCTGGTCCGACCCGCCGATCGCCCGCGAGTAGATCTCCGGGTCGAAGGCGTTGAGCCAGATCTCCACCCGCCGGGTCACATGGGGGACGAACAGGTAGGCCAGCACGCCGCCGACGGCGACCAGGCCCCCACCGATCAGGATCCAGGACAGCCGCGAGGTGGCCACATAGATCATGCCCATGAACAGGCCGAAGAACATGATCGAGGTGCCCAGGTCGTTCTGGACCACCAGCACGCCGATCGCCACGATCCAGGCGATGAACATCGGGCCCAGGTCCCGGGCACGGGGAAGCTGCAGGGGGCCGATGCGCCGACCGGCCAGCAGGATCAGGTCCCGGTTGTTCGCCAGGAACCCGGCGAAGAAGATCGCCAGCGTGATCTTGGCGATCTCCGCCGGCTGGAACGAGGCGAAGCCGAGGTTCACCCAGATCCGGGCGCCGTTGATGGTCATGCCGAAGCCGGGGATCAGCGGCAGGAACAGCAGCACGATGCTGACCACCAGGGAGATGTAGGTCAGCTGACGCAGGCGACGGTGGTCCTGCAGGAACCACAGCAGCGCCATCGCCGCGACCATGGACACCAGGGTCCACATCAGCTGCCGGTCCTCCGCCGGTGGCCCTCCGGTGACCAGGTCCAACCGGTGGATCATCGCCATGCCGAGCCCGTTGAGCGCCACCACGATCGGCAGGATGAACGGGTCCGCGTACTTCGCCCGCAGGCGCAGCACGATGTGGAAGGCGAAGGTGATGCCGGCGAACAGCGCGGCCTCGGTGTAGTAGGTGCTGTCGTAGGGCTCGTCCATGGCGACGGCGACCAGGAACTTCGCCCCGATGCCGATGATGAGCGCGAGCAGCAGCAGGACCAGCTCCACATTGCGGCGCGGCTTCGGCGCGGTCTCCAGCTGGGTCACTGCTCCTCACCTCCGTCCTCATCACCTGTGGGCTCGTCTGTGGGCTCGTCTGCGTCGTCGTCGGACTGCGCGTCCTCGGGGTCGGCGTCGTCCCCGGAGTCGGCGTCGTCGTCGGCGTCCGCGCCGGTGGTGGCCCGCAGCTGGTCCACGATCGTCTCCGCATGAGTGCGGTCATCGGCCGGGATGCCCCGCAGGACGCGCTCCCGGTGGTAGGGGGAGAGCTCCTCGACGTCGAAGCCGGCGTGCTCGTCCACCTCGGAGAGACGAATGGGGCCCAGGGACTGCGAGACGCCGTTGTAGATCGCGACCTCGCCGTCGTCCTGCCCCACGTAGTACTGCGTCTGGGTCCAGATGTACCCCAGGAAGGTCACCACGCCCAGCAGCAGCGCCAGCAGGGTGACGAAGGTGGGAAGGAACCACCGACGACGCCGGGACGCCCGGGTGGCGATGGCGACGTCGGCGACGTCGATGTCCGCCCCGGTCAGGTCCGCCTCCGTCAGTGCCGGATCCGAGAGGTCGGGCTCCTCGTCTTCCGCGGAGCCCTCGACTCCGGCCTCAGCGGCGCTCACGGACTCCTCGGAGGCGGCGTCGGCATCGACGGTGACGCCGGCGTCGTCGGGGCCGACCGGCGCGCTGGACGTGCCGGAGCCGTCGGCCCTCTCCTCGCCGTCGGTGCCCTGCGACGTGCCGCGCGCCGCCCTCTCGCCGCTGTGGTCCCCGAGCATCTCAGAGTAGGTGTGCCGCACCGGCACCAGCGGTTGGCCGGTGAGCAGCACCGCCATCGGATGCTCGTCCACATTGCGCGCCACCACCGGGATCATGCCCGTCTCGGTGGCCTTGTCCGCGGCGCCGACCAGCAGGTGAGGTCGGGTCTCCAGCTCTTGGCCCAGCATCGAGGCGGTCAGCGGGGAGAGCTCGTCGTCCTCCTCCGGCGGGTGCTCGGAGAGCGCGTCCACGTTGACCACGGGGACCAGCTCCATGGTCTCCTCGGCGTCGCCGGCGTCACCGTCTGCGGGGGGCCGCTCGGGGGTCCGGTACCCCTCGGCGGCGGCCTCGACGGCCGCCTGGGTCAGCGGCAGGCGTCGGTCAGGGGTCAGATCGGCCTCGCCGGCTTCGATGACCTCCAGGCAGATGACGGTCACATTGTCCGGAGCGCCGCCTTCGATCGTGAGGTCGACCAGCTCCTCCACGATCGACTCGAGCGACTGCGGGGACCGCAGCTTCTGCTCGATCAGCCGGTCCGAGACCACGGCGTTGAGACCGTCGGAGCACAGCAGCCAGCGCTCCCCGGCCTCCAGGGGGAAGGAGGTGATGTCCAGCTCGGGGGAAGCGTCGACATCCCCGAGCACCCGCATCAGGACGTTCTTGTGCGGATGGAACTCGGCCTCGTCCGGGTCCAGGCGGCCCTCATCTACGAGCCGCTGCACGAACGTGTGATCCTTGCTGACCTGCCGGAACCGACTCTTCTTGAGCCGGTAGGCCCGGGAATCGCCGATGTGGGCGAACTGCAGGCGGTCGCCGGTGATCAGCAGCGAGGTGATGGTGGTGCCCATCCCGGCCAGCTTCGGATTGGCCTGGACGAGCTTGTTCAGGAACGCGTTGGCGGTCTGGATCTCGTCCGGCAGCACCGTGTCCGGCTCGGCGAAGCCCCGGGTGTCCAGGTGGGCGAGGTCCAGCACGGTGGAGGCGCTGGCGACGTCCCCGCCGGCATGACCTCCCATGCCGTCGGCGACGACGGCGAAGTAGCGTCCGGCGTAGCCGGAGTCGTCGTTCTTGGAGCGGACGACTCCGGTGTCGGAGCGGGCTGCGAAGCGGAAGACCAGGGCCACGGGCTAGGTCCTCAGCTCCAGGACGGTCTTGCCGATGCGGATGCGTTCGCCGGGCTCCACCGTCGAGGCCCGGGTGAGCTGCTCCTCGCCCAGCCACGTGCCGTTGGTGGAGCCCAGGTCCTCCAGGAACCAGCGGGAGCCCTGGGGGAACAGCCGGGCGTGCTTGCCGGAGGCGTAGTCGTCCTCGAGCACCAGGGTGCACTCCTGGGCGCGGCCGAGCATGATGGGGCGCCGAGCCCAGATCCAGCTCGGTGCCGGCGAGCGGGCCTTCGGTGACCACCAGCTTCCGGGGTCGGGGGCGTGGTGTCTGGCCGGTGTGTGGGGCCTGGGATCCGGACTGGGCCCCTGGGGCGGAGCCGCCGTCGTTGCGGCGTGCCGCCGACGCGTGGGCCCGGGTCCGGGACTTCTTGGAGACCATGAGGTCACGTCCCTGGGCGCCGATGATCGACAGGATCAGGATCCACAGCAGCAGGAGCAGGCCGAACTGGAGGACCGTGACGGCGAGCTCGCTCATCACACCTCCCTGGTCGTGAGACGGAAGCGCAGCCGAGCGTTGCCCAGGGAGATCAGCGCCCCGTCGAAGAGCTCGACCTGGTCGTGGGAGCCGGACAGCTGCTCGCCGTCCACGTAGGAGCCGTTGGTGGAGCCGAGGTCCCGGGCGATCCAGCGGCTGCCGTCTCGGTAGACCTCCAGATGGCGCCGGGAGACCCCGGTGTCCGGGATCGTGATGTCTGCGGAGGTGGAGCGGCCGATCACCGTGCTGTCCGCCCGTAGGTCATGCTGGCGACCCTCGTGGTCCAGCATCGCGACCGGGGCCTGGGCGGGCGGGGCCTGGGCGGGGACGGCGGGGCTGCGCGACCG
>NZ_MDSS02000058.1 GCF_001758425.2 Nesterenkonia sp. PF2B19 | reverse complement strand
CGCGGATGCGCTCAATGAGGTGGGCAAGCCGTTGAACGGGTCTTCGGTGCTGCTGTTGGGGGTGACGTATAAGCCGGACATCGCGGATCAGCGGGAGTCGCCTGCGGTGCCGGTGGCGAAGGTGCTGATGGAGAAGAAGGCCCGGGTGGAGTTCCATGATCCGTATGTGGAGTCATGGGATGTCGATGGTGGGTCGTTGGTGCGGGTGGCTGATCTTGATGTGGCGTTGGGTCGGGCGGATGTCGTGGTGATTCTGCAGCCGCATGGTGTCTATGATCTGGAGGCGATCGTGGAGGCTGCGGGGCTGGTCTTCGACACCCGCGGCGCGCTCAGCGGGGAAGGCGTTGAACGCCTGTGACCACACCCGAAACCTCCGACCTGATGCTTCCGCAGGGCCCCGAGACCCGGCGACGGCGCCGAGTGCTGGTGGTCACCAGCAACGGCTCCGGCATGGGTCATCTGACCCGCATGCTGGCGGTGGCCGACAGGATGTCCGACGATGCGGAGGTCGCGATCGCCTCCCTCTCCACCGGGGTGGGCGTCGTCGGCCGCTATGGCATCCCGTACGAGTACATCGCCTCGCCGAGTGCACTCAACATGAGCTGGACCTCCTGGGAGCCCTACTTCGCTGGACGGCTCGCGCGGACCGTGGACCTGGTGCGTCCCGACACCGTCGTCTTCGACGGCACCCACCCCTACCGCGGGCTCATCCGCACCCTGGAGGGCCGCGACCTCCACACGGTCTGGATGCGTCGAGGCATGTGGCTCCCGGACGCTCCAGAAGAGGCGCTGGACCGGGCCGACCACTTCGACCTCATCATCGAACCGGGGGAACAGGCCGACGCCTACGACACCGGCGCGACCGCCCGGCGTGAGGACGCCCACCGCATCGCCCCGATCACCCTGCTCTCCGAGGATGACCTGCTGTCGCGGGAACAGGCCAGGACCGACCTGGGCTACGCAGAGGGGGAGAAGGTCGCGCTCATCACCCTGGGCGCAGGCAACATCAACGACATCACTTCCCTCCAGGAGCGGATCTCCGCGTGGTTCCGGCAGGAGCGGCCGGACTGGCGCGTGGTGGTCACCCGGTCGCCCATCGCCCGCGGCGCGCATAACGGCGGTGCCCACGGGGTGGAGACTCTGCGCATGTACCCGCTGGCCCGGCATGGACGGGCGTTCGATGCCGTCGTCTCCGCGTCGGGGTACAACGCGTTCCACGAATGGATGCGGGCCGCAGTGCCGACCCTCTGGGTGCCCAACATCGAGACCGCGACCGACGACCAGCTGGCCCGCGCACGCTGGGCCGCGGACGAAGGGGCCGGCCTCCTCCACATCGACGGTGGAGAGCGAGCGGATCTGGGACACCAGCTCGAAGCTCTCACTGACGACGCCGGACGGGAGGCGCTGCGCGCACGGGCGGCCGAGCTGCATGCGGCATCTGTTGCGGAGGACGGTGCGCGACAGGCTGCGGAGCTGATCCTGGGGTGTGACGTCGCCGCAGGATGAGCGGTTCGTGAGAAGGTTTCAATGAGAGAGATGGACGGGGCACTACGGAACAGAGGCGCCCGGTGGAGGGGACGGAGTTGAAGGACCAGGTATGAGACGCACCGACGACAACGCTCGGGGCAAAGAGGTTCTCACTGATGAGGCCGGCCACCGCCTTGTGCATTGGCTGGCGCCTGAGCCCAGCAAGATCCTGCTCATCGCCTTCGGCGCAGGGAGATCGGCGGATAAGGACCGGGGGATCGCCTACCGCCTCGCACGGAGCAGGGGCTACGACTACCTGTTCGTCAGCCGGGCGGCCGCCACCCGGTACCAGGGCCTCACCGTGGAGGAGTTCCGCCGTGCCGTGCAGCCCCTGGCCGACCGTCACGAGCGCGTCGTCGTCCTGGGCTCTGCGCTCGGCGGCTACGCCGCCCTGCGGTACGGAGGGGCGGTCAACGCGAAGATCATCGCCGCCGCCCCGTGGAACCCGGAGGTGAAGGTTCCAGAGGACGTGCCCGTGCCCACCCACGATCCGGTGATCCTGCACGACCCCAAGCGGGAGGACGACGCGCGCTTCCTCGACGCCGTGGTGCGTCCGGTCCACCCCGGCGCGCGCTATGTGGGCCTGCCGTACACGGGCCGACGCATCCTCGAGGCCCTCCGTGAGAGCCGCCGGGCCGACGAGCTCCTGGTCAGCATCATCGAGCACGATGAGGTGCCCGACGTCTCCCTGTCCATGGAGGGCAGCGCCATCCACCAGGCCCAATGGGGCCGCCAGCTGGCTCAGCAGCAGCAGTGGGCGGAGGCCGAGCACCATCTGCGCGAGTCCCTGCGGCTCGGGCCGAGCCGCGGAGCGATCCTCGCCCTGGCCCGGGTCTTCGTGGCCACCGGACGCCAGGAGGACCTGAATGCGCTAGAGAAGCAGGCTCGCGAGCACCAGAGCGAGGCCTGGGTGGACGATCAGTTCGCCACGCTGCGGGCCCGGATGGCGGCCTCGACGTCGTCGCCCGACGCCGCCGACGCTGTGGCTGCGGCTGACGTCGACGACGAGGCTTCCCGACGCAGCGGGACCGCCCTGACGCCGCCCCCGGGCCAGTCGGCGTTCCGTGTCCTCACCTCGGACGAGCGCTTCCGCGTGGACTCGGGTGGTGCAGAGCGAGACGCACCAGCGCCGCCCCGACCCCGCCGAGCCGCGTGAGGACTTCAGCCACCTGCGCTACAGCCGGGGCTACCTCTACAGCCTCGACGCCGGCGTCCGCGCCCCGGCCGAGCATTGGGAGTCCGTGGAGTTCGCCGGCGGCACCTTCCACTGGGATCCGCGCAGCGCGATGGCGGTGGCCCGGCTGGGAGAGACGGAGGTGCTGGTCTGCGGCCACGTGGTGCACACCGGTCACCGGACCCACGACGTCGGCGAGGTCGCCCGCCAGCTGGTGGCCTCCCTCGCCGAGAGCCGGGGCCGGTTCCTCGACGACCTGGAGGACATGTTCGGCCAGTACGTGGTGCTGCATCGCTCAGGAGGCGCGGTACGCGCCCAGACCGACGCCTCCGGGGCGCGCGCCATGTTCCATGACGCCGAGGCACGGCTCCTCGGGTCCCACATCAACCTCGTCGGCACCACGGCGCAGGCCCCGCCCAGCCGGATCGCAAAGTGGATCGGGGACACCCAGTCCTTCGACATGCCCGGCCGCGCCACGGAGTACGAGGGCATCTGGTTCCTGATGCCCAATACTGAGGTCACGGTCGGCACCGGTCAGATCACCCGTGTGGGTCCCCGTCCCTATGATCCGCTGACGGTCGAGCAGGCGGTGGATGCGATGCTGCCCCAGCTGGAAATCCAGCGGGACCTGCTCCTGGACCAGGACCGCCAGATCCTGCTCTCGATGAGCGCCGGGGTGGACACCCGCACCTCGCTGGCCGCCTTCTCAGGGCACTATGAGGCGCTGAAGACCTTCACCTACTCGAAGGAGAAGCTGAAGGGCGACGCCACCTCCCGCATGCTGTCCCGGGACGGCCAGCTGGCCCAGCGCATCGCCGCACGCTACGAGTTGGACCACACGGTCTTCCACCTGGACGAGGAGGAGTCAGCTCCACCAGCCTTCCGAGACGTGCTGGCCGAGTCCAGCCCCCGGGCCCACATGCGCAAGCTCGCCTGGGTGTACCACCGGAAGCTCTCGCACGACGCCCTCCACATCCGCTCCCAGGTCAACGGCATCGGCAAGTGGCACTACGGGCACCTCATGCATCACGCGGAGGACCACAATCTCAGCGCCGAGCGGATGGCGACGCTCACCAAGCACGGCCGGGCTCTGCGCAAGGCCAAGAAGCCCCGTTCCGCATTCCACCCGGGCATCGAGGCGTTCCAGGAGTACATCGACTCCACCCAGCTGCGCAGCGTGCCCAACGGCTACCTGCTCAGCGACATCTTCCAATGGGAGCACCGCACCGCCTACTGGGGGCTTGCCCATCTGGTGGAGTCGGACTTCACCTTCGACACCTACAGCCTGTACGGCTCCCGCCGGATGATCCAGCTGATGCTCCAAGTCCCCGAGTCGGTCCGAGCGCAGAAGGGGCTCTTCCGCGCCATCATCGAACGCAGTGAGCCACAGCTGGTCAAGTACTACGTCAACGGGAAGAAGTGGCGCGCACCGGACCGCAACATCCCGGTGGCGGAGTTCCAGCGTGGTGAGAAGACCTACAGCCACAAGAAGGCGCTCCAGAAGGAGAATGCCGACCTGAAGAAGAAGCTGGCACAGGCCCACGCCGGGCTGCAGGAGCTGCGCGCGAAGGAGTCCTCCGGCGACGAGGCCTGAGCGGTCGCTGACGGCCACCGGTGGCTAGGATCGAGAGGGACCGTACTCGTCGGTGAAGGAGCTGACATGGCGCTCGAAGAGTTCGACTTCCCCTCCCGCAACGGCCGGGACCTCATCCATGCCTGGATCTACACCCCGGTCGTCCCGCCGCGGGGCATCGTCCAGCTGATCCACGGCCTGGGTGAGCATTCCCGCCGGTATCTGCGGCTCATCACGCGTCTCCTCGACGAAGGCTTCATCGTCGCCGCGGACGACCACGCCGGCCACGGCAGGACTGCCGTGGAGTCCGGGGTGTGGGCCGACACGGGCCCGGAGGGCGCTGAAGCTGTGGTCGCCGACGAGGCCGCGCTGCGCGAGATCGTCGTGGCCCAGCACCCGGACCTGCCCTACTTCGTCTTCGGCCACAGCTGGGGTTCGATCATCGCCCGCCTGCTGACCGCGCGGGACCCTGAGGGGATCACCGGGCTACTGCTCGGCGGCATCGCAGCACAGGTGCGCTCGATGGATGCCCTGGACCTCGCCGCCGTGGAGGTGGCGATCGGTGACACTGACGGATCCGGCCCCGCAGAGGAGTTCCTGCTGGCCCTGTTCGACGGATTCCTGGCCCGGTACGACGATGTCCAGGGCCCCACAGACTGGGTGGCTCTGGACCGCGACGTGGTGCGCGATCACGCGCAGGACCCGCTGAACAGATTCGGTGAGCCGCTCTCCCTGCGATTCCTGCACGACTTCGTCTCTCTGTACCGGGCATCGAACGACCCGCAGACCCTCTCCGGGATCCCGACAGAGCTGCCGGTCCTGATCCTCGTCGGCGATCAGGATCCCGTCACCAACTACGGCGAGGGCGCCTACCATGTCGCCAATGCGCTCGCCGAGGCGGGGAATCGACATGTCCGAACCCGCGTCTACAGCGGCTACCGGCACGAGGTGCACAACGAACCGCCCATCCGCGACGAGGTCGCGGGGGAGATCCTCTCCTTCTTGAAGACCACCCTCAGCTGATCACGCGCCGGCCCAGTCCCGAGCGCCCAGGCGCTCCATGGCGTCGAGGATCCGTCCGGTCACCGGGCGGCCCTCGCCGTAGGCCGGCCATTGGTTCATCGACAGGTTCGCCCGGGAGTTCAGCTCCGTGATGAACGCGCCCTCCCCGCTGGTCACATCCGGGACCATCAGGTCCAGCCCGACCGCATGCAGCCCGGGGATCGACGCGGCGGTCTCCACCGACAGCGTCGCCAGATCCTCATGCAGCTCGGCGGTCACGTCGACGTTCACGCCGCCCACCCCCAGATACGGTTCGGCGTTGAGGAGGACCACGTCGCCCTCCTGAGGGACGGCGTCGCGCCCCAGTCCCTGGGCGGTGAGGACGACGTCGTCGACCACGAGCTTCTTGGAGCGCAGATAGGCATGGGAGGCGCGCATGATGGTCAGCTGCGCCACCAGCGCGGACACCTCCGAGGTGCCGTCGCCGACCACATGCGCCGGCACCCGCACGGCGGCGCCGATCAGCTCGCCGTCGACCACATAGGTGCGCAGGTCCACTCCGGAGACGTGGTCCTCCAGGATGAGCCGCCCGTTGACGGTCTCCTTCCGCGCCACGGCCCAGGCCGTCCGCAGCTGCTTCTCTGTGGTGATGTTCGTGGTCACCCCGCGCCCGGCGTTGCCGTCGGAGGGTTTGAGCACCAGGGGACGGAAGCCGACGGCGCGTTGGTGCTCCAGAGCCGCGCCGAGCTGCTTCACGGTGACGAACACGCCCTGAGGGATGGGGGCCCCGACCTCTCGGAGGGCCACCTTGGTCAGCGTCTTGGACAGGCAGATGCGCTCGGCCAGTCCGCCCGTCAGCGACGGGGCGAATCGGTTCAGGCCGCCGACGAGTCGGCCGTCGCGGAAGAACATCGCCGTCTTCCCATGCTCGGACACGGTCATGCCGCGTTCCCGGGCACCCGCCATGAGCCCGCCCCGGTGACCGGGCCACTGGTCATAGCTGTTCATGCTGCGGAAGCGCGGAGCGATGTGCCGTTCGATGAATCGGCGGTGCGGGGCCAGATGCTCCAGGGTCACCAGGAACTCCTCACAGGGATCACAGGGGGGGACAACGGGATGGGGGAGGCGCTCAGCGGTCCTCCACTGCGGCGCGCAGCTGGTTCATGAACTCGTCGATCTCTGGGCGCTGCCACGGACCGTCCTCATAGAGGGCCAGGATCTCGGCCAGATGCTCGGCGGCTTCGCGCCACTGCTCCTCCGGCACCAGCTGGAGCTTCTTGAGGTACCAGTCGACCACATAGCCCTCCAGACGGGTGCTCCGGTAGGCCTCCAGCAGCCCCTGCTCCCGCAGCCAGACCACCCGGTCCTGCTCCAGCGTCAGGTACTTCTGGAAGTACCGCGGTGAGATGGCGTTGACCGCGGAGCCGGTGACCTCGCTGTAGTAGGCGTTGACGTCCAGGTCGAGGGTGCGAATCCGCCCGGCGTGATGCAGGATCTGCTGAGACAGGTAATTGTCCTGACCGACCGCGCCCAGGGGCATCTGCAGGTCCAAGGGCTGCATCCACGCGGTGCGGAACACCCCGGCATGGATGCGCAGCGAGCGGAACCCCCAGCGGGCCAGCGAGTCCTGCGGCAGCACGAGCGTCCCGGACGCCTCGGCGACGTCGCCGAAGGTCTGCTGCAGCTCACTGTGGTGATCGATGCGCAGCCGACGGGTGGACCACCGCTGCACATTGCCCATCACCAGGTCGACGTCGGGGTGGGCGTCCAGCTCCTCCACCAGCCTCGCCAGACCGTCACCGACCATCTCGTCGTCGGGGTCCAGGTAGGTGACGAGCTCGGTGGCGGTCAGCCGGATCCCGAGGTTCCTCGGGCGAGAGGCCGAGCCCGAACCGCCCGGGGCGAAGTGATACGCGCTCACGTTCGGATGCTCTGCGGCGAGCTCGTCCACGGTCGTCGCCGTGACCGTGTCGGTGGAGCCGTCGTCGATCAGCAGCACCTGCATCTCATCGAACAGGGAGGAGCGCCGCAGGGAGGCGAAGCCCTTGTGCCGCAGGTGGGCGCCGTTGTTGTAGACGGGCACGATCACCGTCAGGCGCAGACCCAACTGCTCGGCGGCCGCACGGACCTCCTCCCGCACGGTCTCGACGTCGTCGTCAGCGACCCGATCCCGGGCCGCCAGCGCCAGCAAGTCGCCCGGGACCCCGTGCTGGCCATGGTCGATGGCATAGACCGGGAACTCGCGCCGGGCCATGCGCAGCCGCTCCCGGCCGGCCAGCAGCGCAGGCTCCGGCCGCCACCAGGCAGTGAGCTCGAGGTCGGCGGCGTCGCCGTCGATGCGGCGGTGCGCCGATAGATCCGCGACCTCCGCAGGGCCCTCCAGCTTCGCCGTCACCGGTGCCGACTGATACGCGAAGGCGGCCAGATGGTCGGCCACGTAGTCCGGGCCATAGGAGCGTGCAGGGGAGACGGGCAGCAGCACATCGATACCACCGGCGAGCTCGGGCAGCTGCTGCAGATCCTCCCAGCTCACCAGTTCCACCGGCCCCACGGACTGGTGCGCCATCTGGGCGGCCAGGGAGGCATCGGGGGTCTCCGTCACAGCGAGCAGACGCGGTACACGCTCCGGAACGCCACCGCGCGGGCTCACCCCGGCGACGCGGGCCAGCTGATGGAGACGGTCCACCGCGTGGTCCTCCAGGAACACCCGGCGCAGTCCGGCCGCCTGGGTCCGGCGCAGCTCCTCGAGCGTCAGAGTCTCCAGGTGCGCGGCGACGTCGGCGGCGGACTGGGCAAGATGCACCTGCGGGTGCCCGGAGTTGATCCCCTGGTTGTAGGTGGACAGCACCGCCGTCCCACAGGCCTGCAGCTCCAAGGCCGTGGGGGAGAACGCGGTCTGCGAGGCCACCGTGGAGTTCAGGGCGATGCCGATGTCCGAAGCCCGCTGCAGGCGCAGCAGCTTCTTCCGCCCCACACGGGAGGCCAGGTACGGCGTGAACCCGCGAGGGAGCGCGTAGCGGTCGTCCTGGGTGGCGGCCTGGGAGCGGGCGTCGAGCAGCAGCAGGCGCCTCTGCGCCGCGATGACGCCCTCCAGCAGGGACGTCGCGTACTCCCGCCGCTGCGGGAACAGCTTGGCGTGCCAGGCCCCGGCCCAGGTGACCAGGTCGGTGCCGGCGGGACGGGTGCCGATAGGGGAGTGCACCAGCGGGTTCACCCCCGGCTGCAGCACAGAGACCGACTGCGCCTGTGGGCAGTCGGTGCCGTACTTCTCGACCAGCTCCTCGCTGACGGTGAGCACGTGGTCGGCCTCGGCCGCGACGTCCAGCCAGTCCTCGTAGAAGCGGGACTCCTGGGTCCCCCAGAACGCCACGGGGACACCGGCCTCGCGGAAGGCCGGCATGATCTTCTCCGTGATCCGGCGCCGCAGATAGGTGCCCGGGCTGTCAGCGGAGCGCCAGGTGCCCTTGCGGCCTTCGTGGACCGGGGTGACGAGCAGCAGGTCCGGACGCTCATCCGGCTCGACGTCCAACGCCCGGCGCCACGCTGTGGGCGCCAGGTGGAGGAGCTCCGCGGGGCCATCCAGCATGTGGATGACCTGAGGATCGGCGATCAGCGCGACGCGCAGACCGGTGGCCGGCCGGCTGATGCCCGCTTCGCCGTCCGGCAGGGAGGCCAGAACGGGCTTCAGATCCTGGAGCAGCGCCTCGGCCCCGGCGGCCCCGTGGGCGAAGGGCGTGGAGGGGTGCGGCCCCGCCAGGTCGGGCTGGGCCAGGTGGGCGGCGGCGGAGAGCCGGCCGGCGTGCACCTGGTCGAGACGGGCGGTGACCTCCTCCAGCTGCCGGAGCCGGTCTGCGATCTGCGCGCTGGGGGCGTGCGGGACGTCGGCGACGGGGCTGACCTCGATCTCTCGGAGCTGGGGTTCAACAATCATCTGCGGAGGCTCCTTGATGGGCGGTGAGGAATCGGAGAGTCTCAGTTGTGACGGAGGATCTCATCGAGCACCATCTTCGCCACGTCTCGTGGCCGCCCATGGGCTGGGAACTGGTTGATCGACAGGTTCGCACCGGTGTTGACCTCAAGTATGTGAGCCGACTGTGGGTCGTTGAGGTCGCCCACCAGGAGATCGACGCCGGCACTGCCGAGCCCAGGGAACACTCGGGTGGCTTCCTCAGCCAGGCGGATCAGCGCAGGGTGGAGCTCGTCGGTGACATCGACGGTGATCGCGCCCTGAGACACATTACCGGTGCCGTTGAGGAAGATCACCTGTTCGGCAGCTGGCACGTCCATGAGGGAGAGCCCCCGCATGGCGAGGAAAGTCTTGTCTACGGCTGGAGGGCGCGCGGACAGGTAGGCACTCACTTGCCGTGCCTCGATCTGCTGATCCACCAGCTGGGTGATTGTGCGGCGACCATCTCCGAAGACACAGGCTGGGACTCTGACCGTGGCGGCCACCGCGCGCCCACCGACCACGAAGACGCGGACATCGACACCAGGGACCTGCTCTTCAATCAAAATCCTGCCGCTGGTCGAAGCCTCATGTGCACGCTTCCAAGCCGTCCGCAGCTGTTTCTCTGTGCGTACTTGAGTGGTGATACCTTGCCCGGCTCGGCCTTTCGACGGCTTCACCACATGGGTGGGCGCCGACTCATCGCCGCCCCGAGCCCGGAACCATGAGACTGCACGTTCTATGTCTTTGGCCGAGTACCAGACTCCTTCCGGGACGGGGAGGCCGGCCCCCGTGAGAAATTCTTTGGTCCGAAGCTTGGAGCTGGTGAGCTTGACAGCGGAGTGGCTCACCAAGGTGCTGATGAGCCCCACCGATCCGCCGACGCACCGTCCCTGGTAGAAGAAGTACAGGGAGTTGCCGACTTCCTGGACAGTCAATCCGCGACGTCGGGCTTCACCCCGAAGAGCGCCGCGGTGGCCAGGCCACCTTGCGAGTCGGTTGAAGTCCAGACGGCGATGAGCCAGATGGTCCCGGGCGAAGCGCTCCTCGGCGTGCCCGGTGACGGTGGGATTCGCACTCATCGCCCAGTCCCCTCCGCGGTGTGCTCGGCGAGTGGGCCCTCATCGGACGACGCGCCGTCCAGCTGCAGGAATCGGCGGACGTCCGGATCCCGCCACTCGTGGTCGCCAAAGAGCTCGGCCAGCTCGCGGACCACCTGGGCGGCCTCGGCCCGCTCCTCCTGCGGCACCTGGTCCAGCTTGTTCAGATACCAGGACTTGAAGAACGGCTCCAGGCGGGTGTCCCGGTAGTCCTGCATCAGGCCGGTCTCCTGCAGCCAGGCGGTGCGGTCCTTCTCCAGGATCAGGTACTTGCGGAAGTACCGCGGAGAGACGACGTTGACGATGGAGGTGTCCACCGCGCCGTAGTAGGTGTACACCGCTTTGGAGACGGTGAGAACAGCAGTGGAGTGGTACAGCATCTGCTGGAAGAAGTAGGTGTCCTGCCCGGTGGCGCCCACCGGCTGCACCAGTCCCAGCGACTTCAGCCACTCGGTGCGAGCCACCACGGCCTCGATGGACACCGGCACGAACGACAGCTCCCGCAGCGTCGAGTGCACCGGACGGAGCAGGCCGTCGCGCTCCTCGATGTGGCGCTGCATGTGGTCCACGTAGTGCATGTGCTTCCGGTTCTTGCGCCAGCGGATCATGTCCCCGACCGCGAACTCGGCGTCCGGGCGTTCCTGGAGCGCCTCCATGAGCACCGAATAGCCGTCCCGGTACTCCTCGTCGTCAGGATCCAGGTAGGTGACGTATTCGGTGAAGCTCAGCGCCAGGCCCGTGTTCCGGGGCCGGGAGGCGGAGCCGGACCCGCCCGGGGCGTGATGGATGGCCGAGACGTTCGGCCAGGCGGCGGCCAGCTCGTCCACGGTGTCCACGGTGTGCATGTCCGTGGAGCCGTCGTTGACCAGCAGGATGTGCATCCGGTGGAAGTTCCGGGAGCGGCGCAGGGACTGGAACGCCTTGTGCCGCAGGTGGTCCGCGTTGTTGTAGATCGGGACCACCACGGCCAGGCGGAGGTCCAGCTCCTGCACCAGCCGCCGCATCTCGTCCGCCTTGGCGTCGAGGTCATCCCCGACGTACAGCGGTGCGGCCTCCGGCACCGCGTGATCGGCCTCCGCCGGCAGCGTCCGGACGGTGACGGCAGCCGCGGCGGGACTGTGACCCAGATGGTCGATCGCGTAGACGTCCGCCGACTCGGCGTGGCGGCGCAGAGCCTCCGGCGAGGCCGTCTGCTCCGGGCCGGGGCGCCACCAGGAGGACAGGGACAGGTCCGGCAGCGCGGCGGTCCCGTGATGGTGCCGGTGCGCCAGCTCGTCGGCCTGCTCGGCGCGGCCGGTCAGCTTATGGCTTCCGGCGGCCGAGCTGTAGGCGAAGGAGGCGGCGTGGTCGGCCACGTAGGTGGGCGCGTAGCGGCGCTCCGCAGAGACCGGCAGGAGGATGTCGTAGTCCCCCTGGCGCTGGGGGAGCTGCTCCCAGGACACCAGCTCCACCGCCGAATGGGTCTGCTGCTGCAGGTCCCGTGCCAGCTGCGGCGTGGGATTCTCGGCGACGGCGAGCACGACGTCGTGGTCCTGCGGCTCCGGCACACCGGCCACCCGGCAGATCGCGGCCAGCCGGTTCACCCCGTGGTCGTCGCTGAAGACCTTGCGGATTCCGTCGCCTTGGATGCGACGGAGCTCCTCCAGCGTCAGGGCCTCCAACGTGGCGGAGACGTCATGGGTGGAGTTCGCGATGTGCACCTGCGGGTAGTAGGAGTTCACCCCCTGGTTGTAGGAGGAGATCACCATGGTGCCTGTGGCCTGCAGTTCCAGCACCCGGTTGGCGAACATGGTCTGCGAGGCCACCACGGAGTTCAGGTTCACGGCGATGTCCGTGCCGCGCTGCAGCAGCATCAGATCCTCGCGGTCCCGCGCCGGAGCGATGTACGGCGTGTAGCCGGTGGGGAAGGAGTAGCGGGGATCGCCCAGGAAGAGCTCCGAGTTGCGGTCGAAGATCACCAGAGGGCGGTCCGAGAGCGCGGCCCCGCTGAGCGCCAGGTGCCGTACCGGCTGCGCTGCGGGTACTTCTCCGGCAGCCAGGATCCGGCGAAGTGGATCAGCTCACTGACCGCCGGCCGGGAGCCGATGGGGGAGTGGACCAGGGGGTTCACCGCGAAGGGGAGCACCTCGATGCTCTCGGCCCGGGGGCAGTCCCGCCGGTACTGCGGGATCATCTCCGCCGCGGTGGTGAAGATGTGGTCGGCGGCCTGCGCGAGGCCCACGAAGGACTCGTAGTTCGGGGGGTCCTCCTTGCCGTAGTAGACCACCGGGACGCCGCGGTCCCGATAGGCCGGCATGATCTCCTCGACCACCAGACGACGGCGATTCGACTCCGGGTTGGACAGGCCCCGCCAGGAACGGCCGTTGAGCCCTCGCCAGGTGGCGGCCACCAGCAGGATGTCCGGCAGTCGCTCCTGGGCCAGCGGCTCCTCCCAGGTGCGCGGTGTGACGGGGACCAGCTCCGCCAGTCCTTCGAAGGCCTCGAAGAGGAACGAGTCCGAGATGATGGCGATCCGCAGCCCGGTGTGCGGGCGTGAGACGCCCATCTCGCCCGGCGGCAGCTGGTGCAGCGCCGGCAGCACACGCTCGAAGATCTCCCGGGCGTCCCGGGCGTCATGGACGAAGGGGGCCGACGCCGGTGCGGTCACCTCCGAGGAGGCGATGCCCTCCAGCAGCGAGGCGCGCGGGCGCAGCCCGGAGCTGACCTCCTCGAACTGCTGGAGACGGCGACGCACCTGTCCGAGTCGGAACCTGACCGAGTGCGGCGCCCCGCTCACCGGCCTGCACCCGTCCTGGAGATCACCCGGCGCACCCGGTGGACCACCGGCGCCGGCACCAGGGTCTTCACCGCCCGCTTCACCTGACGGGGGGCCGCGCTGCGGCGGTTCTCCGCCTGGGCGAGCCGCTCCACGGAGCGGTCGACCTTCGACAGGGTCTTCGCGACCTTCGAGACCGGGGCCTCCAGCCCCTTGAGGCGCTTCTCCACGGCCTCCAGGCGGCGCTCCATCGTGCCGAGGCGGTGTTCGAGGTCCTCGAATCGGCGGGGGAAGCCCGGGGGCACCCGCTGAGCGTAGTTCGCGCCGCGGCGGATCTCCTTGCGCAGGGTGTCCTCAGCGCCCTGCAACACCTCGGTGGAGACCGCCGGAGAGCTGGCGATCGTCGAGGCCAGGTTCTTCAGGACCCGCTGGGTCTCATTCCGGTTGAAGGTGTCCAGCTGCTGGTAGCTCCACTGCAGCTCGCGCAGCAGGGCGCGCTGCTGGTCCAGCAGAGCCTCCACCACCTCCGGCAGGTGCTCGGTGCCGGCATCGCCCTGGACACCGTCCTCCGCGAGGACGCCGTCCACCTCCGCCGAGACGTCCTCACGTTCCGATGCTGCTGCCCCTGCGCTCACGAGTGACTCCTTCTCCGTACCGTCGATGATGCTCGTCCGCCGGGAGACTCCCCCGCCTCCCCACGGCGCACAGTCTACGGGGAAGGGCCGACACGCGCCGCCGACGGCCGCAGATTCCAGGTGCTGGACCGGGCTCAGCGGCGCCGGATCATCTCCTCCACCAGGGCCGCGGCCACATCGCGGGGCCGCCCGTAGCCGGGCACCTGGTTGATCGACAGGTTGGCCGAGGTGTTGATCTCGATCACCGACGCTCCCTCCGGAGTGCTCAGGTTCGGGACCAGCAGGTCCACTCCGGCCGCCCCCAGGTCCGGGAAGGCGTCGGCGGCCCGCACCGCCAGCTCCAGCAGATCGGGGTGGAGGTCCTCGGTGACGTCCACGGTGAGCCCGCCCTGGGAGACGTTGGCCGTGCCGTTGAGGAAGACCACCTCGCCGGGGGCCGGGACGTCGTCGAGGGCGAAGCCCCGCCGGGTGAGGAGCTCGGCGTCGACGACGGTGGGACGGGAGGAGAGGTACCTGTGGACCGTCCGGGCCTGCTCGTACTCCTCGGCGAGCTCGGCGAGGCTGCGGGCGCCGTCGCCGAGCACATGCGGCGGAACCCGGACCGCGGCGGCCACGGCACGGTCCCCGACCACGTACACGCGGGTGTCCACGCCGGTGACCTGCTGCTCCACGATGACCTGCTTGGCCGTGGACTCTCCGCGCGCCTTCGCCCAGGCCGTTCGCAGCTGCTCCTCGGTGCGCACCTCCACGCTGACGCCGCGCCCGGCGTTGCCGTCGGTCGGCTTCACCACGACGTCGCCCAGTGCGCCCTCGGCCACCTGCTCGGACCACCAGGCGACCGCGGTCTCCAGCTGCTTGGCCCGGAAGTGCCGGCCCTTCGGCACGGGGAGGCCCGCGCGGGAGAGCACGTCCTTGGTGAAGGCCTTGGAGCGGGCTCCGCGGACCGCCGAATAGCCGGCCAGGGTGCTGATCAGGCCCACCGTGCCGCCCACGCAGCGGCCGCCGTCGTAGAAGTAGGACGCCTTGTCCAGGTCCCGGACCTGCAGGCCGCGCCGCCGCGCCTCCTGCTTCAGCGCGCCCTGGTGCCCCGGCCAGGAGGGCACGGGCGTGTACTGGAGATGGCGGTGCACCAGGTGCTCACGGACGAAGGCGAGGTCCGCGCTCGCCGACGGCGTCGCCGGCTCCTCCACGAGGGCCGGCTCCTCCGGGACCAGCTGCTTACCCATGGGAGCCTCCCCGGGCCGCGGCGAGGTCCTCGAAGAAGGCCAGCGCCGTCGGGTCGGTCCACCGGTGCTCGCCGTAGAAGCCCAGGATCTCTTCGATCGTCTCGGCGGCCTCCAGCCATTGGTCCTGCGGCACCAGGCGCAGCTTCTTCAGGTACCAGTTGACCGTGTACCCCTCGAAGCGGGTGCGCCGGTAGGTCTCCAGGAGGCCGTGCTCCCGCAGCCAGGCCGCCCGGGCACGGTCCAGCGGGACGTACTTGCGGAAGTAGCCGGGGGAGACCGAGTTGACCATGGAGCCGGCGACTTCGCTGTAGTAGGCGTTGACGGGGGTGTCCACCGAGCGGATCCGCCGGGCCCGGTGCATCATCTGCTGGGCCAGGAAGTTGTCCTGCCCGGCCGCCCCGAGCGGCTGGACCGGATCCAGCGCCTGCAGCCAGGCGGTGCGGACCACCGCGGAGTGGATGCGCAGCGATCGGAACCCCCACAGCTCGTGGGGGCTCTCGGGCAGGACCACGGTGCCCTCGGCGTCGAGGTGCTCGGCGAAGGCGCTCTGGATCTCCGCATGGTGGTCCAGGCTGAGGTGTCGGGAGGTCCAGCGGGTGAAGTTCCCCAGCACGAAGTCGACGTCGGGGTGGGCGTCCATCTCGGCGACGAGAGCCGCCAGCCCGTCCTCGACCATCTCGTCGTCGGGGTCCAGGAACGCGATCAGCTCGGTGGCGGCCAGCCGCACCCCCAGGTCCCGGGGACGCGAGGCGGAGCCGGAGCCCCCGACGGCGAAGCGATAGGCGGTGACGTTCTCATGCCGGCGGGCCAGCTCCTCGACCGTCTCCACCGTGCCGCGGCCGCGCGAGCCGTCGTCGAGCAGCAGCACGTGCATCTGCTCGAAGAGGCTGGAGCGGCGCAGCGAGGCGAAGGCCTTGTGCCGCAGGTGGTCGCCGTTGTCGAAGACCGGGACCACCACGGTCAGCCGCAGTCCCAGCCGCTCCGCGGTGCGGCGCACCTGCTCTGCGGCGGCCTCGACGTCCTCGTCCCGCTCGGGATCCAGCGCCGCATCCCGCAGGCTGACGGGCCCGGCCGCCGGCGCGTGACCGAAGCCGTCGATCGCGTAGGTCTGCACGCTGCGGGCCACCTGCTCAAGCCGCTCCGGGGAGGCCAGCCGGTCCGGAGCCGGACGCCACCAGGCGCTCAGCGCCAGGTCCTCCACGCCGACCCGATGACGATGGGAGCGCGCATCCGCGGCGCTCAGCTCAGCGTCTGCGGCGGACTCCCCGCCGGAGAGGAGCTTGGTCGTCACCCCATCCTGCTGGTAGCGGAACGCGGCCAGATGATCCGCCGCGTAGACGGAGCCGTAGCGTCGCTCCGGACTCACCGGCAGCACGACATCGACGTCGGCGGTGCCTCCGGCGGCCGCACGGCGGGACAGCTCCTGCCAGCTGATGAGCTCGACCGGGCCGAGGGACTGGGCGGCCATGTCCTGGGCCAGAGCCTCGGACGGCTCCTCCGCCACGGCCAGCAGCTGCGGCGTCGCGGCAGGGGCGATCCCGGCGGCCGCGGCGAGCGCCTGCAGCCGGTCAGCGGCATGATGCCGCAGGAACGCCGTGCGGATCCCGTCCCCCTGGGCGCGCCGCAGCTCACCCAGGGTGAGCATCTCCAGCGCGGCGGCCACGTCCTGCGGGGACTGGGCGATGTGCACGTGCGGATGGTCCGAGTTGACCCCCTGGCTGTAGGTGGAGAGCACCATGGTCCCGGAGGCCTCCAGCTCCAACACCCGGTCGCTGAACGTCGTCTGCGACCCGACCGCCGAGTTCAGCGCGATCCCGAGGTCGGCGGCGCGGTGGAGCCGGTCCACCAGGTCCCGGGGACGCGTGGTGGTCAGGTAGGGGGTGCAGTGCGGCGGCCAGGCCGTCTCCCCGGCGCGGGACGGGTCCTGGGAACGGCGGTCCATCAGCGCCAGCGGCCGGCCGGACTCCAGGATCCCGTCCAGCAGCCAAGTGGCGTACTTCCGGCGCTGCGGGAACAGCCGCTCATGCCAGGTGCCGAAGAACGGAATGAGGTCCGTGGCCGCCGGACGGCTCCCGATCGGGGAGTGCCGGAGCGGGTTGACCCCCATCGTCAGCAGGCCCACCGACTCGGCCCGCGGACAGTCCTCGGCATAGCGGGGCAGATGCTCCGCGGTGGCGGTGAGGATGTGGTCCGCCGCGGCGGCCACCGGGCGCCACTCGGAGTAGAAGCGCGGCACCTGGGTGCCCCAGAACACCACCGGCACGCCGCGGGAGCGCAGCGCGGGGATGATCTCCTCCAGCAGCTGCGTCCGCTGGGCGGAGGAGCGGTCCTCCAGCTCGGCCCACCGGCCCTCCGGGCCCGTCACGGTCGGGGTCACCACCAGAAGGTCCGGGGTCCCCGCCTCGTGCAGGGTCTGCTCCCAGTCCTGGGGGAGCAGCGCGACGACGTCGCCAGGCCGGCGAAGCTCCGGTGCAGGGGCTCATCGGCGATCAGCGCCACACGCAGCCCGGTGTGCGGGGCGGCGATGCCCAGCTCGCCGGCCGGCAGCTCCGCCAGCGTCGGGGCGAGCCGGTCGATCAGTTCGCCGACGTCCTTCGCGTTACGGTGGAACGGGCTGGAGGGGTGCGGCGCGCCCTCGTGCAGCAGCGTGCGGCGCAGCCTCGTGGGGATCGTCCGCCCGCCACCAGTGCGTCGAGAGCCTCGAGCCCGGCGTCCAGCTCGGCGATGCGCGCCGAGAACTCCCCGGTGGGCGGACGGGTCATCGGGGCTCCTCCTGGGTGGTGCTCTGAGCGGCGTTCTGAGCAGGGTTCTGGGCCGCGCTCTGGGCTGCGCGCAGCGCCTCGTAGAAGGCCAGGACCTGGGGGTGGTCACCGTCGTAGCCCCCATAGAGGTCCACGATCCAGGCGAGGGTCTCCGCGGCCTCCAGCCACTGGTCGGCGGGGACGGCGTCGAGCTTCTTCAGGTACCAGCTCACCAGGAAGCCCTCGAGGCGGGTGCGCCGATAGTCCTCCAGCAGCCCGACCGAGCGCAGCCACTCGCAGCGGTCCCGCTCCAGGGTGACGTAGCGGTGGAAGAGCCGTGCGCTGACCGTGTTGACGGTCGAGTCGCTGACCTCGCTGTAATAGGTGTGCACCTTCGTGCGGACCGGACGGATGCGTCGTGCGTAGTGGACCATCTGCTGGGAGAAGTAGGAGTCCTGTCCCACGCCGCCCACCGGCTGGGTGAGCCGCAGCCCCTGCAGCCAGTCGGTCCGGGCGATCATCGCCTGGATGCTGAACGGCATGAACGCGGTGCGCGGGAGCGCATCCGGTCCGCTGACCAGGTTGCCGTGCTCGTCCTCCTCCATGCCGTTGGCGAGGCTGTTGACGAACTTCACGGTCTTGATGTTCTTCTGCTGCCGGCGGGTGGGGGTGTTGCGCCACATGGTCATGTGGCCCAGCACGAAGTCCACCTCCGGGTGCTCCACGATCTCCTCGTAGAGACGGCTGTAGCCGGACTCGACGGCCTCGTTGTCCGGGTCCAGGTAGGTGACGTATTCGGTGGCCGCCAGATCCAGACCGGTGTTCCGCGGCCGGGAGGCGGACCCGGAGCCGCCCTCGGCGTGGTGGAAGGCCGAGACGTTGGGGTAGGTGTGGGCGAGGTCCTCGACCGTGTCCGCCGTGGCCGGGTCGGTGGAGCCGTCGTTGATCAGCAGGACATGCATCGTGTCGAAGATCGTCGAACGGCGCAGCGAGGCGAAGGCCTTGTGCCGCAGGTGGTCGCCGTTGTTGTAGACCGGCACCACCACGGTGAGGGTGAGACCGTACTGCTCGGCCACCGCGCGCACCTCGCGACGGGCGGCCTCGAGGTCGTCGCCGCGGATCCGGTCCGGGGCGGGACGGCGGGGCGTGAGCAGACGCTGCGCCAGCGGGGCGTGCGCGGAGTGGTCGAGCTGCGCGGGGTCGGCGTTGGAGAACACCAGGTCGTCCTGGATGTCCTTCAGCGCCTGCGCCACCCCGGAGAGCTCGCCGGTGTTCGGGGAGATCGTCACCGCCCGGTTCGCCGGGTGGTGGTTCAGGTGGTCGACGGCGTAGACCCGCGCCTCGCGGGCGCGGGCGGCCAACGCTCCGGGCGAGTCGACGCCGTCGAGCCGCGGCCGCCACCAGGCGGTGAGGTCGAGGCGGCGGATCCCGGTGTGGTGGCGGTGGGCGTCGTCGTCGGTCTCGGCGGCGGTGCCCTCCAACTTGGTGGTGATCTCGGCGCCCTGGTAGGTGAACGCCGCGGCGTGGTCGGCCGCGTAGCGCGGGGTGTAGTGCCGGTCCGGGGTGACCGGCAGCAGGACGTCGTAGTCGCCGTCGTGCTCGCGCAGCCGGTCCCAGGTGGTCAGAGCGACCGCCGAATGCGTCTGCTCGGCCATCTCTCGGGCCAGGGCGTCGGTCGGGCGGTCCGTGACGGCCAGGATGCGCTCGCTGTCCTGCGGCGGGGTGACCCCGGCCGCCCGGGCGATCGTCGCCAGCCGGTTGATCGCGTGGTCGTCGAGGAAGACCTTGCGGATGCCGTCGCCCTGGACGCGGCGCAGCTCCTCCAGGGTGACCGAGTTCAGCATGGCGGCGACGTCGGCGGCGGAGTTGGCGACGTGGACCTGGGGGTAGAACGAGTTGACCCCCTGGTTGTACGTGGAGATCACCATGGTGCCGGAGGCCTGCAGCTCCAGCACCCGATTGGCGAACATCGACTGGGAGGCGACCACCGAGTTGAGGTTGACCGCGACGTCGGTGACCCGCTGGAGCTCCATGAGATCCTCGCGCGGCTGCGCCGGGGCGATGTAGGGCGCGTAGCCGCGGGGATAGGAGTACCGGCGGTCGTAGGGGCTCGGCTCGAGGGCCGAGTGGCGGTCGATGATCACCAGAGGGTAGCCGGACTGGATCACGCCGTTGAGCGCCCAGGAGCCGTAGGTGGTCCGCTGCGGATACTTCTCCGGGAGCCAGGAGCCGGCGAAGTGGATCAGGCTGCTGGCCGCCGGGCGCGAGCCGATGGGGGTGTGGACCAGCGGGTTGACGCCGAAGGGGAGCACTTCGATGCTCTCTGCGTCGGGGCAGTCGCGCTCATAGTGGGGGACCATCTCCTCGGCAGTGGTGAGGATGTGGTCGGCGGCCTGGGCCAGGGAGAGGAACAGCTCGTAGTTGGGCGGATCCTCCTTGCCGTAGTAGACCACCGGTACGTCGTGCTCGCGGAAGGTGCGCATGATGACGTCGGTCAGCTGCCGGCGGCGCCAGGAGTCCGGCCGGGCGTTGCCGATCCAGGACTTGCCGTCCACGCCCTTCCAGGTGGCGGCCACCAGCAGCAGGTCCGGGCGGTGCTCCTCGGTGAGGAGGTTCCGCCAGTCCTTGGGCTTGACGGCGACCAGGTCCACCAGACCGTCCATGGACTGGTAGAAGAAGCTGTCGCAGACCACCGCGATCCGCAGTCGGCTGTGCGGTCGGGAGATCCCCATCTCGCCGGGCGGCAGCGCCTCCACGGCAGGCTTCACGGCCTCCAGGAGCCCTTCGGCGTTGAGCTCCCCGTGGGTGAAAGGGGTGGCGCGCAGCGGGGAGAGGTGCCGGAACCGGCTGTCCTGCAGCAGGCCGGCCAGCGGCGTGGGGCCGGGGACGCCGTCGGTGTGGCCGCTCTCGGTGCCGAGGGCCTCGAAGAGCTCCAGCCCCTGCTCCAGCTGAGCGATCCGGTACTGGAGGGTGTTCGGCTCCGGCGTCATCGGCGGGCGCCCCCGGCGAGCCGCTTGAGACGGTCCTTCACCGGGCGCGGAAGACGCCGGGCGGCGGCTCTGGCCGCACGCTTCGGGTCGGTGGCGGCCACCTTGGCGGCGCGCCGGGCGGTCTGGACGGGGCGGGAGGCGAGCTCGGGAGTGTTCTTCTTCAGATACTTCACGTCCCGGGTGAGCTTCTCCACATCCTTGGAGAGCTTCTCCACCTGTTTGGCGAGCTGGCGGTCGGCCATCTTCTCGTCGATGCTGCGGGAGAGGTCCTTCAGGACGCCCTCCACCTCCAGCCGGTGGAAGGTGTCGAGCTGCTTATAGGCCCACTGCAGCTCACGCAGCAGGGCGCGGTGCTGCTCGAGCAGCTGCACCACCAGGGGGTCCAGCTGCTCTCCAGCAGGCGGCGTCGGCAGGTCCGGGACCGGCTTCAGCTCCTGGGTGCGCTCATTCGGGGGTTCGGTGACCGTTCCCGTCATCGCTGCTGGACTCCTCATGGTCGGCCTCATCGGTGGCGGGCGCTCCCTGTGATGCGTCCCCTCCCGGGAGCCTCCGCCTGGTGCTTGCGTGATCCATGCGACTCAGACCTGGCCGCACGCGGCAGGTCTCAGTCGCTCCCAGTGTACAAAGCCCTCCGTCGGGCCGACAGGCACGGCGGGGCCTTCGCCCCCTGGGTCACTTCGTGCTGAGTCTAACGCGGGCCAGCGGCATCAGGCCGTCCATCCGCCGGTGCGCGCGTCGCGGCAGGGGCGTGGACGGCCGGCTCAGCGGACGATGACGGCGTCGGCGCGGGTGCCGCCGCGCGCGGTGAGCAGCGTGGTGGCGAGCAGGGCGATCTCCGTGGGGGCTCCGCTCACCTCAGCCTGCAGCACGGCTTCGGCGGCGTCGACCTCGGTGGCCTCGACCCTGCCGCCGATACGGGCGACCAGGTCCTCGACGCGCTGGGCGGCGGCCTGAGGGGCCGGGACGCCCAGCACGTGCAGCCGCCGGGTCTGCGGGCCAGAGCGCTCTGAGGCGGGCTCATCAGCCCCGTTCCGCCCAGCCCCGTTCAACCCCGCCCCGTCCATCGCGGAGGAGACCAGTCGCCGCGCCAGCGGCAGCGCCCCGGCCGCACCGTCCCGGCTGAAGGTGCTCAGCGGACGCGGCGGGACCACGTCCTCCACCAGCAGGGTCTGCTGCTCGCCGTGCGGAGCACAGGGGTCGGTCACGGCGAGCCGCACCTGGGCCAGGGCGACGCCGGGCACCTCGCCCAGTGCGCGGAGGGCGAGGCCGCGCAGCCCGACGGCGACCTGCTCGGCCGGCAGCGGGGCGCGCGAGCGTCCGCCGCGTGCTCGACGGCGGCGAGGCACT
>NZ_MDSS02000057.1 GCF_001758425.2 Nesterenkonia sp. PF2B19 | reverse complement strand
CCCTCCGGTGCGTCGCTGGCCTTCTTGCTCCAGTCTGATGTTGCCATCGTCAAACACCTCTCCGTGATCAAGGTGTTGCGACGATCAGTTGAATCCGCCGTGAGAACCCCGGCCAGTATGGCGCCAGCAGTGCTCATCCACCCCGATCACCTTCACACCGTCGATGCGACGGGGATCTTCGATGAGCAGCTGTCGCCCAGCAACCAGGACGGCGTCGTTGACGGTATGCCACGAACTGGCCAGGGCGGCAACAGCTCGGGCGATGGTCATCCTGTCGATCACTACAGACTTCAGCGCCCACAGCACCGCATGCCTGCTCAGCTTCGCCCGCGGGGCCGCAGCCGCACTGGTGTCCTGCCGCCAGACCCTGGCACAGTCAGCACATCGGTATCTGCGGACTCTGACCCAGAGGGTGGTGGGCCACCACCCCAGTGGCAGATGAGCCAACTTCCGCACCACCGTCCCCCGAGCAGCTCCTTCACCGCCGCAGTCTCGACACCATGCATCATCCTGGGTGAGACGGCATTCAAAGATCGCGCCGTCGCGGCGGATCTGCTGACCAGTCACCCTCAGGCCGAGACCCTAGAGGAGGCAGAAGCTGTCCAGATCAGGGGAAGTGAAAGTACACTTGGACACGTCGAGGTCTTTCAGATGGCGAGCGTAGGAACTTCCATCTTCGGAAGGCCTCGACCTCTATCCGCTCACCGCCACGCCGACCCACTGCCCCTGGCTGCTTCTACACCCTCAAACGCGAAGAGCCTTCAAACGCTGTGACGTAACGGCTTCAGCTGCCCGAGACGTCTCGTTCGACATTGAATCGCCGGACTCGTTCAGCAATGGAGTCCCTTCCCACACAGCCTCACTCGCTCTGCAGTAGTGTCGCCGCCCCCGGCGCGCACGGCATGTCGGCGAGGTTCCAGATCACAGAATGCCTGCGGGATTTGTCTAGTCATATCCGCGGTCAGCCCCTTGCATAAGATCTACGAGGATCGGCATCGGTGAGGACGGATCGGGCCCTTTACGTCCCGGTCGCATGTCGGGGTCAACCACCCGAGCGGTCTTGCACGCATCATGCACCTGATTGAACGGGAACGACTGCGAGAGGATCTTCCCTTTGACGAGGCCCAGCTTGGTGACGAGGTCGTCGAGCTGCGTCGAGGTCAGCGCTGAGCGTTTGTGTTCGGCGTGCCATCGCAGCCATGCCTCGAACTTGAGGTTTGAGATCAGCAGCCGGATATTCTCTCGTTCCGCGAGTTGAACGGCCGCGGGCAACGTCTGGTGTTCATCAACGTCCACCAGACACACGCAGTCGTCGTACTCTTTGTCGTTCTGGGCTGCTTCGTCCCGCTTCTCGACGCACTTCTGGACGACTTTCAACGGATCCTTGCCCACCGAAACTGGCTTGACGATAGCCGTTGCGCCCCTGCTTCGCAGGTAGCGGTTCAGGCCCTCAACGTACTGGGGTTCGGTGCGGGTGCCTTCGGTGACGACAAGGATGCGCCGCGCAGGCTGCCGATGAGGCCTGCCGCGACGGCGACGCTGTCCGCCCGCCACTATTCCTGCGCCTCCCCCGTGTCGACCAGCGCGGCAAACAGGCTCGGGGAAAGCCGCGGGGCTCCGCCGTACCGTCCAGTGAGGTATCGCTTCGCTACGTTGGCATCCGGGTGCTTGGGGAAGTCGGCCAGGCAGGTCAGCTCGGTCACACCCTCGTTCGTTTTGTCGGTCAGCCAGATCTGTTCGGGCTCGAGGCGGACCTCGCTCAGCGGGGAGAGGACGTAGGACTCGTGGCTGGTGAAGATGAGCTGTGCGTGATGCGTGTTGACGAGCGGGTCTGAGAACGCGCCGAGGAGCACTTCGAGCAGATGCGGGTGAAGACTTGCGTCGATCTCATCGACCAAGAGCAGCCCGCCACCGCGCAGTGCTTCCAGTGCTGGCACTGCGATCGCGAGCCAAGCGATGGTTCCATCGCTCTCCTCGTGGATAGAGAAACGTGGGCAGTCGTCAACGGTTCCCCGATGGGTGAAGAGAAGACGACGTGCGACCTGTTCGAGCTCATCAGCTTCAAGTCCCTCTTCGTCATCCTCTCCGTCTGGCTCCTCCTTCTTATCGGAGGCGTCTTCATCCTCTTCCTCGCGCAGGTCACGTTCAAGTCGACGGAACGCCAGGCGGATCCGTTCTGGGATATTCGTTTCTTCGATACTGACGTTCAAAACACCGATATCCGCGACTTGAAGCAGTGATTCAAGATCGGGGAATGTCACATCGCCATCTGCCAGGGAGTCTGCGAGGTTGGACAAGCGAGCGGTGCGGTGCGAGTCCTTGACCAAGACGATGTCGAAGCTCTCGACCAGGTCATCCGCGAAGGCGTATAGCGATGATTCCTTCAGTAGAAGCGCGCGGCTGAGAACGAGTTCTCGAGGTGTTACCTCGATCTTGGCGCGAAGGCTCGGGTGGAACGCGAGCAGACCTTCTTCTCGATCTCGCTCCAGCAGTGTGCGCCACCGGGAACTGGGGACATCGCGTAGCCATTCTCGTCTGATTCCGTCTTGGTCGACCTCGAAGCCGTAGACGTAGCGGCGTCCATCGTGGACGAGGTCAAGTTCGTAGAGACTCGCTGAAGTCCGGGAGTTCCCGTCGAGCTTAAACGGGGCCCGCCGCATGGATTTCGACTCCTGCCACACAGTGGCAGAGTGCCGGATCGCGGTGAAGGTATAGCGGAGAGCGTCCAAAACCGCGGACTTACCGGTTGCGTTGCCTCCGAAGATCCCAGCGAGCGGATAGCTCACCGCGCTCCAGTTGCCATCCTTCGGCTTGAGGGTCGTCAGCGCAGAGCGAGTGAGATCGATCGCGACCTCGTCGCGGATGCTCTTGTGGTTCCGCACAGTGAAGCTCAGCAGGATCATGCAGCCATGATAGCACCGAGCATTCCGCATGGTACGTTTTTCGAGCAAATCGACTAGCTCGGCACGCTGATTCCGATCTTAGACGCTCGAGAAGGGTGTGCTTGGTGTGCTTGCGGCCGGCGCCCACCCACGCATCGTGCCCCGTGGAACTCGTAGCCACCATCTCCGTCCCGCCGAGGCTTCCTCCTAACTCTCAGCAGGTGGCACCCATCTGTAGAGAGTTAGGGGAACACCGAACCGACCGCCTCCAGGTCGCGCTCTACCTGCCTTCCTGAACGCTCGCTCTAGAAACTTGGCGGTGACCGGGTTCACGGTCTCGTTCCGGCAGATGTAGTGATCGAGGGGTCGCTGTGCCCCAGCAGTTCAGATGCGAGCTGGAGTTCCCCGATCACCCGATCGCGTCTCCGCGGGAGCTGTGAGTTCGCAGGGATGTGGGGAGATCCTCAATCGGATGACTATTCATCATCCTGCTTTGCCACCGCACGGAGTGTCCCTCCATCCCGACACCCTCCGCCGCGGTTCCCGGATCCGCGCTCGGGTCCGATGGACCGACCCGTCCTCACGACAGCGCAGAGGCCGCTCTGTCACGGTAGATGATGACGTCGCCTCCCAGGAGATCTTCGAACTCATGCGCACAAGTTCGAGCCGAAGCATCGATCCGCTCGTCACTCTGAGCGACTACGCGCATTCGATCGGTGATCGGTTCCTTCGCGGTGTCGGTCCGACATCGACCGCAGACGACTACCGAGCCGGCCTCCGCCTCAGGGTTCTCCCCGCACTCGGCCACATCCGCCTTCGCGACATCACGATGGGGCTGGTTGACCGAGCTATCGACAGCTGGGCGGCGGTCCAATCCCGCTCCACGCTCAAGAACACGATCGCCGCGCTGACGCGGGTGCTCGATGAAGCGGTGCGCGATGAGCTCATCACCCGCAATTCAATGCGTGACCGCGCCGACAGGCGCTACCGCGCGAAACTTGAGCTACCGCACACGTAGCTAATTCCTCTGCCCGGCGATGTCGCGCGAATCACTGACGCCTGCGCTGAGATCCACACAATCTACGGCGACCACGTCATGCTCAGCGCCTTTCTGGCCGCGCGCAGCTCGGAATTAGGTGGGTTCCTCGTCCGCGACGTCGACTGGGCGAACAAGGTCGTCGCGCCCGCCGCGTGGCGGTGTCATCACCACGGCAGTATTGCGAGACGCAACCGGCTGGGACGAGCTGGTTGCATCACTGGGATTGCCAGGGCTGCGCCGTCACGACCTCCGACATGCGGGTGCAACCTGAATCGCAAACATCGGCATCCCAATCCACGTTGTGAGCAACCTCCTCGGACATGTATCAATCGAGACGACGCGTGCGTACCTTCACACTGACAACACAGCGTTGCAGAACGCTGCAGCACGAATAAACGAGCACCTTCGGGAGGCCGCGATGAGCGACTAGAGACGTCTGAACCCCTTGACCATGTCGAGTCAAGGGGTTCAGCGGATCCAAGCTTGGGTACAAGACCGGCGCGAACGCCGATCTCACGACCTCTCGAAAGTACCTTCTGATCGGGTATTTTCTCTTCGGTCGGGCTGACGGGATTCGAACCTGCGACCCCTTGTAACAGTCTCGATCTCTGCTCGCGGCGTCCGTGGCCCTGACCGCCTGCACTATGACGGAACGGGAGGTCGTCACTGAACCGGTCCCCGAGACCGTTGCCTTAGGAAGCCGAACAGGAGCCCGAATCGGACCCTGACGACGAGTCAGAGGCCTCCGGGGCTACGATTTCCGGTGACAGCGTCTACATGGTCGACAGCTACGTCGAGCCGGGCATCTACACCACACAGCCGGGTTCCTGGGGCTGCTACTGGGCGCGCGTCAGTGGGACCAGCGGCGAGTTTCACGACATCATCACCAACGGCTTCGTCGACGAGGGCCAGGCCCTGGTCACGATCGCCGAGACCGACGTAGCGTTCGAGACCTCCGGCTGCGGGGCGTGGGAGGGGCAGTGAGCCCTCGCTCGGCCCTGACGATCGCCGACTTCCCGCGACGGACTTCGCATCAGGTCGACGGCAGAATCACATCCTCGTGGTGAGCCTGGTACCGTGCCGATGCGCCCCCATCCCGGACGAGATCCGGCGAGGCCGAACTCTGGCCGCGGGCGAGTGGGATGAATCGGCTGAAGTACTGTCGCAGCCCCGGGTCGCAGACGTAGACGAACGTACCTCTTATGCCTCGAGTCAAGAGAACCCGGTAGATGTTCTGCACGTACGCGAGAATGTCCTCGTCCGTGTAGTCGATCCCCAGCCTCTTGTTGTTCTCCTTGCCCTTCGCATCGAAGTAGTTTTCGCGGTCGAAGTAGACCGTCTCTGTAGCGGGGTCGAAGCGGAGGTCCGGGCCGATGATCACTCCGGCGTAGTTGAGGTCGTATCCCTGCAACGTATGGATCGATCCCACCTCGTCCAGCGCATTCGGTGAGTTGACCCAGTCCACGATGGACTTGTTCCACCGGAACTTGGCACCGTCGAGCTCGAAGTCGTAGGCGGCACTGCCTCCCTTCGTCGCCCACTCCCAAGCATAGCCGGCCGCCATGCGGGACAGGCCGTGCTCAGCATCCAGCTGTCGGATCCTCTGGTACATGGCGGAGGCATCCTTGTACAGGCGGAACTCGTAGTCGCCGACAGCTGCCCGGGTGCGCTCTTCACCCTTCAGCAGACGGCGAATGTGGGGCATGTATTCGTCGCCGGCGTTGAGTCGAAGCTGTGAAGCCAGCGTCACATGTGCTCCTGACCCCTTGGCTTCCTCCAGGAGCTCGTCGATCGTCTCGGATGATAGGTCGGCCGGCCGGACGGTCTGTTCTGCGTCCAGGAGCAGCACCTGGTGATCACTCTTGCAACGAATCCAATCGAGCTGGGTGAAGTCCTTCGAGTCTTCTCCAAAGAGCTTCTTGTTGATCTCTCCGAAGTCCCGGTTGCGCACTCCGGAGGACTGGTTGGCGCGTTGGTTGAGCCGGTGGGTCTCGTCGACGATCAGCAGCGAGTAGTGCTTGTCGCTCTTCCCGAGGGAGAAGGGATCGAGGACCATGTCCTGCGAGAGCTGTGGCGTCTTCTTGAAGACGGAGCGGATGGACTTTCGCAGGGCTTGCTGGGGCACGACGAGCCCTATGGAGAAGCCGTGCAGGAGGGATCTGAAATCAGGGGTGTAGAACTCTGAGAATCTGCTGTCGCCTTCCAGATCTTCAGCAATTTCCTCATCAGTCACCGTGGCGATGTCGCTGAGCAGCTTCATCAGATAGATCGCGACCACCGTCTTGCCGGTGCCGGGATCTCCCTGGATGACCAGGGGGCCGGACTCCCCCTCGTCTCGGAGACTCGCGAGCAGCGCCCGCAGAAGATCCTCGACGGCGAGGGCCTGTTCAGCCGTCAGTGTCTTGAACGGCGAAAGCTTGAACAGATCCGAGTTCTCGATCTCAGAGATGCTGCGATCGAAGACTTCCGCTTCGCGCAGCGCCTCGAAGACGTCGAGGAAGTCCTGGCGATAGGAGTCACGATCGTGGTAATCGGCGTCGATGATGCCGTGATTCCGATTGATAACGTCATACTTACCATCGCCGGCGAGCCATCTGATCAGATGGGACTCGAGGTCCAGGGTGGCAGATTTGTTGAAGTGATCATGAAGGACTATCCGGACAGTCCGCATCCCACGCTTGCTCTCGGAGGTCTGGTGCTGGCGTATGCGGTTCGACGCGCTGAGCGTCTCGCCGACGTAGACCTTGTTGCCTCCGTTCAGCGCGTAGACGACGGGCCAGTTCTCAAGCCTGTGATCGTCCACCGTGGGAATTGCTCCCCGCATGGAGTACGTGCGGATCTCAAAGGCGGTCATACTTGGTGCTCCGCCCTCGAGACTTCTCCACGGGGTACTTCTCCTGTGTCTGGCGCAGCTTCCGCAACACGATCTCCTCTGCGCCGAGACCGAGTCGATCCGCGAGCAGCAAGCAGTACGTCAGGATGTCGGCCAGCTCATCGCCGGCCTCTTCCGGGTCAGCGTCAGGTCCCCACTGGAAGCACTCCAACAGCTCCCCGGACTCGATCGCGATGCTTTTGGCAAGGTTCTCTGCCGAATGGAACTGAGACCAATCCCGTTCCGCAACGAACTTTCGCAATTCCGTCAGCGCATCTTCCACGGTGCTCACGCTATCAGGGCTGACCACGAGAACCCCCGAGCGTTCGTGACACGCCCCGCCGTCCACCCTGGACTGACCGACTCCGCCGCACCAGGATGGGCACCAGGTCACCGACCTGATCCCGCCCCTGATCACCGCGGAGGACACCATGCGCTCTCACTGGCTCGACGCCTCCCCCGCCATCAGCACGTCCGGCTCCGAAGGCCCCTACGAATGGCACGACGTCGTCGTCGCCGGGGCCGGGCTGACCGGGCTGACCACTGCGGTGCTGCTGGCTAGGGCCGGGAAGGACGTCGCCGTGCTGGAGGCGCGCAGCGTCGGGGCTCTGGCCACCGGGAACACCACCGGCAAGGTCTCCCTGCTGCAGGGCAGCGTGCTCTCCCGCATCCGCGAGCACCAGTCGGATGATTTGCTGCGTGCCTATGTGGAGGCCAACCAGGAGGGACAGGCCTGGCTGCTGCGCCACCTGGACGAACATGACGTCCCCTACCAACGCCGGGACGCCTACACGCTGGCGTTCTCCGACGACGGCGTGGCCACCCTCCGTGCGGAGCTCGCCGCGGCGCAGGCCGCCGGGCTCGACGTCGACTGGGCCGAGCCCACGGACCTGCCCCTCGACGTGGCCGGAGCGATCCGGTTAGCCGACCAGGCGCAGATCAACCCCATAGACGTGCTGCAGGTCCTGGCCGAGGAGCTGCTGGACCGCAACGGGCTCATCGTGGAGGGAGTCCGTGTCACCGGGCTCGGCCCCCGTCAGCAGGAATACCTGACCGTGGAGACCAGCGCCGGAGAGGTCCACACCTACCACCTGGTGCTCGCCACCGGCGTGCCGGTGCTGGACCGAGGCGGGCATTTCGCCACCCTCTCCGCCCACCGGTCCTACGCCGCCACCTACCGGCTTCCCGCCGGCCTCGCACCCCCGCACGGCATGCACCTGAGCATCGACGCCCCGGACCGCACCCTGCGCAGCGCACCCACCGCCGACGGCGAGGAGCTTCTGCTGGTCGGCGGCAACGACCACCGCGTGGGCCGCCCGGACTCACACGCCGCCGCCGTCGATGACCTGGATGCCTGGGTGCAGCAGCACTACCCCGGCGCACGGCGAACCCACAAGTGGTCCGCGCAGGACTACCGCAGCATCCACCAGATTCCCCTGGTCGGTGCCCTGCCGCACAGTGAGGAGAGGATCCTCTCCGCCACCGGCTACGCCAAATGGGGCATGACCAACGCGGTGGCCGCAGCCCTGGCCATCACTGCCCAGATCCACGACCACACGCCCCGCTGGGCGGAGACCCTGAACGCGCACACCACCAGTGCCGCCGACGTCGCCACCGGGATCAAGGACAACGTGCTAGTGGGTGCGCAGCTGGCCACCGGCTGGGCCTCCGCCGAGCTGACCTCCCTGCCGCACGAGGCGCCGGCGGAGGGCGAGGGCGTCGTGGGACAGCGGCACGGCAGGCCGCTGGGAGTCTCCACCGTGGACGGCACTACCTGCGCGGTCTCCGCCGTATGCCCGCATATGGGTGGGATCCTGCGTTGGAACGACGCTGAGCGCTCCTGGGACTGCCCGCTGCATGCCTCCCGCTTCGCCCCCGAGACGCACCCGCCTGGAGGGTCCGGCGCTGCATGACCTCTCCCGGCCCCGCGACGACGGCTGAGCGCCACATCCCGGCCCCATCCGACCAGGTCCCCGGCCGTGCCCGCGGTGACCGTTAGGGTGAGACCATGGATCTCCGCGACACCCCCGAGGACAAGCCCGTCGACTCCTCGCGCCTCCACCATGACGCCCGCCTGTTCGCCCTGGTGGAGGACGAGTTCCGCTTCGGCGAGCACCAGCAGACGCTGCACCGTTCATACCTGAAGCACCTGGGCGCGGTGGCCGTGCTGCCGGTGGACGAGCAGGACCGGGTGCTGCTGATCCGCCAGTACCGCCACCCGGTGCGCATGCACCTGTGGGAGGTGCCCGCCGGGCTCCTCGACGTCGACGGCGAACCCATGCTGGAGACCGCCCAGCGGGAGCTCCTCGAAGAGGCCGATCTGCGCGCCGAGACCTGGCACACCCTGGTGGACTTCTACTCCAGCCCGGGCGCCTCCAGCGAAGGGATCCGCGTCTACCTGGCTGAGGGGCTCAGCGATGTGCCCGAGGAGGACCTGCACACGCGGGACGGCGAGGAGGCCGAGATCGTGCCCACCTGGGTGCCCCTGGATGAGGCGGTCGCGGCCGTGCTGTCCGGGCAGATCCACAACCCCTCGGCCGTCGTCGGCCTGCTGGCGCTGCACGCGGTGCGCACCGGCGGAGGTCAGCTCCGGGACGCCCGGGCACCCTGGGAGGATCAGCCCCGCGGCATCGCACCCTGACGGCGAGCAGAGAAAAGCCCCGGGCGCTTGCAAGCAGAGGCGACACCGGGGCGTTCATTACTTACTCTAGCACCCTGTGGAGCCCACAGCACCCTATGTGGGACATCCCACTATGATCGTGTTCATGACTGACGGCATCGATCCCAAGTCCGTTGTCGCCCATCTGTCACAGGAACGGCTGGCTCCATACCTTCGTGTGGCAGACGGAGACCACGCCGAGGCGTTGGCACTCTACGAGTGGAACTGTCGGATGTCCTCCACTGCCTTCGAAACTGTTGCCCATCTTGAAGTGCTTCTCCGCAACGCCATCGATGGAGCACTCGCGCGCCACACTGGCGAATCGGCGCGCGGCATTCCCTGGTTCCTCTGTTCTCCCCCGATGCGAGACTCCACATCAGAGACCATCACGTCGGTGCGACAGCGCCTCTGTCACGAGGGAAGAGACACTCGTCATCAGATCATCGCTGGCCTGTCGTTCGGCTTCTGGTCGGGGATGCTGGGAGCACGCTACGAGGACCTGTGGAGATCCGCGCTACGACACGCGTTCCCCAACTCGTCAGGTGCGCGCAAGGATGTTGCCCGCGACGTAGAAGCTATCAGAAAGTTCCGCAACCGGTTGGCACACCATGATTCGATGCTCAACATCGACATCCCGTTCGAGATGCGACGTGTTCACCGAGTAGCCGCCTACATCGACACCACTGTGGCCAGCTGGTTGGCCAGAGCCGATAGAAGCCTGGCTGTGTACGCCGAACGCCCGACGTTCGGGTTCGACACCGTCGTCGTTCCGGCCAAACGCGCATGGCCGCTCTACCAGGACACGCAGGCGTACGTGTGCCAGCCGGGCCGGTGGTTCCAGCCTGTTGAGCGGATCGCGTTCTACGCGGATCAGTGCATCCAAGCGCCTGTGCCGAAGATCCTCTACCGTAGAGACAATGTTACGTGGACTCCGCGAGAGGCGGAGAGGCTTGCCGACTCCGATGACCGGAATGATCGTAAAATCGCCTCCGTGATCACTGCCTCCCGAGAACAGGGGTGGGCCGAGGGCATGTACCAGGTGTTTCTGCTGTCCGGGCCGGGACACCCCCAGCATCGTCAGCTCGATACGGCACTGCCTCATGAAACGTCCGGCCGAGGCAGCGCATTCGTTCAACGGCAACGCTACGTGTCCCTCCACCAGCTCGAAACCGCCCATACGACAGCTGATCTCAGCACATAGCCGACCTGCGCGCAAGCCCCTGACTTACAACTCAGTGCGCGTGGATACTGCTCCCTCGGCATTATTAGGCGTCAGCCCATCGCTGAGCGCAGCCGCTCCGGCTCCCATCGTTCGATCCCCCGGCCGCGGCTGTCAGTGAAGTCCTCGACGGTGGACTCCGGGTCCACGATCACAATGCGGTGCCCCTCGTCCAGCAGCTTCGCGGCCATCTCCGAGGAGGTCCGCCGGGCGACCGGAAGCACCTCGTCGACCCGGCTCATGTCGAACACGACCACATCGGTGGTCGGCGGAGACTGGATGAGCTCATGGACCAACGCCTCGATGCTGCTGAGCACCAGGTCCCCCTGCAGCACGTAGACGGTCGCCGGCTGGTCCTCTAGGGAGACGCGCAGCGTCTCCCGCAGGGCCGACCGGGCCGGCCTGCTCGCCTCCATCAGGTGCAGGCCCAGATCGTCGGAGAGCCGCTGCATCAGCTCCACACCGCGCACGCTGTTGCCGTGCTGGTCCAGCCGTGGGGAGAAGACCGCCACGCCCACCTGCCCCGGCAGCACACCGATGATGCCGCCGGCCACCCCGGACTTGGCCGGAATGCCCACGCTGGTGAGCCAGTCCCCGGCGGCGTCGTACATCCCACAGGTGGCCATCACACTGAGCAGGTGCCGGGTGCTCTCCCGGCACAGCAGCCGCTCCCCCGTGCGCGGCTGGACACCGCCGTTGGCCAGCGTCGCCGCCATGAGCGCCAGGTCCGAGACCGTCACGGAGGCGGCACACTGCCGGATGTACCCGGTCACCGAATCCTGCGGGTCGCCGGCCAGCTGCCCGGCTGAATGCAGCAGATACGCCAAGCCCAGGTTCCGATCCGCGGTGGCCAGCTCAGAGTCCGCCACGGCCTGGTCGAGCTCGACGTCCCGGCCGGTCAGCCGGCCGAAGAAGTCCAGGACCCTGCCCAAGGCCGGCTCGTGGTCAGAACCGATCAGCGCGTGGGTGGCGATCGCCCCGGCGTTGATCATCGGGTTCCGCGGCCTGCCCGTCTCCGGTTCCAGGGAGAGCTCGTTGAAGGCCTCCCCGCTGGGTTCCACGCCGATCTTCTCGCGGATCCCCTCCAGCCCGTGGTCCTCGATCGCCAGCGCGTAGGCGAAAGGCTTGGACATGGACTGGATGCTGAAGTGGTGCTCAGCATCCCCGCTGGCATAGACGGTCCCGTTGACGGTGCACAGGGCCACGGCGACCGTGTCCGGGTCGGCGGCGGCCAGCTCCGGGATTTAGTCGGCCGGCGCACCGCCCACGATGTGGTCGGTCTCGGCGATCAGAGTGTCCAGATAGTCCAGGATCGGGGAACGCATGAGCATCCTCTCGCGCAGTACGACGACGGCGGGCCACCACGGCCCGCGGTGGGCCCGTTCAGGTCACCCCGATCATCATCAGCCTGACCGGCGCCGCGGAGCAACCCCACCGAGTGGCCACGAATCCCGGCGTCTGCCCGCTGACACGCCGTGTGAGAGCCGGAACTACCGTGATTCGTGGCCACTCGACGAAGAGCAGGCTGCCCAGACACGACGACGGCCAGCGACCGCTCCCGTGAGGGGAACAGCCACCGGCCGTCGTCTGGTCCGACCTGGCGGTCAGCGCGGTGCTGGCGTCAGCTCAGCACTGCCGCCAGACCAGCGAGATCACTCGGCGTCGACCAGGACCTGGTTGACCGACTGCTTGTCGTTGCCGTCGGCGTCCTCGTCCACCACCGGGGCCAGGGACAGCTTGCCGCGGTCGTCGATCTTGGTGATCTCGACCTGCAGCTTCTGGCCCACACCCACGACGTCCTCGACGTCGTCGACGCGCTTGCCATCGTTGAGCTTGCGCAGCTCGGAGATGTGCAGCAGCCCGTCCTTGCCGGGGGTCAGCGAGATGAATGCACCGAAGGTGGTCAGCTTGACCACGGTACCCAGGTAGCGCTCACCGATCTCGGGGACCTGCGGGTTGGCGATCGCGTTGATCGCGCTGCGCGCGGCCTCGGCGGCCTCCCCGTTGGTGGCGCCGATCAGCACGGTGCCGTCGTCCTCGATGGAGATGTCCGTGCCGGTGTCCTCCTGGATCTGGTTGATCATCTTGCCCTTCGGGCCGATGACCTCACCGATCTTGTCCACCGGCACCATCACGGAGATGATCCGCGGAGCGAACTCCGACATCTCGTCCGGCGCGTCGATGGCGGCGTTGATGACGCCCAGGATGTGCAGGCGAGCCTCGCGGGCCTGCTTCAGGGCCGCACCCAGCACGGAGGCGGGGATGCCGTCGAGCTTGGTGTCCAGCTGGATCGCGGTGACGAACTCCTCGGTGCCTGCGACCTTGAAGTCCATGTCACCGAAGGCGTCCTCGACGCCGAGGATGTCGGTAAGTGCGGCGTAGCGGGTCTCGCCGTCGACCTCGTCGGAGACCAGACCCATGGCGATGCCGGCCACCGGGGCCTTCAGCGGCACACCGGCGTTGAGCAGGGACAGCGTCGAGGCGCAGACCGAGCCCATGGAGGTGGAGCCGTTGGAGCCCAGCGCCTCGGACACCTGGCGGATCGCGTAGGGGAACTCCTCGCGCGACGGCAGCACCGGCACGAGCGCGCGCTCGGCGAGCGCACCGTGGCCGATCTCGCGGCGCTTCGGGGAGCCCACACGACCGGTCTCACCGGTGGAGTACGGCGGGAAGTTGTAGTTGTGCATGTAGCGCTTCTTGGTCTCCGGCGACAGGCTGTCGATGGACTGCTCCATCTTCAGCATGTTCAGCGTGGTGACACCCATGATCTGGGTCTCGCCGCGCTCGAAGATCGCCGAACCGTGCACGCGCGGCAGCACCTCGACCTCGGCGGTCAGCTGGCGGATGTCCGTCAGCCCACGGCCGTCGATGCGGACCTGGTCGCGCAGGATGCGCTGGCGGATGACCTGCTTGGTCACCGCGCCGAAGGCCTTGCCGACTTCGCCGCCGCGACCCTCGAACTGCTGGCCCTCGCCGGCCAGCTTCTCGACCAGCTCGGCCTTCAGCTCGGAGTCGGCGGTCTCGCGGGCCTGCTTGTCCGCGATCTGGTAGATGCTGGTGAGCTTCTCCTCGGCGGCGGACTTCACGGCCTCGAAGACGTCGTCCTCGTAGTCCAGGAAGAACGGCACGTCGACCGGCTCCTTGGTCGCGCGGGCGGCCAGGTCGGCCTGGGCCTCGCACAGAACCTTGATGAACGGCTTGGCCGCCTCGAGACCCTCGGCGACGATCTCCTCGGTGGGGGCGGTCTTGCCCTGCTCCTTGATGAGCTTCCAGGAGTTGTCGCTGGCCTCGGCCTCGACCATCATCACCGCGATGTCGTCACCGACCACACGGCCGGCCACGACCATGTCGAACACGGCGTTCTCCAGCTCCGAGTGCTTCGGGAAGGCCACCCACTGGGGGCCCTCGGAGTCGTGGATCAGCGCCACACGCACGCCGCCGATCGGGCCGGAGAACGGCAGACCGGAGAGCTGGGTGGAGGCGGAGGCGGAGTTGATGGCCACGACGTCGTAGAGGTCGTCCGGGTTGATGGACAGGATGGTCTCCACGACCTGGACCTCGTTGCGGATGCCCTTCTTGAAGGCCGGACGCAGCGGACGGTCGATCAGGCGGCAGGCCAGGATCGCGTCCGTGGTGGGGCGGCCCTCACGGCGGAAGAATGAGCCGGGAATGCGCCCGGCGGCGTACATGCGCTCCTCGACGTCCACCGTCAGGGGGAAGAAGTCGAAACCTTCGCGCGGGGACCTGCCCACCGTGGTGGCGGACAGGATGGTGGTCTCCTCGTCGAGGGTGACCAGGACCGACCCGGCGGCCTGCTTGGCCAGCCGTCCGGTCTCGAACTCGATGGTGCGGGTGCCGAACCGACCGTTGTCGATCACGGCCTCGGCATAGTGAACCTCGGGACCCTGCATGGCAGGTGTCTCCTCTCTGTTGTCGAACAGACAGGCACGGTCGCCGGTGGGAGGAGATGGATCAGGCCATATGACGGCCATCGATCGAAGCCCACGGGCTGCCTGCGCATGATGCGCGGCTCCCGGAGGCCACTACCGAGGACCGGAGCACATGGGGTCCATGCTCGGCACCGGCGTGCCTGTCTCTCATAGTCTCGCATACAGAACAGGTGACTCCCACGGTCATTCGACCGCGTGTGGAGCCACCTGTTCCGTCAGCTTGGTATCAGCGTCTGCACGCCTGCTCTGGTGCCTTCAGACACTCACCGGCGGATGCCGAGGCGCTTGATCAGCGCACGGTACCGCTCGATGTCGTTGTTCTGCAGGTACTTGAGGAGGCGACGACGACGACCCACCAGGATCATCAGGCCACGACGCGTGTGGTGGTCCTGCTTGTGCGACTTCAGGTGCTCCGTGAGGTCGCTGATCCGACGGGTCAGCACGGCGACCTGAACCTCAGGCGAACCGGTGTCGCCCTCGTGGGTCGCGTACTCCTTGATGATCTCCTGCTTGACAGCGGGATCCAAAGCCATGGGATTGCTCCTTGATGGTTGTACCGCGATCAGGTGCCGGAACCTGGGGAGCATTCACCCCTCAGGATTCCGGTGCTGGCCACCGCGGACTGCAGCACAGCAACGCTCCACTTTACCGCACATGCCGCGATCGGGGCGAATGAGGCCCCGCGCGACACGGGGCAGGCGCTCAGCGGTCCGCATGTCAGCCCGATGTGATCGAGATGTGAGCGGGCATGGTCACAGTGATGGTCTGGCCGGCGGTGCCTCACGGTGCCGCCCTGGAGAGTACCCCCGACGAAAGGTCACCCATGCCGCACCACCGCAGACTGCTCATCACCGGCGCCCTGACCGGCGTCGCCCTGTTCTCCGGCGCCGCTCCGGCGGCGGCCACCACCCACGATGCCCGAGAGCCCGACTGCGACCGGGTGGGCGACGTCGAAGACATCGACTGGGGCCTGCTGACGCCGACGGCTCCCGCCGTCCCGGCCTCCGCACGTCAGGTGTGAGGCACGGACCGGCACCTCACCGCGTGCCCGCAGTGTGCAGCACGGTCAGATACGGCAGCTCGACGACGTCGTCGCCGGCCAGCCCGGTGTGTTCTCCCAGGTACCAGTCCAGGTTCTCCCGACGCCGGGCACGTTCCTTCGGCCCGGCCCGGAGCCAAGAGCTCATCGTGGCGGCCAGGCGGCGGACGTCGTCGGCGGTCAGCCGCCGCGACCAGGTGAACTCCTCGGTGCGCGGCCGCGCGAACAGCCGCGGATTCAGCGGCGGGCTCCAGCCGGGCCGGTGCACGTCCCCGGCCCGTATGATGCGGGTCAGCCGGTGCACCCACGGGTCGGAGGTGTCCAGATGGTTGGACACGATCGCCAACGCTCCGCCCTCGACCAGGAGCCGGTGGGCCTCCCGCTGCACGGTCCCGGCCTCGAACCAGTGCCAGGCCTGGGCGGCGACCACGACGTCGACCGCTCCCTCCTCCAGCCCGGTGTCCTCCGCCGAGGTGAGGTGGATCTGAAGCCTCGGCCGCAGCTCCGCCTCAACGGCCACGGACTCCTCGAGCACCTGGGTCATGAGGCGACTGGGCTCCACTGCGTGCACCCACGCCACACGCTGCCGGCCCTCCGCCAGCAGCTGGCGGGTCAGGATGCCGGTGCCCGCGCCGACGTCGGCCACCCGCAGGGAGCCGTCACCCGTCGAGGCGGCCCCGAGGATCGCCTCCACCGCCGCCTTCGGGTAGCGCGGCCGCAACGCGTCATACTCGCGCGCCGCCGCCAGGTCCATCTGCTCGGCATACGCCCCGCCGAGCAGGCGACGTCGCCCCGGATCGGCGATGATGACCTGCTCCCCCGGCTTCAGCCTCGGACGGTTCGGCGCTGGCCTGTCTGAGGCCCCGCAGTCTGACAGGGCTCAGCCCTCCACCGCCGGCACGGGCCTCGCGTCCAGGTGCTCCGGGTCGTCGGTGCCCAGCGTGAGCTTTGCGCGCGCCACGTCCTCCTCCATCTGGCTGATCAGCTGCGGGATCCCCTCGAAGGCGACCATGCCGCGCAGCCGGTCGATGAATTCGACCCGCACCTGCTGGCCGTAGAGATCGAAGTCCTCGACCTTCTCCTTGGGCCTGCCGATCACGAAGGACTCCACCACGCGCTGCACGCCGTCGAAGGTGGGGTTCGAGCCCACCGAGATCGCCGCGGGCCAACGCCTGCCGTGTCCATCGGTCAGCCACCCGGCGTAGACGCCGTCGGCGGGGATCATGCCCTCCGAGTCCTGCCCGAGGTTGGCGGTGGGGAAGCCCAGCTCCCGCCCGCGTGCGGCACCATGGACGACCTCGCCGAGCACCGCATGGGGCCGGCCCAGCACCTCGCGGGCGGAGGCAACGTCACCGGCGGCCAGCGCCTCCCGCACCCAGGTGGAGGAGCACCGGCGGTCCCGGCCGAAGTCCTCGACGCCGACCACGGCGAATCCGTACTGCTCCCCCAGCTCCACCATCGTCTCGAAGGACCCGGTGTTCCCTCGCCCGAAGCGCACGTCATGGCCGACCACCACGACCCGCACGTTCAACGCGTCCACGAAGTACTGCTTCACGAATTCGGCAGGGGTCAGGGCGGCCAGGTCGAGTGAGTAGCGGATCATCAGCATCGCATCGATGCCGGTGGTCGCCAGCCGATAGATCCTCTCCTGCACCCCGGTGATCATCTCCGGGCACTGGTGCGGCCGGTGCACCTGAGCCGGGTGCGGGTCGAAGGACACGGCGACGGCGGAGGCCTCATGCTCGGCGGCCGCGGCGGCCAGCTGAGTGAGGACCTCCTGATGCCCCAGGTGGACGCCGTCGAAGTTGCCGATGGTGACCGCCGTCGGACCGAGGTCCGCGGGAACCTCATCCAGGCCGTTCCAATAGTGCACGTGTCTCCTCAGTTCTGCAGGTGGTGCGTCGGCGTCGTTGCCGCTCCCCATTATGGAGCACTCGTCAGCCGGCGCCCATTCCCGACGACGACGGCGCCCCCGGCGCGTCCCGCCCCGGACGATGGCTCAGAAGCCAGTACAGACCGATGAACGGCAGCACCAGGGGCACGAAGCCGTAGCCCTGCCCGAAGTGCGACCACACGGTGGCCTCGTCGAACAGGTCCGGATCCAGGTACGTCCAGGCGCCGACACCCAGCACCCCGACCATCTCGATCAGCACCGCCACCAGGGCGGCCCGCCACGCCGACACCGAGGTGCGGGCCAGGGCGAGCGTGGCGAACACGTAGACCAGAGCCGCGAAGGCGCTGAGCAGATAGGCCACCGGGGCGTCGTCGAAATGCACCAGGATCTGGTACAGCGCCCGCGCGGTGGCCGAGACCGCGAAGATCCCGTAGGCGGTGATGATGAGCATGCCCACCCCGCGGTTGCGGGGCGTGGACGAAGACCGCCGCTGGACGCCGGGCGCCGAGCCGCGGCCGTCCTCAGAGCTCAGATGCTTGTGGACCATCACTCTCTTCTCTTCAGCAGGCGCAGGGGGCCGTCGCGCTCCCCCACCAGATGACTTCCATGCGATAGACCATCACGAAGACCACCAGGCCGACGAAGCTCATCACCAGGTTCGACCAGCGGGTCTTGTCGATCATGGCCCAGACGAACACTCCCACGGGCAGCAGCAGGGCGGTGAACACATAGCCCCAGAACTCCCAGGCCTCCCCCGCGATGGACGCATCGAAGCCCAGCTGACGCACGGCGGCGTAGATGCCGTAGACCACCAGGAACAGCTCCACGGCGGCGAGGCTGATGATCGAGGAGTCCGCCGGGTGGCGGCGCAGCGCCGTCATGACCCAGCAGATCAGTGTGGAGGCGGCACACACGACCGTGCCGATGATGAACATCAGGGTCATACTGCTCCTCCTGCCGGACGGTACTGGACGATTCTCTCAACCTCTACAGCCTGGAGAAACCTACGCCCTACTGCGGGGCGAACACCAGCTCCGGCTTCGCCTGGAAGATGACCTGCTCCGCAGCCGCGGCGCGGGCCGCATCGCCCGAGGCAGAGGCCCCCTTCTTCGCCGGGACATCTTTGAGCAGAGCGATCAGCTCTCCGTCGGGCCCGAACGCCGCGGTGAGGCGATCCGGCTCCCCCGCCGCCCCGGTGCCGGAGGCGGTGATCCGGCGTCCGTGGCCCAGGTTCTCCGCCTCCTCCTGGGTGAGCTCGCGCCGGGAGAAGATTCTCGCGGCCGCCTCTGCAAGGTCCACGTAGCCGAAGTCCTCGGCCAGCTGCTCCAGGGTCAGCGCGTTCTCGATGCGGTACGGCCCCACCGCCGTGCGACGCAGCGCGGTCAGATGGCCGCCCACCTCCAGGGCCTCCCCCAGATCACGGGCCAACGCCCGCACATAGGTGCCCGAGGAGACATCCACCTCCACGTCGACGTCAACCATCCGGCCGCCCTCGAGACGGCGCACCTCCAGCACGTCGAACCGGTGCACGGTCACCGGGCGGGCCGCCAGCTGCACGTCCTCGCCCCGGCGCGCCCGGTCATAGGCGCGGCGACCGTCGACCTTGATCGCCGAGACGGTGGAGGGCACCTGCTGGATCTCCCCGGTCAGGGCCTCCACCTCGGCGTCCAGCCGCTCCCGGGAGACCGCATTGGCGAACCGCGTGGCCACCACCTCGCCGTCGGCGTCGTCAGTGGTGGTGGACTGGCCCAGCCGGATGGTCGCCGTATAGGTCTTGGAGACCCCCACGATATGGGTCAGCAGCCGGGTGGCTCGATTGATCCCGACCACGAGCACCCCTGTGGCCATCGGGTCGAGGGTGCCGGCGTGCCCGACCTTGCGGGTGCCCGCCAGCCGACGGATCCGCCCGACCACGTCATGGCTGGTCCAGGCGGCCGGCTTGTCCACCAGCACCAGGCCGGAGCCGACGGCGATCTCCTCGGCGCGCTGCTTCTTGCCCATAGGTGCGGCAGCCCCTCAGCGTCCGTCAGCGGAGTCGGTCCCCTCGGGCGCGGCACCCTCGGCGCCGGACCCTGCGGACTCACCCTCGGCGAGCGAACGGTACGGGTCCTCCCCTCCGGCCGGAGCGGCCTGCTCCCGCAGAGCGGCGACCTTCTCGTCCTGCTCCTTGGCCTTGCGCAGCAGGTCCTCCAGATGCGCGGCGGACTCCGGGATCTCGTCGGCGACGAACTCCAGAGTCGGGGTCAGGCGGATGGTCAGCTGCCGGCCGACCTCGTGCCGCAGCACACCCTGGTGCGCGGCGAGCACCTCCTCGGCACTCCGGCGGGCGTCGTCGTCGCCCATGACGGTGTAATAGACAGTGGCATGTTGCAGGTCATTGGTGACGCGCGCGTCGGTGACCGTGATCAGCTCGGCGCGCTCGTCCTTGACCCGACGGCGCAGCGCCTCGGCGACGATCACCTTGATGCGCTGCGCGAGCCGTGCCGCGCGTGCTGGATCAGCCATGATGGCCTCCTTGAAAAGTCGAAAGATGAAACCCAGCCTAGGACAGTCCCAGGCCAGACAGGGACACCTCCGGGGACCGCATCGCGTGGATGCGACCCCCGGAGGTGTCAGACGTCACAGGACGCTCAGGAGCGCGGAATCTCCCGCATCTCCCAGGTCTCGATGACATCGCCTGCGTTGATGTCGTTGAACGACCCCAGGCCGATACCACACTCGAAGCCGTCGCGGACCTCGGTGGCGTCGTCCTTGTAGCGGCGCAGCGACTCGATGGCCAGGTTGTCCGCCACCACATTGCCATCGCGCACCAGACGCGCCTTGGCGTTGCGGCGGATGACGCCGGACCGGACGATCGAGCCGGCGATGCTGCCGAACTTGGAGGAGCGGAAGACCTCGCGAATCTCCGCGCTGCCCAGCTGCACCTCCTCGTACTCCGGCTTCAGCATGCCCTTCAGCGCGGCCTCAATGTCATCGATGGCGGCGTAGATGACCGAGTAGAAGCGCATGTCCACGCCCTCCTGGTCAGCCAGGTCCTGGACGCGCTCCGCAGGACGGACGTTGAACCCGACGATCACCGCGTTGTCCACAGTGGCCAGGTTGACGTCGTTCTGCGTGATCGCACCCACGCCGCGGTGGATGACCCGCAGCTGCACCTCGTCGCCGACGTCGATGCCCAGCAGCGCGTCCTCCAGCGCCTCGACGGCACCGGAGACATCGCCCTTGAGGATCAGGTTCAGCGTGTCGATCTTGCCCTCGGCCACGACCTGGTCGAAGTTCTCCAGGCTCACGCGCTTGCGACGCTTGGCCAGCATCGCGTTGCGCTCGGCGGCCTCACGCTTCTCCGCGATCTGACGGGCCGTGCGGTCGTCCGGAGTGACCAGGAAGCTGTCACCGGCGCGCGGCACCGAGGACAGACCCAGCACCTGCACCGGACGTGACGGCACGGCCTCCTCGACCGCGTTGCCGTTCTCGTCGAACATCGCACGCACACGGCCGAAGGCGGTGCCGGCGACCATGTTGTCGCCGACCTTCAGGGTGCCGGACTGCACCAGGACGGTGGCCACCGGACCGCGGCCCTTGTCCAGGTTGGCCTCGATGGCGACGCCGCGGGCCTCCTTGGACGGGTTGGCGGTCAGCTCCAGCGCCGCGTCGGCGGTCAGCAGGACCGCCTCGAGCAGCTGGTCGATGTTCGTGCCCTGGATCGCGGAGATGTCGACGAACATGGTGTCGCCGCCGTACTCCTCCGGGATCAGCTCGTACTCGGTGAGCTGACCACGGATCTTGTCCGGGGCGGCGCCCTCCTTGTCCATCTTGTTGACCGCCACCACGACCGGCACATCGGCCGCCTTGGCGTGGTTCAGGGCCTCCACCGTCTGCGGCATGACGCCGTCGTCGGCGGCGACCACCAGCACAGCGATGTCGGTGACCTTCGCACCACGGGCACGCATGGCGGTGAACGCCTCGTGACCGGGGGTGTCGATGAAGGTCAGGCCGCGCTCCTGGCCGTCGTGCTCCACGTGGACCTGGTAGGCGCCGATGTGCTGGGTGATGCCTCCGGCCTCACCCTCGGTGACGTTGGAGTTCCGGACGGCGTCCAGCAGACGAGTCTTACCGTGGTCGACGTGACCCATGACGGTGACCACCGCGGGGCGGGCCTCCAGGTCGTCCTCGTCCTCGGCCTCGGCCTCGGCCGCCAGGTCGATGTCGAAGGACTCGAGCAGCTCACGGTCCTCGTCCTCGGGTGAGACGATCTGGACCTTGTAGCCCAGCTCCTCACCGAGCAGCTGGAAGGTCTCCTCGTCCAGGGACTGGTTGGCGGTGGCCATCTCGCCGAGCTTCATCAGCACCGTGACCAGTGCTGCCGGCTCGGCGTTGATCTTCTCCGCGAAGTCGGCCAGGGAGGAGCCGCGACGCAACCGCAGGATCGTGGTGCCGTCGCCCTTGGGGACGCGGACGCCGCCGATCTCACGGGTCTGGCGCTGCTCCATCTCCTGGCGCTTGGCGCGCTTCGACTTCCGGGACTTCGAACGGGACGGACCGCCGCGCCCGAAGGCGCCCGCCGTGCCGCCGCGTCCACGTCCACCACGACCCCGCGGCGGACCGCCGGCGGGAGCACCAGGACGGCCGGGACC
>NZ_MDSS02000056.1 GCF_001758425.2 Nesterenkonia sp. PF2B19 | reverse complement strand
CGGGCCCCGACCAGATCTGGTCGGGGCCCGCGGCGTCTGGGTCTGGTGCGGGGCGGAGCGCGGACGGCGCTCAGGCGCCGAGCTCAGACTCCCAGGGTGCGGCGCAGGGCGGCCACATGCCCGTCGGCGGCGACCTCGTAGGCTGCGTGGCGCAGGGTGCCCTCGGGGTCGATGACGAAGGTGGAGCGCAGGGTGCCCTCCACCGTGCGGTCTCCGAGGTTCTTGGTGCCGAAGGTGCCGTAGGCGCGGGCGGTGGCCTGGTCGGCGTCGGAGAGCAGCGGGAAGGTCAGCTGCTGGTCCTCGGTGAAGCGGCGCAGCGCCTCTGGCTCATCGGGGGAGACCCCGACGACGGCGTAGCCGGCCGCCTGCAGGGAGGCCAGGTTGTCCCGGAAGTCGCAGGCTTCGGTGGTGCAGCCCGGCGTGGCGGCCTTGGGGTAGAAGTAGACGATCAGGTGCTGCCCGGCGAAGTCGGCGGTGCTGACCTGGTTGCCGTCGGCGTCGGACAGGGTGAAGGCGGGGGCCGGCTGGCCCACCTGAAGGCGTGTCATGAGGTCTCCTCGAGAGGGGTCAGGGACTCCGCCAGTGTATCGCTATGCGGAATCATAAATCCATGATGTGGATATCAAGGGGTGTTTGTCGCGCCCCATGTCACTCCGGGTCCGCCGCCCAGACGGCGTCGTCCTCCCCGGTGAAGCTGATGCCGTCGTCGTCCTCGTCGTCGCGCTCTCCGCGTTCCAGCTGCTCGATCACATCGGTGGGCGGGTTGATCATCAGCACCGCCTCGTCCCGGTAGCCGCGCAGCTCCTCCTCGATGAAGCTGGGCAGCGCATCGGCCAGGTCCACGTCGCGGCCCTCCCGCTCGGAGAGCTTCCAACGGTGGTCGATCAGCTGGTGCATCAGCTCGGCCGGCTCCAGCTTGTCCCGCAGCTCCCGGGGGATCTGGGCGATCAGCGGCTGGAACACCTGCTGGGTCCACATATGGGCCGCCACCGCCTCATCCCCGTGCGGGTCGGTCTGCGCCCGGTAGGCGTCGATCGCGCCCAGCAGCCGCCGGGCCTGGTTCTCCTGCACGTCCAGGCCGGTGAGGTTCATCAGCCGCCGCTGGTGGTGCCCGGGGTCCACCACCTTGGGGCGCAGCAGCAGCTTGCCGTCCGCGCTGGCCGAGCGGATATCGTATTCCTCGACGTCGAAGCCCAGCTCGTTGAGCCGGCGGATCCGCTCCTCGATCAGCCACTGCTGGTCCGGGTTGAAGGCGGTGTCCCCGGTGAGCTCGCTCCACAGGCCCCGGTAGGAGTCGATGAACTGGTGGCTGGTGGCGATGGGATCGACCTCCTCGTCCACCATGCCGCCCTCCATGAGGTCCATCAGCTCCCCGGCGATGTTCACCTGGGCCAGCTCGAGGTCGTACTCGCGCTGTCCGGTGGAGAGCTCGGGGTGGATCTCCCCGGTCTCGGCGTCCACCAGGTAGGCGGCGAACTGGCCGGCATCGCGGCGGAACAGGGTGTTCGACAAGGAGACGTCGCCCCAGTAGAAGCCGATCAGGTGCAGCTCCACCATCAGCAGCGCCTGGGCGTCGATCAGTCGGTGCAGGGTCTCCTTGCGCATCATCTGGTTGAACACCGCCCGATACGGCAGCGAGAACCGCAGGTGCCGGGTGATCAGCGCCGGGGACAGCGCAGTGCCGTCCTCCCGGGTGCGACCGGTCACCTCGGCCACCGGCTTCACGCACGGCGCGCCCAACCGGCCCAGCCGGCGCAGCATCCGGTACTCGTGCCGGGCGGCCCGCTCCGAGGTCTCCTTGATGGCGATGATCGACCCGCCCAGATGGGCGAAGCGCACGATGTGCCGGGAGATGCCTCGCGGCAGCGCGGCGATCACGTCCTCCGGCCACTCCACCAGCGGCAGATGCCACGGCAGGTCCAGCAGCTCCTGCGGGATGGTGCCGGAGGCGGTCAGGCTCAGGCCTGGGACTGGATTCACTGCTGCTCCTTCTCTGCGGCCGGGGCCCCTGCGGCTCCGGCCCGCTCGCGGGCGTCTGCGATCACGGTCAGCACATCGGCCAGCTGGGGCGGAGCCCCGATCCTGTGGTCGCGCGGGTCTCACCCACGCCCACCTTCACCCCGACGTCGGCACCGGCCAGCACCGCGAATCCGAACTCGTCGGTGACGTCGTCGCCGGCGAAGAACACCGCATCCGGGGACACCAGCTCGCGCAGCTCGGTGATGCCCTCGCCCTTGGTGGCCTGCACGACCACGGCCTCCAGCACCGCCTTGCCCTCCTTCGGGTGGACCTCGTCCAGGGCAGCGACGGCGGCGCGCGCCTCGGTGAGCACCTGCTCGGCCTCCGCGGCGTCGGGCACCTTGCGCACATGCATGGCTGCCCCGGCGGGCTTGTGCTCCACCCAGGCACCGTCGGTGTGGGCCGCGATGGTCTCGAAGACCTCCAGCAGGCGGGTCCGTGCGGCCTCCTGCTTCGAGGCCAGGACCAGCTGCGCATCCTCCTCGGCCAGGTCCGCCACATCCCGTTCGGCGCCGTGGGAACCGATCAGCAGGGTTCCCGACGGCGGCGCGGCGATCTCCCGCAGCGTGTCCAGTCCGCGCCCGGAGACATAGGCGACCCGCACCCCGTCGAACTCCGAGAGGCGCTGGACCGCCTCCGCGTTGGCCGGCACCGGCCGGGCATCGTCAGCGTCGGGGACCAGCTCGGCCACACAGCCGTCGAAGTCCAGGCACACCAGGATCTTCGGCAGCGCGGCGAAGCGCCGCAGGGCGGCCACCAGGTCACCGTCCAGCGCCGTCACGGAGGCGTCCCGTGGAGCGTGATCTGTGGTCATGGCTCGAGTATCTCCCGATCAGCGCAGCTCCGCCAGACGCTCGAGGAACTCCTCGGCCCAGCGCTGCACGTTGTGGGAGACCACCTGACGGCGCAGGCTGCGCATCCGCCGTCGCGCATTCTCCGGCTCCATGGTGGCGGCCTTGACCATCGCAGTCTTCAGTTCGTCCACATCATGGGGATTGATGAGCAGCGCCTGACGCATCTGGTCCGCCGCGCCGGTGAACTCGGAGAGCACCAGCACGCCCTGTCCCGACTTGCGGGCGGCCACATACTCCTTGGCCACCAGGTTCATGCCGTCGCGCAGCGCGGTGACCAGCATGACGTCGGCGGCCAGATACAGCGCCACCATCTCTTCCACCGGGTAGGAGTGGTGCAGGTAGCGGATCGCGGTGTGGGCCAGGGTGTCGTACTCGCCGTTGATCCGCCCGACGGTGGACTCGATCTCCTCCCGCAGCAGCCGGTAGGACTCCACGCCTTCCCGGGAGGGGCTGGCCACCTGCACCAGGCAGGCCTGGCCCACCGTGAGCTCGCCGTCGGCCAGCAGCTCCTCGTAGGCCTTCATCCGGTGCCGGATGCCCTTGGTGTAGTCCAGGCGGTCCACGCCCAGGAAGATCGTCTCCGGGTTGCCCAGCTCGCGCCGGATCTGCTCGGAGCGGGCGATGATGTCCGGGCGCTCCGCCAGCTCCACGATCTTCTGGGTGTCGATGGAGATGGGGAACGCCTTGGCCTCCGCGATGCGGTAGTCGCCCTGCTGCGGGGCGGCCGCCTGGCGGGCGACCGTGCCGCGCGCCGGGTCCGGATGCAGGCCGGGCAGGGAGGACAGCTGGTCCGGCTCCGGCTCTTCGGAGGGGACGTAGATCTGGTCCGACTTGATGTAGTAGCCCAGCCGGTGGCGCACCACCCGCTGGAAGTTCCGGGCGTCAGACTCGCGCTGGAAGCCGATGAGGTCTGCGCCGAGCAGTCCCCGCAGCACCGAATGCCGCCAGGGGAGCTGGGAGAACAGTCCCGGGGGAGGGAAGGGGATGTGGTTGAAGAACCCGATCCTCACATCCGGGCGCAGCTCGCGCAGCATGGCGGGCACCAGCTGCAGCTGGTAGTCCTGCACCCAGATGGTCGCACCTTCGGCGGCGACGGCGGCCGCGGCCTCTGCGAAGCGCCGGTTCACCCGTCGATACGCCTCGAACCAGTGGCGGTGGAACTCCGGGCGGGCGATCACATCATGGTAGAGCGGCCACAGCGTCGCATTGGAGAACCCCTCGTAGTAGTCCTCCACCTCCTGCTCGCTCAGCCGGACGGGCACCAGGTGCATGCCGGCGTGGTCGAACGGCTCCAGCGTCTCATCCGCCGCACCGTGCCAGCCCACCCAGGCGCCGTCGGACTGCGCCATGATCGGGGCCAGAGCGGTGACCAGTCCGCCGGGGGAGCGGCGCCACCCCGTCCCGCCGTCCTCAGTGGTGATCCGGTCCACGGCGAGCCGATTGGCCACCACCACGAAGTCGTACCCGCTCTTCTGAGCCATCAGCGCGAACTCCCTTCCTCTCGAGGACGGCGTCCGCTGCGACCATCACCACCGGCGATGGCCTGTGACGCCCGTCGCATCCTGTGTGGCGCAACTCTACCCGGACCGGCGCCGTTCCGGGCCTGAATGTGAGGAAGATCGACCTCCGGCCGGCTGAGCCCTGTCAGCGCGGCGACGGCGTCGTGACCAGCCACGACGCCGCCGTCATGGGAGCCGACCCGTCCAGGAAACCCCCGGAGTGAGGGGCTACCCTGGATGCGACCGTTCCCCGGATCCGCCTGCGCGGAGCCGGCACTACGACATCTTCGGAGACATGATGGCTCGAAATCCCCAGACCTCGGGCGGCAGCGCCCGCGACCAGGCCCGACGCATCCAGCAGGAGGAGGAGGCCAAGCAGCGCAGGACTTCCGTGATGCTGCGCGTCGGCGTGATCGTGGTGGCGCTCGCCGTCGTGGTGGGTCTGACCTTCTTCATCATCAATCAGCGCGCCGGTCAGGAGCGGATGACCGCCAGCGAAGGCCCCGCTCCCGCCTCGGCGAACGAGCAGGGCGGCATCACGCTGACCTCGGCCACCGAGATCATCGACGGGGCCGACCTCGGCACGGTCGACGCCTCGGACGTGCCGGAGTCCGAGACCGAGCTGCCCATCGGTGTGGAGCCGGGCGAGGAGGGTGAGCCCCCGCATCTGGTGGTCTACGCCGACGTGAACTGCGTGCACTGCGCCAACTTCGAGACTGAGCACGGCGAACAGATCAAGGAATGGGTCGACGCCGGCCAGATCACCGTCGAGTACCGCATGGTCGGGTTCCTGGACCAGAACTCCACCACCAACTACTCCTCGCGAGGGGCCAACGCCACGGTCTGCATGGCGGAGGAGTCCCCGGAGAACTACCTGGACTACCTGGCCGAAGTCGTGACGCACCAGCCGCAGGGGGAGCTGTCCAACGACGAGCTCGTCGCTCGGGCCGAGGCCTACGGTGCGGACATCGAGTCCTGCGTGGAGGGTGGCACCTACCGGGCCTTCGTCACCTACACCTCGCGCCAGGCCTCCGCTCAGGGTGTGGGCGGGACGCCGACCGTCTACCTCGACGACGAGGACTGGAGCACCTCCGAGATGGGCTTCCGGGAGTTCGTCGAGTCGAGGATCGGCGACGCGGACGCCGACGAGGACGCCGACGACGAGGATGCTGACGCTGAAGACGCCGACGGGGACGCGGACGACGAGTCCTGATCCTGCGGACCGCGGGCGGGGGCCATGCTTCCGCCCGCAGGGTCGTCCGACCATGAACTGGTCACCTGAGGAGATCCGCCGGTAGGATGGGTCTCCGGCGCTGCGGCGCCACGCCTCCTTAGCTCAGCTGGTAGAGCAGCTGTCTTGTAAACAGCAGGTCGTCGGTTCGAACCCGGCAGGGGGCTCCACAGCATCCCGGATCCGCGGACAGCCCGCGGACAGCCCGCGGACAGCCCGAGGACAGGCGTTCCATGCGCGGCGCGCATGCGTCGATGTCCGCCTGATCTTCAGAAGATCTCACCGACGATCGGGAATACCTGCGCCGGGCCGCCGGTTGACTGAAGCGGACTAGCATGCACCCTGTGCCTCTCCGTCGCTGTCGCGACGATGCCCGGTGCCATGCGGCAGCCCTCCCTCCCTGCTACGGGATGCGGCGCCGCCGTCTGACCATCGACCCACCGTGAGTCCTGCAGGTCCGTGCCTCCGAGGCACGGACCTGCAGGACCATCATCGTCTCCGGAGGCCTCATGAGCGCACCGTCAACCCCGCCGCCCGCACCCCCCGTCGAGGTGCCCAGGATGCCCGCCGGTGACAAGTTCACCATCGGCACGCTGCTCATCGCCGCGTTCATCATGATCCTCAACGAGACCATCATGAACGTCGCCCTGCAGCCGCTGATGGTGGAGTTCCAGGTCGGAGAGACCACCATCCAGTGGCTGACCACCGCGTTCATGCTGACCCTGGCCACGGTCATCCCCACCACGGGTTACCTGATGCAGCGGTTCAGCCTGCGGACCGTCTTCACCATCGCCATGGTGCTCTTCAGCCTCGGCACGGCGATCGCCGCGGCCGCCTTCGGGTTCCCCATGCTGCTGGTCGGTCGCATCGTGCAGGCCGCCGGCACCGCGATGATGCTGCCCCTGCTGATGACCACCACGCTGACCCTGGTGCCGCTGCAGCGCCGCGGGGTGGTCATGGGGAACATCTCCATCGTGATCTCGGTGGCTCCGGCCACCGGTCCGGCGCTGTCCGGGCTGATCCTGCACATCGCCGACTGGCGGTTCCTGTTCCTGATGATCCTGCCCATCGCCCTGGTGGCGCTGGTGCTGGGGCGTCCCCGTCTGGACAGCAGCCCCGGAGTCAAGGGCGGCGGACTGTCCGTGCCCTCGCTGCTGCTCTCGGTGCCCGGCTTCGCCGGAGTCGTCTACGGCATCAGCCAGCTCGGCGGTGGCCACGGTGAAGGTGCCGGCGTGGATGAGACCGTCGAAGCCGGCGTCGACGTCGTCGCCCTGGTGGTGCTGATCGTCGGCGTGCTGTTCCTGGCCGCCTTCACCTGGCTGCAGATCCGCCTGCAGAAGGGCGGGAACCCGCTGCTGAATCTCTCGCCGTTCCGGTACACCATGTTCACGCGCTCGCTGCTGATGATGCTGCTGATGATGATCGCCCTGTTCGGCGCGATCATCATGCTGCCGCTGTTCCTGCAGCAGGTCCGCGGTCTGGACACGCTGCAGACCGGCCTGCTGATGCTGCCTGGCGGCGTGCTGATGGCGCTCCTGGCTCCGATCGTCGGGCGCCTCTATGACCGCGTCGGCCCCAAGCCGCTCGTCGTCCCCGGGGCCTCCCTGTTGGTCATCGCGCTGTTCCTGATGAGCCTGCTGAGCCCGGACAGCAGCATCTGGGCGGTCCTCGGGCTGCACCTGGTGCTCAGCTTCGGGCTGGCCTGCCTGTTCACCCCGGCCTTCACCACGGCCATGAATCCGCTGCCGCAGCCGCTGTACTCCCACGGCTCAGCGGTGCTGAACACCCTGCAGCAGCTGGCCGCCGCCGTCGGCACTGCGCTGCTGGTCACCGTGCTGGGCCTGGGTGCGGCCGCCGCGACGGCTCGCGGGCTGGACCCTGACGCCGCCGCCGTCGAAGGCTTCCGCACCGCCTTCCGCACGGCTGCCGTGATGAGCCTGGGCACCCTGGCCCTCGGGCTGACTCTGCGCGCCACCAAGGCCGGAGAGGCCGAGGGTGGGGACCTGCGGAGCATGGCCGACCGGACCAGGGGGAGGCCGCGCCGGCCGCCGCCCACTGAGAGCCGCCCACTGAGAATCGCCCGCTGAGAGCGGGCGGGATCCACAGACGACGCCGGGCCCGGCAAGAGATGCACCTGATCATCTCTGCCGGGCCCGGCGTCGTCTGTCTGCGTGAGGTCTGCGGCCGTCTGGCAGGGCCGCGTCCGGCGCCGCGTTCGTCCTGCCGGCGCCGATGTTCTTCCCTGGGTGGGAAGCGGGGCCCGCCCGCACCGAGCGGGCCCCTGTCGCACCCAAGTGAGGACCACCTTACAGAGTGGATCAGGAATACGCAACGCCTATGTGTTGAAAATTCGCAGCGTCGATCATGGGTCGCCAGCGGGTAGCGGTCCCGGCGCGTCGGCGGGTCACGTGGGGAGCGTTCGCCCGGCGTCGCCGCGCGGATCGAGCGACATTGTTGCGCGGGAGTTCGTAAATGCCGCTACGCTCCTGCCGTGTCGCAGATCACAGGAGGACAGCCATGGTCAGGTTCGCTCGCACCGCTCTCACCGCCGCCCTCACCGGGGGTATGATGCTCGCCGCCCTCGGCCCCGGCGCCCAGGCCGCACCGGGCGGCTCCGGCGGCTCCGCGCCGACCGGCGGCCACCCCGATCCGGTGCCGGAGCTGGTCCGCCAGGCCCAGGGGGTGGGCGTCGTCGTCGCGCTCACGGTGGACGACGGCCCGAATCCCGGCGAGACCGACGCGCTGCTGGACCTCCTGGCCGTGCGTGACATTAGGGCGGTGTTCTGCGTGATCGGGCAGAACATCACCGCCCCTGGAGGTGCGGAGCTGCTGCGTCGGATCGTCGACGACGGCCATGTGCTGTGCAATCACACCACGAGCTATGCGGACATGGCCGGGTGGGAGTCCGAGGAGATCCGTCAGGACCTGACCGAGACGCTGGAGATCATCCGCGATGCCCTCGACGACCCCCAGGCGCCCGTGCCGTTCTTCCGGGCGCCCAACGGCAGCTGGGGGCAGACGCCGGAGGTCGCCGTCGAACTGGGGATGCAGCCACTCGCGGTGGTCAACACGATCGCCGACTGTGAGACCCAGGACGAACAGATCCTCACGGAGAACCTGCGGGAGGCCATCGTGCCCGGCGAGCTGGTGCTCGTCCACGACGGCGGCGGGGACCGGTGGGGCACCATCTCCGCGGTGGAGACCGTGGTCACCGAGAAGCTCGCCGACGGCTGGGAGTTCACCCTGCCCGTGGGGATCGACACGGGTGACGACGGCGAGGCCGGTGCTCCGGGCCCCGGCACGGGTGGCGGTCAGGGCTCGCACGAGCGGGCCCGTCACCAGGTCGTCGCCGGCGACGAGCGGGAGCTCCGGCTCGACGGTCTGCCGCCCCGCACCGCGGTGGAGCTTCTGCTGAGCCCTGCCGGCGCCCGGGATGAGGCCTCGGTGCTCGGTGCCGGGGAGACCGATGCGCACGGGGCGGCTGACCTCGTCGTCACGGTCCCGGAGGATGCTGCGCCGGGGCGGCATGAGGTGATCGTGATGGCCGACGGCGACCAGCCCACAGCAGTCCAGCAGTGGGTGGTCAGGCCCTGAGTGCGTAAGTCACGGGTCAGCCGATGCCGAGGGCCCGCAGGCCCGCGGCGGCTCCGGCTCCGGCGATCACCACCACGAGGAACGGGGCCCGCAGCAGCAGAGCGACGGCGGCGGCGAGCAGGGCGCCGACCCGCGCGTCGAGCACCACGCCGCCATCGCCTGAAGCGGTGTTCATGGCCACCAGGGAGGCCAGCAGCGCCACCGTCATCAGGGTGGAGAGCCGGCCGACCAGCGGGTGCTCCAGCCAGGAACCCGGCACCAGGTAGCCGAGGAGCTTGGTGGCGTACACCGCCGCACAGGCCAGCAGGACCCAGAGCCACAGCGTCATGGGCGGACCTCCTCGTGCTCCTTGTGCGTCCTCGTCGACTCGGCGCCTCCGCTCCGGCCGCGGGTGACCAGGCCCCAGGACGCCGCGACGACAGCTGCCAGCAGCACCGGCACGCCGGCCGGCAGCATCGGCATGGTCAGCACCGTGACCAGGGCGGCCACTACGGCCAGCGCCCAGGGCTCCCGAGACCTCAGCCGCGGCCACAGCAGGCCCAGGAAGGCGGCGACCACCGCCCCGTCGAGCCCCAGCGCCTCCGGCTCCGCCACGAAGTCGCCCAGCAGGGCGCCGACCACGGTGGCGAGGTTCCACCCGACATAGACGCCCAGACCGGTCACCCAGAATTCGCGGCGCCGCTCCTCGGGGTCGGTCTGGCTCATGGCGTTGGCCGCCGACTCGTCGATGGTGAGCTGCGCGCTGACCCAGCGCCGCCAGCCCGAGGGGTCGAACATGGCCTTCATCTGCACCGCGTAGATGGTGTTCCGTGCGCTGAGCAGCGTCGAGGCGCCCAGTGCGGCGCCCCCGGAGCCGCCGGCGGCCAGGATTCCGATGAAGGCGAACTGGGACCCGCCCGAGAACAGCAGGGCCGAAAGTGCCACCGTCTGCCACAGCGTCAGTCCTGAGGCCACGGACAGTGCACCGAAGGAGAGCCCGTACAGGGAGACGGCGGCGGCGATGGAGAGTCCCATCCGGGTGGCCGGCGTCATCGCGGGCCTCCCGGGGTGCCGGCGGGATGCTCCATGAGCAGGGCGAACCACGCGCCCGCGGTGAGGGCCTCGTAGGTGTGCGGGACGTCGCCGGCGAAGGTGGCATAGTCGCCGGGTTCCAGGATGAAGGGTGCATCCTCCGGACCGAGGCGGATCCTGCCGGAGCCGATCACCACGTGCTCGACGGAGCCCGGCGGATGCGGTGCGGCGCTGCGCGGCTCCCCAGGCTCCAGGCTCACCACGTAGAGGTCCCTCTGGGCGGAGCTCCGGCCGGTGTGCAGCAGAGTGGCCAGGTAGTCGGACTCGGCGGAGGGCACCGGGGTGCGGTCCGCGGCGCGGATGATCCGCGGTCCGCGGGGAGGGGCCTCCACCAGGCGGGCGAAGGGGATGCCCAGGGTGGAGGCGATGGACCACAGGGTCTCCACGCTAGGGTTCGCCTGTCCGGACTCCAACTGGGAGACGGTGGACTTCGCGATGCCGACGCGGCGGGCGAGCTCGCTGATCGAGAGCCCGGCCTGCTGTCGTTCGGCGCGCACCGCCGCGGCGATGTGCGCCCGCAGTGCGTGATGATCCTGCTCAGCCATGAAACCTCCTTCGTTCGGTACATCATGCCATGTGTTCGGCATGGCGAACCAGCCGGAGGGGCGTCGCAGCGGGCCTGGTGGGAGGAATAGCTGGACCGTGCAGATGTTGTGCCAGAAGGCGAACCTGTTCAGCAGGGCGCCTGCCCGATCCCGAGATCGACCGAAGGAGAATTCCATGGCACAGGACAAGCGCGTCGTCATCCTGGGCGGCCACGGGAAGGTGGCGATGCTCGCCGCCCCCAAGCTCGTCTCCGCCGGATGGAGCGTGGATTCGCTCATCCGCAACCCGGATCACCGAGACGACGTCGCGGCCACCGGGGCCACTCCGGTGGTCCTGGACATCGAGAACGCCGACGTCGACCAGCTCGCCGAGGCCTTCGACGGCGCAGACGCCGTCGTCTTCTCCGCCGGTGCCGGGGGCGGCAATCCTGCCCGCACCCGCGCGGTGGACCTGGAGGCCGCCGTCCGGTCCATGGAAGCCGCGGAGCAGGCCGGGGTCACCCGCTACGTGATGGTCTCCTATGTCCGGGCCGAGACCGACGTGGACACCCTGGACAAGGAGAGCTCCTTCTACCCCTACGCGGAGGCCAAGCACCACGCCGACTCCCACCTGCGCGGCACCGCTCTGGACTGGACCATCCTCGGCCCCGGCTCGCTGACCCAGCAGCCGGCCACGCGCCGACTGCAGGTGGTCGACGCCGGCGGGCTGATCGACGGCCGCAGGCCCGACGCCGCGGAGGTCGGGGCCTCCCGGGAGAACGTGGCCGAGGCGATCACCCATGTGCTCACCGCCGGCGCCGCGGTGCGCCGGACCGTGAACTTCTACGACGGCGAAACCCCGCTGGAGGAGGCGCTCGCCTGATTCGGCGGCATCGCCTCGGGCGCCCCGGGCCCCGGTTTTCCGAATCGGGGCCCGAGGTGCTAATCTTTTCTGGCGCTCGCAGGCAGGCTGAATGCCGGCGAGATCACGCACGGATCCGTAGCTCAGATGGTTAGAGCGCTCGCTTCACACGCGAGAGGTCGATGGTTCGAGTCCATTCGGATCCACCATTTCGCAGCACACCGCCCTGTCGGGCCGCCGCCACTCTGGCCGGCGACCGGCGGGGCGGTTCTGTACCGTCGCCCGCTTCCAGATCGTCCCGATCGGCGATCGGCGGGCCAAGGACCCCACGACGCCTCGGGCGCTCGACCCCGCCGCGAGCCCCACCGCGTAGATTGGGAGACGATCCGAGACATCCTGAAGGGAGGGGCAGTGGCAGCTCAGCAGGGCCGCAGGGGCACCCGCGACGTCCAGCCGCACGAGGACGAGGCCCGCTGCGGGGCGGATGGCGTGGCCGGTCCGGACGAGTCGGGCGGGCCGGGGACGTCGGGCGACCAGCACGGGCTGGGGGAGCACCATGCCAGCACGGACGCCGTCGAGGCCATCGACCCCGTCATCTCCGAGCCCGACGCCGAGGTCACCCTCATCCCGGTGGTGCGGCCAGCCTCCGCCGGCGAGGACGAGGAGGAGGACACCTCCACCGGATTCGTCCGGGCCCTGACCGGCAGCATCGCCTCCTCCTGGCAGGCCTCCCGAGAGGCCGAGGCCACCTTGGAATGGGAGGAATACGACGCCGAGGCTGCCGAGCGTGCCCAGGAGGAAGCCGCCCAGGCCGAAGTGGAGGCGGTCCGCCACGAGTACGCCCCCGACGCCTTCTATGACTCCCCGGTCGACAGGCCTGACCTCGGCCAGCACGGGCATCCTGGGCATCCCGGTCAGCACGTCCAGTCCGGTCCTCCCACCTCACCGCTGCCGCGGCCCCACACGCACACCTTCGATGAAGCCCGTCAGGAGCTGGGGCACCCGGAGCGCCCTGCGGACCGGGTGTCCACCGGCGAGTGGACCCCCGTCGGAGACTGGGCCCAGACCGAGGCGCTGGGGCCTCAGATCCCCGGCGACCGCGCCCTGGCGGCGGACCCGCACGAGGTCTCCGCCGCGCCCGCCAGCGAACCGATCCGTCGTCGCTCCGTGCTCCGCCCCGCAGGGACGAACTGGCGGACCAGCTGAAGCTGCCCCCGCTGTTCGACCGCTCCGTGTTCGAGCAGAAGGTGCGGCCGCAGAACGTGCTGCGCCGCATCATGCGGGCCGAGACGACCCACACCCAGGCCGTGCCGTTGGTGGACCGACTCGTGGGCACCCCCTACGCGAACCCCCGTCAGGCCGAGCAGCCGGTGGACTCGGACGAACTGGCCACGATCGCCTTCGTCCTCGACCTGGGGGAGGCGCTGTTCCGGTACGGGGCCGGCGCCCTGGAGGTGGAGACCTCGATCATCGCGGTCACCGCGGCCTTCGGGATGAAGAACACCGACGTCGACATCACCAACCAGTCGATCAGCCTCAACTGGGCACCGGACGGCAAGATCCCCTACTCCCGGGTGCGCGTGGTGCGTTCCTGGTCCCGGAACTACAAGGCCCTGGCCGCGGTGCATGAGCTGGTCACCGACATCATCTCCGGGCGGCTCACCCGCGGCGAGTCGGCCGAGCGGCTCCAGGAGATCACCCGGGAGCCCAAGCCGTATCCGCGCTGGATGGTGAACCTGGCCGGAGCTCTGTTCGCCAGCCTGTTCGCGAGCTTCCTCGGAGCCCCGCTTCTGGACGCCGCCCTCGGCTTCGCCGCGACCCTGGTGGTGCTGGGCATCACCCGTCAGCTGGCGGTCTGGAGGGTCCCGGAGTTCTTCACCCTGGCCGCCGGCGGTTTCATGGCCACCTTCATCGCCATGGGCGCCTTCATGCTGGACGCGCCCATCACTCCGTCCATGGTGGTGGCGGGCGGGCTGATGATCCTGCTGCCCTCGGCCCGGGTGGTCTCCGCCATCCAGGACGCGATCAACGGCTTCCCCATCACGTCCGCCGGACGTCTGGTCTCCGCGATGATCGCCTTCGCGGGGATGACAGCGGGCATCATGGCCGGCGTCGTGCTGGCCGACCTGCTGGGTGCCCCGCACATCGAGGTGGCGGTGGGGCTGACCCGCATCTACCATCCGACCGTGCTGGTGGCGCTGGTGTTCGTCGCCGCGATGGCCGCCGCCGTCGTGGAGCAGGCGCGCTGGAAGATGCTGCTGCCCACCGGTGCCGTCTCGGCCCTGGGCTTCCTGCTGTTCTATGCCGGTGAGCTGATCGGGCTGGGGGAGCGGATGACCCCGATCCTGGGCGCGACGGTGGTCGGCGCGCTGGGCCGTGTGGTGGCGCTGCGCATGGGCGCCCCGCAGCTGGTGGTCGCCGTGCCGGGCATGATGTTCATGCTCCCGGGTCTCATGGTCTTCCGGGGCATGTATCAGATCGCTCTCGACAACCCCGAGGTCACCCTGGTGGACTCGATGATGGGCGGGCTGACCGAGCTGTTCAGCGCCCTGATCATCATCCTGGGCATCGCCGCCGGCATCGTGCTCGGCGATGTGCTGATGCGTCCGTTCACCTCGGGGCTGCAGTCCAACGAGCGGTCCCGCGGCCGACGCCGCTGAGCAGTCAGACGGGTGCGGTCAGGCGGGTGCGGTCAGGCGCCAGTCCACCGGAGCCGCGCCCAGGTGCTGCAGAGCGTCGTTGGTCCGGGAGAACGGCCGCGAGCCGAAGAAGCCTCGATGGGCGGACAGCGGCGAGGGGTGCGGGCTGGTGATCACTGCCGTGTGGTCTCCCGCATTCAGCAGCGGCTGCAGGCGCCGCGCATCGGCGCCCCACAGGATGGAGACCAGCGGGGTGTCCCGGGCCACCAGCGCCCGGACGGCGGCCTCGGTGATCTGCTCCCATCCGATGCCCCGGTGCGAGCCCGGGCTGCCTGCGGTGACGGTGAGGACCCTGTTGAGCATCAGCACCCCCTGCCGGCTCCACGCCGTGAGATCGCCATGCGGAGCGGGCTCGATGCCGAGGTCCTGATGCAGCTCTCGGAAGATGTTCTGCAGGCTGCGGGGCAGCGGCCGCACATCCGGGGCTACGGCGAAGGACATGCCGATCGGATGCCCCGGGGTGGGGTAGGGATCCTGGCCGAGGATCAGGACCCGGACGTCGTCGAAGGGCTGCCGGAAGGCGCGCAGCACGGCCTCCGGGGCGGGCAGCACGTGCTCGCCGGAGGCCCGGCGGCGGGTCAGCTCCTCGCGGACGCGGGCGAACTGCGGCTCCTGCTCGGCCAGGGCCCGCTCCCAGCCGGACTCCAGAGGTGCGACGAGGTTCTCGGAGAGCTCCATGGGCCACCACCTTAGAGGCTGCCTGGGAGGTACGTGGTCGCTCGTCATGCGCCCGGAGGTGGTCCGCGGAGGATCCAGGAGGCGATTTCCGGTGCATCTCAGAAAGCTTGCGCGCGTTGCCCAGGGGGTGATGCGCGGGGAAATGACTCCTCGACGTGCGGGGCGCGGCCGGACTGGGGAGAGTCCGCCGTGCGCCGGGCGTCCCTGTGGCAGCGAACACACAGCGGGTGATATGCGCCGTCGTGCCTGCTCCGGGCCGTAGGATGGGCGCAGAACCAGCGGGCCGGTCGCGCATCGGCCCGAATCGAGATCAGGAGGCATCGATGAGCTCTGCCAGCTCGGCCGAAGCCGTCACCCGTGACGAGGTCGCGGACGCGCCGTCTGACGCCGGGGAACTGACCGAGCAGGAGCAGCAGATCCTGGCCCTGGAGCGCCAATGGTGGAAGTACGCCGGGGCCAAGGACCAGGCGATCAGCGATCAGCTGGGCATCTCAGCGGTGTCCTACTACCAGCTGCTCAACCGGCTCATCGACTCCGAGGCGGCCCTCGCCCACGACCCCATGCTCGTCAAGCGCCTGCGCCGCCAACGCGACGCGCGGCAGCGGGCTCGGGCCTCCCGCCGGTGACCGTCGAGATGAGGAGTCCCGCGATCACGAGCCCTGAGATGACGAGCCCTGAGATGTTGAGCTCCGGGATGTTGAGCTCCGATGCCACGAGCGGGCCGGGCTCTCCGGTCCGCCTCACCGTCCGTCCGCAGTCCGCGCACAGCCTGAGGATCGCCACACCATGAGCAAGTTCCCGCACGACGAGTTCGACGACGTCCCTCCCTATCAGCAGGGCGAGGCCGGCAAGCACCGTGCCCCGGCCGAGGCCTCCACGGGCTCCCGGGGCGGGGGCCTGAAGTGGATCGGGCTGCTCGCGGTTCTGGCCCTGGCGGTCGGCGTCGTCAGTTACTTCGTGCTGCCCACCCTGCGCGACGGCGACACCGAGGCCTCCGATCAGGACCAGGCCCAGGAGGAGTCCGACGGCGAGGACGAGGGTTCCGAGGACGGCGCCGCCGAGGACGGCGAGGAGGGTGCCGAGGAGGAGCCCACCGGCACCGCCGCGGACACCGAGGCGGCCGTACAGGTCCTGGGCTACGAGGGCGCCGAATCCGAGGCCGCGGCCACGCTGGAGGAGATGGGCTACAACGTCACCTACGTGGCCGAGTGGACCTACGACGACGTCGACACCCCCGTGGTCTTCTACCCGGCGGGCTCCGAGGAGCACGCCGAGGACGTGGGGCAGAATCTCGGCATCGAGCGGGTGGAGGAGAACAGCGCGTGGAGTTCGGTGGCCGTCGTGGTCGACGGCGATTTCGCCGAGTGAGATCAGCCGCGCAGCAGCAGGCGGGAGCTCACCTCAGGGGTTTGCACTCGCCTGCACAGAGTGCTAAAAATTGAGCTAGCACTCTCCCCCGGAGACTGCCAGCCCGGTGACGGGTGCAGCCTCCTGCGGCGGCGAGTGGGATGAACCTGAACAGGTGAGGCCACCGAAACCATGCGCCCCCGGTGACGCGGGGGTGCGGCCGTCCGTCGCGGGCACCTCTCAAGGTTCGACCCGATTGACGCGAACACGTCTGAATCATCATCACCCGCAGTCCAGGAAGGACACGTGCCGATATGGCTAAGACCATTGCATTCGACGAAGAGGCCCGCCGGGGCCTCGAGCGGGGCCTGAACAGCCTCGCCGACGCCGTCAAGGTCACCTTGGGCCCCCGCGGCCGCAACGTCGTGCTGGAGAAGCAGTGGGGCGCCCCCACCATCACCAACGACGGCGTCTCGATCGCCAAGGAGATCGAGCTGGAGGACCCCTACGAGAAGATCGGCGCCGAGCTGGTCAAGGAGGTCGCCAAGAAGACCGACGACGTCGCCGGTGACGGCACCACCACCGCCACCGTGCTGGCCCAGGCGCTCGTCAAGGAGGGCCTGCGCAACGTGGCCGCCGGTGCCGACCCGATGGGCCTGAAGCGCGGCATCGACAAGGCCGTCGAGGCGGTCACCGAGGAGCTCTTCAAGTCCGCCAAGGAGATCGAGACCAAGGAGCAGATCGCCGCCACCGCATCGATCTCCGCCGCCGACAACCAGATCGGTGAGCTGATCGCCGAGGCGCTCGACAAGGTGGGCAAGGAAGGCGTCATCACCGTCGAGGAGTCCAACACCTTCGGTCTGGAGCTCGAGCTCACCGAGGGCATGCGCTTCGACAAGGGCTACCTCTCCGGCTACTTCGTCACCGACGCCGAGCGTCAGGAAGCGGTCCTCGAGGACCCGTACATCCTGATCGCGAACTCCAAGATCTCCTCGGTCAAGGACGTCATCGGCGTCCTGGAGCAGGTCATGCAGTCCGGCAAGCCGCTGCTGGTCATCGCGGAGGACGTCGAGGGTGAGGCCCTGGCCGCTCTGGTGGTCAACAAGCTCAAGGGCACCTTCAAGTCCGTGGCCGTCAAGGCCCCCGGCTTCGGCGACCGCCGCAAGGCCATGCTGGCCGACATCGCCATCCTCACCGGTGGCCAGGTCATCGCCGAGGAGGTCGGACTCAAGCTGGAGAACGCCACCCTGGACCTGCTGGGCACCGCCCGCAAGGTCGTGGTCACCAAGGACGAGACCACCATCGTCGAGGGCGCCGGCGACGCCGACGAGATCGCCGGCCGCGTCTCCCAGATCAAGGCCGAGATCGAGAACAGCGACTCGGACTACGACCGCGAGAAGCTGCAGGAGCGCCTGGCGAAGCTGGCCGGCGGCGTGGCCGTCATCAAGGCCGGTGCTGCCACCGAGGTGGAGCTCAAGGAGCGCAAGCACCGCATCGAGGACGCCGTGCGCAACGCGAAGGCCGCCGTGGACGAGGGCATCGTCGCCGGCGGTGGCGCCGCTCTCATCCAGGCCGGCGCCCGGGCGTTCCAGTCCCTGTCCCTGGAGGGCGACGAGGCCACCGGTGCGAACATCGTGAAGTTCGCCGTGGAGGCCCCGCTGAAGCAGATCGCCATCAACGCCGGCCTCGAGCCCGGCGTGGTGGCCGAGAAGGTCAAGGGTCTGGCCGACGGCACCGGTCTCAACGCCGCCACCGGCGTGTACGAGGACCTGCTGGCCGCCGGCGTCAACGACCCGGTGAAGGTGACCCGTTCGGCACTGCAGAACGCGGCCTCCATCGCCAGCCTCTTCCTCACCACTGAGGCCGTCGTGGCCGACAAGCCCGAGAAGAACGCCGGCGGCGCCGGCGCCGAGGGCATGGACCCGATGGGCGGCATGGGCGGCATGATGTGATCATGCCCGGCCCGTCGCGCTGAGCAGCACGAGAGCCCCGCAGGCATCAGCCTGCGGGGCTCTCGTCATGCTCAGGGGAATCGCAGCGCCCGCCCGGGGCGCGCCCGTCAGCGGCCGAACATGCGGGTGTTCGCGGACTCCGTCTCCTCATACTGCGAGGAGGCCGCGGCCATCGCCTGCCGGACGCTGGCCAGCGACTGCTCCACCTGCACCTGGGTGCTGCGCCACTGGGTCAGCACCTCCTGGAACGCGGTGGAGGCCGAGCCCTTCCAGGACTCCTGCAGCTGGCGCAGCTGGGACTCCATGGAGTTCACGTCGGTCTGGATGCGGGTCAGGGTGGACTCCACGGTCTGGGACTTGGCCATCAGGTCCGCGGTGTCGATCTGCAGCACTGCCATGATCGGCTCTTCCTTCCGTCGATGGGCGGGACGCTCCCCACAGTAGGAGGAGCGGACCGTCGCCGTCGCGGAGGATCAGCGGCCTGTGGAGGAACCGGGCGTGTCGTCGCCGTCGGACCGTCCCTGTGGAGGAACGGGACCGTCCTGCAGCTCCGCCAGCTCATGATCCTCCACATCGGATTCGTGGTCGGACTGGTCGCTGGGCTCCACCATCGGCAGCCGCAGGGTCATCGTGGCCCCGCCGCCCGGAGTCTGCTGGTGCCGGACCGTGCCGCCGTGCTGGGCGGCGATGGCCGCGACGATGGCCAGTCCCAGGCCCGTGCCGCCGGTGCCCCGGTCCCGGGAGTTGTCGGCTCGGTAGAAGCGCTCGAAGATCCGTGCGGCGTCCTCCTCGGAGATCCCCTCCCCATGGTCCCGGACCTGCAGCACGGAATCGGTGCGCCCGGCCACCAGGGACTCCGTGCCCACCACCAGCTCGATGGGGGATCCCTCAGGGGTGTAGCGCAGGGCGTTGGTCACCAGGTTGGTGACGATCTGGCGGATCTTGCCCTCGTCCCCCAGCACCGGGGCGGCCGCCGGCGAGCCGCCGTGCAGCCCCACCACCTGCACCGTGCGGTCCGGGGCGTTGACGCCCATGTCCATGGCCGTGTCGTGGGCGATCAGGTTCAGGTCCACCGGGGCCAGCTGCAGCGGACGCTGCTCGTCCAGCCGGGCCAGGGTGAGCATGTCCTCCACCAGCTGGCCCATCCGCTTGGCCTCGGACTCGATGCGACTCATCGCCGCGCCCACGGCCTCCGGATTGTCGCTGACCCCGCCCTGCCGGTACAGCTCGGAGAAGCCGCGGATGGTCACCAGCGGGGTGCGCAGCTCATGGGAGGCGTCCTGGATGAACTGGCGCATCTTCTGCTCCGAGGCGGTCTTGGCCTGGAAGGCCTCCTCGATGTGCTCCAGCATCACGTTCAACGAGCTCGACAGGCGGCCGATCTCGGTCTCCGGCGGCGCGGTGGTCTCCACGCGCTGGGAGAAGTCCCCGCCGGCGATCGCCGCGGCGGTCTTCTCCACCCGGAACAGCGGCCGGAAGGCGCGGGTCACCACCGCATAGGCGATCGTGGAGGCCCCGAGCGTGGCCAGCAGGCCGATCGTGGCCACCAGGAAGGTGGCGCGCTCCACGGAGGTGTCCACGTCCTCCAGCGGCAGCGCGATCGCCAGCGAGGCCTCCCCGGACTCGAGGCGGTAGACCTGCACGCGCCAGCCGCGCGAACCCTCCTCGGTGCCGGGCACCTCGAAGGACTGGCCCGCCTGCGCGAGCACGTCCTCGGCCGTCAGCGGCGGGATCTCCGGCAGGTCCTGGCCCTCCACACGCCGGTGGGTGGCGCTGTACTCCATCGGCTGGCCGTCATTGGTGAGCAGCACCCCGTAGAAGCGCAGGATCGCCAAGGCGTTCGCCCGATCCTCCGGGTCCGATCCCATCTCGGTGAGGTACATCGAGATGTTGTTCCGGTTCGTGTACAGGTCCTCGTCCAGGCTGCGCAGCAGCTCCTGACGGAACAGCGACGCCGAGACGAAGGTCGTCACCGCCAGGGTGAGGAGCAACAGGCCCGAGATGATGAAGACCAGCTGAGTGCGCAGCGAGGCGCTGCGCCATCGGCGCGCGGCGGAACGGACCGGTGTGAAGGCCATGCCTGGGGGCTCAGTGCGACATCCCCTGGGAGCGCTGCCTCCGCTCCCAGGTCTGCAGCACGTAGCCCACGCCGCGCTTCGTCTGGATCATCGGGGCGCCCTCGGCCCCGGAGTCGATCTTGCGACGCAGATAGGAGATGTAGGACTCCACGATCGAGGCGTCCCCGTTGAAGTTGTACTCCCAGACGTGGTCCAGGATCTGCTGCTTGGAGAGCACCCGGTTCGGATTCATCATCAGGTACCGCAGCAGCTTGAACTCGGTGGGGGAGAGGTCCACCATCTCGCCGTCGCGGCGCACCTCGTGGGCGTCGTCGTCGAGCTCCAGGTTGTCGATCACGATGACGGCGTCCTCGTCCTGGTACGGCGCGGTGCGACGCAGCACGGCCCGGATGCGGGCGACGACCTCGTCCAGGGAGAAGGGCTTGGTGACGTAGTCGTCGCCGCCGACGGTCAGGCCGGTGATCTTGTCGTCCGTGTCGTCGCGGGCGGTGAGGAACAGCACCGGGAAGTGCTTGCCGGCCGCGCGCAGCCGCCGGGTCACCGTGAAGCCGTCCATGTCGGGGAGCATGACGTCCAGCACGGCCAGATCGGGTTGGAACTCCTCGGCCGTGTCCAGCGCCTCGCGCCCGTTCGAGGCCGCGGCGACCTCGAACCCGGCGAAACGCAGGGAGGTGGCGAGCAGCTCGCGGATGTTGGGCTCGTCGTCGACGACGAGCAGCTTGGCTTCGGCAGTCTTCTCAGTCACGGCGCCAGTGTCCCTCCGTTGTCTGGGAGTCAGCTGGACGTGCCCTGTGCGCCCAGTAAGGGTCTGCCGGGCTCCGCCTGCGCAGCGGGCCGGAGACAGTGCCACGCTCAGACCACATCGGAGCCGTCCAGGATGGTGTACCCGTAGCCCTGCTCGGACAGGAACCGCTGCCGCTTGGCCGCAAAGTCCATGTCCACGGTGTCCCGGGCGACGATCGAGTAGAAATGCGCCCGCTTCGCCTCATCGCCCCCGCCCGGGCGGAGCAGCCGGCCCAGCCGCTGGGCCTCCTCCTGCCGCGAGCCGAACGTCCCGGAGACCTGGATCGCCACCGAAGCCTGCGGCAGATCGATGGAGAAGTTCGCGATCTTGGAGACGACCAGCACATCCAGCTCCCCGGAGCGGAACTGGTCGAACCGGCGCTGCCGCTGCGCCGTCGACGTCGATCCCGTCAGCACCGGCGCACCCAGCCGCTCCCCGAGGGACTCCAGCTGCTCCACGAACTGTCCGATCACCAGGATCCGCTCGCCGCGGTGCCGATGGCGGGCCACCAGGCGGGCGACGACGTCGTCCTTGGCCGCGGTGCCCGCGGCCAGCCGATGCCTCTCGCGATCGGTGGCGGAGGCATAGTCCATCCGCTCCCCGCGCGGCAGGTCCACCCGGATCTCCACGCACTGGGCCGGAGCGATCCACCCTTGGGCCTCCATCTGCTTCCACGGGGTGTCGTAGCGTTTCGGCCCGATCAGCGAGAACACCTCCCGCTCCCGGCCGTCCTCCCGGATCAGAGTGGCGGTCAGCCCCAGCCGACGGCGGGCCTGCAGGTCCGCCGTCCGGCGGAAGATCGGGGCGGGCAGCAGATGGACCTCGTCATAGATGATCAACCCCCAGTCGTGCTGATCCAGCAGCTCCAGATGCGGATAGAGCTCGCCGCGGCGCACCGCCAGCACCTGGTAGGTGGCGATCGTGACCGGGCGGACCTCTTTGCGGTCCCCGGAGTACTCGCCGATCTCGTCCTCCTGCAGCGAGGTGCGGCGCAGCAGCTCGTCCTTCCACTGCCGGGCCGAGAGCGTGGAGTTGACCAGGATCAGCGTGATAGTCGCAGAAGTGGCCATCACCCCGGCGCCCACCAGAGTCTTGCCCGCCCCGCAGGGCAGCACGACGACGCCGGAGCCCGCCGCCCAGAAGCTGTCCACCGCCTCCTTCTGATAGGGACGCAGCGCCCAGTCCTCCTGCCGCAGCGCGATGGGGTGGGCGGTGCCGTCGACGAACCCGGCCAGGTCCTCGGTCGGCCAGCCCAGTCGCACCAGCTCCTGCTTGAGCTCCCCGCGGGCCTGCCCGTGCACGGCCACCGTGGCGTCGTCGATCTGCGGCCCGAGCAGCGGGGCGACCGTCCGCGCGCCGCAGACCTCCTCGACGATCGCCGGCTCCTCACCGCGCAGCACCAGACCATGCTGCGGGTCCTTCTCCAGGCGGATCCGGCCGTAGCGGTCCATGGTCTCGGCGATGTCCACCAGCAGCGAGTGGGGGACCGGGAAGCGGGAGAACTCCAGGAGGGTGTCCACCACGGTCTCCGCGTCGATCCCGGCCGCGCGGGCGTTCCACAGGCCCAGAGGGGTGATCCGGTACGTGTGGACGTGCTCGGGGGCGCGCTCCAGGTCGGCGAACGCGGCCACGCCTCGGCGTGCGGCGTCGGCCTGCTCGTGGTCCACCTCCAGCAGGACCGTCTTGTCCGACTGCACGATCAGCGGTCCGGTCATGGCGCGGCTCCCTCCCCAGGCTTCTCGGGCGTCTCGTCCCCGGTCTCATCCAGCAGCCGGACCGCGGTGATCCGGTGGACCAGCAGCACCGATTCGCCCTCCCCGGCGAGCTGGCGGATCCGCACCCGTCCGGCGTTGAGCGCCGTCGGCAGTCCGGAGAGCGTGTGCTCGCGACCCTCGGCGTCGACCCGGCGCAGCCACACCGGCTGCCGTGACCTCACCGCGGTGCGCAGCAGCCCCATCACGTCCGTGCCGCCCACGGGGCTCGTGGCCTCGGCGGCGACGGCGTCCTGGTCGGGGTCTGCGTCGCCGGCGATCGAGGCCCCGGCGCGGGCTCCG
>NZ_MDSS02000055.1 GCF_001758425.2 Nesterenkonia sp. PF2B19 | reverse complement strand
CCCGACGGGTCCCGGCCGCGCAGCCGCAGCGCCCAGGCGCCGAGCGGGAGACGGAGGAAGGCCGACCCCGCCCTACTGGTGGCCTTCCGAGTCCTGCGGGCGCGGAGTCGCGACGACGCCTACGCGAACCTCACACTCCCCGGAGAGATCCGTCGCGCCCGGCTGGACCGTCGGGACGCAGGTTTCGCCACCGAACTCGCCTACGGCGCCCTGCGCGCCCAGGGGACCTACGACGCGATCATTGCAGCCTGCGTGGACCGGCCCTTGGACGCGCTCGACGCCCCGGTGCTCGATGCCCTGCGCCTCGGCGCCCACCAGCTCCTGGGGATGCGAGTGGACGCCCATGCCGCCGTCTCGGAGACCGTGGCCTTGGTGCGCGCCGAGATCGGGGCCGGACCGGGAGGCTTCGTCAACGCCGTGCTGCGGCGCCTGAGCGCCGAGGACCGTGAGACGTGGATGACGCGGCTTGCCGAGGAGAAGTCGCTGGAGCCGGGCTCCGACGAGGACCTCGGCCTCCGGCACGCGCACCCCTCCTGGGTGGTGCGGGCCATGAAGCAGGCGCTGCGACTCGACGGTCGCTCCGGCGAGCTGGAGGCCGCCCTCGCCGCTGACAATGCCGCCCCGGTGGTGCATCTGGTCGACCTCCCCGCCGCTGGGGAGCCGCGTCTCGCCGGCGCCTTGTCGGCAGGCGCGGAGCCCAGCGACCTGCTCGAGGGGGCGGCGGTGTTCCGTGGTGGGGACGTCGGACGCCTGCCCGGCGTCCGCGAGGGTGAGCTGCGCATCCAGGACATCGGCTCGCAATGGATCGCCCGCGCCGTGGCGGGTTCCTTCACCCCTGAGACCGTGGACCCCGACGTCGCCGGTGAACACTGGTTGGACCTGTGCGCAGGCCCCGGCGGCAAGGCGGCCCTGCTGGCCGCGCTGGCCGCTGAGCAGGACGCCGCGCTGGTGGCCAACGAGCCCTCCGCGCATCGCGCCGAGCTGGTGCGCCAGGCCCTGGCTCCGATCCGGACCGACGCCTGGACGGTGCGCGAAGGCGACGGCCGCACCATCGGCGAGGATCCGGCCGTGGCTGATCTGGTCTCCACCCATGGCGGGTTCGACCGGATCCTGGTGGACGCCCCCTGCACCGGGCTGGGAGCCCTGCGGCGGCGCCCCGAGGCACGGTGGCGTCGCCGCCCCGCAGACCTCGCGGAGCTGACGGTGCTGCAGGAGGAGCTGCTCGACGCCGCCGCCGATGTGCTCGCGCCCGGCGGGCTGCTGGCCTACGTGACCTGTTCACCGCATGTGGCCGAGACAGTGGTGCAGGTCGAGGATCTGCTGCGGCGTCGCCCGGACCTGCGGCTGCTGGACGCCCATGACGCCATGACGGCCGTCAGCTCTCCGCTGGGGGCCGAGCTCCTCCGCTCCGTGCCCCTGCGCGAAGCAGGCGACGAGACCAGCACGAACAGCCGAACGGTGCAGCTGTGGCCCCATGTCCACGGCACCGATGCGATGTTCTTCGCCCTCCTGTTCCGCCCCACCCAGTCCGACTGACGCATAGGATCAGACCCGTGAACACTCCTGCCGACCCTGCTGCCAGCCCTGCTGCCGACCCTGCTTCCGACCTGGCGGCCGACGCCCAGCACCGACGCTCCCCCTGCATCCACCCGAGCATCCTCAACGCGGACTTCGCGAACCTCGCACGGGAGATCTCCCGGATCAGCACCGCAGACGCCGTGCATGTGGACGTCATGGACAACCACTTCGTCCCGAACCTCACCCTCGGGCTGCCGGTGGTGGAGTCGATCCGGAAGACAACCGACCTGCCCCTGGACATCCACCTGATGATCGAGGACCCCGACATCTGGGCTCCGCAGTACGCGGAGCTGGGCTGCGAGTCGGTGACCTTCCACGCGGAGGCGGCGAAGGCCCCGGTCCGCCTGGCCCGGGAGCTGCACGCCCAGCAGGCCCAGGCGGCGATGGCGCTCAAGCCGGCCACCGGGATCGAACCCTACCTGGACATGCTCGGCGAGCTGGACATGCTGTTGATGATGACGGTGGAACCCGGCTTCGGGGGCCAGGCGTTCCTGGATCTGGTGCTGCCCAAGATCCGACGGGCCCGCCGTGCGGTCGACGACCTCGGCGGGCAGATCGCCGTCCAGGTCGACGGCGGCATCAACGCCGAGACCATCCTGCGTGCCGCGGACGCGGGCGCCGACACCTTCGTGGCCGGCTCGGCGGTCTATTCCGCTGAGGATCCCGACGCCGCGATCGCCGACCTGCGGGCGCTGCTGGCCCGCTGAGAGGGGCCAACACACAGTCGGGCCTCACGGCCCGGAACAGGCCCGGAGATGACAGAACCGGCGGTGCTCTCAACCTTCCCCTGAAGAGAGCACCGCCGGTACATCTGGAAGTCTAGCGGAAACCGAAGCGCGGCTGCACCACCGTGGTGTGGTCGCCTCCGACCGGGTGCAGCTCCTCGCGGCGCAGCTCCCCGATGGCCTCCTCGAAGTCATCGAGGTTGTCGAAGCCCCGGTAGACGGAGGCGAAACGCAGATAGGCGACCACGTCGAGCTTGCGCAGCGGTCCCAGAATCGCCAGGCCGACGTCGTTGGCGTCCACCTCGGCATTGCCCGAGGCGCGGACCGCCTCCTCCACCTCCTGGGCGAGGACGGCCAGGTCATCGCTGGAGACCGGGCGGCCCTGGCAGGCCTTGCGCACACCATTGATGACCTTCGAGCGGTCGAACGGCTCAGCGGCGCCAGAGCGCTTGATCACGTTGAGGGAGGTCGTCTCCATGGTGGTGAACCGCTTGGAGCACTGGGGACACTGCCGCCGACGGCGGATGCCGGAGCCGTCCTCGAGCATGCGCGAGTCCACGACTCGCGAGGAGTCATGCCGACAGTACGGACAGAACATCTCGGCACCCTCCTCTCGTCCTCATCGTGGGGCACCGGACCACGACCTGTGATGCCATGATTGTATCCACAACATGTAGAGCGGACAAAATCATTCACCACAAGATGTAGTGCCTCAGCCGTTCAGGCAGCTCGGTCCCAGCAGGACTTTCAGGTCCCCGTACAGCGACGGCGACGGCGTCACCTGGTACTGCGGACCCAGACGCATGACCTCCACCTTGTCGCCTGAGAGCAACTGGACATGCACCTCGTTGCCGCCGCGATGCCGCTGCAGCACCTCGCCGAGCTGGGTGACGACCTTCTCGTTGGCTCGCTGGCTGGGCACGGTGAGCACCACCGGTCCGCTGTTGGCCTCGCCGTCGAGCTCCGGGACGATCATCTCCTGGGCGGAGATCGACACCGAGCCGTCGTCGCGCCGCTGCAGCCGACCCTTGATGGCGACCACCAGGTCCTCGGCGAGCACCGTCGAGATCGGCTGATACGCCTTGCCGAAGAACATGACCTCGATCGACCCGGCCAGGTCCTCCACCTCGACCTTCGCATAGGGGTTCCCCGACGACTTCGCGATGCGTCGCTGCAACGTGGTGATCATGCCCGCGATCGTCACCGTCGCCCCGTCCGGGGGACCCTCCTCGCTCAGCAGCGAGGAGATCGAGCGGTCCGCATGCTGGGCCAGGACCCGCTCCAGGCCCTGCAGCGGGTGGTCGGAGACATAGAGTCCCAGCATCTCCCGTTCGAAGGCCAGCTTGTCCTTCTTGTCCCACTCGGGCAGGTCGGGCACCGTGACCTTCACCGAGTCGCCCAGGTCCACATCGGCGTCGGCGAAGAGGTCGAACTGGTTCTCGGCCTCCTTCTTCTTCTGCCCGATGGACTGGTCGATGGCCTGCTCATGCACCGAGACCAGAGCCCGCCTCGTGTCCCCGAGCTCGTCGAACGCTCCAGCCTTGATCATGGACTCCACCGTGCGCTTGTTGCACACGTGCAGCGGAACCTTCTGCAGGAAGTCTGCGAACGATTCGTAGGCGCCCTTCTCCTGGCGGGCGTCCACCAGACCGGCGACGACGTTGGCGCCCACATTGCGGACCGCACCCATGCCGAAGCGGATCATGTCATCCCCGACCGGGGTGAACGTCAGCGCCGACTCGTTCACGCTGGGCGGCGTCACTGTGATGCCCATGCGGCGGCACTCGGCCAGGTACAGGGCCAGCTTGTCCCGGTTCTCCCCCACCGAGGTCAGCAGGGCCGCCAGATACTCTGCCGGATAGTTTGCCTTCAGATAGGCGGTCCAGTACGCGACCAGCCCATAGGCGGCGGTGTGCGCCTTGTTGAACGCATAGTCGGAGAAGGGCAGCAGGATGTCCCACAGGGCCTGGGCCGCCGCCTCCGAATAGCCGCTCTCCTTCATCCCTTCGAAGAAGCCGACCTGCTGCTTGTCCAGCTCGGCCTTCTTCTTCTTGCCCATCACGCGACGCAGGATGTCGGCCTGTCCCAGCGAATAGCCCGCCACCCGCTGGGCGATGGCCATGACCTGCTCCTGGTAGATAATCAGGCCGTAGGTGGTGTCGAGGATGTCCTCCAGCGGCTCCTCGAGCTCCGCATGGATCGGGCTGACCTCCTGCTGGCCGTTCTTGCGCAGCGCGTAGTTCGTATGCGAGTTCGCGCCCATGGGCCCCGGACGATACAGCGCCAGCGCCGCGGAGATGTCCTCAAAGTTGTCCGGCCGCATCAGCCGCAGCAGGGAGCGCATGCCTCCGCCGTCGAGCTGGAACACGCCCAGCGTGTCCCCCCGGGCCAGCAGGTCATAGGCCGGCCGGTCGTCCAGGTCGAGAGTCTCCAGGTCGACGTCCACGCCCTTGTTGTTCCTGATGTTCTCCAGGGCGTCAGAGATGATCGTCAGGTTCCGCAGACCCAGGAAGTCCATCTTGATCAGACCCAGCGACTCGCAGATCGGATAGTCGAACTGGGTGATGATCGCGCCGTCCTGCTCACGCTTCATCAGCGGGATGATGTCGATCAGCGGATCCGAGGACATGATCACCCCGGCCGCGTGGACGCCCCACTGGCGCTTCAGACCCTCCAGGCCCGACGCGAGGTCGAAGATCTCCTTCATCCGCGGATCGGAATCCAGGAACTCCCGCATCTCCACAGCCTCGGAGTAGCGGGGCGAGTTCTCGTCATAGATCTGCGACAGCGGCATGGGCTTGCCCATGGCGTCCGGCGGCATCTTCTTCGTGAGCTGGTCGCCGGTGGAGAACGGCTCACCCATCACGCGGGCCGAGTCCTTCAGCGCCTGCTTGGACTTGATGGTGCCGTAGGTGACGATCATAGCGACGCGCTCGTCGCCGTACTTGCGCACCACGTAGTCGATGACTTCGCCTCGACGACGGTCGTCGAAGTCGACGTCGAAGTCAGGCATGGACACACGGTCCGGGTTGAGGAAGCGCTCGAAGATCAGTCCGTGCTGCAGCGGGTCCAGGTCGGTGATGCGCATCGCGTAGGCGACCATCGATCCCGCGCCGGAGCCGCGGCCCGGCCCCACGCGGATGCCGTTGTCCTTGGCCCACTTGATGAAGTCGGCGACCACCAGGAAGTAGCCCGGGAAGCCCATCTGGGTGATGACGCCGATCTCGTACTCGGCCTGCTTCCTGACGTCGTCGGGCACCCCGGAGGGGTACCGGTAGGCCAGCCCCCGCTCGACCTCTTGGATGAACCAGGACTCCTCGGTCTCACCCTCCGGGACGGGGAAGCGGGGCATGTAGGAGGCCGACTCGTTGAACTCCACCTGGCAACGCTCCGCGATCGCCAACGTGTTGTCGCAGGCCTCCGGGAAGTCGCGGAAGAGATGCCGCATCTCCGCCGCCGATTTCAGGTAGAACTCCTCGGAGTCGAACTTGAACCGGTTCGGATCGTCCAGGGTCGAGTTCGACTGCACGCACAGCAACGCGCCGTGGGCCTTGTGGTCATGCTGGTGGGTGTAGTGGAGGTCGTTGGTGGCCACCAGCGGGAGGTTCATCTCCTTGGCCAGCTTGAGCAGATCCGCCTTGACTCTTCGCTCGATCTCGAGCCCGTGGTCCATCAGCTCGCAGTAGAAGTTCTCCTTGCCGAAGATGTCCTGGAAGTCACCGGCGGCCCGCTTGGCCTCCTCGTACTGCCCCAGGTGCAGACGGGTCTGGATCTCCCCGGACGGACAGCCGGTGGTGGCGATGATGCCCTTGCCGTAGGTCTCGAGGATCTCCCGGTCCATGCGCGGCTTGAAGTAGTAGCCCTCGATGGAGGCCAGGGAGCCCATCCGGAAGAGGTTGTGCATTCCCCGGGTGTCCTCGGCCCACATGGTCATGTGGGTATAGGCACCGCCGCCGGAGACGTCCTTCTCCCCTGCAACACCGTCGCCCCACTTCACCCGACGACGCTCGGACCGGTGCGTGCCCGGCGTCAGATACGCCTCCAGACCGATGATGGGTTTGACATCGTACTGCTGCGCGGTCTTCCAGAACTCATGGGCCCCGAAGAGGAACCCATGGTCCGTGGTGGCCACCGCCGGCATGCCCAGACGCTGGGTCTCCTCGAAGAGCTCTCCGATCTTCGCGGCGCCGTCGAGCATCGAGTACTCGGTGTGGTTGTGCAGATGGACGAAGTCTCCGGACATCGTCAGACCTCCTCGATGATGCGCAGGGCCTCCACGAGGTCCTGCGGATACTCGGAGCGGAAGCTCACCCAGTCGCCCGACGCGGGATGGGTGAAGCCGAGCTCATAGGCGTGCAGCCACTGACGGGTCAGCCCCAGTCGGGCCGCCAGGGTCGGATCCGCGCCATAGGTCAGGTCACCCGCGCAGGGGTGCCCCAGGGCGGAGAAGTGCACACGGATCTGATGCGTCCTCCCCGTCTCCAGTGAGACCTCCACCAGGCTGGCCCGGCCATAGGCCTCAAGCAGCCGGTAGTGCGTGCGGGAGTCTCGCCCGTCCTCGATGACGGCGAAGCGCCACTCGTGCCCGGGATGCCGACCGATGGGCGCGTCGATGGTGCCGTCGACCGGGTCTGGCAGCCCCTGCACGAGGGCGTGATAGGTCTTGCTGGGGGTCCGGGTGCGGAAGGCGTCCTTGAGCACGCTGTAGGCCCGTTCGGTCTTCGCCACGACCATGATCCCGGAGGTCCCGACGTCGAGCCGGTGCACGATGCCCCGGCGCTCCTGGGCGCCTGAGGTGGAGATCTCGACCCCCAGGGCGAGCAGGCCGCCGATCACGGTGGGCCCGGTCCAGCCGGGCGACGGGTGAGCAGCCACGCCCACGGGCTTGTCGACGACGACGATGTCATCGTCCTGGTGCAGCACGTGAAGATCCTCCACGACGTCCTCCACCACCTCCAGGGGGTCGTTCCACACGGGCACCGTCACCTGGAGCGACGTGCCCACCGGGAGCTTCTCGGACTTCTTCACCGGACGGCCCATACGCCGCCCGTCCGCGTGGACCGCCGCCCCGGACGCGAGCCAGCCGGCCGCCTCCGTGCGGGAGATGCCGAAACGTTCGGCGAGCACGGCGTCCGCACGGGATCCGTCACGGTCCGAAGAGACCTCGACGAGCACCGTCGACGCCTCCTCGAGGCCGGTCATCGGGGATCCTCCTCCGGTTCGCCGCCGTCCGCCTGCTCCTCAGCGTCGCGGGCCTTCCCCTCGCGCGTCCCGTCGATGTCGAGGCCGAAGACCAGCATCGCGCAGATGCCGATCATGGAGCAGACGATGAACGAATCCGCGACGTTGAAGATCGCGAAGTTCGGCACCGCGATGAAGTCGACGACCTCACCGTGTCCGAAGCCGGGCGGCCGGAAGAGTCGGTCCGTGAGGTTCCCCGCCACTCCTCCGGCGAGGCCTCCCAGGCCGAGCGCCCACAGCCACGATCCCCCAAGCCTGCGGGAGTGCCAGAGGACGAACAGCAGCACGCCGGACATCACCAGGGTGAAGAACCAGGTGTGGTCGGTGCCCAGGGAGAAGGCGGCGCCGGGATTGAGGTGGTACCGCCAGTAGAGCACCGGCGGAAGCACGTCGATCTGCTCGCCCAGTGTCATGGTCGACTCGACCCACCATTTGGTGAGCTGATCGGTGGACCAGGCCAGGACGGCCACGGCGGCGGCCGTCAGGACCGCCGCCCGGCGGGACGGGCCTTCTGCGGAGGAGGGCGTCGACACAGGAGGGAGCTGACCGGTGCTCACAGCTCGGCGCCGGTGGCTTCCTTCTCGATGGAGCCGCGGCTGTTGAGATCCGCGAGCTGACCCTCGATGTAGTCCTTCAGACGTGCTCGGTAGTCGCGCTCGAAGCTGGTGAGCTCGCTGACCTTGGTCTCCAGGTCGGCCTTCTTGCGCTCCAGGACAGCCAGGGTCCGGGATGAGGTGAGCTCCGCCTCTTCGATCATGTTCTCCGCGCGGGTCTCCGCCTCGGTCACGATCTCCGCACGCTTGCGCTCAGCCTCGGCGATGTACTCGGCCCGGGTCTTCTCACCCTCGGCGATGTACTGGTCCCGGGTGGTCTCACCCTCGGAGATGTACGCCGCCCGCGTCTGCTCACCCTCAGTGATGTACTGCTCGCGGGTGGTCTCACCCTCGGAGATGTACGCCGCCCGGGTCTCCTCGCCCTCAGAGATGTACGCCGCGCGAGTCTGTTCGCCCTCGGCGATGTAGGCCGCCCGGGTCTGCTCACCCTCCGCGATGTAGGCCGCCCGGGTCTGCTCACCCTCAGCGACGTACTGATCGTGCAGCTTCTGAGCCATCGCGAGCACGCCGGTGGCGGTGGAGGCCACACCGTCGGCGTCAGCACCGGACTCGTCGACGGTCTGCACCTCAGGCGCCGGCTGGGCCGGCCGGGTGCCCAGCGGGTACTCCGGATACGCCGTGACGGCGCTGTCCTGGGCGGACGGAGCCTCAGGCTGCTCCTCCGACTCCGGCGCGTCGGTCTCCTCGGAGGCCTCCGGCTCGACCTCCGCCTCCGCCTCCGAGTCCTCGGTGATCGGTGCGAACGTCCCGGTGACCTCGGCGGCGGTGCCGGCGTAGCCGGACAGGCCGGCGTCCTTGAGCTCGTCGGGCTCGAGGTTCGCGGGGTGCTCCTCGAGCTGCTCCTCGAGGGCCGCGACCTGGGCCTTGAGATCCTCGTTCTCCTGGATCAGGCGACGGAACTCGACGACGACGTCATCGAGGAAGTCGTCGACAGCGTCCTTTTCGTAGCCGGGACGGAACTTGGTCTCCGGGAACTCCTTGTTCAGGAGGTCGTCGGGAGTCAGGGCCATGCAGTGTCACCTCGTCGAGAAGCGGTTCAGCGTGAAGGCGCGGTGCCCATCGTCGGCCCGCAGACCTACAGCGTCCTGGGGATGTCGAGCGGTCACCGGACAGAATACCCGGTCCGCGGCCTGGGGTTCGACCTCAACCTTCAAGCGAGGCTTGGAGCTGGACCGGAGAAGGACCTGATCAGGCCATGCCGATGCCGCGCACGACCATCTTGGCGATGACGACCCCCAGGAAGACGATGATGAATCCCATGTCCAGGGCGATTCCGCCGAGATTCAGCGGCGGGATGCGCTTCTGGAGCCAGCGGATCGGCGGGTCGGTGACCGCATAGACCGCCATGGCCACTGCCAGTGCCAGGCCCTTGGGGCGCCACTGGCGCGCATACTGCTGGGTGATGTCGAAGATGATCCGAATCACCAGGGCCAGCTGGTAGACGGTCAGCAGCAGATAGATCGGAGCGGCGATGAGGTCCACGGTTCGGCGTCGTTCCTCTGATCAGTGTCGGTGTCATGTCAGGGCTCGGGCAGATGCCCCGCAGGACCTCGTGTCAGCCCCGGAGGCTCAGCTCTGGTTGAAGAACTGCGCGGACGACGGCGAATCGCCGGCCGCGCGCTCCTCGGCGAGGACCTCCACGTTCTTGGGGGTCAGCAGAAAGACCTTGTTCGTCACACGCTCGATCGACCCGCCCAGGCCGAAGACGAGGCCTGCAGAGAAGTCGACCAGTCGCTTGGCCTCCGCCTCCCCCATATCGGTGACGTTCATGATCACCGGGATGCTGTCGCGGAAGGACTCACCGATGACCTTAGCATCGTTGTAGGAGCGCGGGTGGACGGTGGTGATTCGACGCATGGCGGAACTCTCATCCCGGGAGGAGGGGGCACGCTTGATGGGGGTCACCGGAGCACGGTACTCGGGATCCACCGCGAGGCTGGAGCTGTTGTAGGCGGAGGAGTCCCCCTGCTCGGCGGCTCCCCGCGCCTCGACGTTCCGTGCGCTGCTCGCCGCACCTGCACCGTGTGCCGCCGCATCGATCGAGACGACCTCGGACCCCCGCGAGGTGCTCGAGGCCGGGACGGCCGCCACAGGCCCGGTGCGGAGCGATGAGGCACTGGGCTCGGGAGCCCGCGACGCGGCGGATCCCTGGCGCGGAGCGGGGGCCTCAGCACGCGCCGCGGGACGCTCCTCGGCGCGTGCGCGCTCGTCTTCGTACTCGTCTCCGTCGGCCAGGCCGAGGTAGATCATGGTCTTCTTGAATGCACCGGCCATGAGGTCACTCCTGGGAAGGTCGGGACCTCCGTCGCCCCGCTCGATTCGAGCAGGAATCGCACGCAGGCCGGGAGGTCCTGGGGTTGTCACTGCGCGTCTCCGACACTATCGCGGCGCCGGGCGGTTCCCGAGGACATCCCGTCCGATGCGCAGGTGTGTCGCGCCGTGCGCCACGGCCTCCTCCAGGTCATTGCTCATTCCCGCTGAGACCATGACTGCCTCCGGATGCACCGTGCGCAGCTCCGCGGACAGTTCGGCGAGTCTGGCGAACGCCGGGCCGGGCGGCTCGTCCAGCGGCGCCACGGCCATGAGCCCCGCCAGCCGCAGGCCCTCTGCCGCCTGCACCGAATCGGCGAGCTGCGCGATCTGCTCCGGCCGTGCTCCGCCTCGAGCGTCCGAGGGGATCTCGGTGCGCAGATCCACCTGGATGAGACAGTCGACCTCACGGGCCCGCCCTGCTGCCGGCGCCCCCGCCTCCTGAGACTCGGCACTGCCGGCCGCGGCACGTCGCAGCGCCTTGAGCAACGAGGAGCGATCCACAGAGTGGACGCTGGAGGCGTAGCGCAGGACCGATCGGGCCTTGTTGGACTGCAACTGCCCGATGAAGTGCCAGCGCGGTGGGGCGAGCGGCCGGTCTGGATGGTCCGCGGTGTGGGCGGCGATGAGCCGACCCACCGCGTCCGCCTTGGCCGAGGCCTCCTGGTCCCGGTTCTCCCCCACATCCGTGACGCCCAGATGCAGCAGCCGCAGGACATCCTCGGCGGGGAAGAACTTGGTGACCACGATCAGCTCCGGGCGTTCACGCCGGCCGACCAGCGCCACGGCCCGATCGATGCGCGCCCGGACGGCGTCGAGCCGTTCCCGGAGCTCCTCGGTGCGGTCGTCCTCCAGCTCGGGCGATGAGGTGCTGTGCAGTTCCACCCCTCCACTCTAGGTCAGGGACGGTGCGGATGCCCGGTGGCTCAGCGTGCGCGCCAGACGAGGCCCGCGAACCGACCCTCGCCCGGTGCACGCCGATGGGAGAACAGCGTGTCGTCCTCGATGGTGCAGCCGGCCAGCTGGCGGACCTCCACGCCGCGGCCGCGCAGTACTTCCTCCGCCTCGGAGCGAAGATCCAGAGCAGGTGTCCCCCAGGTCGTCTCGGAGGCGATCGCGGGCCTGCGCACGGCCAGCTCGTCCCGCATGGCGGCAGGCACCTCGTAGCAGGAGCCGCAGGCTCCCGGACCGATCCAGGCCTGGATCCGTTCGGCGCCATGCTCGTGCAGCGCCGCCACCGTGTTCTCCAGCACTCCGTCCAGGAGCCCGGCACGGCCCGCATGCGCCGCGGCCGTCACCAGGGCCTCGCCGCCAGGGGCCCTGGACGTCCCGCCCGACGCCGTGCGGCCGACCATCAGCACCGGCAGGCAGTCGGCGACCATGATGCCAGGGGCTCGGCGCCGGCCCGGGAGAACCAGGCGTCGCCGGTCGGTGCGGCGCCCGGAGAGGCAGGATGTGCCGAGCGTCGAGCACCGTGGCCGAGTGCACCTGATCCAGGAACCGGAGGGTCCCCGGTTCCACACCCATGCGCTGCTGCAGCGCGCGACGGCGGACCTCGATCTGTTCGGCGTCCTCATCGCCCACGTGTCGGGCCAGATTGCCGGCCCTGACAGACGTGAAGGCGACGTGGACGTCGCCTCCGGCGGCTGTGTCGTGCCACCAGTACAGCGAGTCCACGCCGCCAGCCTCCGTCATCGACGGGTCGTCACTTCAGGAAGTCGGGCACGTCCAGATCATCGCTGCGGCTGCCGGTGTAGTCCGACTCCACGATGTCCGGGATGTCCTGCTTCTCCTGGCCCTGATGCGCCTGGCGCTGGACCGGCGCGGTGTCGTGCTCGCCGCCGTGGTGCTGCGGAGCGGCGTGGGAGGGCTGCTGGACGGGCACGGTCCCGGGCACGGAGTTTCCGGAGACGGGGACCGTCCCCGGAACGGTCGCCGGGGCGGGACGCTGCGCGGGTGCCGGGGACGCGGCCCGCGGCGCCTGCGGAGCGGCGCCTGCGGCGCGGCCTGAGCAGGAGCCTGAGCAGGAGCCGAGGTGGCGTCGACCTGGTCGAAGCCTGCGGCGATCACCGTGACGCGAGCCTCGTCGCCGAGCGCATCGTCGATGACCGCGCCGAAGATGATGTTCGCCTCGGGATGGGCGACCTCCTGCACGAGACGGGCGGCCTCGTTGATCTCGAACAGACCCAGGTCGCTGCCGCCCTGGATGGACAGGAGCACGCCGTGGGCGCCGTCGATGGAGGCCTCGAGCAGCGGCGAGGCGATCGCCAGCTCAGCGGCCTTGACCGCACGGTCCTCGCCGTTGGCCGAGCCGATGCCCATCAGTGCCGATCCGGCGCCCTGCATCACGGACTTGACGTCGGCGAAGTCGAGGTTGATCAGACCCGGGGTGGTGATCAGGTCGGTGATGCCCTGGACACCGGAGAGCAGCACCTGGTCCGCCGAGCGGAAGGCGTCGAGGACCGAGACGTTCTTGTCGGAGATCGAGAGGAGACGATCGTTGGGGATGACGATGAGGGTGTCGACCTCGTCGCGCAGCGCCTCGATGCCGGTCTCGGCCGAGGACGCCCGGCGGCGGCCTTCGAACGTGAACGGACGGGTCACCACACCGATGGTCAGCGCACCCAGGGAGCGCGCGATGCGCGCGACGACGGGCGCACCGCCGGTGCCGGTCCCACCGCCCTCGCCGGCGGTCACGAAGACCATGTCAGCACCCGTGAGCACCTCTTCGATCTCCTGGGCGTGGTCCTCGGCGGCCTGTCGGCCGACCTCCGGGTTGGCGCCGGCGCCGAGACCTCGCGTCAGCTCGCGGCCGACGTCGAGCTTCACATCGGCGTCGCTCATCAGCAGTGCCTGGGCGTCGGTGTTGATGGCGATGAACTCGACGCCCCGCAGGCCCACCTCGATCATCCGGTTGACGGCGTTGACTCCGCCTCCACCGATGCCGACGACCTTGATCACGGCCAGGTAGTTGTTCGGTGTTGCCACGTTGTGTGTCCCTTGCTCGTCTCTCACGTCATGGGCACGGAGACCCCCGTCGCCCGCTGAGTCGCTGCGCGACTCCTCACTGTCCATCCACCGAAACCGCCTGGGCTGTTCCGGCTGACCCGTCGGACTTCCCGGCCGGACCGGTATGGTTCGCGGTCACACCGGGCCGGTGCTCGGGAAGCCCTGACGTCGCTGCGCTCGTCGAGCAGACGGGAGCCTCCGTGCTCATGACATTCTTCTGCTGGTCCACAACCCTCGGCAACGTTCAAGTTGCACTTGAACCTTAGGTCTCCCGCGAACGTTCGACCTGGCTCGAAGGTTGTTCTGCCCGCCACTCTACCGGCGCCGCCTGGACACCGCCCGACCATCCGGCGCGGCGGCGCGCCACGGAGCCCTGACGGGCGAGTTCACCGCGTCACGGGCGTGTCCGGAGTGGAGATGTCGATCGTGTCGACCTCCGTGAAGTCCTCGGCCTCGGAGGCCAGGATGGCTTCCAGGACGACGGCCTTCTCAGCGCCACGCTCGGCTCCTCCCCAGACGACGGTCCTGCCGTCGTCCAGGATCAGCTGGACCGAGTCGATCGAGTCCGCCGTCGCGGAGTCCATGGCCTCGCGCGCGCTGGCCGGCAGCTCCCCCAGCACGGCCACGATGGTGCTGAACACGGCGTCGTCCCGCAGGGCGGCCTCCTCGCTGATCCGCGGCGTCGCGTGGTCGTCCGCCTCGGGGTCCTCCGGATCCGCGAAGGTGCTGATCACCTCGCCGTGCTCGTTGTAGAACTGCAGCTCGTCGCCGTCGAGGACCTCCGCCACCGGCGGATGCTCGATGATCTCCACCGTCAGCGTGTCCGGGAGCTCCCCTTGGACCACGACGTCGTCCACCACCGGCTCCTCGGCGAGCAGCTCCTGGACCTGGGCGTTGCCCACCTGTGGCAGCGGTCTGCCGTACAGCGGCTGGAGAAGCTCCTGGGCGCGGGACTCGGTGAGCAGATCGTTGCGCTCCACCTGGATGTGATGGATCGTCAGCAGCGGCGAGAAGTACAGCACCCCGACCACGGCGACGAGGACCCCGACCAGTCCTATCGTCCACCCGAGGCGACGACGTCGGCGACGACGGGTGCTGACCACCTCGGGCTCGGGGAAGGGCAGCGGCTCGGCGTCGTCGTCCTCGTCGAGGTGCCAGTCCTGTGACTCGGAGGGAGGCCCCGCGACCGGGCGACTGCTCGATCGTTGCGGAGGCGCGTCACCGGGGTCCTCGAAGACCTCCTCGGCAGTGCGCCGTGATCGGCGCGGCATCTCGGTCTCGAGAGGCACGACGACGTCCCCCTCGGTGGGCCCGGCCCCGGCCGGGCCGCTCTCGGCGACCCGTGAGGCGGTCTCCTGCGCAGGGGCCTCCTGGAAGACGTCGTCCTGTGGCGGCTCGGCGCCGGCGTCCCCGTCCACCGACGGGGGCCTCGCCGCGGCCCTCGTCGGTCGACGAGGTCGGCGCGGTGGGCGCGGTGGGCGGGGGCTCATCCGCGCAGAGCCTCCACGAGGTCCGGCCCCAGGGCGGTCACGTCCCCCGCCCGAGCGTGAAGACGATGTCGCCGGAACGGGCCGCGTCGGCCACCGCCCGCACCGCGTCCTCCCGGCCCATCCGGGCACCCCGTGGAGCGTCGTCCCGAGCGAAGAGCGGGTCAGCGATGAGCCCCGAGGTGACTCCCGGCAGCGGCTCCTCCCGGGCAGGATAGATCTCCAGCACGGCGACCGTGTCGGCCGCGGCCAGGGCCTCGGCGAACTCCTCGGCGAAGAGACTCGTCCGGCTGAACAGGTGCGGCTGGAAGACCGCGTGGACCTGCCCGTGCTCCCCCACCGCGGAACGGGCGGCGGCGAGCACGGCGGCCACCTCGGTGGGATGGTGGGCATAGTCGTCATAGACGCGCACACCCCGGTGCTCGCCCCGGTGGTCGAAACGGCGGGCCGCCCCTTGGAAGTGCTCGAGCGCCTGGGCGCCCTCGTGCAGATCCAGGCCCGCCCGCAGGCCGACGGCCAGGGCCGCGAGGGCGTTCAGCGCATTGTGACGGCCTGGGACGGCCAGCTGCACCTCGGCGCTCTCCCGGTGCTCCGGCACCCCCGACGTGCCCGCGGTCACCCCGGAGTCCTCACCGTTCCCGGCCCGCGTGACGACGAACCGCTGGCCCAGGGCGCCGACGGCCGCTTCGATGTGCTCCCCCAGGCGCAGGTCCGCCTCCGCGGAGGAGCCGTAGGTGGTGACCGTGACGCCACGCCTGGCCAGTGCCGGGCTGACCTCTGCCAGCAGGCGCCGTGCCCCGTCGTCGTCCTCGCAGATGATCAGCTCGCCGCCGTCGAGGATGCGCTCGGTGAAGTCGACGAAGACCTGGTGCACCGCCTCGGCTGTGCCGTGGTGATCGAGGTGATCAGCCTCCACATTGGTGATGACCGCCACCTCGGGCCGATAGTTCAGCAACGAGCCGTCCGATTCGTCGGCTTCGGCCACGAACCACTCCCCGCCGCCGGCGGCGGCGTTGACACCGAGGCCGGCGACCGTCGCCCCCACGGCGAAGCTGGGCTCGAGACCGGCCTGTTCGAGCAGCACCGTCGTCATGGAGGAGGTGGTGGTCTTGCCGTGCGTGCCCGCCACCGCGACGGAACGGCGGCCCGACATGACGGCGGCAAGCCCCTCGGAACGGTGAAGGACCCGCAGACCGCGGCGCACCGCCTCGTCATGTTCCGGGTTTCCGGCCGTCGCGATGGAGGAGGCGATGATCGTGGTGATCGGCTCCCCCGTCTCCTCCTCCACCGAGGGCAGGTTCTCAGCCCGGTAGCCGACCCGGACAGGCGCTCCGGCAGCACGGAACTCGTCCAGGACCGGCAGCTCCTTGCCGTCAGTGCCGGAGATGGGCACTCCTGCCGCCTGCAGCAGGCGTGCCACGGCAGAGACCCCCACCCCGGCGAGTCCCAGCAGATGCACCCGCCCCAGCTGGGCCGGGGTCAGCGGGTCGCGGCCGGGCTCCCCGGCGGGGCTCGGCTCGGAGCCGGTGGCGGTGGTCATGCCTGTCCCTCCCGGCGGGCGGCGTCGAGCGCCGCCTGCGCCATACGATCGTCGGCGTCAGTGATGCCGCGTTCTGCGACGTGGCCCTCCATGGTCCGCAGCAGTCGCGGATCCTCCAGCAGAGGCACCACATTGCGGCCGAGCCACTCCCTGGTCAGGTGCTCGTCCTTGACCAGCAGGGCGCCGCCGGCGTCGACCAGCTCCCTCGCGTTGAGCTCCTGCTCCCCGTTGCCGATCGGCAGCGGCACGAACACAGCGGGCAGCCGCACGGCGGCGATCTCGCACACGCTCGCGGCACCGGACCGGGCGATGATGAGGTCGGCGGCGGCATAGGCCCGCTGCATGCCGTCCAGGTACTCGCGCTGATGGTACCCCTCCCGGCGGACCGGGGAACCGTCGTCGCCGAGCACAGCCTTGTCCCGGCCGGTCAGGTGCAGCACCTGTGCTCCCGTGGCCAGCAGGTCATCCAGCGACTCCGCCACGGCCCGGTTGACCGAGGCAGCCCCGGAGGACCCCCCGGTCACCACCAGCGTCGTCCGATCCGGCTCCAAGCCAGATCCTCACGGGCCGAGGCGCGGGCGGCGGTGCGGTCCAACTGAGAGATCCCCCGGGACATGGGCATCCCCACCCACTGCGCCCCCTTCAAGGGAGTGCCCTCGAACGCCACGCCGATGAACGCCGCCACCCGAGAGCCCAGGCGGTTGGCCAGCCCAGGCCTGGCATTGGCCTCATGCACGATGATCGGCACGCCGATCCGGCGCGCGGCCAGATAGACGGGGGTGCAGACGTAGCCGCCGACGCCGATCACGACGTCGGCCCCGCGCCGGGTGAGGATCTCTGCGGCGTCGTCGATCGCTGCCCGGAAGCGCCCGGGGAAGCGCAGCATGTCCCGCGACGGTCGACGCGGCATGGGGACCTTCTCGATCATGTCCAGCGAGAAGCCCGCCTCCGGGACCAGGCGGGTCTCCAGCCCGGTCTCGGTGCCGATCATCGACACCTCCGCCTCGGGAGCGAGGCGCCCGACGGCGTGGGCGATCGCGATCATCGGTGAGACGTGGCCGGCGGTGCCGCCGCCGGCGAGGACCACGGATAGAGTGCTCATGGTGTGTCGGCCTTCTTCCTGTCGTCGCCGGCGCCGAGGCGGATCCTCGCCGGGCGCCGACGGTGTGCGGTGGGGAGACTCACGGAAGGGGGAGCGCCGCGGGGCCCGCGGGCCGGTGCCGAAGGCGCCGGGTCGGGTCCCTCCTCGGACGTCGCGACGTCCGCAGGGGCGGCCTCCCTCGGATCGGCGGGATTCTGGGCACGTTCCTGCCGCCGACGCCGGTGGGCGAAGTTCAGCACCACGCCGACCGCCAGCAGGGCACAGGTCAGCGCCGACCCGCCGTAGGAGATGAACGGCAGCGGCACACCGATGACGGGAAGCAGCCCCGTGACCATGCCGATGTTGATGAAGGCCTGGCCCACCAGCCAGGCAGCGATGCCCATGCAGGCCAGGCGAGCGAAACGGTCGTCGCTGTTGGCGGCGATGCGGAAGATCCCGACGATCAGCGCGCCGAAGAGCAGCAGCACGACCAGCGTGCCCAACAGTCCCAGCTCCTCGCCGAGCACCGTGAGGATGAAGTCGTTCTCCACCTCGGGGATGTAGTGCCACTTCTGCCGGGACTGGCCGAGCCCCACACCCCAGAAGCCGCCGGTGGCGAGCGCGTAGATCCCCTGCTGCGACTGATGGCAGGGGTCGGACGCATGGTCGCAGTTCATCCCCAACCACGCCTGGATGCGGAACAGTCGGTTGGCGCTGGTCCAGGCCAGCAGCAGCACGGCGATGACCGCCGAGGCCGCGGTCACGACGAAGTAGCGCCAGGACACGCCCACGGTGAACAGCAGCGTGCCGACCATCAGCAGGATGATCAGGCTGGTGCCGAGATCTCCGCCGAGCAGCACGAGCAGCAGGATCGACAGGGTGCCGGGCAGCACCAGAGGCATCGCCCAATGGACGAACCGGCGGACCAGTCGGCCCTTGCGGGTCAGCACGGCCGCGCCCCACAGCACGAGCGCCAGCTTCGCCAGCTCGGAGGCTGACCGCCGATCGAGCCGATGCGGATCCAGTTCCGCGACCCGTTGACCTCGTGGCCCAACGGAGTGAAGACCACCAGCGCCAGCAGGATGCCGGAGAGGATCATCAGCACCCATCCCAGCAGACCGAGGGATCGGTCCGGGAGCCGGGAGATCACCAGCATTCCCAACAGCCCACCGACGGCCCACATCGCCTGCCGAGTGAACAGGGTGAACGAACTGCCCGACTCGCCGAAGGCGTCGACCGACGAGGAGGACAGCACCATCGTCAGTCCGATGGCGGTCAGGGCCAGCGTGGATCCCAGAACGAGCCAGAAGTTGGTGTGGGCGCTGCCACCCTCCATGAAGCCCCAGAAGCGACTGATCCGAGCAGACCAGCGGGAGGCGCGCTCGGCCTTCCAGCTGCCAGGCTCTCCGGATGCCTGGCCGGCGGCATCGCTGGACGCTGCCGAGCCGACAGACCCTGCAGGGTCGGCAGGGTCGGCAGGGTCGGCAGAGTCGGCCGTACCCGCCGGATCCGGCGGGCCGGCCTCGACGAGCCGCAGCCGACTGCGCAGCTCCTCGGGGCTGGGCGTCTCGCCCGCCCCCGTCGTCGTATCGGCCTCATCATGTGCCGGGGCGCCCAGGGCCGGGGCCTGTGCTCCCGACTCCTCGACACCGCTCTCATCCGCCTCACGGGGCGCCCCCGGCGCGGAGGAGGAGCCATGCGACCCTTCCTCCGGCGCGAACCGTCTGACGGATGGGAGACGCGGTCGTCGGTCGTCCATTCCGTCCTCCTGATCGGTGGTGCTGTGCTCAGCGGTCTTCTGCCCGCCGCAGCGGCTGCTCCTCGCCCTCTGCAGGCTCCGTGTCTGCGGGCTCCATGTCTGCGGGCCCGGGGTCGGCCGGTCCGTGGCCGGGCTCCGAGGTCCCCTGCGCGGATCGCCGCTCCATCAGCTCGGCCACCGCGGCGATGAAGGCATCCCCCCGGTCGCCGTAGGAGTCGAACTGGTCCATCGACGCCGCGGCCGGGGCGAGGAGGACCGTCTGCTCGGGTTCGGCGACGTCCGCGGCCGTCTCCACCGCCGCACGCATCGCCTCGGCGCCGTCGGCACCCGCCAGGCGGCGCTCCAGCAGGCTCAGCGGTGCGCCTCCATCATCACCCACACGGCCACCGACCACCGGCACGCCCGGCGCGTGTCGTGCCAGGCTGGACCTCAGCTGGGAGGAGTCTGTACCCACCAGGATGACGTGTCGGAGGCGGGAGGCCGCCTGTGCCACGAGGTCGTCGTAGACGACTCCCTTGGGCAGTCCCCCAGCGATCCAGACGACGTCCTGGAAGCTGAGCAGGGAGGCTGCCGCAGCATGCGGGTTCGTCGCCTTGGTGTCATTGATCCACAGCACGTCCTGGGATTTCGCCACCGGCTGGATGCGGTGCTGGCCGGGCTCATAGTCCCGGATGCCCTCCCGGACCGCATCCGGCGAGACGCCTACGGCACGCGCCAAGGCCGCAGCGGCCAACGCATTGGCCACCAGGTGCTGCGGGGCCACCGGGCCGAAGTCGGCGAGCCGGCCGATCTCCAGAGCCTGGTGACGACGTTCGACCAGGAAGGCACGGTCCACCAGCACGTCCTCCACCATCCCCAGCATCGAAAGCCCCGGGGTGCCCGTCGTGAAGCCGACCGCGCGGCACCCCTCCTGGACGTCCGCGTCGGCGACCATCTCCTCCGTGACGGGATCATCGACGTTGTAGACGCACGCCACGCGCGTGTTCTCGTAGATCCGAGCCTTGTCCGCGCGGTAGTCCTCGAATCCCCCATGCCAGTCGACATGGTCAGGAGCGAGGTTCAGCACGGCGGAGGCCGCCGGGTCCAGAAGCTCGGTGTAGTGGAGCTGGAAGCTGGAGAGCTCCACGGCCAGAGCGTCGAAGCCCTCAGGATCGCGGATCGCATCCAGCACCGGCATGCCCACATTGCCACAGGCGACCGCCCGGCGACCGTCCGCCCGCAGCATGGACTCGAGGAGCCCGACAGTGGTGGTCTTGCCATTGGTGCCGGTCAGGACCAGCCACTCCGGCGTCCGCGCACCGGGCCGCGGACCCAGGCGCCAGGCGAGCTCGACCTCGGACCAGACCGGGATCCCAGCCGTGGAGGCCTCCGCGATGATCGACGCATCAGGCGCCAGCCCGGAGAGGTCACCACCAGCTGGGCAGGCTCACCGGCCACCGTCGGCAGCGCCGCGGTGTGCTCCGGGCCGAGCAGCACCTCGCCGACCCCGACGATCTCGAGGGTCTGCGCATCGCGCCGCTGCTTCTCCGCCGTGCCGCCGTCGACGACGACGACCTGTGCGCCCAGCTCGACGAGGGTGTCCGCCGCGGCGAACCCGGAGACGCCCAGGCCGGTGACCACGACCCGCAGACCCTCCCACGGAGCGTCCCAGCCCATGAGGTCCGGTCGCACCGTCGGGCGTCGGCGGTCGTCGCCGTCCGGGGCGCCGTGCGCGCTGTCCTGCCCGGCGCTCACTGGGTGAGCACCCACTCTCCGTAGAACACTGCCAGGCCCAGGCCGACCGCCAGTGCCCCGACGATCCAGAAGCGGACCACCACGGTCACCTCCGCCCAGCCCTTGAGCTCGAAGTGGTGCTGCAGCGGCGCCATCAGGAACACCCGTCGCCCGCCGGAGATCTTGAAATAGCCCACCTGGATGATCACCGAGAGGGTGATGAGCACGAACAGCCCGCCCAGGATGATGAAGAGCAGCTGCGTGTGGGTCAGGATCGCGAAGGCGGCGAGAGCGCCGCCCAGTGCCAGCGATCCCGTGTCGCCCATGAAGATCTTCGCCGGAGAAGTGTTCCACCACAGGAACCCGATCAGGCGCCCGTGATGATCCCGGCGAGCAGCGCCATGTCCATGGGGTCGCGGACCTGGTAGCACACGCTGTCCACGGCGCGCACAGCACCGCAGGTCTGGTTGGACTGCCAGATCGACATGATCGTATAGGCCGCCGTGACCATCGCCGTCGCACCGGCGGCCAGGCCGTCCAGCCCATCTGTGAGGTTCACCCCGTTGGTGGTGGCGGTGGCGATGAGGTTCGCCCAGATGACGAACAGGATCGCCCCGAGCACCGGGCCGGCGAAGGCCAGATCGATCACCGTCTCCCGCACGAAGGAGATCGCCGTGGACCCGGGCGTGATGCCCCGGTGGTCCGGGAAGTTCAGGGCCAGGACGGCGAACAGCACGCCCACCACGCCTTGGCCGGTGATCTTGGCCCAGGGAGTCAGCCCCAGGGACTGCTTCCGGGAGATCTTCGCGAAGTCGTCCGCGAAGCCCACCAGTCCCATGCCGACCATCAGCAGGAGCAGCAGCAGCCCTGAGGCGCTGGGCCCCGACGTCTGCTCCCGAGTGAGCAGCATGAACAGGTGCGCCAGGAAGTAGGCGACGACCACCGCGATCAGGATCACCGCACCGCCCATGGTGGGAGTGCCGCGCTTGACGTGGTGGGACGTCGGGCCGTCGTCGCGGATGAACTGTCCGTAGCCGCGCTTGACCAGCAGCCGGATGAACAAGGGGGTGCCCAGAAGAGTCAGGACAAGGCCCAGCACAGAGCCGATCACCACTGCTACCACGAGCCACCTGCCTTCCCGCCGTCGACGTCCGCGGACCCCTTCGCGGCGATCCGGTCTCCCAGCAGTCTAAGTCCTGCACTGTTCGACGACTTGAACAACACGACGTCCCCGGCGCTCAGCTCCTGGTCCAGATGGGCCTCGGCCTCCTCGACCGTGGCCACCCAGTGGACCTCGGAGCCCCAGCTTCCCTCCGCAACGGCCCCGCGGTAGAGCGGATAGGCCTCCTCGCCGACCACCAGGGTGCGATCGATGTTGAGCCGGACCACCGTCTCCCCGAGCTGCGTGTGGCGGATGATCGATTCCTCACCCAGCTCCAACATGGCGCCGAGCACGGCCACGGACCGTCGACCCGTAGGTCGGGTGATCATCGCCAGAGTGCGCAGCGCCTCGCGCATCGACTCCGGGTTGGCGTTGTAGGCATCGTTGATGACGGTCACGCCGTCGGGCCGCTCGGTGCGCTCCATGCGCCACCGGCTCCCCGGGCCCCGGCCCTCAAGACGGGCCGCGATGCTCGCAGGGGCCACGCCCGCCGCACGGGCGCCGCGGCGGCGGCCAAGATGTTGGTCACGTGGTGGACGCCGGTCAGTCCGCTGGCGAGCTCGTGGACCTCCTCACCGAAGGCCAAGGTCAGATGGGGGTGCCCCTCCTCGTCCAGGCCGACGTCCCGTGCTGTCACCGCCCCCGGCAGCGCATCCATCGAGTCGGAGGAGAACCAGGTGACCGGCGCGGAGGACGCGTCGGCCATCCGGCGCACCTGGCGTCGTCGTCGTTGAGCACGACCGTCCCCTCGGGGCCGACCTCCTCCACCAGCTCCTGCTTGACCTCCGCGATCCGGTCGGCCCCGCCGAACTTGCCGGCATGGGCCGAACCGACCATCAGGACCACCCCGATGTCGGGACGCACCATCTGCGCCAGATACCGAATGTTCCCTGGGCCGTCGGCCCCCATCTCCACGACGAGGTGCCGAGTGTCCAGCGAGGCGGTGAACACCGTCAGGGGCACACCCACTTCGCCGTTGTAGGAGCCCTGCGGGGCGACGGTGGGCCCCTCCTCCTCGAGGATCCCCTTGAGCAGGTCCTTGGTGGTGGTCTTGCCCGCCGATCCGGTGATGCCGATGACGGTGGTCGGCGAATGCGCGCGGATCCGGCGGACGATCTCCGCGGCGAGCCGGCCCATCGCCGCAACGACGTCGTCGACGATGACCGCAGGGTGGGTCCGGCCGTGAGGGTCAGTCGTCTCTCGCTCGGCCAGCACCAGCACCGCGCCGGCGGCGAGGGCAGCATCGATGAAGAGATGACCGTCGGTGGTCTCGCCCGGCTTGGCGATGAACAGGGCGCCGGGCTCCATGGCGCGTGAATCGGTGTCTGCCGCCGAGGCGATCACCGCCTGCGGGTCGTCGATGCCGACGAGGCGGCCGGTGGTGATCTCGGCGATCTCCGCCGCAGAGAGCTCGATCATGCTGTCTCGGGTCCGATCTGTGGGGGTCGTGGCGGTCAGGTCGAAAGCGCGCCCACCGCGCCCGGAAGGCGGCCGCGGGGCGGCGGGCGGGCTCAGCCGGCG
>NZ_MDSS02000054.1 GCF_001758425.2 Nesterenkonia sp. PF2B19 | reverse complement strand
AGCCGCTGAGCTGGGTGGTCTCCCGCTGCTGGTCACCCTGCTGGCCGCCGCGCTGCGCCTGCCCGGACTGGGGCATCCTCATCAGCTGATCTTCGACGAGACCTATTACGCCAAGGACGCCTACGCCCTGCTGCTGGTCGGACACGAGCTGGTCTGGCCCGACGGCGCCGACGACGCCTGGCTGGCCGGGGATCCGCAGCCCACGGAGGAGGCCGCCTATGTGGTGCACCCGCCGCTGGGCAAATGGCTGATCGCCCTGGGCCTGCAGGGCCTCGGTGCCGAGACTGCGGCCGGCTGGCGGATCTCCGCCGCGGTGGCCGGGACTCTGTCGGTGCTGCTGGTCAGTCTGATCGCCCAGCGGATGTTCCGCTCCGTGCTGCTCGGCGGGGCGGCGGGCGTCCTGACGGCGGTGGACGGCCATCATCTGGTGATGAGCCGGGTGGCGCTGCTCGACATCTTCCTCATGCTGTTCGTGCTGGCGGCCTTCGGTGCCCTGCTGGCGGACCGGTATCGGGGCCGACGACGGCTCGCCGCCGTCGACCCCGACGCCCCGCTGCTGTGGCGCCCGTGGCCGCTGCTCGCCGGGGTGCTGCTGGGTGCGGCGGCTGCGGTGAAGCTCTCCGGGCTCGCCTTCCTGGCGGTGTTCGGCATCGTGGTGGTGCTGTGGGATCTGCAGGCCCGACGCGCTGGAGGGGCCCGCCGGTGGGGTCTGGCCGGGCTGAGGGATGCCGGGGTGGCCGTGGTCACCGTGCTGCCGGTGGCCGCGCTGACCTACCTGGCCTCCTGGGCCGGGTGGCTCCGTTCGGGCACCGGGTGGGGCAGGCTCTGGCATGAGAGCCATCCTGCCGAGGGGCTGGCCGCGCTGGTGCCCGGTCCGGTGCGCTCGCTGTGGCAGTACCATCTGATGTCCACGGACTTCCATACGGGGCTGGATGCCGGTCATGACTATGCCTCCACTCCCTGGACCTGGCTGTTCATGGGCAGGCCGGTGTCCTTCCACTATGAGTCCTTCGACCCCGGCGAGGCCGGCTGTCAGGTGGAGCGCTGCTCCTCGGCGATCCTCGACCTGGCGAACCCTGTCATCTGGTGGGCGGGACTGATCGCGCTGGTGCTGGTGATCGCCCTCTGGCTGGGGCGCCGGGACTGGCGTTTCGGGGCGATCCTCTCCGGCTATGTGGCCGGTTTCGCGGTCTGGCTGCTGTTCCCGGGCCGCACCATGTTCTTCTTCTACACGATCGCCTACCACCCCTTCCTCATCCTCTCCCTGGTGGCGGTCGGGGCCATCGTGCTGCGTGCGGGCACCGATCCACAGCGGTTCGCAGCGGAGGAGGTCCGGGCCAACCGGCGGCGCAACACGGTGGTCATCCTGAGCTTCCTGCTGCTGGCGACGGCGGTGTCGATCTTCTTCCTGCCAGTCTGGACGGGGGAGCTCATCGACTACGAGCAGTGGCGGCTGCGTATGTGGCTTCCCTCCTGGGTCTGACCGTCTCGACCACGCTGTCCTACCAGGAAGTAACTTTTGTCGTTCAGCTCACATCCAGGCACCCTCGCAGGGCTATAGTGTCTGCCGTGACTTCCACCGCACCCCTCACCGAGGCCACCACTGAACACGTCGTCCAGCTGGACCCGAGCATCAACGTCACCCACGGGGTGCTGGCCCTGTTCGAGGCCTCGCCGGCGCACCCGGTCTACGCGGTGCCCAACGGGTCCGGCGGGTGGGTGGACGTCACCATCCGCAGCTTCGTGGCCCAGGTCCGGGCGGTGGCCAAGGGCTCATCGGCCTCGGCGTGGAGCCCGGCCAGCGGGTGGCCGTCATGTCACCGACCTGCTACTCCTGGGCGGTGATGGATCAGGCCATCTGGTTCGCCGGAGGGGTGTCCGTGCCGATCTATGAGACCAGCTCCCCGCGTCAGGTCGCCGATGTGCTCGCCGACTCGGGTGCCGTGCTCGCCCTCACCGGCAGCGAGGACATCGCCGCCACCGTGCGCCGCGCCGTCGACCTGGCGGCCCAGGAGAAGGACGGACCGGCGGCCCGCATTCCGGTGCGCGGCATGCGTACCCCCCGGGATCTGGAGGCCATCGTCGACCACGGCACAGGCGTCGACGACGTCGCCCTGGAGAGGGCCCGCACCACGGCGCGCCTCAACGACGTCGCCACGCTGGTCTACACCTCCGGCACCACCGGGCGCCCCAAAGGGGTGCGGATCACCCACCGCAACCTGGCCGAGGGAGCGGCTAACATCGTGCCCTTCGCCCGGGAGATCCTTGGAGCGGGCACCTCCCGGACCCTGATCTTCCTGCCGCTGGCCCACGTGCTGGCCCGCGCGGTGCAGCTGATCTGCCTGCACCACGGCGTGCAGGTGGCCCACAGCCCCAGCACCTCCACACTGCAGCAGGACCTGGCCAGCTTCCGGCCCCGATGGCTGCTCGGTGTGCCCCGCGTGTTCGAGAAGGTCTACCACGGGGCAGCAGCCGCCGCTGAGGCCTCCGGGAAGGGCCGCGTCTTCGAGGCCGCCCGCCGCACCGCCGTGGAGTACTCTCAGGCCCTCGACGCCGCCGCCGCCGGGCGCGGACCCGGACCCTCAGCCGCGCTGAAGGCCCGCCGCGCGGTGTTCTCCCGCCTGGTGTACTCCAAGCTCCATGCTCGGCTCGGCGGAAGCGCCGAGTACATGATCTCCGGGGCGTCCCCGCTGAACGCCGAGATCGCCCACTTCTTCACCGGCATCGGCGTGCCGGTCAAGGAGGGCTACGGACTCACCGAGACGACCGCGCCCATCACGCTCAACATCCCTGGGGCGACCCGGATCGGGTCGGTGGGCCTGCCGGTGCCGGGCTGCACCGTCCGCATCGCCGACGACGGGGAGGTCCTGCTGGCCGGACCGGTCGTCTTCGACGGCTACCACCACGACGACGCCGCCACCGACGAGGCCTTCGTGGACGGTCTCTTCCGCACCGGGGACCTGGGCGCGCTCGACGCGGACGGGTTCCTCTCCATCACCGGACGGAAGAAGGAGCTGCTGGTCACCGCCGGAGGCAAGAACGTGCACCCTGCCCCGCTGGAGGAGACCGTCCGAGCCCACCGCCTGGTGGGCCAGGCCGTCGTCGTGGGCGATGACCGCCCCTTCGTCTCCGCCCTGGTGACCCTGGACGCCGAGGCGCTGCCCGCCTGGTGCGCGGAACAGGGCATCGGGGCGCTCAGTCTCACCCAGGCCGCCGCGGACCAGCGCGTGGCCGCGGCGATCCAGACCGCGGTGGACGAGGCCAACGCCGCCGTTTCCCGGGCCGAGTCCATCCGGAAGGTGCGCATCCTGGACGCTGAGCTCAGCGAAGACTCCGGGCACCTGACGCCGTCGATGAAGCTGCAGCGGCACAAGGTGATCGCCGACTTCTCCGAGGAGATCGAGCAGCTCTACGCCGGCTGAGGTCGCTCCACGGCGACTCGCGCGCACCGTCGAGGTCGCCTGCGAGCGACCCCAGGAGACGCCGCGCGACGGATGGTCGGCGGGATCCGGCTCCGTAGCGTGGAGTCCATGAACACCACGCACAGCTTCTCCACCCCTTCGACCTCCTCGACGCCGGGTGCCGCCGACCGGCCCCCGCTGCCTTGGCTGCTCATCCTCGGACTCGGCGCCGTGGCGCTGGTCCGCCCGCTGCTGCACATCACCGGACTGAGCAGCGCCCCCGGTGTGGCCGCCGGCGCCGTCGCCGTGAGCGCCACCCTCGTCATCTCGGTGATCTGGATCGCCGTCGTCGTGCTGGCGCGCGTGCAGCGGCCCCTGCTGACGCTCGTGCTGGCCGGTCTGACGTATGCGGTGCTGAGCATGCTGCTCTCCGCGGTCCTGTCTCCGCTGCTGGACGGCGAGCTGCAGGGGCCCTTCGCCCACCCGATCGCCATTCCGGCGGTGCTGATCGTCAACCTGATCTGGGGCGCGATCACCGGAGCTGTGGCCGCAGGCCTCCGCCGCGTGATCGACCAGCGACCGAGCCGCCGCTGATCCGCCCTTGCCCGCGGTGCTGGCTTGCCCGGGGTACTAAGCTGGTGGGTTGTGAGTGAGACCCGCCAGCAGACCACGGTGACCCCGGGGCAGACCCCGCAGGCCTACATCCCCGCCGCCGACCGCCTCCCTGAGGCCGAGCGGCCGGTGCGCGACGCCGCCGAGGAGAGCTCGGGCCGTCGTCGTCGCCTGGAGTACCCGCCCGCGCCGGAGCCGCTGGACGTGCCGGTGATCGACAACCACGCCCACCTGGACTTCCGGGACGGCCAGGTGGCCGTCTCCGTGGAGGCCGCCCTCGACGCCGCCGAGGCTGTCGGGGTGGCCGGCGCTGTCTGCGTGGGCTACGACCTCGCCTCCTCCGAGTTCTCCGTGACCGCGGCCGCGGCGGATCCGCGGGCCAAGGCCGCCGTCGCGCTGCATCCCAACGAGGCCCCCGAGCTCACCGCCGCCGGGGAGTTCGACGACGCCTTCGTCCGCATCGCCGAGCTGGCCGCCGATGAGCAGGTCGTCGCCGTCGGGGAGACCGGGCTGGACTACTTCCGCACCGGGCCCGACGGCGTGGCCGCCCAGCAGGAGAGCTTCCGCCGGCACATCGAGCTCGCGGTCGAGCGCGGCCTGGCGATGCAGATCCACGACCGGGACGCCCACGAGGACGTCGTCGCGGTGCTGCGCGATGCCCCCGCGCTGCCCCGGTCGGTGGTGTTCCACTGCTACTCCGGGGACGCCGAGCTGGCCCGGATCTGCAACGCCAACGGCTGGTACATGTCCTTCGCCGGGACGGTGACCTTCAAGAACGCGGGTCATCTGCGGGAGGCCCTCGACGTGGCCGACCCGCACCTGATCCTGGTGGAGACCGACACTCCCTTCCTCACCCCGCACCCGTATCGGGGTCGGCCGAACGCGCCCTACCTGATCCCGCAGACCATGCGGCTCATGGCCGAGGTGCGGCAGACGGAGCTGGACGCGCTGTGCCAGCAGGTCATGCTCAACACCGTCCAGGCCTATGGGAGCTGGACGTGAGCGGCGGCGGCCCGGAGCTGCTCTCCGCCGCCCACATCCGGGACCTCGCTGAGGGGCTCGGGGTCCGCCCCACGAAACAGTGGGGGCAGAACTTCGTCATCGACCCCAACACCATCCGGCGCATCGTCGGTCTGGCCGAGCTGCGCGGTGATGAGCATGTGCTGGAGGTCGGGCCCGGGCTGGGCTCGCTGACCCTGGGACTGCTGGACGAGGCCGCGAAGGTCACCGCCGTGGAGATCGATCCCGCCCTGGCGGGGCAGCTGCCCGAGACGGTGGCGCTCATGCGGCCGCAGCGCACCGAGGCGCTGCGCGTGGTGCCGGAGGACGCTCTGCGGGTGGAGGCCGAGGCGCTGCGCTGGGAGGACGACGGGCCCGAAGTGCTGGTGGCCAATCTGCCCTATAACGTGGCAGTGCCGGTGGTGCTGCAGCTGCTGCAGGTGCTGCCCTCATTGCGCAAGGGCCTGGTCATGGTCCAGGAAGAGGTCGCCGATCGGCTGTGCGCCGGCCCGGGCTCCAAGATCTACGGAGTCCCCAGTGTGAAGGCCGCCTGGGACACCCGCATGCGGAAGGCCGGGGTGGTCGGCAAGAAGGTCTTCTGGCCCGAGCCGAGGATCTCCTCCGGTCTGGTGCGCTTCGACCGGGTCGAGCCGGCGTCGCAGGCCGTGACCCGCCAGGAGGTATTCGCCGTGATCGATGCCGCCTTTGCCCAGCGGCGCAAGACGCTGCGCGCCGCGCTGGCGGTGTTCGCGGGGTCCGGCGCCCGGGCGGAGCAGATGCTGCGCACCGCCGGGGTGGATCCGCAGGCCCGCGGTGAGACGCTCGACGTCGGTGCCTACACCCGCATCGCGGAGGCGCGGCGGCAGCTTCCCGAAGACACCGCCTGACCGGACGGCGGCGGTCGGAGCAGATCTGCGGGTGCGTCAGGCCCAGACGGTAGAGTGCGGAGGCACCCAGAGACGTGGTCGCCCTCGGGCTGAGGGGCGCTGAGACGCGGAGGATGGAACACGCATCATGAAGGACAGCGAATTCTTCGGGCATGTCACGGCCGTGGCCCCGGGCAAGGTCAACATGAGCCTGCGCGTGGGCCCTCCCCGCGCCGACGGATACCACGAGGTGGCCACCCTGTATCTGGCGGTGGGGCTGACCGAAGAGGTCACGGCAGCCCCCCGGGAGGATGAGGCGATCACCGTCAGCCTCTCGGAGCGCTCCGCCTTCAGCGACGTGCAGCTCCAGGACCCGGACACGGGGGAGACGGTCACCGCGGCGATCCCCGTCGACGAGTCCAATCTGGCGCACCGGGCGGCGGCGTTGCTGCGTGAGCGGCTGGGGCACCGTCGGGGAGTGGACCTGACCATCACCAAGAACGTGCCGGTGGCCGGCGGAATGGGGGGCGGCTCCGCGGATGCGGCGGCGGCCCTGGTGGCCTGCTCCGCCCTGTGGGAGGCCGGCCTGTCCAAGGAGCAGCTCGTGGAGATCGGTTCCGCGCTGGGTGCGGACGTGCCCTTCGCCATCCTCGGCGGCGCCGCCGTCGGGCAGGGGGTGGGGGACGAGCTCTCGCCGCTGCTGACCCGCGGGGATCTGCATCTGGTGATCGTGCCCTCCAACACGGGCCTGTCCACTCCGGAGGTCTATCGCCGGCTGGACGCGATGCGGGAGGAGGCCGGAGTCCAGGCCGAGGAGCCGGCGCTCGATCCGGACCTGGTGCGAGCGGTGTGCACCGCCGATGCGGAGCTCGTCGCCGCCCTGATGGCCAATGATCTCCAGGCTCCGGCGGTGAGCATGATCGGCTCTCTGGAGGACATGATGGACGTCGGCCTGGTGGAAGGGGCCCTGCAGGGGATGGTCTCCGGATCCGGGCCGTCGGTGCTGTTCCTGGCCCGCGACGCCGAAGCCGCCGGGCAGCTGGCCACCCGGCTGGAGGAGCGCACCTCGGTGTGGGCGATCCCGGTCAGCGGGCCTGCGCCTGGGGCGCATCTGCTGACGCACCGCGCCGGTGAATGAGCCCGGTGGCGCCCGTCTGAGATCACGCCGCGCGCCCTCTTGACGCACCCCGTGTGAGGCAGATTACACTCGTCGTCACATCATGGACCTTAGTTTTCACATTGCGGAAACATGTCCTGTGACAGTCTGAGCCTCGTCATGGCTCTGCCGGGACACGGCATGAGCAGCGAGGCAGGCCGGCGAGGAGGCGCGATGACCAGGGGCAGAACTGAGGGCGCAGGCGGGACGGCCGGGGGACGGGGTGCGGATCAGACCGCCGGTCCGATGCGCGAGGCGACCATGGGCGACGGCGTGGACTGCGCCGAGGCCTTCGATGTCGCGGCGGCGGATCCGGACCTGTGCAATGAGAGCCTGGCGCCCCTGTCGCAGTCGCAGCGGCGGTGGGGCGCATTCGAGATCTTCAACGTCTGGTCCAATGACATCCAGTCGTTGGCCGGCTATACGCTGGCTGCCAGCCTGTTCATCGCCGCCGGCATCAACGGATGGTACGTCTTCGCCGCGATCCTGCTGGCCGGATTCATCATCCAGGGTCTGGTGGACCTCAGCGGCAAGCCGAGCGTGAAGTACGGATTCCCGTACCCCGTGCTGGCTCGGGCTTCGATGGGCGTCCGGGGTGCGCAGTTCCCTGCGCTGGTCCGAGCCGTGGTGGCCATCTTCTGGTACGGGGCGCAGACCTACTTCGCTTCCACCGCGATCGCGCTGGCGCTCAACGCCCTGCTGGGCTCGCCCGGCGGTGCCACGCTCCTGGGCATGGACGGGGTCTCCTGGGCCTCCTATGTGCTGGCCTCCGCCCTGCAGGTGGCGCTGTTCATCGGCGGAATCGAACGGATCGGCCGATTCCTGAACATCGCCGGCCCGGGCGTCTATCTGGTGATGATCGCCCTGCTGGTGGCCATCTGGATCCAGGTGGGGGCGGACCTTCCGACCGCGGTGGCCGGGGTCTTCTCCCGGGACGAGGTCACCGGATGGGCGGCGGTCAGCGCCTTCGTGGGCGTCACCGGAACCATGGTGGCCTACTTCGCGGCTGTGGTGATCAACTACGGAGACTTCGCCCGCAACGTGCGCAGCCACCGGGCCATGCGGATGGGCAACTTCCTCGGGCTGCCGGTCAGTCTGGCGCTGTTCACGTTCCTGTCGGTGTTCATCACCGCCGGAGCGTATGTCCTCTACCAGGAGGGCCAGGGGACACCGATGACGAACCCCACCGACATCGTCGCCGCCGTGGACAACACCCCGCTGACGGTCCTGGCCGCGGTCACCTTCCTCGTCGCCACGCTGGGTATCAATGTGGTGGCGAACTTCATCCCGCCGGCCTACTCGCTGTCGAACCTCGCGCCGCGGCACATCAACTTCATCCGGGCGGGGTGGATCACGGCGGCGGCGGGCTTCCTCATCGGGGCCCTGTGGGTCTCGGTGATCTCCGAGTTCGGCCTGCCGATGTTCGTGGACACCCTCGGAGCCCTGCTGGCGCCGCTGTACGGGATCATCGTGGCCGACTACTACCTGGTCAAGCGCCAGAGGATGGACGTCCAGCAGCTGTACTCCTCGGATCCCGAGGGGCTGTACTGGTACCAGAAGGGGTGGAACGTCCGGGCCATCTTCGCCTTCTCCGTGGCCTCGGTGCTCTCGATCATCCTGGTGTGGACGCCGCAGCTGGACGACTACAGCGGCTTCGCCTGGATCCTCGGTGCCGCCGTCGGAGGGCTGCTTCACCTGGTGGCCATGCGAGCCAACCGGCTGGCCTCGGCGTCGTAAGGCTCAGGTCCGCGCCGCCGCCGGGGTGGTCAGGTCGGGCTGGACCCGGGGACGGGAGGGTTCGTCCAGCCGGATGCACACCACGCCGGCGAGGATGAGCAGCCCGCCGAGGAGCTGAATGATCGCCGGCAGTTCGCCGAGCAGCAGCCAGGCCCACGCCACAGCGAAGAGCACCTCCGTGAGTCCGACGAAGGAGGCGAGCTTGGCCTGCAGGCGCCGGGCTGCGATGACCCCGGTCGCATAGGCGACGCCGGCGGCGATGATGCCGAGCCACAGCACCGGCACCCACCACGGCACCACGGCCCCGGCCAGCGGGACGTCGTCAGCGGCCATCTCGAAGGGCACCGCACCCAGGGCTCCGGCCAGCGCCAGGGCGGCGGCGCCCAGCAGCATCGCCAGCGAGGTGAACGCCAGGGGCGGCAGGCCCGTAGACTCGTCGGCGCCGACCAGGAAGAACACCGCCAGACCACAGCGGCCAGCAGCCCCCACAGCACCCCGATCATGCTGATCTGCGCGTCGCTGAAGACGTCCAGCACCAGCAGCAGGCCGGTCAGAGCCAGGCCGATGCCGGCCAGGGTCAGAGCCCGTGGCGTCTGGCGGCGGACCGCCCAGAGCCACAGCACCACCAGGATCGGGCCCAGGTACTCCAGCATGAGCGCGACGCCGACGGTGAGGTGGGTGACGGCCAGGAAGAAGAACAGCTGACAGCCGGCGACCGCCAGGGCTCCGAAGAGTGCCACATGGACCCACGTGCGACGGCGGCGAAGCAGCTCCCAGTGCCCGCGCATCTCCACGGCCGCCAGCGGGAGCAGCACCAGGGCGCCGATGAGGATCCGCAGTGTCACCGCCGCGGCGGGGGACCAGCCGGAGTCCAGCAGCCCTTTGGCCACACCGCCGGAAGACCCGAAGGCGACGGCCGAGAACAGGGCGATGAGCAGGCCGACGGCGAGCCGGCGTGAGGAGACCTGGTTGGCCACGGATCCTCCTATCATGAGTGTGAAGTAGGGACGTCAGTGATGGTAGACCGCACGGAGATCACGTACAAAGATGACTTTCACCCATGATGTAGATGTCGCGCTGGCCAACGCCGCCGCCCTGGTGAACACCGCACCGGAGGTGGTGCGCGCCGGGGCCGCCCCGCGGGAGGGCCTGCCCAACGTCGCTGCCCTTGATGAGTTTGTGGAGCAGTGGCGGTGGACCGGCAGCCGTACTCACGACGCCGACGAGCTGCAGGGCGTCCGCCGGTTCCGGGAGGATCTGCATGCGGTCTGGTCGATGGACACCGAGCAGGCGGTGGAGCAGGTGAACACCTGGCTGGCGGAGGCGCAGGCGCTGCCGCAGCTGGTCATCCATGACGACTTCGGTTGGCACCTGCACGCCACCGCCTCCGAGGCGCCGCTGTGGAGGCGCATGGCGGTGGAGGCCGCCATGGCGCTAGTGGACGTGATCCGTGCCGAAGAGCTGGACCGCCTGCGCGTCTGCGCGGCGCAGGACTGTGCGCAGGTGCTGGTGGACCTCTCGCGGAACCGCTCCCGCCGATTCTGCTCGGTGACCTGCGGCAACCGGCTGGCGGCGGCGGCCTACCGCAGCCGCCGGGGGTGAGGCGGTCGTTTCCTGCCGTTTGGGCCCAGCCCGGGCCAGTGGGGTAAGTGTTAACGCATGGCGCATCTCCTCGGAGCCGAAGGGCTCAGCATCACATTCGGCACTCGCACCGTCCTGGACGACATCACCCTGGGCATCGATGCCGGGGACAGGATCGGCATCGTGGGCCGCAACGGGGACGGCAAGTCCACCCTGATGCGCCTGCTCGCCCGCCAGTCTGAGGCCGACTCCGGCCGGGTCACCTGGCGCGGCGGCGTCTCCGTAGGCTTCCTGGACCAGTCCGACGTCCTCGATGGGGAGGCCAGCATCCGCCAGGCGGTGGTCGGGGACATGGCCGACCACCAGTGGGCCTCCGACCCGAAGATGCGGGACATCGCCTCCGGGCTGCTGGGCGGGCTGGACTGGGAGCAGCCCGTCGGCGCGCTCTCCGGTGGGCAGCGGCGCCGAGTGGCACTGGCGAAGCTGCTGATGAGTGACCACGATGTGCTCATGCTCGACGAGCCCACCAACCATCTCGACGTCGAAGGCGTCGCCTGGTTGGCGCACCACCTGAAGACCCGGTGGAAGGCCGACGAGGGTGCCTTCCTGGTGGTCACCCACGACCGGTGGTTCCTGGACGAGGTCTGCACGCTGACCTGGGAGGTCCATGATGCCACGGTGGAGTCCTTCGACGGCGGCTATGCGGCCTATACGCTGGCCCGCGCCGAGCGGGACCGGGCCGCCGCCGTCGAGGAGCAGAAGCGCCAGCAGCTGGTGAAGAAGGAACTGGCCTGGCTGCGCCGCGGCGCCCCGGCCCGGACGTCGAAGCCGAAGTTCCGCATCGACGCCGCCAACGCCCTGATCAACGACGTCCCCGAGCCGCGGGACACGGTGAGCCTGAAGAAGATGGCCACCGCCCGGCTGGGCAAGGACGTCCTCGACCTCGAGCACGTGGGGCTGACCGTGGACGCCGAGGGCGGGCGCAAGGTCCTCTTCGACGACGTCACCTTCCGGCTGGGCCCGGGGGAGCGGGTCGGCGTCGTCGGCGTCAACGGCGCGGGCAAGTCCACCCTGCTGAAGCTGCTGGACGATCGGATCCGCCCGGACGAGGGCCGCGTGAAACGCGGGAAGACCGTGCGCACCGCAATCCTCTCCCAAGAGGTCGAAGAGCTGCGCGACCGCGCGCACATGCGGGTCCACGAGGTGATGACCGAGGAGAAGCAGGTCTTCGAGGTCGGCGGCAAGGAGCTCTCCGGAGGCCAGCTGCTGGAGACCCTCGGGTTCAGTCGGAGCCGCCAATGGACCCCGGTCGGGGACCTCTCCGGCGGCGAGCGGCGGCGTCTGCAGCTGCTGAAGCTGCTCACCGGCGAACCGAACGTGCTCATGCTCGACGAGCCCACCAACGACCTCGACACCGACACTCTCGCCGCCATGGAAGATCTGCTCGACGGCTGGCCCGGCACCCTGGTGGTGGTCAGCCACGACCGCTACCTGCTGGAGCGGGTGACCGACCATCAGGTCGCCCTGCTGGGCGACGGTGCCTGCGGGCTCTGCCCGGCGGGGTGGAACAGTACCTGCGCATCCGGGCCGGACAGGAACCGGTGCCGGGGGCGGCCACCCGGACCTACCGCGGGCAGTCCACCGCCCAGGCGGCGGCGGTGCCCGGTGCGACGACGAACACCGCAGCATCGAGCACTGGGGTGTCCGCCGCTGCGGCGAGCTCGTCGGCGCCGCGGGGGCACAGGCGTCCGGCTCGGGCGCCTCCGAGGCCCAGAAGCGGCAGGCCAAGAAGCAGATGGCGCGGATCGAGAAGCAGATGGAGAAGCTGGGGGAGCGCCAGCAGCAGCTGCATGACGAGATGGCCGCCGCCTCCGAGGCCGTGGACCTGGACCGGCTGCGTGCCCTGCAGGCTGAGCTGGACGACGTCGACGCCCAGCTCGCCGAGCTGGAGGAGACCTGGCTGGAGGCCGGCGAGCTCGTGGAGTGAGGTCCTCCACCGTGTCATGTCCAGGTGGTGCTCAGCTCCTGGTCACGCATTCTTCACCGCTGGTCACATCAGTCTGGCCAGGGATTGGCCTGTCGTTCACGTGCGCACGTCAGAGTTGTCGAGGCCCCAGGGGCTATCATCCCGGGGCGACTCTGACCAGCAGTGACGAAAGGAACGACGATCGTGGATCTCTTACGCGTCCGAGTCGCACGACCCGCCGCGACGGGTGCGGTGCTGGCTGCGGCTGCCCTGCTCGCCGGCCCGGCCGCCGTCGCACAGGGTGACAGCACGACGCAGTCAGACAGCACATCGCCTGGCACCACACAGGCCGGTTCCGGGTGGAACGACGACGCCTACCGGGGTGAGGTCGAGGTGATTCCGGGAGATGACGAGGCCGCGGATATGGTCTCCGGCGTGGTCTTCGAGGACGCCGACCGCAGCTCCACCCACGACGACGGAGAGAAGGGCGTGGCCGGCGTCCAGGTCTCGAACGGGCGCGACGTCGTCACCACGGACTCCCACGGGCGCTACGAGCTGCCGCTGGAGGACGGCATGGACGTCTTCGTCACCCAGCCGCGCGGGTATCAGGTGCCGGTGGACGAGGACAACGTCGCGCAGTTCGCCTACACCCACATGCCCCAGGGATCGCCCGAGCTCGAGTACGGCGGCCTCGAGCCCACAGGCCCGGCTCCGGAGGCCCTGAACTTCCCGCTGGAGAAGGACAAGGACGCCAAGCACCCACATCAGAGCTGCGTCATCGGCGGGGACGTGCAGACCTATGACGAGGACGAGGTGGAATACGCGCGAGCTGGGGCGTTCTCCGACCTCGCCGCCCGGGAGGACTACGGCTCCTGCGGCGCCCTGTTCATCGGCGACGTCGTCGGTGACGACCTGGCGCTCTACGACAGCATCCGGGAGCTCTCCGGAATGCTCAACGGGCCGGCCCGGTTCCTCCCGGGCAATCATGACCTGGACTTCGACGCCGAGTCCCGCGAGCACTCGGTGGACACCTTCCGCGCCCAGCTGGGGCCGCAGTACTACTCCTACGACGTCGGCAAGCTCCACGTCGTCGCGCTGAACTCCATCGAGTACCCGGTCGGCGACGGGTACAACGGGGCCCTCGGCGAGCGGCAGCTCGGGTGGCTGCGCCGGGACATCGCCGAGGTCCCCGAGGACCGGGCGATCGTTCTCGCCACGCACATCCCGCTGCTGAACTTCGCTGACCAGGGCAGCGACGTCCACCAGGTCGACGAGGTCGCCGAGATCTACGAGATCCTGGAGGGCCGAGAAGTCATCACCGTCGGTGGGCACACCCACAGCATCGAGAACCTGCGCGCCGGGGACAGCCTCACCGGGTGGGAGGAGACCTTCGGCGTCGAGGAACTGCCGTTCACCCACCTGACCGCCGGGGCCATCTCCGGAGACTGGTTCTCCGGAGAGATGCTCGACGAAGGCTATCCGACGGCGATCCAGCGCGACGGCGGAGTGCCCGGGGTGATCACCCTCGAGGCCCGCGGCGAGCACATCACCGAGCGGTTCACCGCCCGCGGAGACGACGGCTCCACCCAGATGAGCCTGGGCCTGAATACCCCGGCCTACCGTGACTGGTTCACCGCTCACGAGGACGACGCCGGCGAGGCCCCTGAATTCGAGTCTCCGCTGGAGGTCCCGCAGGAGGATCTGGGAGAGGCATGGCTGACCGCCAACTTCTGGATGGGCGGCACAGGATCCACCGTGGAGGTCTCCCTCGACGGGGGCGAGCCGGTGGAGGCCGAACGCACTCAGCAGATGCAGGGCGAGGGACAGCGGGTCGGCGCCGAACACTCCGACCCGACGGCGGTGCAGCAGCAGCTGGTCCACGGCGGCAGCATCGCGGACCGGAGCATGCACCTGTGGCGCCTGGACCTGCCGGAGGATCTGGAGCCGGGCGCCCACACTGCCGAGGTGACCGCCACCGACGTCCACGGCGAGGAGTTCACCGACAGTGTGGAGTTCGAAGTCACCGACTGAGCCTGCAGAGCCGGTCGTCCCGGGAACGCGGACGTCCCAGGTTCTTCGCTGACAGGCCCGTCATTCCTCTGTCGTTCGTGGCCCCGCACATCGTGGATGTGCGGGGCCACTGGCGTGTTCAGGGCACGTCGTCTGCCGCCGCTGCGCGCTCAAGGCCGTCGAGGAGCAGGCCTAGGGTGAACTCGAACTCCCTCTGGGAGTCGCACCAGCCCAGGGACGGCTCGTGGGAGGAGTGAGATTCCGAGGCCAGCATCGCCATGAGGTGAGGAGTCTCAGTGGCCAGCTGAGTCAGCTGCGCCTGCTCCGCGTCGTCGGGCGTCTGCTGGGTGCCGGGGGTGAACAGCTCCGGGCTGAAGCCGAGCACCATCGTGCCCAGCGAGTGGAGGGCCTGGTGCCCCAGCCGATAGCTGACGCCGTCGGAGACCATGGCGGCCAGGACCGCGTCGAAGTGCCGGTAGACGGCGGGTGGTGTCGTGGGACGTGAGCCGATGAGCTGGGGCACCCAGGGGTGGCGCAGCATCACCTGTCGGGCGGTGAGGCAGCGGGAGGCGACAGCCGACCGCCAGCCTCGGGGCTCGTGCTCGCCCTCCGGAGCGGGTTGGGGGCTCGAGGCGTGCCGAGAGGGCAGCTCCTCGTCGACTTCGGTGAGCACCATCTCGACCACCCCGTCGAGCAGCGCCTCCTTGCCGCGGACGTGGTGGTACAGCGACATGGCCTCGACCTCCAGGTCCGCGGCGAGACGCCGCATCGTCAGAGAGGGGAGGCCCTCGGCATCGGCGAGCTGCACGGCGACCTGGAGTACGCGGTCGCGACTCAGCGGCGGGCGAGCGATGGCGAGACACCTCCTGGGCTGGGTCGAACGTCGGCTGGGGAACGGAACTGCTGAGCTGAACGGTCCTTGGGCAAGGATCCATGCGCGCAAGGAGCTGAGCCCTTGTGGGATCCCACCCAGCACCGCTACCTTACAGTGTAAGGTGCAGGATCGGGAGGACCACCGGACTCGCCTCACCATCCCCGAGAGGACCTGTCATGGCACGTTCCACTGAGAGCCTCAGGACCCACCGTTCTCCCCCCGAAGGGCAGGCCCCGCCGGGCGGCCTCCGGCCCTCCGACGCCCGCCTGACCGGACTGTTCTACCTGGCGCTGGTGGTCACTGGCGTTCTGTCCTTCCTGGTGATCCGCCCGATGATCTTCGACCCGGGGGACCCGGCTGCGACGATGGCCGCTGTGGCCGACTCGCAGCCGCTGGCCCGGGCGGGGGTCGCCCTGGAGTTGGCCACGGCGACCACCCAGGCGCTGTGCGCCCTCTGGTTCTACCGGATCTTCCGCGCGGTGGACACCTTCCTGGCCGGGGCGATCGCCATCTTCGGCATGGTCAACGCCGTGGCGATTCTGGCCAGTGCTGCGATGCTGGCCACCGCGCTGGATCTCGTCCTGTCTGCGGGCACGGGGGCGGCCCCCGCCACCGCGTTCAGCCAGACGATGTATCTGATCAGCGAGAACCTCTGGATGGCCGGCAACGTGTTCTTCGGCCTCTGGCTCATCCCGATGGGGCTGGTGGCGCGGCGTTCGGGCTGGACCCCGCGGGTCCTGCCCCAGCTGCTGGTCCTCGGTGGGATCCTCTACACCGCCAACGCCTTCATCGCCGTACTGGCACCGACGCTGCCGCAGGGGGCAGAGGTCGCGCTGACCGCGCCGGCGACAGCTGCCGAGCTCTGGATGCTCGGCTGGCTGTTGTGGCGCGGGGCGCGGCGGGCACATTCCGAACCACACTCCTGACCGCCCGGGCTGATCGGTAGGCCCCGCGGACTCAGCCCGCGGCCACCACGGCGCGTACCGCCAGGTGGTCGGAGGGGAACTCGTTGTCCTCGTGGCCCGGGATGTGTCGGCACACCCCGCCGTACTCCACGAAGCCCTGATCGTCAGGGGCATCCTCGCCGTCGGCCGCCCCTCCGAGGTGGTCGGCGGCGAGGACGGACAGGCCCCGCACGTAGATGAAGTCGATCCGATCCCGGGGTTCGTCGGCCAAGGTGTGGATCTGTGCCCAGGACCGGCCCGGTGCGAGTCGAGGATCCGGATGGACGGCGCGGAAGGCATCCGTGTAGCCGGACTCGATGAGACGTCGGGTCGCCGGCCAGTCGACGTCGGGCCGCTCGTCGCCGTCCCAGTCCACCGGCGACGGCACGTTGAAGTCTCCCGCGATGATCACCGGCATCTCGCCGTGCTCGGCCAGGAGACGGTCGGTCTCGGCGAGGATCCGCTGGGCCTGCTGGTCACGAGCCACCTCGCCGTCCTGGGCGAAGACCGCGTCCTGCCCCTCGGGCAGCTCGGCGGACCGGTAGGGGCCGTAGTCCCGCGGGGCCAGATGCACCGACCAGGCGAGCACCTCACCCAGCCGGGTCCGCACGATCGCAGCGGTGGCGTACGGGGCGGTGTCGGTGGCCACCAGCTGTGCGGCGCCCGTGGTCAAAACCGCGTTGTCCCACGACTGCTGGGCCACGGTCATCCCGAGGGTGCGGCCCAGACGTCCTCCGGCGTCGCCCCAGCATTCCTGCAGGAACAGCAGGTCCACCTCCTGGCTGCGGAGCACGTCCACCTGCTTGTGCCGGCCGTCGTGGACCTTCTCGCCCCCGAACCACAGGTTCCAGCTGATCAGCCGCAGAGTGGGCCGGGCGGTCTCCACGGCCAGCGGGGCGGGGGCGGACGCCGGCTCTGTCGTCTCGGTCATAGGGATCTCCCTCGTCGTCTCATCGTCCTGGTCACGGATGGGCTTCGTCATCGTGTGGTGGTCACGCGGTGGTCACCGGGCCGCAGGCTCCATCCTTCTCCCCGGACACCTCCACGCGCACGGTGAGCTCGGTCAGCGCGGTGAAGCGGAGGTAGCAGTCCAGTGTGACCTCCGGGTCGGCATTGACGCCCAGCACCGTCATCCCGGCCGCGCGGGCTGCCCGTGCACCGGCGGGGGAGTCCTCGAAGGCGATGGTCCGGGAGGGACCCACGCCGAGCGCGGAAGCGGCCTCCAGGTACAGGTCCGGGGCAGGCTTTCCGGAGGTGACGTCGTCCAGGGTGCGGATCACCTGGACCTGATCGAGGATTCCGATGTCGGCGAGCATCGCGGTGACATCGGCGCGCAGCCCGTTGCTGGCCACTGCGAGCGGGACGTACCCGGCGAGCGTCCGCACCAGGTCGAGCGCACCGGGCATGGGGGAGACTCCGGCCGCCAGCAGGGCGGAGTATCGAGCCACCAGCTGCTCCTGGATGTCCTCGGGGCGTGCGCCGTCGTGCCGCAGGTCCGCCAGCCGGGCCGCGGCGTCGTCCACGCCGACTCCACGGAAGCTCTCCAGCTTCGACTCAGGGGACCCGTCCCGATCAGGCAGCCAGGAGGAGATCAGATCCATCCACACGGACTCAGAGTCCACCAGCAGCCCGTCACAGTCGAAGACGACGGCCTCGGCGGTGATCTCGGTCTGGGGTGGGCGGCCGAGGCGCAGCCTCGGCCCCAGTCGGCCCCCGGTCATGCTGCCGCCTGACCGGCGCCGGCGGGAAGCCGCAGCGCCGGTGCGGACAGCAGGTGCGGACTGACGCGAGTCCCCGGCACAAGTTCGGCGGCCTCTGCGGCTGAGACGGAGCTGGTCACCGTGACTCCGTCCGGCGTCTCGGCCCGCACGACCGTGCGCTCTCCGGTGTAGATCTGGGAGACCACGGTGCAGCGCCCTTCCTCCTCCGGCAGCAGCGTGAGATCCTCCGGGCGGACGAACACGGTGTCCAGCCCGGGGCCGGGGGCCTGCGCGGGCAGGGCGCCGTGGGTGAACGACGGCTCCGCCCCGAGCTCGGAGACAGTGCCGACGAATCGGGCCACAAACGCTCCGGCCGGCCGCCGATAGACGGTCTGGGGCGTGTCGATCTGCTCGATGACCCCGGCGTTGAGCACTGCGACCCGGTCGGCGATGGCCAGCGCCTCCTCCTGATCGTGGGTGACGAACATGGTGGTGATGCCCAGCTGCTGCTGCAGTCGCCGGATCTCCTCCCGGATCTGGGTGCGCACGATCGCATCCAGGGCTGAGAGCGGCTCGTCGAGCAGCAGCACCTCCGGCTGGGTGGCCAGCGCGCGAGCCAGTGCCACCCGCTGCTGCTGACCGCCGGAGAGCTGATGCGGATACCGGAGGGCGAACTCGCCCAGGCCGCACAGCTCGAGCATCTCCGCCGCCGTCGCCCGACGTCTCTCCCGGCGGACCTTGCGCACCCGCAGGCCGTACTCCACGTTGTCCTGCACGGTCATGTTGGGGAACAGGCTGTACGCCTGGAACACCATGCCGATGCCGCGCCGGTTCGGGGGAACTCCGGTCAGGTCCCGCCCCCCGACGAGGACCCGTCCGGAGGTCGGCCTTTCGAAGCCGGCGAGGATGCGCAGCGCGGTCGTCTTGCCGCATCCGGACGGTCCCAGCACGGTCACGAGCTCACCGGCGGAGATGCGCAGATCCAGCTCGCGCAGCACGGGTGTGGGACCGAAGGACTTCGACACTCCGGTGAGGGTCACCTCGTTGGAGGCCGGAGAGTCGCCTGGCTCCGTCCCACCGGGTGTCGTCACGCCGGGTGTCGTCGTACCGGAGGGTGTCACCTCGGAGGTGGCTCCGGCGTCCTGTGAGGCGCGCGATGTGGTGGTCTCGGCGGATGTCGCGGAGGCATTCATGAGGCGAGGGCTTTCGTCGTGGTCTTCTGGAGCTGCTTCTCGGCCCGTGCCGCCCGGGCGGCCGGTGAGAACCGGTCGGCGGAGAGCGTGGCGACGAACAGCAGCGCCCAGGTGGTCAGGTTCAGCAGTACGGCGATGGCGATGGACGCGCGGAAGTCGTGGGAGGAGACGTCGTAGAGCCACACCGGGATGGTCTGCTGGCTCAGTGTCGCCGCCAGGGAGAACTCGCCGAAGCACAGGGCGGTGGCGAAGAACACGGAGAAGAGCATCGACCCGCGGATGTTGGGGATCACGACGCGGAAGATCGTGCCCCAGATGCTCGAGCCCAGGATCGTGGAGCCCTCCACCATGGCCTTCAGCGGGATGGTCCGCAGCCCGGCGTCGATGGAGCGGAACGTGAACGGCAGGCACAGCACCACGTAGGTCCCCACCAGGATCAGCGGCAGGTCGGGACTCTGCAGGAACTGGCTGATCTGGTTCCCCAGCGAGCCGCGTCCCTGCTGGGCTCCGGCCCTGAGCAGCGCGACGACTCCGGCGGCGATGGCGATCGGGGGGACCACCAGCGGCAAGGTGCAGAGGATCTCCAGCAGCGGGCGCAGCCGCGGTGCCCACAGGTGGACGGCCACCACGGCCGGCACCAGCGTGACCACCAACGTCACGATGGTCGCACCAGTGATCGCCAGAGTGCGTCCAGCCGCCGCAGCCAGGGACGCGTCATCGCCGATCACGGAGTAGGCGGCCAGGGAGAAGCTGCCGCCCGGGAGGACCGCGTAGGCCACAGAGCACAGCACCGGGACCGTCACGTAGAGCGCAACGGCGACGACCGGCACCCACCGTGAGGCGCGCAGCGCCCGATCGCGAGGGGAGCGCCCTGAGGTCCGAGCGGTCCCTGTGGTCTCTGGGGCGCTTGGGGCGACTGAGGTCGTGGTGGTCACTGCACCCATCGTGCGCTCCTCCTCTGCAGCCGGTTGAACAGGAACAGCACGACGACGGCGATCACCACCATCGTGATGCCCAGCGCCATGGCCACGGGCTGGCTGGAGGGGCTCTGCCCCAGCAAGGAGGAGATGTTCAACGGGATCAGCGGGAACCCGCCGGCACCGATCAGCACGGCCGCAGACGCGTGCGTGGCGAAGGCCGCTCCGAAGCACAGGACCCAGCCGCCCAGCAGCGCCGGTGCGGCGATGGGTAGGCCCACACGGAGCCAGAAGTTCCGGGAGGATCCGCCCAGGGCGGCGTCGGCCTCCCGCCACTCGCGGCGCAGTCCCATGAAGGTGGGCAACGTGACCATGACCATGGTCGGGATGAGGAAGTACTGGTACATCACCACCAGTCCCTGCCAGGAGTACAGCGAGAAGCCCGTGGCGTCCAGGTTCAGCGCGCTGAAGACGAGGCCGGCGTTGCCCAGCGTGACGATGAATGCGAACGCCAGGGGCGCGCCGCCGTCGTTGGCCAGCACCGAGGAGAACACCGCCACGATCGAGTCCAGTGCCGCGGAGCGGATGAGACTGATGCAGAAGGCCGTCACAGTCCCGATCACCGCCGCGATCAGTGAGCCCACAGCGGAGACCTGCAGCGAGTTGAGGATCGCTTGGGAGTGCGACCCGGAGGTCAGCGCCAGGAAGTGGTCTGCGCCGACGCCGATGCTGCCGTCCTCGGCGGTGACGGTGACGGCGATGACGGCCATGCCGACGATCGGCAGGATGAAGAAGAGCAGCAGCAGGACGCCGAGGGGCAGGAGCGCGAGCGTGGCCGGATGACGCAGGGCCCCCAGCGTCTCCCGGCCCCGCCGACGGCCCGCCCGCGGCGACGCCGGCGGCCCGGGGGAGCGCTGTGGTGTGAGCCCGGCCGTCACCGGAGGGCACCTGCCCAGTGCTCGTCGACGATCGCCTGATTGGCCTCACGCTGCTCCAGCGTGGGCTGCGGGGCGTCCACGGCGCCCTCGCCGGGCAGAGCGTCCAGGGCGTCCTGGTCCACGGTGCCGGCCTCGATCATGGCGTCCAGACGGACCGGGGTGACATAGCCCTCCAGGAGGATGTTCTGACCGTCGTCGGAGAACAGGAACTCGAAGAACAGTCGCGCCACGGCAGGATGCGGGGCGTCGTCGTTGAGGGAGGCGGCGTAGAAGGAGGCCACCTGACCGTCCGAGGGGAGATGGATCTCCAGATCGATGTCGGCCTCCTCGGCGAGGTCGTCGGCGATCGGCTGCAGCAGGTAGTCCCAGTTGAGCACGATCGGCGTCTCGCCGGTCTCGATGGTGCCCGCGTTGGCCTCGACAGGCACCAGGTTGCCCTTCTCGGAGAGCTCGGCGAAGAACTCGATCCCGGGCTCGATGTCGTCGAAGGAGCCGCCGTTGGCTGCCGCCGCGGCATGGACGATCATGAACGCCCCTTCGGATGCGGTGGGGTCGGAGGGCAGGGCGACCTGGCCGGCGTATTTGGGGTCGAGCAGGTCGGAGAAGTCCTCCGGGCAGTCGGGCACGCGGGAGGTGTCGCAGCCGATCGCGATGGTTCCGCCCAGGTGGTTGATCCAGGTGCCGTCGCCGGAGCGAAGGTCCTCGTCGATGTCGTCGATGGTCTGCGGGGTGTAGCCGGCCAGCAGTTCGTCCGCAGCGGCCTGCTGGGCGAAGCTCATCCCGGTGTCCAGGTAGTCCAGCGAATTGTCCTGTCCCTGGCGGTTGACGACCGCATTGATGAGGTCCTGGCTGGAGCCGGTGGAGGTGTCGTTGACGATCTCGATGTCGTACTTCTCGGAGAAGGCCTCCAGCAGCTCGCCGTAGTTGGCCCAGTCCTCGTAGAGGCCCATGGCGTTGAACGTGCCTTCGGCCTGGGCGTCCTCGATGAGCTGATCCATGCCGCCGCCGTCTTCCACGGTGCTGGCGTCTCGCCACGTCGCCGAAGACTCGGACTCACCTCCGTCCCCTCCGCAGGCCGCGAGGCCGAGCGTCGTGATGGTGAGGGTGCTGAGCAGAGTGAGGTCTCGGGTGCGCATCAGAAAAGTTCCATGCCCTTCGTCGGAGGTGTCGAGTGAACGGGGTCGCCGGGCCCGGCCTGTGGCTCGGGGCACATCGTCGGCGTCGACGACACCATGTTCACTAGTGAACTCGGCGAAGTCAAGTCAAAGATCACTAGTGGAAGTGGCGTGCGGGAAGCGGTATGGTGCACGCCGGATGAACAACGGCGGACGAATCCGCCCAGGGCCTGCGGGGCCTACACTGACCAGCACGGGCACTGACCAGCGCAGGGCCCTGACCAGCACAGGCACTGACCAGCACAGGGAAGGGGTGGAAGATGGCAGGGTTCGCCTTCACCAGCATCGCGGAGGCGCTGCGGGAGGAGATCCGCACCGGCGTGCTCGGCATCGGTGACTCGCTGCCGTCGGAACGTGTCTTGAGCGAGCGCTTCGGGGTCTCACCCGGAACTGTGCGCGTCGCCCTGAAGGAGCTGGTCTCCGAGGGCACCGTCGACGGCACACGGGGGAGACCCAAGACCGTGGTGCGTATCCCTCGCCAGCCGTCCAGCTTCGGCGAGTTCCACAGCTTCGCTCAGTGGGCGCGCGGCCAAGGCCGTGAGCCCGGAGGACAGGTCATGGAGAGTCGGTGGCTGATCGCCTCTGAGATGGACGAGGTGCTGCTGCAGGCCCGGTCGGGCCAGCGGGTTCTGGCGATCACGCGGCTTCGCTCGCTGGACGGCGAGATCGTGATGCTCGAGCGGACCCACTACCCCGAGTGGCTCGGTGAGATCGTGGAGCGGATCCCCCAGGACACTCCCTCGGTGACGGCTGTGCTGGCCGAGGACCACGGGGTGCACTTCAGCCACGCGGAGCATATGTTCGGTGCCGAAGGCGCCAAGGCCCGCGACGCGGCGATGCTGGGCGTCTCCCGCGGCACGGCGCTGCTGATGCACCGGCGCGTCTCCCGGGACCCGGCCGGCAGGGTGCTGGAATGGTCCACTGACCGCTACATCTCTGGACGCGTCCTGCTCTCCGTGGGCAACTCCTGGAACGCGAACCCCCTGCGTTGGGCGCTGCCCGGATCGGAGCCCGGCCTCTGACGAGGTGATGGTCGGGGTGATGCTGCCCGCCGCACGGTCGGTGCGTCGTTAGACTGGCCCCGATGGGGGATGTCTTCGCAGGACGCTACGAACTCGTCGACCCGCTGGGCGAAGGCGGCGTCGGCACGGTCTGGCGCGCCTGGGATCACCGACGGCAGACCTACTGCGCCGCGAAGGTCCTCCGCCAGGTGGATGCCACCTCCCTGCTGCGCTTCATCCGCGAACAGAGCCTGCGGTTGGACCACCCGCATGTGCTGGCCCCCACCGGATGGGCGGGGGAGGACGACAAGGTCCTGTTCACCATGCCGATCATCCGCGGCGGCTCAGTGTCCACACTGGTGGGGGACTTCGGGCCGTTGCCGCCCCGCCTGGTGGCCCTGCTCCTGGACCAGCTGCTCGCTGCGTTGGAGGCCATCCACTCCGAGGGACTCGTCCACCGGGACGTCAAACCGGCGAACCTGCTGCTCGACGCCACCGGACGGGACCGGCCCCAGCTGTGGCTCGGCGACTTCGGGATCGCCGCGGGCATCGACGAGCCCCGTCTCACCCAGGGGCCCTACGCGCTGGGCACGCCCGGCTATCTGGCGCCGGAATGTCTGCGCCTGGGGTGGGACCCCGATCCTCGGGCGGATCTCTACTCCGCCGGGATGTGTGCGGTCGAGATGCTCATCGGGCTGCGTCCCGACCAGGACACCGAGGCCGCCGAGGCGCTCGCTGGCGCGGACCTGCCGTACCCGCTTCCCCCGAGACTGGTCGACGCCGTCACCCGCATGGCCGCTCCCAGCATCACGGCCCGCACTCAGGACGCGACGACGGCGCGACAGGCCCTGGCCGAGTCGGAGCTGTTCACGGACCGGGTCCCGCTGGAGGGGATCCTCGGGGAGGTCGAGGTCTTCGACCAGGTCCCCGAGCTGCCGCCCGGCTGGACGCCTCGCGGCCCGGTCGACGGGCACGGGGCCGCGGTCCCAGGGCCCCCACCGAGCGAGCCTGAGCCCGCGCAG
>NZ_MDSS02000053.1 GCF_001758425.2 Nesterenkonia sp. PF2B19 | reverse complement strand
CCGGGGCCGGGTAGCCCGCGCACCAGCGTGGCGATCATGCCGGGCCGTCCGGCCGTCCCCGGGAGACCGTCAGACCGGAGGTGTCAGCATGGAGGCGCACTCCCTGCAGTCGCCGGCCCGCAGGGCCGCGACGACGGCGTGGCCCGCCTCATGCACCAGCGTCACCAGGTGCCGCACCAGGCGGTACCCGCCCGGGCTCCAGATCACGGCCAGCACGACGGCGGCCAGCAGTAGGGACACCTGCCAGCTCACGGGATCCTGGGCGGCGGCGACCCGGTCCCAGAGCTGGGCGGGCCAGTCCGCGAGTGTCGACATGTGCGGCGCCAGGGAGGTTGCAGGCGGGGGCGACGCTGTAGCACCCGCGGAGGGGGCGGTCTCGGAGACGATCATGACGGACAGTGTGCCGTCTCCGTCCGGATGCGAGCTGACAGCGCGCGGTCGGCGTCGCCGACGTCTGACGTGACGCTGCTCACCGCGATACTCTGGCTGGACGTCTGACGGGACGACGGCGTCCTCTGCGGTGCGGCCGCGGCGTCGTCCGGCTCCCGGACAGGATGCGACCATCACTGCAGCAGAGGAGAGTCATGTCTGGAACTGTCATCGTCGCCGGTGCCCGCACGCCCATGGGGCGGCTGCTGGGAGGGCTGTCGTCGCTGTCGGCCGCGGAGCTCGGCGCGGTCGCCATCTCCGGCGCCCTGGAGCGTGCCGGGGTCTCCGGTGACGCGGTCGACTATGTGGTCATGGGTCAGGTGATCCAGGCCGGCGCCGGGCAGAACCCTGCACGCACCGCCTCGATCGGGGCCGGGATCCCCGCCTCGGTGCCGTCGATCACCCTGAACAAGGTGTGCCTGTCCGGCCTCAATGCTGTGGCCACCGCCGACCAGCTCATCCGCGCCGGGGAGTGCGAGATCGTCGTCGCCGGCGGGATGGAGTCGATGTCCAACGCGCCGCACCTGCTGCCCGGCTCCCGGACCGGGACGAAATACGGTGACACCGCACTGGTCGACTCCATGGCCTATGACGCGCTCTACGACCAGGCCACCTCTCAGGCGATGGGGGCGCTGACCGAGTCCTGCAACACCGGCGAGGCCGAGGTCTCCCGGGAGGAGCAGGACCGGGTGGCCGCCGCCTCGCACCAGCGCGCCGCCGCCGCCCAGGAGAACGGCCTCTTCGCCGCGGAGATCGTCCCGGTGGAGGTGCCGCAGCGTCGCGGGGAGCCGCTGGTGGTCGACGCGGACGAGGGCATCCGGCCCGAGACCACCGCCGAATCGCTGGGCAAGCTGCGTCCCGCCTTCGCCCAGGACGGCACCATCACCGCCGGCTCGGCCTCACAGATCTCCGACGGTGCAGCCGCCCTGGTGGTCATGGCCAAGGAGAAGGCCCAGGAGCTCGGGCTGGAGTGGATCGCCGAGATCGGCGCCCACGGCATGGTCGCCGGTCCGGACTCCTCCCTGCAGCTGCAGCCGGCCAACGCCATCGCAGCGGCCTGCGCCAAGGAGGGCGTCGAGCCCGCCGAGCTGGACCTGGTGGAGATCAACGAAGCCTTCGCCGCCGTCGGGGTGGCCTCGGCGCGGCAGCTAGGGATCGGGGAGGAGAAGCTCAACGTCAACGGTGGGGCCATCGCCCTGGGACACCCGGTGGGGATGTCCGGTGCGCGGCTGCTGCTGCACCTGGCGCTGGAGCTGGGACGCCGCGGAGGCGGAGTCGGCGCGGCCGGCCTCTGCGGCGGCGGCGGTCAGGGTGACGCTGATCCTGCGGGTCTGATCCTGCGGGTCTGATCCTGCGGGTCTGATCCTGCGGGTCTGATCCTGCGGGTCTGGGCAGGAGGGTCTGAGTCGCAGGCCTGACCGTTTTGCCCCGACATGATTCTGGAACCTCGCGAAGGTCAGCGGGGTTCCAGAATCATGTCGGGGCGCCAGTGGTGGACGATGACGCTGTGGCGCGTCAGGTCGAGGAGCGTATCGGACGATTCCTCCTTGGCAATGCACTCAGCGTCGAATCTCCTTCTCTGTCACGATGATCACCTCTAGGTTGGTCGGGACAGCGCTGTCCACTGCCTGAGGGGGAGATCAGATGTCCGAGTCCGCCGCACCCGAGCGACCCACCGTCCGCAGAAGAAGAGGCCCCGCCGTGAGCTCCCGCGGAGCGACGACGGCCGTCGCCCTGGCGCTGGTCGGCGCGCTGCTGGCCCCGCCGTCGGCCTGGGCCGACGCCGAGCAGGAGTCCGCTCCGGAGCCAGACGTCCAGGCGGAGGAGCTCGAATGGCAGGAGATCACCTTCGGCCAGTCCACCGACCTGGACTTCTCCTCCAACGTGCTGCCGGAGAAGGTCGGCGTGAATCATGCTGTGCCTGATGAGCCCGGCACGATCGAGGGCGAGATCTTCATGGAGAGTCGCGGCGGTAAGCTCGCCCCGGGCCACGACGGCCTGACCTTCTACCATGTGACGCTCGACCCGAACGAGCACAACTTCGTCCTCGAGGCGGAGGTGACCGTCCACCAGCTCGGTCCCGAGACCGGGGCGAACCCGAACGGTCAGGAGGGCGCGGGGCTGATGGTCCGCGATCTCAACGGCGGACCCCGCCAGGACCCCATGCTCGAGGGCTTCGAAGAGGTCCCGGCGGCCTCGAACTACGCCTCCACCACCATGTTGCGTCATGGGTCGGTGGGGATGACACGCACCGGCGTCACCGAGCCGTGGGGGACGGTGGGCTCGGAGCGCAGCGCCACGGACCTCGGACGGCACGGACTGATGATCGACGAGCCGGTCACCATGCGCCTGGAACGCACCGACGACGCCTTCCTCATGTCCACCACCTATACGCATCTGGATGAGCCGGAGCCCCACACCCACGAGCTCGAGGGCGCGGACTGGGTCCAGGACATCGAGCCGGACCTGATGACCGTGGGCTTCTTCGCCTCCCGCAACGTGGCGGTGACCTTCTCCGACGCCTCCCTGACCCTCAGCGATGCCGACACCCAGCCCCGCCCCGAGCAGCCCGAACCGGTCACCCCGGTCGCCTTCGACCTGCGTGCCCCCGAACATTCCGGCAGCACCGACTATTCCTTCGCCGCATCCGCCAGCTACCCGGGCACCGTCGACGTCGCCGTCGACGGGGAGACAGTCCTGGCCGGTGAGCCCATCACCGCGGAGGAGGAGTTCACCGCGCAGCTGGAGCTGCCCGAGGGGGCGAGCACCATCAGCGCCACCTACCACCCGGCCGACGGGCCGGACCTGAGCCCGATCACCCGCGGCGTCGATGTCACCGTGCGCGAGTTTCGCGACGACGCCCCGCTGGTGGTCTCGCCTGAGGGAACCCCCGAGGGGGACGGCACCGAGGAGAGCCCGCTCGATGTGCACACGGCGGTCACCCACGTGCTGCCGGGCCAGGAGGTCCAGCTGCTCGAGGGCGACTATGAGCCGGAGAGCACCATCTCGCTGTCCCCGGCCTACTCCGGCACGGCCGAGGAGCCGAAGACGCTCACCGCCGCAGAGGATGCGGAGGTCACGCTCGACGGTCGGTCCGCCCTGCAGCAGATCATCCGCTTGGACGCTGACCATTGGGTCATCTCGGACATGGAGCTCACCCGCTCCGCCGGCAACGGGCTGCGCTCCTCAGGCTCGCACAACGTCGTCGACTCGATGGTCTTCAGCCATAACGGCAACTCCGGCTTCCAGCTCACCGGTTCCGGCGACCCGGAGGACTGGCCCGCCGAGAACCTGATCGTGAACTCTGAGGCCCACGACAATCGCGACCCGGCCGACATCAATGCCGACGGCTTCGCTGCCAAGCTCGGCGTCGGCCCCGGCAACGTCTTCCGCGGCAATGTGGCCCACTACAACATCGACGACGGCTGGGACCTCTACAACCGGACCAACGAGGGCCCCAACTTCCCGATCACCTTGGAGGACAACATCGCCCACCACAACGGGCAGCTCTCCGACGGCTACAACGCCGGGTCCGGCGTGGGCACCGGATTCAAGGTCGGCGGCGAGGGCCTGCCGGTGGACCACGTGCTCGCCGGGAACCTGGCCTACGCCAATAACCTGGACGGCTTCTCCGACAACTTCAACCCGGGCCGGCTCGAGCTGACCAACAACACGGCGGTGGACAACGCCCGGTACAACTACATCTTCCGCACCAATCCGTATTTCGAGCCCGAGGAGCAGGGCGTCTTCCGCAACAACCTCTCGGCGCACACGGACAGCCATGACCGGGCGGACCAGGTCTCCGGCGACGTCGACGCCAGCAACGTCCTCTACGACGGCAGCCGCTCACAGACCTCCGACGGGCAGCGGCTCGTGGTGCAACGCGACCTGGTCTCCGCCACGCCGCCGGTCTCTCACGCGCGCGACGAGGACGGGGCACTGGTCCACGGCGACTTCGCCCGACCCACGTTCCATTCGTTCCTCACCGGTGGTGGGATCGACGGTGGGCATGTCGGCGCGGTGGAGCCTGCGGGTCATCCAGGAGGACGCGACTGAGCGGAGGTGTGAGTCCACCCCGCCCCGAGAAGATTCTGGAACCCCGCAAAGATCAGCGGGGTTCCAGAATCAACTCGGGGCGCAAGCGGCTGCGGCGCCGACCGGAGCGGTCGGCGGCGGTGCCGCGTCCGTGCGACTCCTGGGCTCCCGGTCTCCTGGGCTCCCGGGGTCCGACACCTGAGGACACAGACTTGCCCAGATCCCGCAGATCAGGGCAGACTGTGAGGCAGGTCAAGAGTGCCAGCGTCAAACCCCGGTTTGCTGGCCGGCAACCCTCCAGTTCGCGGTGGGGTGCCCCGGGTGACGACCAGGCCCTGCCGCCCATGCGGTGGGGCAAGCGCGGGCCATCACACCACAGTGCGGCCCACAAACCCATGTCCTCGACGACAGGGCCGCCACACGGGCAACAGCTTCGGGCGTCACGCCTGGAGTGTCTCCGACGGTCCTGTCGACACGACCGCATTGAACGGAGACACCTCCCATGACGACCACCGAGCACACGCAGACCCCTCGGTTCGAGACCCAGCAGATCCACGCCGGCGTCGCCCCGGATCCGGTGACCGGCGCCCGGGCCCTGCCCATCCAGCAGACCACCTCCTTCGTCTTCCCCAGCACCGAGGCCGCCGGCAAGCGGTTCGGGCTGGAAGAGGTCGCCCCGATCTACACCCGCATCGGCAACCCCACGGTGCAGGCCGTGGAGGACAAGATCGCCGCGCTCGAAGGAGGCGTCGGTGCCCTCGCCGTCGGCTCCGGCCAGGCGGCGGCCTCGTTGGCGCTGCTCAACGTCGTCGAGGCGGGCGGCCACATCGTCGCCTCCCCGTCGCTGTACGGCGGCACCCAGAACCTCTTCAAGCACACGCTGACGAAGTTCGGCATTGAGGTCACCTTCGTGGAGGACCCGGACGACACCGAGTCCTGGCGGGCCGCCATCCGCGAGAACACCGCGGCCTTCTTCGGTGAGGTCGTGGCCAACCCGCGCGGAGACGTCCTGGACCTGGAGGCGGTCTCCGCCGTGGCCCACGAGCACGGCGCCCCGCTGATCGTGGACAACACCCTGACCACGCCGTACCTGATCCGGCCGATCGAGCACGGCGCCGACGTCGTCATCCACTCCGCCACCAAGTTCCTGGGCGGCCACGGCACGGCGATCGCCGGCGTGATCGTGGACTCGGGGAACTTCGACTACACCGCCTACCCGGAGCGCTTCCCCGGCTTCAACACCCCGGATGAGAGCTACCACGGCCTCGTCTTCGGCCGGGACCTGGGCGCCGACGGCGTCTTCGGAGTGAACCTGTCCTACGTGCTCAAGGCCCGCGTGCAGCTGCTGCGCGACCTCGGCCCGGCGCTGTCTCCGCACAACGCCTTCGAGATCAACCTCGGCCTGGAGACTCTGAGCCTGAGGATCGAGCGCCACGTGGAGAACGCCCAGAAGGTCGCCGAGTTCCTGGAGGCGCACCCGGCCGTGAAGCGGGTCTCCTACCCGGGCCTGGCCTCCAGCCCCTGGTACGAGCAGGCCCAGCGGTACCTGCCGAAGGGCGTGGGAGCGGTGCTCGCCTTCGAGGTCGACGGCGGTGCGCCCGCCGGCCAGGCCGTGGTGGACTCCCTCGAGCTCCACTCGTTGGTGGCCAACGTGGGCGACGTCCGCTCCCTGGCCATCCATCCGGCCTCCACCACCCACCGCCAGCTCACCGAGGACGAGCAGCGCGCCGCCGGCGTCGTGCCCGGCCTGGTGCGCCTGTCGGTGGGCCTGGAGCACATCGAGGACATCATCGCCGACCTCGAGCAGGGGCTGGAGAAGGCGATCACGACCGCGGCCACCGGTCCGCAGAGTGAGAAGGCAGCGGCTCCCGAGCCGCAGCCGGTGGCCTGAGGCTAGCCTGAGAGGCCGATGAGGCCCGTCCGTATCCGCCGGTTCATCCCGTCCCGGCAGGCCTGTCCACACTATGAACGACGCAGGAGCTCCGACCCCGATGACCGCCCAGGTGCTGACCTCGACCCTCCGTCCCGACGGCGCGCTCGCCGTCGTCGACGTCGGGGCCTACACCTTCGAGGCCGGAGGTGAGCTGCCGGACGTGCAGCTGGCCTACGAGACCTGGGGCACGCTCAACGCGGCGGGCGACAACGCGATCCTGGTCGCGCACGCCCTGACCGGAGACACCCACGTCGCCACCACCGAGGCCGACCCGGCCCCGGGCTGGTGGGAGGGCCTGCTGGGGCCGGGACGACCGATCGACACCGACGAGTGGTTCGTGGTCGCCCCGGCCATGGTCGGCGGGTGCTACGGCTCCACCGGGCCCGCCTCTCCGGATCCGGAGGGGCGGCCCTGGGGCTCCCGGTTCCCCTTCACCACCGTCCGCGACGCCGTCCGCCTGGAGGCACGGCTGGCCGATCAGCTGGGGATCCGGCGGTTCCACACGGTGATCGGCGGCTCCATGGGCGGTGCCCGGGCGCTGGAGTGGGCGGCCACCTTCCCGGACCGAGTGGACTCAGTGGCGGTCTTCGCCTGCGGCGCGGCCGCCACCGCCGAGCAGATCGCCTTCGGGCAGGCACAGATCAAGGCCATCGAGAACGACCCGCACTTCGCCGGCGGGGACTACTACGGCGGACCCGTCCCGGAGGAGGGGCTGGGTCTGGCCCGCCGGATCGCGCACATCACCTATCGCACCGAGCACGAACTTGAGGTGCGGTTCGGTCGTCAGCCCCAGGGGGAGGAGGACCCCTTCGGCTGGAGCGCCCGACGTCGGGGCCGCTACCAGGTGGAGTCCTACTTGGACCATCAGGCCCGCAAACTGGTGGACCGCTTCGACCCGAACGCCTATATCGTGCTGACCGAGGCTCTGATGAGCCACGACGTCGGCCGCGGGCGCGGGAGCGTCGCCGAGGCGCTGTCCCGCGTCACCGCCACGCCGTTCATCGCCGCCGTGGAGTCAGACCGGCTGTACCTGCCCGAACAGTCCCATGAGCTGGCGGCGCTGCTGCCCGGCGAGCACGAGGTCCACATGATCTCCTCACCCATCGGGCACGACGGCTTCCTCACCAGCCCGGAGCAGCTCGCGGACCAGATGCGAGACACCCTGAGGCTGTGATGGCGCGGAGCGCCGTGCCCGCGCGGAGCGTTCTTCGCATGACAGCAACCATGGAGTAACACCACGGTGACATGGCCTGCTTAGCGTGAACGTCATGAGCGCAGAGACCGTGTGGCAGACGGAAGCACCTCAGAGAGACGACGCGGTCCATGAGATGCCTCCTCTTCGGCGGGCTGTGCCGCTGGCGGTTCAGCACTTTCTAGCGATGTTCGTGGGGAACGCCGCACCGCCCCTGATCGTCGCCACCGCGATCGGTATGGCAGCAGGCGAAGTCACTCTGTTGGTCCAGCTGGCGATGATCGTCTCGGGTGCGACGACGCTTCTGCAGACCCTCGGGGTTGGGCCCGTGGGGTCCCGGCTGCCAGTGATGCAGGGGACGAGCTTTGCGTTCTTGGTCGTGGCCATCCCCATAGCTGAGCAGTTCGGGATCGCGGCGGTCTTCGGCGGGGCGTTCATCGCCGGGTTGGTCCAGGTGGTCTTCGGCATGTCCTTACGCTGGCTCACCCCTCTTTTTCCGCCTCTGGTGTGTGGGATCATCATCCTGATCATCGGGCTCAAGCTGATGCCCACGGCCATCGACTATTCCGCTGGGGGTGCGGCCGCACGTGCCGCCGGGGACTTCGGGGCGCTGCACCACTTCGGTGTCGCCGCACTCGTGATCGTGGTGAGCGTGGTCTGTCACCAATTCGGCAGAGGCCTGGTCTCGGTCGCCGCCGTCCTGATCGGACTCCTCAGCGGCTATGCCGCAGCTGCAGTGTTCGGCATGGTGAGCCTGGCCCCCGTGACAGAGGCCAGGTGGTTATTCGCCCCTGCCCCTATGCACTTCGGGCTCGACTTCACCGGTGCCGCGATCATCGCGATTACTGTGCTGGCGCTGGCCAGCTCCGTCGAGTCGATCGGGGACCTGACCGCTGTGGCACGTACCGGGCTGGGACGTTCCCCACGAGCCAGGGAGCTGAGCGGTGGGGTGATGGCTGACGGCGTCGGCACATCTCTCGGCGCAGTCCTCGGAGCGATGCCGAACACCACGTTCAGTCAGAACACCGGGATCATCGCACTGAGCGGCGTCGTCAGCCGGTACGTCGTGGCCTTGGCAGGCGGGCTGCTCGTGCTGGCGGGCTTCGTGCCCAAAGTCGCGGCAGTGTTCAACACCGTGCCGTATGCGGTTCTCGGAGGATCGGTGCTCGTGATGTTCTCGATGGTGGCCTCGGCAGGGATTCAGGTGATGGCCCCCGAGATGATCGATCGGCGATCTCTGCTGATCGTCGCGCTATCGCTCGGGCTCGGGGTCGGGCTCTCCTTCGCCCCGGAGGAGGCTGTTGCAGCGTTCCCAGCAGACGTGGCGTTGCTGCTGACCTCGGGCATCGTCCCCGCGATGCTTGCCGCCGTCATTCTCAACGCTGTGCTGCCCGGACGCCGTCAGCGCCGAAGCGCGGATCATGACGATCAGAGTTCGCAGGCGCCGGCGTAATGGTCACTCACTCCTCCTCGGCGGCGCCGCTGCCGGGAGGCATCGAGCCGCCGAACAGCGGCTCGAAGGACGGCCGCTTCGCCGTGACCCCGTCCCCGGAGGAGCGTCCGCGCAGTCGGCGCACCACCCAGGGGAACAGGTGGTGGCGGGCCCAGACGACATCGTCGGCCCGAGCCTCCCGCCAGGTGCGCTCCGGCACCGGCCGCGGTTCCAGGGGTTCGAGGTCGTGTTCCACATTGAGGGTGTCCAGCACCATCGCGGCGATGGTGTGGTGCCCCAGTGGGGAGAAGTGCAGGCGGTCCTCGTCCCACATCTGAGGGTGCGCCAACTGCCGCAGGGACCACATGTCCGCCACCAGGGCGTCGTGCCGGGCGGCGACGGTGCGGATGTTCTCGTTGTAGATGGCGACCTTCCCGCGGATCGACCCCACCACAGGGGTCTCACGCACGTCGGGGCCATTGAACAGCACCACCGTGGCACCCGTGGTGGAGAGGATCTGGACCATCGTGTCGAGGATCCGAGCGGTCTCGTCCGGATCGCCGCCGGGACGGATGACGTCATTGCCACCCGCGCACAGGGTGATCAGATCCGGCTGCAGGTCCAGGGCTGGGGCGATCTGATCGTCACGGATCTGTCCGATCAGCTTCCCCCGGACCGCCAGGTTCGCATAGGCGAAGCGCTTCCCGCCCGGGGAAGGGTCCGCTCCGGCAGCCAGCTCCTCGGCCACCCGGTCGGCCCAGCCGCGGTGGTACCCGGGCCGAGACTCGTCGGGATCGCCGATGCCCTCGGTGAAGGAGTCCCCCAGGGCCACGTAGCGCGTCCAGGGGTGTGTCGGAGTGGTCACCACACCAGCGTCCTGGCCGGGGCCGGGGTGCTGGTGGTCTGGTTGCTCGTCTGGTCTCTCGGCTGATCGGTCCACACGTCTTATTGTGCCTGAGGTTACCGGTCGGTTCCATCCTCCCTGAGGCGGACATCAGCCCGGTTGCACCAGCCGAAGGGACCGGAATGAGAAGATGGTCCGGCCGTCCAGCAGAACAGGCGGTCATCGACGTCGCGTACGAGGAGCAGCCCCGCATGAGTCCCACCCAGCCCGAGCCCGTCGTCGTGTGGTCCCGCGAGCCGCAGGACCGCGAAGGCACCCCGCTGGTGGTGATGCTGCACGGCTACGGATCCCACGAGCATGACCTGTTCGGTCTGGTGCCCAGCCTGCCCGAGGAGTTCACCTACGCCTCCCTGCGCGCCCCGGTGCCCATGGGTCACGGCGGCTACACCTGGTTCGACCTCGACCCTGAACGGCTGGCCTACTCCTCGGCCGCGGCGCGCGACGCCGTCGAGGACCTGTGGTCCTGGATCGCCTCGGTGAAGGACCAGCACACCTCGGTGACGCTGCTCGGCTTCTCCATGGGGATGGCGATGGCCACCTCCTTGCTGCGCGCTCGGCCCGAGGAGTTCGCCGCCGTCGTCGGGCTCTCCGGATTCGCCGTCGACCCCGGGGAGAGCCCGGAGATGCAGGACTGGTTCGACGACGCCGCGCTCGCCACCCGTCGGGTGCCGTTCTTCTGGGGCCGGGACCAGGACGACCCGATCATTCCCGAGGAGCACATCGACTACACCCACCGTTGGGCGAACTCGTCGGTGGACCTGACCAAGGTGCTCTACGCCGCGCCGGCCACGGTGTGGTGCCCCAGGAGATCGCCCATGTGGGCGAGTTCCTCACCTACATGGTGCTGCGGCCTCGGCGTTCGGCCGGACGCGCCTGAGGATCATCTCGACGGCGCCCGCCCACACTCACTCTGCACCTACCTCACTCTGCGCTCACTTCACTCCGCTGCGGGAGAGATGACGGCGCTGGGAAGCCCCAGCTCCTCGCCGTCGAGCCGCACCACCTGACCTCGGCGCACCTGCCGACCGCGGCGGGTCTCGACCTCATCGTCCACGGTCACCGCGCCGGCGTCGATCACCTCACGGGCCATCACCCCGTGCTCGACCACGCCGGCGAGCTTCAGCAGCTGCCCCAGGCGGATGGACTCGTCACGGATCGGGACCTGCTGCACGTCATCTGCGTTCATGGTGTCAGTGTCTCCCACGGGATGCGGCCGTGGCGAGCTGACCGCTCCTGACGCCGCGGCGCAGAAAGCGGCCAGGCGGGTCTACAGTGTTGCCCATGAGCGCAGTCGGTCAGTCGCGGCAGTCCTCCGCCGCATGGTTCGGGTTCCTGCTCACCGCCCTCGTCGCCGGGGCGGCGATCCCCAGCCAGGGCCGCATCAACTCGGAGCTGGCCGCAGAGGTCGACGACCCGTTCCTCGCCGCGCTGCTGTCCTTCGGCACCGGCCTGCTCCTGATGCTGGTGATCGCATATCTCACGCCCACCGGACGCCGCACTCTGGGACAGGTCCGGCCAGCCCTCCGGCGCGGTGAGGTCCGCTGGTGGTACCTGCTGGCCGGCTGCATCGGCGGCTACTTCGTGCTCTCCCAGTCGCTGACCATCGGGCTCATCGGGGTCGCGGTCTTCACCGTGGCCGTGGTGACCGGGCAGACCCTCGGCGGGCTGCTGTGGGACCGCATCGGCCTGGGCCCGGCGGGGCGGAAGCGGCTCAACACCGTCCGGGTGCTGGGCGCGCTCCTCACCGTGCTGGCAGTGCTGTGGACGGTCTCACCGCAGCTGGGAGGCCGTTCCGGGTCCTGGTCCTGGCTGCTCCTGGTGATCTTCCCGCTGACCGCCGGCTTCACCAACAGCGCCCAACAGGCTCTCAACGGACGCCAGTCGGCGGCCTACGGCAGCCCGATCCCCGCCACGCTCATCAACTTCGTGGCCGGAACGGCAGTGCTCCTGCTGGCCTACCTGGTGAAGGTGCTGGTCAGCGGGGTGGGGGAGACGCTGCCCACCGCTCCCTGGTACTACCTCGGCGGGCCGCTGGGCTGCGTGTTCATCGGGCTCGGGGCCGTGCTGGTCACCCGGGTGGGTGTGCTGCTGGCCGCCATGGGGATGATCGCCGGTCAGCTGATCGGCTCGTTGCTGCTCGACCTCCTCGTCCCCGCCCCGGGAAGCGTGGTCACCCTCTCCACGGTGCTCGGCACGCTGCTGACCCTGGCCGCCGTCGTGATCGCCTCCCTGCCGGACATCCGCCGCACCCGCTGAGCCGATCCTCTGCCCGGTGCTGTGCCCGGTGCTGGGCCCCGGGGCGGCTGACGGGCGGCGGCCGCTGACCTGGCCCTGACTCCGGACGTAGACTCGCCATTCCGCAGTCATTCCTGCGCCCCTGGTCAGACGGGCCCGAGGGGTCGCATCGGACGACGGGCAGCGCAGAGCACCGGGGGAGGTCACGATGGAGCAGGGCATCCACATCATCACCGTCGCCACGCGGGATCTGGCGGCCGCGCGCCGCTTCTACGTGGGCGGGCTGGGCTGGCGGCCGATCTTCGAGGCGGCCGGGGAGATCCAGTTCTACCAGGTGGCGCCCGGGCAGGTCCTCGGGCTCTTCGACGGCGACAGTCTCAGCGAGGACATCGGGGACGGCCAGGACCACAGCACCCCCGGAGGCTTCACCCTGGCCCACAACGTCCACGACGCCGATGCCGTCCACCGCACGGTCGAACGCCTGGAACGTGCCGGAGGCACGGTGCTGAAGCACCCTCAGCCGGCCGCGGTGCCGGGCATGCTGCACGCCTATGTCCAGGACCCGGTCGGAGTGATCTGGGAGATCGCCTACAACCCTGGCTGGCGGGTGGCCGACGACGGCGCCGTCGTCTTCGACTGAGGTCCCCGCGCAACCCTGACCACGGAGCCTAGCCTGCACCGTCCGCCCCACCGTCGTCCGTCCCCGTCGTCTGCGTCTGTCCCCCTCGGAGTCCCGAGGGGGACAGACGCAGAGACGGAGACGGACGTGTTGCCGGGTGAATCGGCGGCGCGCGCTCCGGCGCGGTAAGCTTTCCCCCGTCTGTCCCGTCCCCTCCCGACCTGAGGTGTACCGCCCTATGGCCCCCAAGACTGCCCTCGACCATGTGATCACCCTGGCGAAGCGTCGCGGCTTCGTCTTCCAGTCCGGTGAGATCTACGGGGGATCACGGTCGGCCTGGGACTACGGTCCCCTGGGCACGGAGCTGAAGGAGAACATCAAGGCCGAGTGGTGGCAGACCTTCGTGCGTGGCCGCGGCGACATGGTCGGCCTGGACTCCGCCATCATCCTCCCGCAGGCCGTCTGGCACGCCTCCGGGCACGTGAAGACCTTCACCGACCCGCTGGTGGAGTCGCTGCACACCCACAAGCGGTACCGTGCCGACCACCTGTTGGAGGCCTATGAGGCCAAGCACGGTCACCCGCCGGCCAACGGTCTGGCCGACATCAAGGACCCGGAGACCGGCCAGCCCGGCAAGTGGACCGAGCCGCAGCAGTTCTCAGGCCTGATGAAGACCTTCCTGGGTCCGGTCGACAACGAGGAGGGCCTGCACTACATGCGGCCCGAGACCGCCCAGGGCATCTTCGTGAACTTCTCCAACGTGATGACCTCCGCCCGGAAGAAGCCGCCCTTCGGCATCGGCCAGGTTGGCAAGGCCTTCCGCAACGAGATCACCCCCGGCAACTTCATCTTCCGGACCCGCGAGTTCGAGCAGATGGAGATCGAGTACTTCACGCACCCGGACGAGGCCGGCCAGTGGTTCGACCACTGGGTGGAGGCCTGCTACGACTGGTTCGTGGACCTGGGCCTGAACCCGGAGAACCTGCGCAAGTTCGACGTCCCCGAGGACGAGCGGGCCCACTATTCCGCGGCCACCATCGACCTGGAGTACCGCTTCGGCTTCCAGGGCTCCGAGTGGGGCGAGCTGATGGGCATCGCCAACCGCACGGATTATGACCTCAGCTCCCACATCGAGGCCTCCGGCGAGAAGCTGCAGTACTTCGACCCGAAGACCGAGGAGCACTACACCCCGTACGTCATCGAGCCGTCCTTCGGCCTGACCCGCGCGATGATGGCCTTCCTGGTGGACTCCTACCACGAGGAGGAGGCCCCCAACGCGAAGGGCGGCGTGGACACCCGCACCGTGCTGAAGCTCCACCCGCGGCTCGCCCCGGTGAAGGCGGCGGTGCTGCCCCTGTCCAAGAAGCCGGAGCTGGCTGAGCCCGCCCAGCGGCTGGCCGATGAGCTGCGCCGGAACTGGAACGTCGACTACGACGAGGCCGGTGCGATCGGTCGCCGGTACCGCCGTCAGGACGAGATCGGCACCCCGTTCTGCATCACCTTCGACTTCGACAGCCTCGAGGACCAGGCAGTCACCATCCGTGACCGGGACGAGATGACCCAGGAGCGCGTCAGCCTGGACCAGGTGCAGACCTACCTGGCCGGCCGCCTCCTCGGCTGAGCACCACGACGTCGAGCGCGACGCCCGGCACAGATGCCCGGGACAGACGCCCGGCACCGGCCCAGGGTCCCTGACCCTGCGGCACGGGGCCGGGCGTCGCTCGTTTGCCGTGCCACGGCGGCAGGACTAGACTCGCGTGGCTGATCAACCCTGCGCCACCGCGCAGACGGACGCTTCCGAAGGACAGGCGATGAGCACCACCGAAGACACAGACCGGCTCGCCCTCGAGTCCGGCCTGACCGTCCGGCCCTGGGCCGAGGGCGACGACCTCGCCCTGCTTGAGGTCTGGGGCGACCCGGAGAACGCGATGCACCACCAGGACCGCGCGCTGCTGCGGCCCTCCTCCAACGATCCCTGGTCACGGTGCATCGTCGCCGAGGACCAGGGGGTGCCCGTGGCCGCGGCCACCATCCTGCGCTCCTCGCTGCACCCGGACCGGCTGTCCTTCTACGCGGAGGTCGCCCCGGACCACCGCCGCCGCGGGGTGGCCGCAGAGATGCTGGCGATCCTGGAGGCCGAGGCCAGCAACTGCAGCGCCACCGGTCTGAAGGCCCGCTGCGCCAAGCGTTCCGCCGCCCAGTGCTTCCTCAAGGACAACGGCTTCACCAAGATCCAGACCACCCGCCGAGTGATCGTCCAGCCGGGCGCCCTTCGGCTTCCGGACCTGGAGGGAACCGGCCTGGATCTCCAGGAGATCGCCACCGGGTCGGTGGAGCTGAGCCGTTTGGTGGCCGACTACTACAACGCCGTCCACGACTGGGACCGCGCGGAGATGACCGTGGGCAAGGCCCAGCAGCTGCTCCTCGGCGACGCCACCGGCGCCACGGGCGCAGTGGCCCTGCGGGACGTCTCCGAGGGCGGCGACGGCGCCGTCCTCGCCTTCGCCGTCAGCTACACCCCGGCCCGCACCGAGGACCCCGCCGACGTCCTGGTCGGCTGGAACCCGGAGCTCGACGCCGCCGAGGCGGAGCGGCACGTCCGGTCCCTGCTGGCCCTGTTGGCCGCCCGCCACCCGGTGGAGCTGGAGGTGGACGACTCCATGGCCCCGCTGAAGACCGTCACCGACGAGCTGATCGCCTCCGGCGACGCCGAGATCGACTTCGAAGCCTTCATCTACGCCCGCTGACCGCCCGGAGGCCCCGCCTCCGCCGAGCACACCCGGATGCCATGACCGCACAGACCCTTCCCGAGGAGCAGCCGCTCCCTGACGGCCCGACCCCGGCTGGGTCGGGCGACCGACGTGCCCTCCTGCCGCCGCTGCACCTGGGCCCCATCACCGTGGAGACCCCGGTGGTGCTGGCCCCCATGGCAGGGATCACCAACACGGCCTTCCGTCGGCTCTGCCGTGAACATGGCGGCGGGCTCTACGTCAATGAGATGGTCACCGCGCGTGCGCTGGTCGAACGGCGGCCCGAGTCGATGCGGATCATCAAGCACGAGCCGGACGAGATCCCCCGCTCGATGCAGCTCTACTCCGTGGACCCGGTGACCACCGGACATGCGGTGCGCATGCTGGTGGAGGAGGACCGCGCCGACCACATCGACCTCAACTTCGGCTGCCCGGTGCCCAAGGTCACCCGCAAGGGCGGCGGCTCGGCCCTGCCCTGGAAGATCCGGCTCTTCGAGTCGATCGTCGCCACTGCCGTGCGGGAGGCCGGGCGGCGCGGCATCCCGGTGACGGTGAAGATGCGCAAAGGCATCGACGAGGACCACCTCACCTTCATCGAAGCCGGGAAGGTCGCGCGCGACGCGGGCGTCGCCGCCGTCGCGCTCCACGGTCGCACCGCGCGCCAGCACTACTCAGGCCAGGCCGACTGGTCCGCGATCGCCGCCCTGCGCGAGTCCCTGCCGGACATCCCGGTGCTGGGCAACGGCGACATCTGGTCCGCCGAGGACGCGGTGCGCATGGTCGAGCAGACCGGCGTCGACGGCGTCGTCGTCGGCCGGGGCTGCCAGGGCAGGCCGTGGCTCTTCGGTGACCTGCAGGCCGCCTTCGAGGGCCGGGAGGACCGGCACCGTCCGGATCTGCCCATGGTGATCTCCACCCTGCTGCGGCACGCCCAGATGCTCATCCCGTACTTCGACGGTGACGAGCGCAAGGCCATGCAGGACATCCGCAAACACGTGGCCTGGTACTTCAAGGGCTATCCGATCGGCGGGGCGCTGCGCTCCCAGCTGGTCACCGTCGAATCCCTGACCCAGCTGGAGGACCTGCTCGGCCAGCTCGACCAGAGCATCGGGTACCCCGGTGCCGACGCGAGGGGCCCCGCGGCCGGGCCGGCTCGCCGAAGAAGGTCCACCTGCCGGAGGACTGGCTGGCCTCCCAGGAGCTCAACGAGGCCCAGCGTGAGATGATCGCTGCCGCGGAGGTCGACACCTCCGGCGGATGAGTCGTCCGTGCGGGCCACTAGGATGTCGCAGGTGCCCGTTCTGCGTCCTGTCCCACCCTCGCGCCGGATCTCCTGGAGGAGGCTCGCCAGCCCGCTCAGCGTGCTGGCGGTGGCCGTGCTCGCCGTCGCGATGGTCGCACAGTCCCTCGCCACAATCGTCTCCGGCCGGCTCGCGAGAATCCCACCTTCGACGGGGTGGTGCTGCTCGGCGCCTGATCGTCGGGGCGGCGGCCGTGCAGGTCAGCGCGCAGGTCGCCTGGGCCCAGGTCATCGACCGCGCGGCCGGGAAGCTGCGTCGAGCTCGCGGCCGCCTTCGCCCAGCCGCTCAGCGTGCTCAGCGAGCAGGCTGTGGGGGAGGTGCTCGACCGCATCGACGACGACACCAACGCCATCAACACCCTCATGCGGGAGCAGTGGTGGGGCATGATGGCCACCGTCCTCGGCGCCGTTCCGCTGTGGGTCGTCGCGGGGGTGATGTGGTGGCCGGCCTGGATCATCATGCCGGTGCTCGTGGCCGCCACCCTGCTGATGGTCCGCCCGCTCTTCGCGATCATCGCGCAGCGCAAAGTCATCAACGAAAGGGCCTGGACTGACCACGCCGCCGCCTTCGAGGAGGTCGTGGCGGCCCGTGACGACCTGCGCACCAGCGGCGGTCAGGCCTTCGGCATGCGGCGCGTCGCCGGCCTGGCCGCGGGGATCCACCGCACCTTCCGGCACATGGTCGTCAAGGAGGCCGACCTGATCCTGCGCTCGCAGACGGTCCTGCAGGCGATGTTCGCCGGTCTGCTCGTGACAGGCGTCGCGCTGGTCATCACCGGCGGGATGGCGCTGCCCCAACTGATCACCCTGGTGATGGCCACCACGCTGCTGATCGGACGTGTCGGCGAGCTCATCAATCAGCTGCCCCAGCTGCAGGAGGGGCTCGGCGCGATCACCCGCGTGAAGCAGATGATGCAGGTCGAGCCCGAGCCCGACGGCGGCGCCGCGCTCCCGGCGACCCACGCCCTGGAGTTCCGCGGCCTGCACTTCTCCTACACAGAGGGGTCCTTCGCCCTGCAGGACGTCTCGCTGAGCGTCGACGACGGAGAGACCTTGGCGCTGGTGGGACGCACCGGCTCGGGGAAGTCCACGCTGGCCTCGCTCGTCACCCGCGCCACCGAGCCCCCGCAGGGGACGGTGTTCCTCGGCGGCACCGACGTCAGAGACATCGATCTTCAGCAGCTGCGCCGCGGGGTCGGCGTGGTCACGCAGCGCACCGAGCTGCTCTCCGGCACGTTGGAGGAGAACATCACCCTCTTCGCCCCGATCCCCCGGGAGCGGGTCCAGGCAGCCGTGGAGGAGCTGGGCCTCACGGATTGGGTGGCGCGACTGCCTGATGGGCTGGACACCCGCATGGGTGCGGGCGGGGTCACGCTCTCCGCCGGGGAGGAGCAGCTGGTGGCCTTCGCTCGGCTGTTGGTCCGCGAGGTGTCCGTGGTGATCCTCGACGAGGCCACGGCCCGGATGGACCCACTCACCGAGCGCCGAGTCATCCGCGCCTCGGACCGGCTGCTGGCCGGGCGCACCGGGCTGCTCATCGCGCACCGGCTCACCACTGTCGCCCGGGCGGACCGTGTGGCCGTCCTCGATCACGGTCGAGTCATCCAGCAGGGAGCCTACGGTGAGCTCGCTGCCGCGCGGGGACCGTTCCGAGTGCTGCTGGCGGCCTCGAGGGAACACCAGGGCTACATGGATGACGATCCCGGTGATGTCCTCACCGACACCTCGTCCGGAGCCTCCGACGAGGCCACCGGTCCGGTGGCCATCGGGGGCACGCGTCGGAGGACCGATGTGCCGACGACGTCTGACATCGGGGACGGGCCGAGCCTGACCCGTGCCGTGCTCGCCGCCTTCGGCCACCTGCCGCGGTGGGGACTGGTCGGCCTGTCCATGTTCCTGCTCATCGCCCTGTTCTCCCCGCAGGGGCTGGTCACCAACTGGCTGTGGGGGCGCATCGCGGACTCCTTGGCCTCGGGTCATCACGAGGTGTGGGGACTGGTGATCCTTCTGGCGGGAGCCTCCGTGCTGATCATGCCGGGAGTCTTCGCCCTGGGCGTGAATCTCTACCCCCGCTGGTGGGTCTCCTGTCTGTCCCGGCATCGGACGCGGGTCCTGGACGGTCAGCTCGGTGAGCCCCGGCTGGAGACCACGCCGCCGGGTGAGGTCGTGGCCCGCGCCATGGACGGCGACCGCATCCAGGACTACGCGGACCGTTGGGCGGATCTCTGCAATGCGGTGCTGATCGTGCTGCTCTCCGTCCTGCTCTCGGGCACCTGGGTGGTGGGGGCGGTGCTTGCCAGTGTGCTGATCCTCTCTGCGGCGGCCTCCTGGGCCGGCAGACCTGCGGCCGGACGCTCTGCCACGCGCGCCGCCGACGCGCGCGTGGAGTTCGGCCGAGTGCTGGTCTCGGCGCTCGACGCCGCACGGACCGTGAAGCTCTCCGCGGCCACCGGGCCGGTGCACCAGCACCTGAACACCGTGGACCGCCGACGGGTGGACGCCCAGGTCAGGGAGCACCGCATCCAGGCCCTCCTGGACGGCGTGCCCGGGCTGGTGATCGCCGTCGGGGTGACCGTCTCCTGGGCCATGTACTTCATCGGCGCCTGGGGGCTGGCCACCACGGTGCTCGCCTCCGGCAGCGTGATGGGCTTCACCTGGTACGGCCTCTGCGCCGGGTCTGTGGTGACCAAGGCGCCGGGGGCTCGTGCCTGGCAGGTGGCCACCCAGCGGCTGGCCGGCGGGGAGAGCATCTTCCGCCGGGTGGACGGGGTCGACGAGCTGACCGGAGACGCCCCGGCTCCTGGTCCGGAGCAGCAGGACGAGCTCCGCAGCCTCAGCCTGGAGGGATTCTCCGCGGTCCACTCGGACGGCGTCATCGGGGTGGAGCAGGTGGACCTCACCGTCGCCCGCGGCGAGCTGATCCTCATCCTCGGGGGCATCGGTTCGGGCAAGTCCAGCCTGCTGCGGAGCCTGGCGGGCCTGGTGCCGCACCGCGGGAGGATCCTCTGGAACGGAGCAGAGGTCACCTCGGACACCTTCCTGCGGCCCCGTCGCGTGGCCTACGTCGCCCAGATGCCCCGGGTGCTCTCCGGGACGTTCGAGGAGAACATCCGGCTCGATCGTGAGCGGGAGGCTGGCGAGGCCATCCGCATTGCGCAGATGGAGCAGGACATCGCCGAGGCCGGAGGCCTGCACGCCGCCGTCGGGCACCGCGGCGTGCGCCTGTCCGGCGGTCAGGTGCAGCGCCTGGCGACCGCGCGTGCCCTGGCCACCGGCTCCGAGCTGCTGCTCGCGGACGATGTCTCCAGCGCCCTCGACGCGTCCACGGAGATCGAGTTGTGGCAGGCGCTGCGGGACAAGGGCGTTACGGTGATCGGTTCCACCTCCAAGCGCGCGGCGCTGGCTCGGGCGGATCGCGTGGTGATCCTCGAGGCCGGTCGGGTCGCTGCCGTCGGCCCGTGGCGTCAGCTCAGCGGCAGATGGTCGCACCTGGCCGGCTGAGGCGCGCCGGTTCAGGCGTTGGGCGCCACATCGGTGCCGGCGCCACGGCGGCGGATCGCGGGTGTCGCAGCGGGTGCCGGAGCAGGTGCCGTTGCGGAGTCGGTCGGGGCTGCTGACGGGGTCGGCGGCGGTGAGGTGGCAGGACGTGCCGTCTCGGCTCGCGGAGCAGGTGCCGTCGAGCGGTCAGCGGCAGGGGAGGCCGGGGATGCTGTGGAGGCCGGGGAGCCGTCGGCGCCGATCACGGTGAACCCGGCGTCGCGGATCATCGTCAGGTCGTCGGCGGCGCCCTGGCCCTCGGAGGTGAGGTAGTCGCCCAGGAACAGGGAGTTCGCCACCTCCAGGGCGAGGGGCTGCAGGCTGCGCAGGTGCATCTCGCGGCCGGCGGCGATCCGGATCTCCTTGTCCGGGCATATCATGCGGGCGACGGCGAGGATTCTCAGGCAGGCCAGCGGGGTCAGCTCCCACCGGCCTTCCAGCGGCGTGCCGTCGAAGGGCATGAGGAAGTTCACCGGCACGGAGTCCGCGTCGAGGTCCCGCAGTGCGGCCAGCGCCTCGACGAGCTGCTCGTCGCTCTCGCCCATGCCGACGATCAGCCCCGAGCAGGGGGAGAGGCCGGCGTCGACGGCGCGGCCGACGGTCTCCACCCGGTCGTCGTAGCCGTGGGTGCTGCAGATCTCCGGGTAGTGCGAGCGGGCGGTGTTGAGATTGTGGTTGTAGCGTCGACGCCGCAGCTGCCCAGTCGCTCGGCCTGCCCTTCCTTGAGCAGGCCCAGACAGGCACACACCTCGACGTCGGGGTGGTCGGACTTCAACCGAGTGACGATGCTGCCCACTCTGTCGACGTCCCGATCGGTGGGTCCGGTGCCGGAGGCCACCAGGCACACGCGGCGTGCGCCGGCGGCGATTCCGTGTGAGGCCTGGGCCACGGCCTCCTCGGGCTTGAGCCACGTGTACTTGAGGATCTCCGCACCGGTGCCGAGCCGCTGGGAGCAGTAGGTGCAGTCCTCGGGGCACAGGCCCGTCTTGAGGCTGACCAGGTAGTTGACCTTCACCGTGGCGCCGAAGTGCTGCCGGCGGAGTCGAGAGGCGGCGGCCACCAGGCGGAAGGTGGCGTCGTCGGGAGTGCGGAGCAGCTCCAGGCACTCGTGGTCGGTGAGGCGGCCTCCGTCGAGGAGGCGCTCGGCGAGGAGCTCTGGGTATGCCGCTGCGCACTGCTCCTGCGGCAGCGGGTCGGTGGGGGCTGAGGTGGTGTGCGGCATGGCTCTCCTGTCATTTGAACACTGTTCAAAACCTGGCGCACGTGCAGTGTAGACCATGGGGGACCGCCTGTTGCAGGAGATGTCGCATCGCGGAGCGTGACAGAGCGTGAAGGAGCGGCCGGGCGGCTGGTGAGGGGGCAGGCCCTCGGTCCAGCTCAGCCGCCGGTGCGTGAAGAGTTTACTGAGGCTGGTCACATCGCGAGAATGACTTTCAGGCCCGGTGGGGCGCAGGGGCAGGCCGAAGGAGGCGGATGATGGCGGGAGAAGATCTGTTCGTGCAGCTGCGGCGCAGCGTGCCGGGGCTCTCGAAGACCGAACGGCGGATCGCGGAGGCCGTCATCGCCGAGCCGCAGATCGTGATCGGGTCCACCATCACGCAGCTGGGTCGGCACTGCGGCACGTCGGCGGCCACCGTCGCCCGCTTCTGCCGGTCCGTGGGGTTCGGCGGGTATCCGGAGTTCCGGCTGGCGGTGGCCTCGTCGGTCAGTCGTGACGAGGCAGCGCGGGACCTGTTCCGCGTGGACGACATCGAGATCCGCGACGACGACTCCGCAGCCGACGTCGTCACCAAGGTCGCCTATCAGGAGGCGCGCGCCGTCGAGGAGACGGCCCGCCATCTCGACACCGTCGTGCTGGACCGGGTCGTCGACGTGCTGCGGGGTGCGCCGCGCATCATCGTGTGCGGCGTCGGGGCCAGCGGACTGGCGGCTCGAGACCTGCAGATGAAGCTGCAGCGACTGGGGCGGCCGGTCTGGTCATTCGAGGATGTGCATCTGGGGCTGGCCTTCGCCGTCCAGTGCGAGCCGGGCGACGTCGTCATCGGCTTCTCCCATGCGGGCCAGACCCACGAGACGGTGGAGATGATCCGCGCCGCAGGCGAGCGGGGCGCGACGACGGTGGCGGTCACCAATGCTCCGGCGTCCTCGGTGGCGGAGGCCGCCGAGCATGTCCTGGCCACCACCGTGCGGGAGTCCGCATTCCGCGCGGGGGCCATGTCCAGCCGCAGCGCACAGCTGGCCGTCGTGGACTTCCTGGTGGTCCGGCTCCTGCAGGGCGACTACGACGCCGGGCGCGAACGGCTGGAGCGGACCTTCGAGGTGGTGCGCGGACACAGGGATCCGGCCCCGCGCGGGCGCCCGATCCGATCGTGACCAGACTGATGGCCGATCGCGGGTGAAAAGACATTGCATTCAGCTCCGTGGACGTGGTTATAGTTTCCGAACCGGCGATGTGGCCGGTGTCACACCTGATGATGGAGCTGCTATGCGTGCGCGAACAGTGATGGCCGCCGTGCTGGGGACGTCGGTGGTCGCCGTCTCCGCCTGCGGCGGGGGAGACGCGGAGGGAGACGGTGAGACCGCCGGAAGCCTCGACGTCTGGATCATGCAGGGGACAAACCCGGACGCCGAGTCCTTCTTCGAGGAGGTCTCCGAGGCCTTCGAGGAGGAGACCGGAGCCGAGCTCAACGTCGAGTTCGTGCAGTGGGCCGACGCCCACGACCGATTCGTCACCTCGATCGCCGGCGGGACCACGCCCGACGTCGCCGAGACCGGCACCACCTGGACCGCGGAGTTCGCCGACGCCGGCGCACTGGCCCCGCTGGACGACTACGTGGCCGACGCCGGGCTTGCAGACGACCTCGTCGAAGGACTGGTGGAGGCCGGCACCTACGAGGACTCGCTGCATGGCATGCCCTGGTATGCGGGGGTCCGTTCGATCCTCTACCGGGCGGACATCTTCGAGGAGCTGGACCTGGAGGCCCCCACCACCTGGGAGGAGGTCGTAGAGGTGGCCGAGGCGGTGCAGGTGGAGCATCCCGAGATGAACGCGTTCGGGGTGCCCGGGAACGCGGAGATGACCGTCTACCCCTGGATCTGGGGTGCGGGCGGAGAGGTCGCCACCCTCGAGGGCGAGGAGTGGACCTCGCACATGGACAGCCCCGAGTCGATCGAGGGGATCGAGTTCCTCACCGGCCTGCAGACCGAGCACGGCTTCTCCTCTGAAGGGGCGACCACCTGGACCGAGGTGGACCTGCTCGACAGCTTCGTGGCCGGAGAGACCGTCATGGGCGTGATGGGGTCCTGGACTCCGGCCACCATCCTGGAGCAAGAACCGGACCTGGAGGGCGCCATCGCCGCCGCCCCGATCCCGGGTCGCGACGGCGGCATCGCCGACAGCGTCCTGGGCGGTTCGCACCTGTCCATGTTCGAAACCGCCGAGGACAAGGACCTGGCCTGGACGTTCATCGAGATGATGACCACTGGAGAGTTCGCCGAGCAGTGGGGCGAGGCCAGCGGGTACTTCCCCGGACAGGTCTCCCTGCTCGACGCCGTCATGGAGTCCGAGGACGAGCTCGTCGCCCCCTTCGCCACCCAGTTCGTCGAGGGAGGAGGAACCCTGCCGGTGACTCCGCGGTTCGGCGCGGTGCAGGCGCAGGAGACCACCAATGCGGCCATCCAGTCCATCCTGGCCGGGAATGCGGACGCGGCGGAGGCCATGGAGGCCGCCGCCGAGGAGATGACCGACCTGCTCAACCAGGAGTAGACCGCCTCCATGACCGCACCTGTCACCCCGACGCCGCCCCGCGCCGCGGATCCCCACCAGGGGCGCGGGGCCGGACGGGACCCCGGGGCGATGGGGCGGCGTCGCGGCGTTCCC
>NZ_MDSS02000052.1 GCF_001758425.2 Nesterenkonia sp. PF2B19 | reverse complement strand
CTCCCAGGCGGCGTCCAGCTGGTCGCGCGCGCCGTGCAGTGACTGTGCGGGCTCGCCCAGCGCGGCGGTGCACCGCAGGGCCGCCTCGGGAAGCCGTCGGCGCAGGGATCGCTCCACCGCCCGGCACAGCCGTGCCGTGGGACGCTGGACGTCCATGCCGGCTGGAGCCGCGGCGAGCACCGCGAGGGAGCGGTGATGGCAGCTGCCCACCAGCAGCGGCATGTGCAGCTGGGCGCCGGCCTGGCGCACGACGGCGGCCAGTGTCTCCAGCGACCAGCCGCGCTGCGGGAGCGCCCCCGCGGAGGCGTCCACCGCGAACACCAGGGGGATCAGTCGAGCGGAGGAGGGCAGGCCCAGACTGCGGGCGCGTTCGACGGCGACCGCCTCGGCCAGCGGAGGGACGGCGGCGAGGTCCTCGAGCAGCGCGCTGGTGGCCTCCAGCAGCGGATCCTGATCACGGACGTGCCCACCGGTCCGCAGCTGGCGGGCGACCAGCTCGCGGTGCAGGTGCTCCGTGATCTCCACGAATCGCACCACCTGGGAGAACCGCAGCACCGGGGTCAGGGTGTGGGCGTCCGGGCGTTCGGCGCGCTCCGCGCAGACCTGTTCCAGCGCGGCCGCCAGCCGGGGGCGCTCGGGCAGCACCTCCACAGCGAGCCCGGCGGCGTCGACGTCGTCGAGATCCTCCAGATAGCCGCGCAGCAGCTCCTCCAGGTCCTGACGCCCCTCATGCAGCAGGGGCAGGGTGGACAGGATGAGCTCCCCGCCCTGCAGCAGGGGGCCGGGGCGGGGCTCGCCGATGACATGGGCCCAACGGACCGGGTGCTCCAAGGAGACGCCGGGGCTGAGCAGCTGGGGGCGGCCGGCGGCCATCGGGGGCAGGGTGAGCGCCTCGTGGAGGGTGACGGCGGCATGATCGAGAGCAGGCATGGTCTTGACAGTATGTAAGAAAACAAGGTGATGTGTCTCACATCCTGGTCCTTCCGGTGGGCTTCTCCGCAAGGAACCATGGACCGCACGGGACGTCGCGGCTCCGGTGATGCCGGGGCCGACGTCGCACGGCGGGAGAAGACCCCCCCTCACGGAAGGTGACAGGCGACGATGAACCACACGCAGACCTCCGACTCCCAGGCGTCCGGCTCACCGGCATCAGGTGTTCCGGCAACAGGTGCTCCGGCGTCAGGTGCTCCGGCAGGTGACCCGATCAGCGCCGAGCGCCTGGCCGCCGGCCGGCGAGCCTATGACCTGGACCGACAGCATGTCTTCCACTCCTGGAGCGCCCAGGAGAAGATCACCCCCATGACGATCCTGGACGCCGAGGGGTCCTGGATCTGGGACGGGGACGGCAACCGGCTGCTGGACTTCACCTCCCAGCTGATCTTCACCAACGCGGGCCACCGGCATCCCGCCATCGTGCGGGCCATCCAGGAGCAGGCCGCCGAGCTGTGCACCGTGGCGCCGCAGCACGTCAACATCGCCCGCTCCGAGGCCGCGCGGCTCATCACCGAGCTGCTGCCCGAGGACATCCAGCACGTGTTCTTCACCAACGGGGGTGCCGACGCCAACGAGCACGCGGTCCGCATGGCGCGGCTGCACACGGGGCGACACAAGGTGCTCTCCGCCTACCGCTCCTATCACGGGGGCACCCAGCTGGCGATCAACCTCACCGGGGACCCCCGCCGGCTCCCCTCCGACCACGCCGCCGACGGCGTCGTGCACTTCATGCCCGCCTACACCTACCGGTCCCATTTCGGCGCGCAGGACGACCACCAGGAGGCCGAACGTGCGCTGCAGCATCTGCAGGACGTCGTCGCCTACGAGGGCGGCGACCAGATCGCGGCGATCATCCTCGAACCCGTCCCCGGCACCGCAGGGATCTACGTGCCTCCGCCGGGATACCTCAAGGGCGTGCGGCGGCTCTGCGATGAGCACGGCATCGTGCTGATCATCGACGAGGTGATGGTCGGGTTCGGGCGCACCGGCGCCTGGTTCGCCCACCAGCACGCCGGCATCGAACCGGACATCGTCACCTTCGCCAAGGGCGTGACCTCCGGCTACGTGCCGATGGGCGGCGTGGCCATGGACGATGCGATCTATTCCAGCTTCGCGCAGACCCCCTACCCGGGTGGACTGACCTATTCGGGCCACCCGTTGGCCGCGGCCGCCGCCGTCGCCACCATCACGGCGATGCGCGAGGAACGTATGGTGGAGCACGCGCGCTGGCTGGGGGAGGAGGTCATCGGCCCACGGGCGGCCCGCTTCCTGGACGACCACCCGAGCGTGGGCGACGTGCGCGGGCTCGGCGCCTTCTGGGCGGTGGAGCTGGTGGCCGACCGGCAGACCCGGGCCCCGCTGGCTCCCTACGGGCAGACCCCGGAGGTCATGGGGAGGATCGTGGCGGAGGCGAAGCACCGCGGGGTGCTGCCGTTCACGAATATGAACCGCATCCACATCGCCCCGCCGATCAACATCTCTGCGGAGGACGCGCTGACCGGACTGGACGCCCTCGACGCCGCGCTCGCGGTGGCCGACGACCACGTGGCCCGTACGGCCGACGACGGTGCGGCGGGCTGAGCCATGTTCGGGCTGCCGACGAGCACCACCGTGATCATGGCCGCGGTCATGGGCTTCTGGGTGGTCTACACGCTCGTGTTCTATGTCAGCACGCGCGGCTGGGCCGTGGAGGACGCCGACTACGAGGGGCGACCGCCCGTCCGCGGTGAGGCCCCCTCCACATCGCGGCACCGGGACGCGGACGGGGGCGAGGACGCATGAGCGTGGAGATCGTCTTCCTAGTGGTCTACTTCCTGATGCTGTTGGCCATCGGGGCCTGGGTCTCGAGGATCAGCACCCGGGACCGAGAGGGCTACCTGCTGGGCGGCCGCAGCCTCGGGCCCGCGGTGACCGCGCTGCGCCTGCAGAGCACCTCCATGTCCGGCTACATGTTCCTGGGCGCCGGCGGGCTGGGCTACTCCCAGGGGTACTTCTCGATGTGGTACGCCCTCGGCGACCTCGGCGGCGGCGTGCTGAACCTCTCGGTGCTGGGACGGCGCATGCGCAAGCTCTCCCACCTGCTGGGCTCGATCACCTCCATCGGGTACCTCGAGCATCGCTATCCTTCGGCGTGGACCCGGGCCGTCGCCGCACCGATCGCGCTGTTCTGCATGTTCTTCTACGTGCTCGCCCAGCTGCTCGCCGGCGGCCAGGGGCTCTCCATGGTCACCGGCCTGGACCTCAACGTCTCGCTGATCATCGCGGTGGGCGTCATCGTGGGCTACACCCTGATGGGCGGCTACCTGGCGGTGGCCTACACGGACTTCGCCCAGGCGATCATCCTCGTCATCGGCATGCTGTGGATCCTGATCGCCACGCTGCAGCATGTCGGCGGGCTCACTGCCGGCCACGAGGGCATCGGGGCGATCAACCAGAACCTGCTCACCATGTGGGGCGCCGAGGGCCAGTACTTCGGGCAGTGGGGCATCATCCTCGGAGCGCTGCTGGTGTTCAGCATCGGCTATATGGGCTGGCCGCACGTCAACGTCAGCCACATGTCCATGCGGCGCCCATCGGTGGCCCGCCGTGCCGGGCTCTATGCCACCGGCTTCAACCTGCTGTTCATCCCCGGCGCGTACCTGGTGGGCATGATGGCGCTGCTGATCGTGCCGAACCTGGACGACCCGGAGATGGCGATCTTCAGCGTGGCCGAGACCGTCCTGCCGTCCTTCGCCGTCGGGTTGGTCATGGCCGCGATCATGGCGGCCATCATGTCGACTGCGGATGCGCTGCTGCTGCAGGCGGGCACCATCGCCTCCCAGGACCTGTGGGGCCGGTTCGTGCAGAAGAACATGTCCGAGCGTTCGGCGGTCGCGGTCTCCCGGCTGACCATCCTCATCCTCGCGGTGATCGGGCTCGTGCTTGCCATGACCCGGCCGCCGGGGGTCTTCGACGTCGTCGTCTTCGCCACCTCCGTGCTGGGTGCGGCCTTCGTGCCGGCCTATGTGTGTGCCGTGTGGTGGAAGCGGGCCAACTCCGCCGGGGCGATCTCCTCCATGATCGCCGGCACCGTCGGGGCGGTGGCCGCCGAGATGCTCGGCTCGGCCGACGGTCTCGGGGTCGACGCCATGGTGGTGGGGATCCTGTCCTCGACCGTGACGATCGTGGTGGTCTCCCTGGCGACGGCGTCGGTGGACCCGGTGCCGGAGAGAGTGCTGCGTGCGGTGGAGGAGACGGCCAAGGTGGGCGCCGTCCCGGCCCGGTTCGTCCTCGGGGAGGACGCCTCGCTGGCCACGCAGCGGCCGCAGCAGGAGGGTCGGGAGCGTGGTTGAGACCGTCCGGTCCATATCGGGCGTGCCTCAGGCGTCACCCCCGACGGCGCCCCCGACCGCGGAGCCACCGCTGGTGCCGGACTGTGCCTGGCCGGTGCAGATCGGCAGGGAGCAGGCGGTGCAGACCGTGGCCGGTCGCCTTCCACCGCCCGGGGCCGCGGACCTGCAGGCCGAGCTGCATCTGCATCCGCTGCTCGCAGTGGAGTTCGTGGGCTCCACCCGGCCCGGGGCGCGCAGGCCGCCGCTGACCGGCCACGCGCTGGTCGATCTGATCGGCGGGCGGGCCTATGTCGCCGAGCCCTGGACCGAGGTCGAGTTCCTGGCTCTCGATCAGCTCTCCGCCGCGAGCCCCGCGCCTGCGGCACAGATCGGACGGGAGGAGGCCGTGCGCGCCGCACGCCGGGTCCTGGGCAACGTGCTCCTGCGTCGACGTCGCTGGGGGATCGGCGGTGGGCTGACCCTCGGGCGTGACCCGGTCTGCGTGGCGAAGCCGAACTGGTGGATCACCGGCGCTGCTGGAGGCAGGGCCGTCGAGGTGCTGGTGGACGCCGTCTCCGGGCGGCACTACGCGTTCCGCGCGTGAGCGTGCCGGGACACGGCGTCGCAATGTCCCGGTGACGTGACTGACATGTCTGAAGCAGAGAATGAACCTGACGAAACAGTGAGGTCGAGGACGAGGAGAGGTGTGCATGACCTGGCAGAGAAGACCTACACGAACTGCGGTGATCCTCTGGACCTGCGTCATCTTCGGATTCGCCGTCATGGAGTTCCCCGGTGTGCTCTTCTTCCATGACGTCGCCGAGCCGAGGATCTTCGGGATGCCGTTCATCTATGGATTCACGATCATCGTCTGGGCCCTGATGTGTGTGGTCCTGTTCATCGGCTACCGCACCCATTGGGGCCGCAGGAGGGCAGACGTCGACGATGCCGCCCCTGAGTCCGGCGCGGACGGAGGAGAGCACGCATGACCACCACCGAGATCGTCGGACTTCTGGTGATCGGCAGCTTCCTGCTGATCCCCCTGATCATGGGCGGGCTGGCCTCACGGAAGGCTGCGGCCACCGCGGAGGACTTCTTCATCCAAGGCCGCGGCATGGGCTCCATCGCGGTCTTCTTCACCGTGGCGGCCACATGGTGGAGCGCCTTCGCCTTCCTCGGCTCCAACGCGAGCTTCTACCTGGACGGGCCCCTCTACTGGACCGCCATCGCCTGGAACATCTTCTTCGGGGTCATGTACTACCTCGTGGGCAAGCGCATCTGGTTCCACGGCAAGCGGGGCCGCTACGTCACCCCGCGGGACTTCTTCGTGGACCTCTACGGCTCCCGGAAGCTGGGCACCTTCATCGCGGTCATCCTGCTGGTCTTCACGCTGCCGCATCTCCAGATCCAGCTCACCGGCGGGGCATATCTGATGGAGGTCGCCTCGAACGGGGTTCTGCCGTTCTGGCTGGCCGGGCTGCTGTTCTACCTGGTCATCATCATCTACGTCTGGTCCGGCGGCCTGCGTGCGGTCGCCTGGACCGACATCTTCTACGGCGTCCTGCTCTTCACCGGCATGATCACCGCCGGGATCTTCCTGGTCGGCGAGGTGGGCGGCATGGGCACCATGTTCGACGAGATCGAGCAGATCCAGCCGGAGAACCTGATCCTTGCCGACGGCGCATGGATGGCGTGGATCGCGATGTTCGTCATCACACCCATCGGCGCCTTCATGGGGCCGCAGATGTGGACTCGCATGTATGCGACACGGTCGCCCCGGCTGTTCGACCTGATGCCGTTCCTGCTCGCCGTCGCGGCGATCAGCTATGTCGGCTCCATGCTGATCGGCAATGCCGCGGTGGTCCTGGACCCGGACGTGGAGGCGGCCGATCAGGTGCTGCCACGCATGCTGCTGGACTATGCGCCGATCGTGCTGGCGCTGGTGCTGATCGCCTGCGGTGCCGCTGCGGCGATGTCGACGGCGAACTCCCAGGTCCACGCCATGGCCGCCAGCTACACCGTGGACTTCCATGAGAAGTACGTGCAGAAGAACCTCACGGAGAACAAGCGGGTGTGGGTCGGTCGCTGGGCGATCCTGGTGTTCTCTGCCGTCGCCTACGTGATGACGCTGTACATCCCGGGTCTGCTGGTCACGATCGGCCTGGTCGCCTTCGCCGGCCTGGCCCAGGTCATCGTCCCCACCCTGGGAGCCCTGTTCTGGTCGCGGGCCAGCGTGGCCGGCGCGACGGCGGGGCTGGTGGTCGGCGTCGGCGGCGTCGTCCTGTTCACGGCGGTGCCGGAGGTGCTGCCAGGACCCTTCGCCGCGGCGGCGGGGGACTGCTGGCGCTGCTGCTGAACATCGTCGTGTTCGTCGGGGTGAGTCTGGTGACCCGCCCGCGGGAGCCGGGGATCATGGCGACGTTCCGGGCGCGGACCCGGGACTTCCGGAAGGAGCTCTGGGACTCGGAGGACCAGGAGCAGACGGGCCAGGAGCAGGCGGGCCAGGCACAGGCGGACCGGCGCTGAGGGCACGAGCATCACAGACGAGGAGAGTCAGCATGACCGAGCAGAGCACGAGCTCCGGGTCCGCGCCGCACCGCGCGGACGGCGACGCATGGGGCCCGGACCGCGAGATGTTCCTGCGGGACTTCCACCACACGACGAGGTTCGGCGCCACCGAGGCCGGAGGCATCGACCGTCAGGCCGGCACAGCGGAGCACGGACAGGTGCGGGACTGGTTCGAGAGCCGCGCCGAGGAGCTCGGCTTCACAGTGACCACCGATGAGATCGGCAACATCTTCGCCGTGAGCCGGTGGGTGGAGGGCGCCCCGTGCGTGGTGGTCGGCTCCCATCTGGACAGCCAGCCCCTCGGCGGTCGTTTCGACGGCACCTACGGGGTTGTGGCCGCGCTCCATGCGGCGGCCGCACTGGACGCCGCGGTCGCCGCCGGAACCCTGATGCCGCAGGTCAACGTGGCGGTGGTGGACTGGTTCAACGAGGAGGGTGCCCGCTTCCCGCCGTCGATCATGGGCAGCTCCGTGTATGCGGGCCTGCTGGACGCCGACCAGACGCGCCAGACCCGGGATCCGCAGGGCGTCACGGTGGAGGAGGCGTTGCAGTCCATCGGTCGCCGAGGGGACGGACCGGGGCCGCAGGCCGCCGCCTACGCAGAGATCCACATCGAACAGGGACGCCGGCTGGAACGGGCCGAGGTGCCCATCGGGATCGTCGAGCGGAGCTGGCACACGCAGAAGCTCCTCGTCAGCGTGGTCGGGGAGCAGTCCCACACCGGCGCCACGCTGATGGCCGACCGCCGTGACGCCCTGGTGGCGGCGTCGCGGGCGGTGATCGCCGTGGAGGACGTGGTCCGGCACTTCGAGCCGGAGTCCATCGTCACCTCGGTGGGAAAGTTCGACGTCGAGCCGAACTCACCGATCGTGGTGCCCCGCCAGGTGGACCTCGTCGTAGACCTGCGCGCGGACCGCCGCCAGGACGTGGAGCGGGCGCGCGAACTGCTGCTGAACGAGTTCGCGGACATCGCCGCGCGCAGTCGCGTGGAGATCAGCGCGGAGGACTTCGACGTCCGGCCCGTCCAGACGTTCCCCGAGGCGGGGCTCGATCTGGCCGCCAAGGCCTGCCGCGACGTCGGGGTGGAGTCCCTGAGGCTCACGACCTTGGCAGGCCACGACTCCATACCGATGAACCGCATCGTGCCTGCCGTGATGCTCTTCGTCCCGTCGGCGGACGGCGTCTCACACTGCGAGCGTGAGTTCACCTCCGACGCGGATCTGGTCACCGGCCTGGAGGTGCTCACCGCGCTGGTGACGCGTCTGGTGACGGGGGAACTGGACGGCGTCGCGCCAGGAGGCCGGCTCCAGGAGGCGGAGGAGGCATGACGGCGGAAGCCATGGCCTCGCAGGCCGACGGTCGCAGCGACTGCCTGGCCCATCTGTCCGCGCGGGAGGTGCTCCGCCGTTTCGCCCGACGGGACCTCGCCCCCTCCGAGTATCTGGAGCAGCTGCTGGAACGCATCGATGCCGACGCGGAGGCCGAGCCGCCGGTGAACGCGTTCACCGAGGTCCTGCGGGATCAGGCGCGCCGTGAGGCCAGGGCGGCGGATGACCACTATGCCGCGGGGAGCGGGACAGCCGAAGGGGACAGGAGACGGCTCGTGGGCCTGCCCGTGGCGACCAAAGAGAAGCATGCGCTCGCCGGACGGACCCTGAGCCAGGGCATGGCCGCCTACGCCGACGAGATCGCGGGCGAGGACCATCCCGTGGTGCAGCGGCTGCGCCGTCACGGCGGGGTCATCCACGCGAGGACCACCTCCCCGGAGTTCTCCTGTGCGACCTTCACCCACACGCGGCTGTGGGGTGTGACCCGCAACCCCTGGGACAGGTCGCTGAGCCCCGGAGGATCCTCCGGCGGGGCAGCGGCCGCCCTCGCTGCGGGCCTGACCCCGCTGGCCACCGCCTCGGACATCGCCGGGTCCACCCGGCTGCCAGCGTCGTTCACCGGAGTGGTCGGCTATAAGGGGCCCTATGGCTCTGTGCCGGGCGTCGGACCCTTCGCCGCCGACTGGTACCGCGGTGACGGGGCCATGGGACGGACCGTGGGGGACGTCGCCCTGCTCACCGAAGTCATCCGCGGGGTCCATCCCGCCGACCACGCCACCGTGCCCACGCAGGCCGTGCCGTCAGCCGACGCTGACCGGGCGCCGGAGGATCTGCGGGGACGTCGCATCGCCTACAGCGCGGCGTTGGGCGACTACCCCGTGCAGCGCTCGGTCCGTGAGCAGGTCGACGCGGCGGTCCTCGCCATGGAGCAGGCCGGGGCGGAGATCGTCGAGGTGTCGCCGCCGTGGACGACGTCGGAGATCCGTGAGACCACGATGGCGCACTTCGGACACATCCTCGCCGAGGGTATGAGCCGACTGCTCGCCGGCCGCGAGGAGACGGCGGAGGACTACACGCTGCGGTTCATCGCCGATGCTCGGGCCCACGCCCGCCGGCTCTCGCTGTTCGAGACGCTCGAACGGGAAGCCGCCATGCAGGCCCAGCTGGCCACGGTCATGGAAGGAGCCGATGTGCTCGTCACTCCGACCTCCGCCGTGCTGGCGCTCCCCGCGGAGGCCCGGTGTCTGGACGGGTTGACCGTTCCCGATGTGGCCTCCGGGGGAGACCGGCATGTGGAGCATTACTGGGAGGCCCATATGACCGTCCCGTTCAACGTGGCAAACAGGTGCCCGGTGCTGTCGGTCCCGGCGGGCGTGGCTCGGGGAGTGCCGGTCGGTCTGCAGATCGTCGGGCATCCCTACGACGAGAGCACGGTGTTCGACGTCGCCGCGCGGTTCGAGCAGATCCGGCCCTGGCGGCACCGGCGGCCGCCCGCACCCGACGACGTCTGACTCATACCGCCTGACCGACCCTGCTGACCCGACCTGCTGACCCGCACCGGAGCACCCACCTGACAGGAGGCCCCACCATGGTGGACACCATCATCACCGGAGCCCGTATCCGGCCCATGACGTCCCAGCATGGTGCGGCCGAAGCGGCCGAGACCGCGCTCGCCGTCGCCGACGGCCGGATCACGCATCTCGGCACCGATGAGGAGATCCGTGCACTGGCCGGCCCGGGCACGGAGATCATCGACGCCGCCGGGGCCGTGCTCACTCCCGGGCTGATCGACTCCCATATGCACCCTGTCTGGGGTGCAGAGCTGGCGGTCGGACTGGATCTCGACGGGCTGACCGAGCTGGCGCAGGTCCGCCAGGCCGTCGCCGCCGCGGCCGCCGAGTTGCCGCCCGGAGGCTGGATCCGCGGCTGGAACCTGGACTACAAGGCCTTCGACGGGCATGGGATCCGCGGCGACCTCCTCGATGAGGCCTCCGCCGGGCACCCATTGGCCTGATCTTCTACGACCTCCACACGGGCCTGGCCAACCAGCCGGCTCTGGACGCGGCGGGGCTCGACGTCGACCACGTCTTCTCCGACGCCAGCGAGATCGTCCGCGGTCCGGACGGGCGCCCCACCGGAGAGCTGCGGGAGATCCCCGCCTTCATGGCGGTGCTGGACGCCGCACCCCCGGGCGGCGGCGAGGAGGTCGCGGTCCGGGTGCAGCGGATCCTGGCTCAGAGTGCGGCCTCCGGGGTGACCAGTGCGGTGGTCATGGACGGCCGCGATTCCACGCTGAGCACGCTGGAGGAGGTGGAGACGCTGCCCGGGGGTCTGCCCGTGCGTCTCCACATCGCGCTGTGGCACCAGCCGGGAGACGACGATGCCGCCGTCGCGGACCGGACCCTGCGCCTCGGCGACGCTGGGGCCGAGCATCCCGGGGGACCCCGGTTCCAGGTCTCCCTGATCAAGATGTTCCTCGACGGCGTCATCGACGCCGGCACCGCCTGGCTCCACGAACCCGACGCCGCAGGCGACTCGATCCGCCCGTTCTGGCATTCGGTGCGGCGCTACGACCAGGTGTGCCGGGCCTACCATGAGGCGGGATTCCAGCTGGCCACCCATTCCTGCGGCGACGCCGGCGTCGCGCACGCGCTGCAGGTGTACCGCACCCTGGAGGGGGCGTCCGGCCCAGCGCACTCCCTTCACGGGGCACCGCACCGCATCGAGCATCTGGAGACCCTGACCGATGACGACGTCGCGGCGCTGGCCGCCTCGGGAGTGGTCGCCTCCATGCAGCCGCTGCATATGCAGTGGCGCGAGGCGGACCATTCCGACTCCTTCGCGGCGCGGCTGGGCCCGGAGCGTGCCGGGCACGCCTACCGGACCCGGGACGTCCTCGACGCCGGAGGCCGCCTTGCGCTCGGGTCCGACTGGCCGGTGGCTCAGCTGGACGCCCGGCTCGGCATGGCCTGGGCGCAGCTGCGACGGACCCCCGGTGACCCGACGGCGCCGGTGTTCGAGCCGGAGCAGCGGCTCAGCGGCTTCGAGGCGCTGCTGGGGTACACCCGCTGGGCGGCCGAGGCGCTCGGCCGGGAGGACCTCGGCGTCGTCGCACCGGGTGCGGTCGCCGACCTGGCTCTCTGGGAGGAGGACCCGATCACCGCGGACCCGGACGACCTTCCGGAGCTCCCGGTGCGGTGCACGCTGCTCGGCGGGCAGGTCACCGTCGGCTGAGCGTCAGGTTCTGCACCACCAGATCACGTCTGCCCCACCAGATATGGGTGTGCAGACGTGATCTGATGGTGCAGATGCGCGGGGGACGGGGGCAGCACGCGACGGCGACGGCGACGGCGGCGCGGCCCGCTGGTCAGAGCAGCGTCCAGGCCTCGCTGAGCACGTGACGCAGGATCTGCTCGATCTCCTCGAAGTCGTCCGGTCCGGCGATCAGCGGCGGGCTGAGCTGGATGACGGGGTCGCCGCGGTCGTCCGCTCGGCAGTAGAGGCCTTCCTCGAAGAGCTTCTTGGAGATGAACCCGAAGAGGATCCGCTCGGACTCCTCGGCGCTGAAGCTGGCCCGGGTGGTCTTGTCCTTGACCAGCTCGATCCCGTAGAAGTAGCCCTCGCCGCGGACATCGCCGACGATCGGCAGGTCGAGCAGCCGCTCCAGGGTGCTGCGGAAGGTGCCGGCGTGCTGCTGCACATGCTCGAGGACGCCCTCGGACTCGAAGATCTCCAGGTTCTTCACCCCGACGGCGGTGGAGGCCGGGTGGCCGCCGAAGGTGTAGCCGTGGCCGAACATGGCCCCGGACTGCAGGAAGGGCTCCATGAGTCGCTCCGAGGCGAGCACGGCTCCCAGGGGTGCGTAGCCGGAGGTGATGCCCTTGGCGGTGGTGATCATGTCCGGCTGGTAGTCGAAGTGCTCGGCGCCGAACATGTGGCCCAGCCGGCCGAAGGCGCAGATGACCTCGTCGGAGACCAGCAGCACGTCGTGCTCGTCGCAGATCTCGCGGACCCGCTGGAAGTATCCGGGTGGGGGTGGGAAGCAGCCGCCGGCGTTCTGCACGGGCTCCAGGAACACGGCGGCCACCGAGTCCGCACCCTCCGCCTCGATGGCCAGGCCGATCTGGTCGGCCGCCCATCGGCCGAAGCGCTCCAGGCTCTGCTCATCGGTGACCTCCAGGGCTCCGGCGGTCAGCTCGGAGGCCCGGTAGGCGTTGGTGTTGCTGACGTGCACCGTGCTGGGCACCAGGGGCTCGAACGGCTGCTTCAGTCCGGCGAGCCCTGTGATGGACAGTGCTCCGTGGGTGGTGCCGTGATAGGCGGTGGTCCGGCTGATGACCTTGTGCTTGCCGGGGCGTCCCGTCAGCCGGAAGTAGTTCTTGGCCAGCTTCCAGGCGGTCTCCACGGCCTCGCTGCCGCTGTTGGTGAAGAACACGCGGTCCAGGTCCCCGGGTGTGAGACCGGCGAGCCGTTCGGCCAGCTCGATGGCGGGCGGATGCGCATAGGACCACAGCGGCATGAACTCCAAGGTCCCCATCTGCTGCGCGGCCGCCTCGGCGAGATCCCGCCGGCCGTGGCCCAGCTGGGAGGTGAAGAGGCCGGCGAGCCCGTCGATGTAGCGCTTCCCGTCGGCATCCCACAGGTGGACGCCCTCTCCGCGCGTCATGATCGGCACGCCGGTCTCGGGAAGGTCGCCGTGCCGGGTGAAGTGCATCCACAGGTGCTGGGTGGCCGCGGACTGGAGGCGGGAGGCCTCCTCCGGGGGGAGGGCTCGTTCAGTCATGGACCCATGGTGCCCCGGGCACCCTCGGATTCAAGAGAATCAGCGAACTTTATCTGTATCAGCGACGAAATCAGTTGTTCACAAGCCGATGCTTGGCTTGATCCGTACATCCCCTGTAGCGTAGGTCGAAGTGACCTGGATCACATCAGACGCGCGGCTCGCACGGAGCCGAGCAGGAGATAGGAGGCCACGGATGGCACTGACGGAGTTCTTCAACGTGATCGACGGCCAGACGGTGCCTGCGGTCACCGGGGCGACCTATGACGTCATCGCCCCCCACACGGGCGAGGTCTACGCCCGGGCGCCGCTCTCCGGAGCCGACGACGTCGACGCGGCCTTCGCCGCGGCGGCCCGGGCCTTCGAGAGCTGGAAGCGGACGACTCCGAAGGAACGGGGAGAGGCGCTGCTGAAGATCGCCGACGCGTTGGAGGCGCGCTTCGACGAGTTCGTCGACGCCGAATGCCAGGACACCGGCAAGCCCCGTCACCTCACCGCCTCCGAGGAGATGCCGGTCAACATCGACCACTTCCGCTTCTTCGCCGGCGCCGGCCGCCTGCTGGAGGGCAAGGCGGCGGCCGAGTACATGGAGGACCACACCTCCTTCGTGCGCCGGGAGCCGATCGGCGTCGTCGGCCAGGTCACCCCGTGGAACTACCCGCTGCCCATGCTGATCTGGAAGGTCGCCCCCGCCCTGGCCGCCGGCAACACGATCGTGCTCAAGCCCAGCGACACCACGCCGGCCACCTCCACGCTGTTCGCCGAGCTCTGCGCACAGATCCTCCCGCCGGGAGTGTTCAATGTGATCTGCGGGGACCGCGACACCGGCCGCGCCTTGGTCGCGCACCCAGTGCCCGAGATGGTCGCCATCACCGGGTCGGTGCGCGCGGGCATGCAGGTGGCGCAGGCGGCCTCCCAGGACCTGAAGAAGGTGCATCTGGAGCTCGGCGGCAAGGCCCCGGTGATCGTCCATGACGACGCCGACCTCGCCTCCGCCGCCGAGGGCATCGCGGCGGCCGGGTACTTCAACGCCGGCCAGGACTGCACGGCGGCGACCCGTGTGCTCGTCCACGAGTCCGTCCACGACGAGTTCCTCGCCGCGCTGAAGGCACAGGCCGAGAGCACCACGCTGGGCGGCCCCGACGATGAGGCCGACGTCTGCCCGCTGAACAACGCGGACCAGCTGGCCACGGTCACCGCGAAGGTCGACGCGCGGCCGGAGCACGTGCAGCTGATCACCGGCGGGCACCGGGTGGGGGAGAGCGGCTACTTCTACGCCCCCACGATCCTGGACGGGCTCGCCCAGGACGACGAGCTCATCCAGGAGGAGATCTTCGGCCCCGTCATCACCGTGCAGACCTTCTCCTCCGAGGCCGAGGCCCTCACGATGGCGAACGACGTGAAGTACGGGCTGGCCTCCAGCGTGTGGACCACCGACCACGGCCGGGCGATGCGGGCCGCCAAGGAGCTGGACTTCGGCTGCGTGTGGATCAACACCCACATCCCCTACCTCTCGGAGATGCCGCACGGCGGCTTCAAGCACTCCGGCTACGGCAAGGACCTCTCCCTGTACGGCCTCGAGGACTACACCCGCATCAAGCACGTCATGAGCTTCATCGGAGACGGCGAGTAGGACGGAGCGCCATGGAGACCACGACGACCACTGGCTGGGGGCGGCGCGCGCTCCAGGGCGCGCGCCCGGTCCCGCTGTGGCTGGACACCCCGGACCGCCCCGCCGCACGGCCTCCCGTCAAGGACGGGGATCAGGCGGACCTGCTGGTGGTCGGCGGCGGGTTCACCGGACTGTGGACTGCCCTGCGCGCCGTCGAACGTTCACCGGGCACCCGGGTGCTGCTGGTGGAGGCCGACAGGCTCGCCGAGCAGGCCACCGGACGCAACGGCGGTTTCTGCGAGGCCAGCCTGACCCATGGGGAGGAGAACGGCCGCAGCCGCTGGCCGCAGGAGTACGAAGCCCTCGAACGCCTGGGGCTGCGCAACCTCGACGAGATCGAGGAGACGATCGCCCGGTACGGCATCGACTGCGGCTTCGCACGTGGCGGGTCGCTCACCGTGGCCACCCGCCCCCATGAGGTCGCCTCCCTCGCTCCGGAGGACCCCGGGTTCCTCGACGCCGAGGCGGTGCGCGCCCACCTGGACTCGCCCACCTACCTGGCGGGACGGCACGACGCGCGCGGCACCGCCGTCGTCGATCCCGCCGCCTGGCCTGGGGCCTGGCCGAGACCGCCGAACGTCTGGGGGTGCGGATCGCCGAGCCGCAGCCGCGTCACGCAGCTGCGGCAGCTCCCCGGCGGCGACGGCGTCACGGTCCGGCTCCAGACCCCGCACGGCTCCGCGGGCGCAGCGCCAGGCAGGTGGTGCTGGCCACCAACGCCTTCCCGAACCGCCTGGGCCGCTCGTGGCGGCATCTGCGCACCCGCTGGGAGACCGTGCCCGTCTACGACTACGTCCTCGCCACCGAGCCGCTCACCGCCGAGCAGCTGGCAGCCCTGAGGTGGGACCCCGCCGTCGGCGTGGCCGACGCCGGCAACCAGTTCCACTACTACCGGATCACCCCGGACCGGCGGATCCTGTGGGGAGGCTACGACGTCGTCTACCACTTCGGCCGGTCCATCCGGGAGGACCACCTGGACAGGCCGCAGACCTTCCAGCGGCTCGCCGACCACTTCGCGGCGACCTTCCCCCAGCTGGAGGGAATCCGATTCACCCACCGATGGGCCGGGGTCATCGACACCTCCACTCAGTTCTGCGCCCTGTTCGGCCAGGCCCACGGGGGTCGCACCGTCTACGCGACCGGGTTCACGGGCCTCGGGGTGGGAGCCTCCCGCTTCGCCGCCGACGTCATGCTGGACCGGCTGCAGGGCCTGGACACCGCACGCACCCGGCTGGAGATGGTCCGGAAGCGCCCTCCGCCCTTCCCACCGGAACCCTTCGCCTGGCTGGGGATCATGATCACCACCTGGGCCCGTGCCCGGGAGGACGCGACCGGGCGGCGCAACCTCTGGCTCCGCACCCTGGACCGGCTCGGACTCGGATTCGACTCCTGAGGGGGAGCAGACCCGCAGCCACCACCCGCAGCCCACCGACCACTCGCAGCACGTACTTACCCGTCCAGCACCCGCACCACCGCCAACACCGCACCACCGCCAACACCGCTTCACCGGCACCGAGGAGGACCCCATGACCCGCACCCCCGACTCCCTTCCCCAGGACCCCATGATCCGCTCGCTGGTCCGCTCCCAGCTGGCGGGTCGCCGCGTCTCCCGCCGCCGACTGATGATGGGCGCCGGCGCGGCAGGACTGCTCGGGGCACTCAGCGCCTGCGGCACCGGCGGAACCCCCGGCGCGGAGGAGGGTCCGGCCGAGGACCTCTCCGACGAGTCGATGGCGCTGTTCTGGGCCAACTGGAGCCTCTACCTGGACTATGACAGCGGCGCCGGCACCTACCCGACCCTGGAACGGTTCCAGGAGGAGACCGGGATCAGCGTCACCTACGCGGAGGACATCGACGGCAACGAGAGCTACTACGGCACCGTGCAGAACCAGCTCCGCCAGGGGCAGGGCTTCGGCCAGGACATCGTCACCTTCACCGACTGGATGGCCGCTCGCCTCATCGCCGCCGGCCAGGTCCGCGAGCTGAACCATGAGAACATCCCCCACCTGGACAACCTGCTGCCCGGCCTGCGCGATGTCGGCTTCGACCCGGACCGTCGCCATTCGGTGACCTGGCAGTCCGGCATGACCGGGCTGGCCTGGAACAAGGAGTCCGTGCCCGACGGCGTCCACTCGGTCACCCAGCTGTTCACCGACCCCGACCTGCGCGGCCGGGTGGTGGTCCTGGACGAATGGCGGGACACCCTGGCCCTGATCATGCTCGACCAGGGTGCGGACGTCACCTCCTTCGACAGCGACGACTTCGAGTCCGCTCTGGAGCTGCTGGAGGAGAGCATCTCCAATGGGCAGATCCGGCAGGTCCGGGGCAACGCTACATGGAGGACCTCGTCTCCGGGGACGCCCTGGCCGTGATGGCCTGGTCCGGCGACATCACCCAGCTGAACCTCGAAGAGGGAGACCGTTGGGAGTTCGCCCTCCCCGAGGCCGGCGGGGCCCTGTGGTCCGACAATCTGCTGATCCCCCACGGCGCGGAGCACCAGACGAACGCCGAACGGCTCATGGACTTCTACCTGCAGCCCGACGTCGCGGCCGAGGTCGCCGCCTACGTCAACTACGTGTGCCCCGTCCAGGGAGCCCAGGAGGCCATGGAGGAGATCGACCCGGATCTCGCCGAGGACCCGATGATCTTCCCCACCGAGGAGATGCAGGCGGACCTGCACACCATTCGCAGCATGGACGCCGAGGAGGAGGCCGAGTTCACCGACCGGTTCCAGGCGGTGATCGGGAACTGATGTCTGCCACCGGCAAGGACCTCGCCCTGCGAGGCATCACCAAGCTGTTCAGCGGATTCACCGCCGTCGACGACCTCGACCTCCACGTCCCGGCGGGCAGCTTCTTCGCGCTGCTGGGACCCAGCGGCTGCGGCAAGTCCACCACGCTGCGGATGGTCGCCGGCCTGGAGCACCCCACCCGGGGACGGATCCTCATCGGCGACGACGACGTCACCGGCACCAAGGCCCACCAGCGGGAGGTCAACACCGTCTTCCAGAGCTACGCGCTGTTCCCCCATCTCAGCGTCCTGGAGAACGTGGCCTTCGGTCTCCGACGCCGCAAGGTGCCCGACGCGCTCGGCCGCGCGTCGAAGGTGCTGGACCTCGTGGAGCTGGGGCATCTGGCCCAGCGGCGCCCCGCCCAGCTCTCCGGCGGCCAGCAGCAGCGGGTCGCCCTGGCCCGCGCCGTGGTCAATGAGCCCCACGTGCTGCTGCTGGACGAGCCGCTCGGCGCGCTGGACATGAAGCTGCGCCGCCAGATGCAGGCCGAGCTGAAGCAGATCCAGCAGGAGGTCGGCATCACCTTCATCCACGTCACCCACGACCAGGAGGAGGCCCTGACCATGGCCGACACCGTGGCCGTGATGAACGCCGGCCGCATCGAACAGATCGGTCCACCCGGAGAGCTCTACGACCTGCCGCGCACCGCCTTCGTGGCGAACTTCCTGGGCAAGTCCAATCTCTTCGAGGCCGAGGTGGTCGACGCCGCGGGGCCCCAGGGGCTCACCGTGCAGTTCGGCGAGACCACCTGCCGGCTCGCCGCCGAGAGGGCCGTGCAGCAGCAGGGCCGGATCGTCGTCGGCATCCGCCCGGAGAAGATCGTCCTCACCCGCGCCGGACGCCGGCCCGCCGACGCCCAGGCCGACTGGACCCGCGTCACCGGAGGACGCGTGCGCGACGTCGCCTACACCGGGGTCTCCACCGAATACGAGGTGGAGGTCCCCGGGGCGGGGAGCCTGACCGTGTTCTCCCAGAATCTGCGCACCGAGGTCATCGGCCCCGGCACCGAGGTCGACCTGTGGTGGGAGGACGCCAACCTGTTCGGACTGGCCGGCGGCTCCGACACCGAGGCCGGCGTCGAGGAGCTGTGATGGCCGTGAACACCACCCCCGGCGCCGCCGAGGAGCTCACCACCCCGCAGGAGCACGTGGCGCCGCCCCCGCTGCCTGAGCAGTCCGCCGAGGAGCGCCGCACCTGGCGCGCCCGCGGGCGGCTCGGCATGCTCCTGGTCATCCCCGGGTTCGCCTTCATCACGCTGTTCTTCGTGGTACCGGTGTTCTCCATGCTGGCGATGTCCCTCTACGTGCGTCCCGAGGGCGCCGTGCCGGGAGAGTTCGTGCCCGGGTTCAACATCGCCACCTATGCGCACGTGATGACCACCTACGGGGACACCTTCGTGCGGTCGTTCCTGTTCGCCACCGTCGCCACCGTGGCAGCCCTGTGCATCGGCTACCCCATGGCCTACCTGGTGGCGGTGCGGCTGCGCGGCCGGCACCTGCTGCAGGGGCTGCTGCTGGTGGTCATCATCGCCCCGTTCTTCTCCAGCTTCATCCTGCGCGTGCAGTCCTGGCGGTTCATCCTCTCCGACGAGAGCTGGGTGGTCGGGTTCCTCAAGGCGATCTCCGTGCTGCCCCAGGACGGGCGGCTCACCGCGACCGCGCTCGCCGTCGTCGCCGGCATGACCTACCTGTACCTGCCGCTGATGATGCTGCCCATCTACGCCAACCTGGAGCGGCTGGACACCCGGCTCATCGAGGCCGGCGGGGACCTCTACGCGGGAGGGCTCCAGACGTTCCTGCGGGTCACGCTGCCGTTGTCCACACCCGGGGTGATGGCGGGGACCATCCTGACGTTCATCCCGGCCTCCGGCGACTACGTCAACGCGGTCATGCTGGGCAACAACGTGGACACCACCACTGTGGGTCAGATCATCGACTCCCGGTTCTTCCACGCGACCGACTATCCTTCGGCCGCCGCCCTGTCCGCGGTGCTGATGGCCATCATCCTGATCCTCGTCACGCTCTACGTGCGCCGCTTCGGGACGAAGGAGATCGTATGAGGGGAGAGACCATGAGCACGGATCCGGCCACCCGTCACGCCGCGCCCACGCCCCGACGCCGGTTCGACGCCGGCCGGTGGTTCGTACCGGTCGTCGGTGGGCTGGCGTTCCTCTACCTGCTGGTCCCGATCGCCTACATCTTCGTGTTCTCGTTCAACGACGCCGGCCGGACCAACCTGACCTGGCGCGGCTTCACCCTGGCCAACTGGCAGGACCCGTGCCGCCCCTCCCAGCTGTGCGAAGCGTTCGGGAACTCGCTGATGGTGGCGGTCATCGCCACCACGGTGGCCACCGTGCTGGGCACCATGATCGCCTTCGGGCTCGAGCGCTACCGGTTCCGCTTCGCCGGCTCGGCCAACATGCTGATCTTCCTGCCGCTGGCCACCCCGGAGGTCGTGCTGGGCGCCTCGCTGCTGTCCCAGTTCCTCAACCTGGGGGTCCAGCTGGGGATGGGCACCACGGTGCTCTCACACATCATGTTCTGCATCTCCTTCGTGGTAGTGGCCATCCGGGCACGCATCGCCACCCTGGACCCGGCCCTGGAAGAGGCGGCCGCGGACCTCTATGCCTCGGGGCGCACCGCGTTCTGGAAGGTGACCTTCCCGCTGCTGATCCCCGGCATCGCGGCCGCGGCCCTGCTGAGCTTCGCGATCAGCTTCGACGACTTCATCGTGGCGAACTTCAACTCCGGGGCCTACACCACCTTCCCGCAGTACGCCTATGTGGCCGCGCGGCGAGGCATCCCGGCCGAGGTCAACGTGCTGGGATCGGCCATGTTCCTGGGCGCGATCGCGCTGGTCGTCGGCGTCCAGGTGTGGCGGTACTGGCGGGGCAGGAAGCTGGCGGCGCTGTGAAAGGCTGGGGGACATGGTGAAGAACAGGAACCACCGGGCGGCCGAGATCGACGACGTCAACAAGGCGATCATCGAGCTGCTGCAGCAGGACGGCCGCCGCTCCTTCGCCTCCATCGGCAAAGAGGTGGGCCTCTCCGAGGCCGCCGTCCGGCACCGCGTGCACCGGCTCCAGGAGCTGGGGGTCATCCAGATCGTGGCGGTCACCAACCCGCTGGAGCTGGGGTTCCCGCGGCAGGCGATGATCGGCATCAAGGTCGAGGGTGCGCTGGAACCGGTGGCCGCTGAGCTCGAGGCCTATGACGAGGTCGACTACGTAGTGATCACCGCCGGGGCCTTCGACCTGCTGGTGGAGGTGGTCTGCGAGGACGACGACCACCTGTTGGAGATCATCTCGCAGCGCATCCGGACCCTTCCCGGGGTGGTCGGCACGGAGACGTTCATGTATCTGAGCCTGCGCAAGCAGACCTACACGTGGGGTGTGCGCTGAGCCGGGCGCGGAGCCAGCTGTGGGCAGAGTCTCCTCCTCAGGGCTGAGGGCGGAACGGGGCGGCGCCTCTAGAATGGGGCCGGGCGTGCCTGCGCCCGGTGTCCCCGCTCGCCCCCGACAAGGACGGAGCACGTGGCTGCTCAGAAGACGGACGTCCGCACGCCTGCGGAGCTCCGGTCCGCCGTCGACCCTGCCGTGCTGGAGGCCCAGGGGCTGAACTCCATCCAGGTGGCCGAGCGCCAGCGGCTGCAGCTGGCCAACGTCCAGCCGCACACCACCTCCCGTTCCATCGCGGAGATCCTGCGCACCCACCTGATGACGCTGTTCAACCTGATCATCGGGGTCTGCGCGCTGGTCATCGTGATCCTGGGCCGCTGGCTGGACCTGCTGTTCGCCGTGGCCGCCGTCGCCAACGTGGTCATCGGGCTCATCCAGGAATACTCGGCCAAGCGGAAGCTGGACGCGATCGCGTTGCTGCACCAGGACAGCATCACGGTGCTGCGTGACGGGATGCTGGTGGAGATCCACCGGGAGCAGATCGTCCTCGACGACGTCGTGGAGCTGCGCCGTGGCGACCAGGTGCCCGCCGACGGCGTCGTGATCTCCTCCTCCGGACTGGACGTGGACGAGTCCATGCTCACCGGCGAGTCGGATCCGGTGCCGAAGCGCCGTGACGACATCGTCCTCTCCGGCACCGCGGTCCTGGCCGGCACCGGGCGTTTCGTGGTCTCCGCGGTGGGCGACGACGCCCATGCCGTGAAGCTCGCCACCGAGGCCAAGCGCTACCAGAAGATCAACTCGGAGCTGCGCCGCGCCCTCGAGAAGGTCGCATTCTGGCTGTCCCTGGTGCTGCTGCCCATCACCGCGATCGTCTTCAACGGGCAGATGCAGGCCTTCGGCGGGTGGAGCTACGCGTGGGCCTCCGGTCAGTGGCGGGAGGCGATGGTCACCGCCGTGTCCTCGGTGACGGCGATGATCCCGCAGGGGCTGGCGCTGATGACCACCATCGCCTTCGCGGTGGCCGCGCTGCGCCTGGCCCAGGACAAGGTCCTCATTCAGGAGCAGCCGGCGGTGGAGATCCTGGCCCGGGTGGACGTCGTCTGCCTGGACAAGACCGGCACGCTGACCGACGGCACCATCGCGTTCCACGGGGCGGCGCCCTTGGACTCTCGCGGGCTTCCGGCAGTGCAGCACCGGGACCCGTCCTCCACCGCGCTGGAGGGGACCGAGCCGTGGCAGCAGGTGCTCGCCTGGTTCGGTGCGGACCTGCACGCCAACCCGACGGCGGCGGCCCTGCAGGTGCCTTTCACCGCCCTGCCGCGGCATCACGCCGCCTACCAGGTGCAGTTCTCCTCCGCCCGACGGTGGTCCGCAGTGACCTTCGCCGACGACGCCGGGGAACTGGCCGGGCACTGGATCCTCGGCGCCCCCGACATCCTGCAGTCGCCGCATGTGGCGCCGCAGGCCGAGGTGGACCGGCTGCTGGGGCACACGGAGGCCACCGCCGCCCAGGGGCTGCGGACCATGGTCCTCGCCCACGCGCCGCTGGAGGGCCCCATCCTCGACGGCGCCAGCGGACCGTTGGGACGAGGCGAGCGACTGCCGGACGGGCTCATGCCGGTCACCCTGCTGACGTTCAAGGAGAACGTCCGCTCCGACGCCCGGTCGACTCTGGAGTACTTCAGCGCGCAGAACGTGGCTCTGAAGGTCATCTCCGGGGACTCGCCGCGCACCGTCTCGGCGGTGGCCCGGGAAGTGGGGATGCGGGTCGACGGCGACGGCGTGGACGCCTCCCGGCTGCCGGAGGATCCCGAGGCGATGCGGTCGGCGCTGGCCACCCATTCCGTGTTCGGCCGGGTCTCCCCGGAGCAGAAGCGCACCATGGTGGAGGCGCTGAAGGCCAACGGTCACGTGGTGGCGATGACCGGCGACGGCATCAACGATGCGCTGGCCCTGAAGCGCGCGGATCTGGGCATCGCGATGGGCAACGGGGCTCCTGCCACGAAGGCGGTGTCCCGGATGGTGCTGCTGGACGGGCGGTTCGACCGCCTGCCGAAGGTGCTGGCCGAAGGTCGGAAGGTCATCGCCAACACCGAGCGGGTGGCGCACCTGTTCCTCACCAAGACGGCCTACGCGATCGTCCTGGGACTGTTCTTCGGGCTCATGTTCTGGCAGTTCCCGTTCCTGCCGCGCCAGTTCTCCACCGTGGACTTCCTGATGATCGGCTGCCCGGCGTTCTTCCTGGCGCTGATGCCCAACACCCGGCGGTACCGACCGGGGTTCCTGCGCCGATCCGTGCTGTTCTCCATCCCGGCGTCGGTGGCGATCTGTCTGGCGGTCATCGCCGTCAGCGCCGCAGGGCGGCACTTCCAGGAGCCCGCAGCCGGGGTGCAGACGGCCTCCACCCTGTGCCTGACCCTGGTGGGCCTGTGGGTGCTCAACGTGGCGCTGCGGCCGCTGACCACCCCGCGGATGATCCTGCTGGCCTCCATGTACCTGCTGCTGGCGGCGGCCCTGCTGGTGCCGATCTCCCAGCAGTACCACCTCTTCGCCATGCCCAGCGCGGAGCTGCTGGCGGTGGCCTTCGTCGCCGCGATGGTCGGCTCCGGGCTGATCGAGCTGGGGCACCGCTGGCATGACAGGAAGGTGGACCTGGACCCGCTGGACCCGGTGGAGCCGGTGGAGCCCGCCCCGGCCGCCGCGCGGCCGGATCGTCGGTGAGCCGGGGGCAGTCAAGCCGGGGGCAGGTGCGGCGCGGGCCCGGCCCGGGTCCGGTCAGTCGCCGATCACGGAGATGACGAGGTCCTCGCCGCTGGCTCCGACCTGGATGTCGAGGCCGAAGCTGACGTCGTGGCTCTCGTCCAGCTCGCCGCCGTCGAAGTAGTCCAGGGACTCGAAGGTGACCGTGGCGCGGAGGTTGTCCGCCCCGGAGATGGACCAGCCGTCGTCGCCGAAGGTCAGCGAGATGTCGGAGGGGTCGGGCATCTCCCAGGAGATCGTGTCGGCGTCCACCTGGTTCGGAGTGGTGATCCCCATCGGGCAGCCGCTGGGCATCAGGACCTCCTGCTCGGCGCAGCCGGTCAGGTACTCTTCCACCTCGTCATGCAGCAGCTCGGCGGCGGTCTCCGAGGCTTCCAGCTCGATGTCGATCCGGTGATTGCCCTCGGCGGTGACGACGTCGTGTCCGGAGCCGGTCAGCCATTGGCTGTCGATGCCGACGTCGACCACCGTGGGGACGAAGGCCGCCAGGGTGGCGCCGTCCTCGTGGAGGTTCACCGGCTGCCCGTTGACCTCGACCTGGCCGATCCCGCCCAGTGACGCGGCCGGGACGGAGAGCTCCACCTCGGTCATCGCCTCCGGGGCGAGCTTCCAGTCGTCGAAGAAGAACCAGACGCTGCCCTCGCGGGTCATGGGCAGGTGGGCCTCGTGCTGCTCGCCGTCCACCGTGAAGGCCAGGTCGGCGCCGTCGCTGCGTTCCGTGATGGACAGGGCCTCGATCTGCTCGGCCGAGTGGCTCAGCGCCTCGCCGTCCAGCAGAACGGAGTCCACGGAACCGAGCTCCAGGCGGTCCTCGGCGGGAGGGGCCGGTGCGTCCTCGGGCTCGGCGCCGTCTTCGGAGTCCTCTGCCGAGTCCTCGGTCGCGCCGTCCTCGGCATCATCGGGGTCGGCGGCGTCGTCCTGCTGGGTGTCGTCCTGCTCAGCGTCGTCCTGCTCAGGCTCGTCGTCGGTGTCCTCATCGGGGGCCCCGTCCTCCGCCTCGGCGGAGAGCACCAGGTTCTGGGCGGGCCCGAGGGCACCCAGCTCGGGAACAGAGGAGAACATGCCCACGGCGGCCGACCCGTTCCCCGAGCTCAGGGCCTCCCAGTAGTTCTCGGCCGTGGCGTCGGTGGCGTAGACGTGCTCGTCCACCTGCCAGATGCCGATGCCGCTGGCCACCAGCGCCAGTACCAGGCCGCCGCCCCAACCGGCCCAGACGGCAGCGCTGCGCCTGCTGCGCGTGGGCTGACCGGCGGACGCGGCAGGAGCGGCGAGAGCGGGGTGTGGAGGGTGCGCCGCCTGCCCAGGCTGAGGCGGCTGACCCGGGTGGACGCCGTACGGCCCGGGGT